>JBJHBP010000008.1:0-115071 GCA_050485545.1 Gammaproteobacteria bacterium
GGCCAGGGCCTCGGTGAGGCTCGGCGGGTCGGACTGGGCCTCGGCGCGCTCGCGGAGCCGTTCCAGCGGCATGGCGGCGCTGGCCTCGGCCACGCGGCGACGCGCGCCGTCCAGCAGGTCGTCCAGATACGTGGCCACAGGCGTCCCTCAGGTCGCGACGATGGTAGAGGCGCGCCCGCGGCCCGCCACAGCGCTGGCCCGGCCGCCACCCCGCCGGCCGTCAGCGTACTCAGCGAAATGCGCGTTTGCAGCGCGTCGGCCTCGCGTTCGAGCAGCGCGGCCAGCAGCGGATCCAGCGCCAGTGCCTGGGCGGGCGCCTGTGCTTCATTGGCGGGTGCGGGCACGCGGTACGGCGCGAGCCTTGCGGTGAGTGTCGTCAGCCAGCTGTCGTGCAGCTGGCGCTGGCGTGTCGCCAGGGCCTGCGCGGTGGCCTGCTGGAGGGTGAGCAGGTCATCCGCCCACTGCGCTTCCGGCAGCAGCATCTGAGCCGCCTGCGCGGCCACGTAGCCGGGCTCGGCAAGATTCGCGAAGGCCAGCACGGCCATGGTCAGACGGCTGTACTCGCCGCCCAGTGAGTAGTACCAGTCGGCGAACGCCGGGATCTGATCGTGGGCCGTGGCAAATACCTGCTCCAGGCGGCTGTCGAGTTCTGCGATCACATCGTCGCGGGTGGCGCCCTGTGCGGCCGCGAAGTGGCCGGCGGAGAAGTCGGTCAGCCAGCGGAGCGTGGCGGCGTCCACGCGGTAGTGCTCACCGGCCACGGTCAGCGGCACGGTGGTGCGCGACCAGCCGTGCTGTTCATGGCTGGAGACCAGCCACAGCAGCGCCAGCGTCGCCAGCGTCACCAGTACCAGGCCCGCCGCCCGGGCCGCGCGGCCTGGCGGTGCGCTGTGGTCAGCGGCTGCGTTGATGGGTGCGTATGTGTTCACGGGCGATCAGGGTGGCGCTCAGTAATGACAGATAAGACCACACGAACAGCGCTTCTTCTGCAAGTATCACCGCCCAGCCGGCCGCCTGCGTGAACGAGACCCCCGGTTGCGGCAGCAATTGCTGGCCCAGCCAGTACTTCAGCCCGTCCTTGGCGGCCGCCAGCTCCAGCAGCAGGCCGGCCAGCTCGCTGCGCGCCGATTCGCGCTCGACGAAATACCATACGGCACTGTCCAGCCTCACGCCGCCCAGTTCCGGCTGCGGCTGGTGATAGGCGAGGGCTGCCAGTGCCGCCATCAGCAGCAGGCCGACCACCGCGATCGCGATGCGCCACGCCAGCTCGGTCAGCCAGACGGGATTGGCCTGCCCGGCCAGCGCGCGTGCGCCGCAGGCATGCAGCGGCGCAAGCATCAGCGCTGCTGCGATCAGCGCCACCCACACCGCGGTTGTCTCAATGCGCAGCAGCGCTACTATCAGCACCGCGGCCAGCAGGCCGGCCAGCAGGCACACGCGTACCGCCATCACGACACCGCCGCGCCAGCGTCGCGCAATCGCGCTGTCGGCATGCAGATAAGCAAGCAGGAATGCACGCCGGCGAATGCGTGCGCGTATGAACAGACCGGTGGCGAGCAGTGCCGTCATGACGAACCAGACAAGGATCAGTGCCGGCTCTGTCAGCGTGCGGCCATACAGGTGCAGCGCCCACAGCAAAGCGGTGGCACCCAGTGTCAGCAGCACGTTGAGCAGCAGACCGCTGCCTGCGGTGACAGCCGGTTCTGGAGGGGCGGGCGGGTCCCGCGGCTGGCGCGTGGCCTGACTCATACCGCATGCATCTTATACGGCGAGTGGGTTAGAGTCGCCAGCCACTGCAATGGGGGCTGTGGCGTGTGAAGACCGGCGGCGGCCGCATTTTCAACGGCGACTTCTACGGCTATCACCTGGCCGCGATGTCGTTCGTGCTCGGTTTCATATCGGGCGCCATGTACGCACACTCGCGAGGCGTATTCGCGGCCGGGCAGATCGACGAATTCGATGTGTCGCGAACGGAGATTTCCCTTGCCTTCAGCGCGGTGCAGATTACCGGTGCATTCGCCTCGCCGGTGCTGGGCTATCTGCTCGACCGGTTTCCGGTGCGCAACGTGATGATCTGCGGCGCGATCTGGCTGGGCGCGGGATTCCTGGTGATGTCACAGGCGGCGACGGTCTGGCAGTTTGCGTTCCTCATCGCACTGTTCATGGGACTGGGCTCCAGCAGCATCGGCACCAGCGCGAACACGCGGCTGCTGGTGAACTGGTTCGACCGGCATCGTGGTCTGGCATTGTCCGTGGCGGTGATGGGGTATTCGATTGCCGGCATCGTCATGCCTCCGGTGGCGGTGTGGCTGATGGAGAACGCCGGCTGGCGCTTCGGCTACGCGGCCTTTGGCTGCGTGCTACTGCTGTTCGTACTGCCGCTGGTCACGATCATGGTCCGCCAGCGACCTCAGGACATCGGTCAGCGGCCGGATGGTGCGCCTGCCGCAGCCAGCGATGCTCCGCGGGAAACCGCATCCGCGGGTGAGCCGGCCAGTCGCGAGGTAACGGGGCTGCGCGCTCAGCTGCTGACGTACGGTCAGTTCCTCCGGTCGCGCGCGTTCTGGGGCGTGGCGCTGCTGTTCGGCTCGATGGTCGGTGTGCTGATCAGCGTCAATCTGCATCTGTTCATGCACTACACGGGGCTGGATCTTGGCGAGTATCGCGCGGCGCTGATCCTGTCCGTCACCGGCGTTTTCATGTTCGTCAGCAAGCCGCTGTTCGGCTGGCTGATCGATCGGCTCGGGGCGCGGCGTTCGTCGCTGGTGGCGTTGCTGGTGGGTGTGGCGACCATGCTGGTTTACGCGCTGTCCACCGGTTTCGTGCCGCTGCTGGCTGGTGGCGTGCTGTTGGGATTTGCGTTCGGTGCGCTTGTACCGCTGCAGGCTGCGCTGCTGTCGCGGCTGTTCGAGCCGAGCATGTTCGGGCGTGCCTATGGTGCCGTGCGGCTGTGCGTCTTTCCGATGACCGTGGCATTCACGCCGTTGACCGGCCTCACGCATGACCTCACAGGCAGCTATGCACCGGCATTCGCGGCGTTCGCGGTGTTGTTCGTGATCGTTGCCCTGATCGCGCCGCGACTGATTCCTCAGACCGCAGACACGTAACGGCTGATGACGCCGGCCAGCCGATCCACCGCCGGCACGATGTCCTTGCGGGCCGTGGAAGCAAAGCCCAGCGTGATGCCATTGCGCCGCCGCGTGCCGCTGTAGCACGACGATATCGGGCGTCCCAGACCGATTCCGGCCTGCAGTGCCGCCGCGACCACCGGTCGGTCATCCATGCCGTCCGGCAGCTTGGCGGCAATGCGCAGTCCCGCTTCCGGAGGATCGTCGATGCTGAGCAGTCCCGCAGCGCGTTCGCGCAGGGCGCTGAGCAGCAGCTCGCGTCGCTCGGTATGGATTTCGCGCAGTTCGCGAAGGTGCGAGGCCAGATGACCGGCGGCCCAGAACTTGGCCAGCAGCAGCTGCTGGTGCACCCCGACCGGCGAGGATGTCGGCGTCAGTCTGGCCGCGAGCTCCTCGGGCACCACGGCATATCCCACACGCAGGCCGGGCGCGACCGCCTTGTTGAAGCTGCCCAGATAGATCACTCGGTTGGCATCGTCCAGCGAATACAGCGGCTCGTGGGCCTGCGGCCCGAAGCGGAAGTCGCAGTCGATCTCGTTCTCGATGATCCACGCGCCGGTTGTTGCGCTGAACGCCAGCAGTGCGCGTCGACGCTGCAGGCTCAGGGTCACGGCGAGCGGGTAGTGATGGGATGAGGCCACCAGCGCAAAGCGCGCGTCCGGTGCAGCGCGCATGCCCTGGCTCACATCGATGCCCTGTCGGTCTACCGGCACCGGCACCGGCTCCAGACCCAGCCCGGTCAGAACCGCGCGGGAATTGGGGTCGCCAGGCTCCTCGAACCAGATACGGTCGCCTGGTCTGCCGGTGGCGCGGATCAGCAGTTCGACCAGTGACTGCGAGCCGTTGGCAATCAGCACCTGTCCGGCGTTGCAGGGCATGCCACGAAACGCCGTGAGGTAGTCGGCGACGGCTTCGCGCAATGGCAGTTCGCCTCGCGGATCGGCGAATGCGAAGGCGCGTGACGCGTGGCGGCGCAGCACCTGGGCCGACAGCCGTGTCCACTGCCGCCAAGGGAACCGGTCCACGGCGGGAATCCCCGGCGCCAGCGGCAGATTCTGATAGCCGGCAGTGGTGCACGCCGCCGACGAGCCGCGGGCGCGGTCACGCGCGCGTCCGGAGCCCGTACCCGTTGAGGGTGTCTGCTCGGAGGGTGACGCTGCGGCGTCGTGGTGCGCCGATGGCTGCGACTCGGCAACGAAATAACCCGCCCGTGGTCTGGCGACGATGCAGCCTTCGGACTGAAGCTTGGCGTAAACCTCGACGACGGTGGTGCGCGAGACGCCGTTTGCGGCTGCCAGAAAACGCGACGATGGCATGCGACTGCCCGGCGGCAATCGGCCGCAGCGTATGCTGCGACGCAGGAACATCAGGATCTGCTCCTGCAGGGATTCGCTGGCGCCGCGCTCGAGCGTCAGATCGTCAACAACAAACTGGCAGGTGGCCTGCGACATCCCCGTATTCATGGTGGCCCGATTCGCTGGTCGGGCCTTGTCCGCGCCTCCAGGAAAGTGGCTTCGGCGGACATTATCCGCTCAGGAAGCTTGTACTGGCAAACCGGTTTGCCGGACGAACGGCCAACCTCGGGGACCGAACCGTGCCGCACGTCATTCCGGCTTGCGAAACACGAACAGCGCGCGATCGGTGGCGCCGCGCGTGCCGGGCGTAAACACCATCTGCGTCCGATCGTCATCCGGGTTGGCCAGCAGGTCGCTGTCGATCACAAGCTCGAACCCGGCGGCCGTGACTTCCTCGACAATGGTTTCCACGCCCATGCGGTGGATGGTCGCGGCATCGCGCCAGCCGGAGCCGTCCTCGGCCTTGTGGTCGATCACGAGATAGATTCCGCCGGGCCTGAGGGCAGCAAGGATCTTCGCATTGAAAGCGGCGGTGTCGATGTCCTGCGGCACCAGGTCGTGGTAGTACAGCACGTTGAACACGGCATCCACGTTCTGCGGCAGTTCAACGGCGTTGTAGTCCTCGAGGTTGTAGGAAACGTTGTGCCTGTCGGCCACGAATGCGCGCGCCGCTTCGCCGCCGAAGCGTTCGGTGTAGGGCAGGTCGTACATGTCCACGCGGCCTTCAGACCCGACCGCCTCGGCGAGCATGGTGGTGTAGTAGAGCCCGAAGCCGGCCAGTTCGATGATGTGATCGCCAGGCTGGATGCCCGACAGCGTCAGCACCTGGGCCGGCAGGCGATTCGGATCGCGGGCGCGGTGTTCGTCGGTGCGCGCCGGGGACTCCACGGCCAGTCGGATGTGGTCGGGTGTGGATGCAGGGATGACATAATCCCCGCTGTCCTGTGCCCCGGCACCCGTGCCGACCAGGGTCAGCAGCAGCGCGGAAACAGCGGAGGCGGCGACGGATGCCGCAGTTCGGCTGGCTCTGCGGGGAGCGCCCGCCCGGGAGTGGCATACGTTTGCAGTCATCGGTGATTCCCCTGGGTCAGCAGATACCGCATGCGCGGCGGAACGGTATAGATACTGCATTCGTGTCTGGAAGCCAACAGCCACGAACTGCCGTCGAAGGGGTTTTGGGCTAGACTGCCCGGCAATGATCCCGGAGCTCTACGTTATGAATACATTTCTCCATACCCGTCTGGCCTGGCTGGCCGGCGCGGTATTCATGGTTGCCGGCGCGCTTGCGCAGGCGCAGGACAATTCCCTGAATCCCCGTGAGTTCAGTCTGAACATGGAGCTGGTGCGGGCGTACGTGGAGGCCAGCGAGAACGTGTACCTGGAACTGCGTGCCGACCCCTCGCTGCTCGACGGCATGAGTGAGGCGACCGAAGAGTTCGGCACGGAACGGGAACTGCGCGAGATGGTGGATTTCGTCAACTCGTCGCCCGTCGTGAGCGAGGCGATCGAAAGCGCCGGCATTTCCGTGCGCGAGTATGCGCTGATCAATGCCACGCTGATCCCGGCGTTCATCACGTTTCAGATGCACGCGGCCGGTATGGGCAACGGATCGATGTTCGAATGGGTCACCGCCGAGCATCTGCAGTTCATCGAACGCAATGCCGAGGCGATTGCCGAGCAGTTCGAGCGTCTGCAGAGGATGGCGCCGGAGGAACCCGAATAGTCCGCCGGGCGATGCTCAGAAAGGCAGCCAGGAGCGTTCGCGTGACAGGTGCAGATAACCCACGCTGATGCCCTGGCGCCATCCCACGCCCATGCGTACCGGCGCAAGCACGGTCTCACCGTTGCGGTTGTAGTTCATGCCCACGCCCCCCACATAGTACAGACTGCCTTCGACACCGCCGTAGCGCTGGAACAGCGAATCCGCATCCGGAAGGTCGTAGACGAGGATGAAGGCTTTGGCCGCGCTGCCGCCTATGTCCAGGCCAAGCGACGGACCGCGCCAGTAGACCGGCATGGATGTGCCGTCCTTCATGTAGAGAATGCCGTGCCCGTAGCGAAAGCCTACGCCAACCGCGCCGCCCCCCTCTTCACCGCGAATGTAGCCGTCCGGCGGACCTCGTTCGCCAAGCACGCGGTTGAGCACATCGGCAAGACCGCGCGCGCCGCGGCCGAAAAACGCTTCGGCTTCACGGATCACCCCATCGCGCTGGAAGGATTCCGCTGTGGGCGGCGTCGCCGCCGCTGTGGTGCCGCGTTGCGCATTGCCTGCGCAGCCGGCAGCCAGTGCCGCGGTCATGATCGCCGCGACGGTAACTGCTATGCGCATACTTCGGCTCCCGACCGACTCCGACACCGCGAGTTTGCGTCACGTGGACGCGATGTCAAGGCGCCGTTCCCGGGGCGAACCGTCCCCGCAACGCGGCTACTTGCGGAACAGCGCTTCGGCGCGCCGGCGCGCCTCGGCGTCGGCCTGTTCGTCGGCCGGTGTCGCTGCCACACCGCCGCCAGACGCTTCGTCTTCACCAAACAGCGCGTCCAGCTGCGCTCTCGCCTGCTGCTCGCGCCGCCATTCGGCGCTGTCGCCGGCATCCGGCGACGGCTTGAAGTAGTCGCAGAAGTTGGCGTGCTCCTTGTCGCGAATCTCCGGCGCATCGTCTTCGGTGCAGGCGCGCACCACGGTCTTGTCGTAGTGCCTGCACATGCGGCAGACGTGCAGTTCGGTGCGGCATTGCGGACATTCATCGAGGCGCGCCAGCGGCAGGCTCAATGATGCAAGCGAATAGCCGCATTTGTAGCAGTGCAGTGTGTCGCTCATGGCGGCATTTTCCCATATCGGGCGCGACGCCGTAGGATCAGCCGATGGACTATCCCACCGAGTACTGGATGGTTGTCTATGAAGGACGCCGCGAACAGGAGTGCGCCGAGCTGGGCCTGATGCTCGCCGCCCGTGGTGTGAAGCATCAGTATGTGCGGGAGGACGGCCTGTGGCGGCTGTCCGTGCCGGTGCAGTCGGCGCCGCTGGCCCGCGAGGAGATCGTCAACTACGTCCGCGAGAATCAGCCGCGACCGGCCGGGCGCCGGTCGATCGAGTCCGTGGACAGTGGCTGGGTTGGCGTCTGGGCATACGTTCTGCTGATAACGGTGATTGCCGCGTTCACCGGCAGGATGGCGTTCGGCCTGGACTGGCTGACGCAGGGCATGATGGATGCCGGCCGGGTGCGCGGCGGAGAGCTGTGGCGCACGGCCACGGCGCTGACGCTGCATGTGGAGTTCGGCCACCTGGTCGGCAATATCGGCTTCGGCGCCTTTTTTGGCCTGTTCGTCAGCCGCTATCTCGGCAGTGGCCTGGGCTGGGCCGCGATCGTGGCGGCCGGCATGGCCGGCAATCTGCTCAACGCGTTGATCCAGGCGGACACGCATCGTGCGATCGGCGCCTCCACGGCCGTATTCGGCGCGCTGGGTCTGCTGGTGGCCTACACCTGGCGCGCCGGCTTTCTCGCCGGTACGCCGTGGAAGGAGCGCATCGCGCCGGTGGTGGCCGGTATCGGCCTGCTGGCGTTCACCGGCACTGGTGGTGAGAACACCGACATCTTCGCGCATCTCACCGGCTTCATAGCCGGCTTCGGCTTCGGCGTGCTGCTTGCGCGGTTCAGGATTCCGCGTGCACGCCAGGTGCAGCAGACCTGGGGCGGCGCGGCCGTGGCCACGCTGGCCCTGTGCTGGATACTGGCGTTCGTGTTCTGAGCTGGCGCGTTACTCCGGCACGCCTTACTCCAGTACGCTGGAGATCAGTTCCAGAAAGTCGCTCTCGCCCCTGACGTGCTCGAAGTCGCGTGCGTTCACCGTATAGCCGTGGCGGTCGGCAATCCTCTGATATCGAGGCCTGCGGTGCTCGACCAGTGAGGGGAATATCCAGCGCACGAACTCGTCCGGCACGATGTCGTTCGGGCTCTCCAGGCCGTTCTCACGCAGATACCCGGCAAGCTTGTCGTCCAGGAAGTCCTCGTTGTAGTAAATCGGCTTCGGGCTGCGAATCGCACGTTCGACCAGCTCCTGTTCAAGGCTGTCGTCCGGGCGCAGGTACAGGATCAGCGTGTTCTCGGCCAGCGTCACTTCGGTCTGCTCATCGTCCAGTTCGCAGACACTGCCGCCGGCGTCGTTGATGAAGTGGTCGTAGCCGTAGATCTCGCGCGCCTTGATGATGAAGCCGGCCACATCGCGCATCGCGCCGATCTCGGCCTCCCGGTGCAGGCGCTGCCGCTTTTTGAATTCATCCACCGGCAGTCCGCCGAGGTCCGGCCTGCCGATCTTGCCCAGGAACGTCGAGACCGGTGTGAGGTTGTGTACCGTGATGTTGCTGGCGATGTAGATCGAGTCGCTGCGCAGCAGCTCCCGCAGAAAACCCACCTGCATGGCCTGGCGCTTGATGTTGTCCAGAATCGGTTCATCCAGGTAACGGGTGCCGATGCGATAGTCGCCGGAGTAGTGAAACCAGTCGTCCTTCGGCAGCTTGTAGGCCAGTGTGGTCTTGCCCACACCCGACATGCCAAGCAGGGTGATGGCCTTGTGCGGCCAGGCCATGAAGTCCTTGCGGGTCATTCGCATTGCAAACACCGGGGGAGGGAAAGAGGAGTGTCCGGGGATTATAAGTCGACGCGTTGCGCCGTGCCCGGCATGTGAGCGGCTGATCGGGCAGCCCCCGCATCCGCCACCGCCACCGTGCCGCAACGGGCTTGTCGTGCAATCGTGACACCCCTTCTGGCAGCGCCAATGCTCAGTCGATGCGCTGTTGTATCCGACTGTGCGCGAAATCGCCCGCTGACGCGTTCCCAATTCACGACGCTTGCTGTCCGGAAAAACGACTTCGGCCCGGTGCGCCTCTCTGCAACCCCTGTATTTCCACTGCACGAACCGGGTTGGCACAGGTCGTGCAATACAGCTTCCGAGACCGAAAGAACTTGTGCGCAAAGCCCCCCTTTCCGCTCGTAGTTCCGAGGATCAGTCAGTCAGCCAATTTCGCATCAGGAGATAACCATGAACAAGCTTGCAGCCTTCAGTCTGGCACCCCTCACCGTCGCCATGTTCGCACTTGGCTCGGCGTCGACCGCGTTCGCGCAGCCGCCGTCCTTCGATGAGCTGGACGCGGATGACAACGGTTACATCTCGCGCGAGGAAGCCCGGGAGCTGCCGTGTCTGTCGAATGCGTTCGCCGATATCGAGACCGAGTCCCCGCTGGGCCTGAGCCGCACCGAGTACATGCGTGCGGTCGCCGAGCATTGCGCAACGAACGAAGAGTAAAGCAGCGGCCCGCTGCAACTGCCCCTCACTGGTCGTGACTCCCCCCGCTGCCAGTGAGCCGAAGGACCGGTGGAATGGTTTCGTCCCGCCGGTCCTTCAACCTTTTCCGACAGCCGGCCCCTTCTGACCGTCGGGCCCCGACCCGCGTCCCGGCCTCTGCGGGAGCGCATGGATCGAACCGCCCGCCTTTTCCATTACGCGAGCGTTTCGCTTAAGCTGGGGCGATGCTTCCGCAGCGCTTTCATCCGGCCGTGACCGGCTGGTTTGCCGGTGAGTTCAATGCGCCCACCGCGGTGCAGCTTGCTGCCTGGGAAGCGATCGCCGATGGCCACGCCACACTGATCAGTGCACCCACCGGCTCGGGCAAGACGCTGGCCGGGTTTCTCGGCGTGATCGACGACCTGGTGCACGCTGCCGGGCGTGATCAGCTCGTGGACGAGACGCGTGTGCTGTACGTGTCGCCGCTGCGCGCACTGTCCAACGACGTGCAGAAGAATCTCGAGGCGCCGCTGGCCGGCATTCGCCGCGAACTGGCCGCGCGCATGATGGGCGATGCACCGATACGCGCCTGGGTGCGCACCGGCGACACGCCGCAGAGCGAACGCGCGCGCATGCGCCGCAGTCCACCGCACATTCTGGTGACGACGCCGGAGTCGCTGTACATTCTGCTCACATCCGATTCCGGCCGTCGCATGCTGGCCACGGTCGCAACGGTGATCGTGGATGAGATCCACGCGCTGGCCGGCAACAAGCGCGGCGCGCATCTGGCGCTGTCGCTGCAGCGGCTGGATGCGCTGTGCGAAGCCTCGGGCAATGCCAGGCCCACGCGGGTGGGCATCTCGGCCACCACGCGTCCGCTGGCGACCATCGCCACCTACCTCACGGGCGACCCCGATGCACCCTGCACCATCATTGACGAAGGCCATGCACGGCAGCGCGATCTGGCGCTGGAACTGCCCGCCTCGCCGCTGGAAGCGATCATGTCCAACGAGGTCTGGACCGAAGTCTACGACCGCATCGCTTCACTCGCCGCGGAACACCGCACCACGCTGGTGTTCGTGAATACGCGCCGTCATGCCGAACGCGCGGCGCGGCATCTGGCGGAGCGCCTGGGCGAGGATCAGGTCACTTCGCATCATGGCAGTCTGTCGAAGGCGCTGCGGCTCAACGCCGAGCAGCGCCTCAAGGACGGCCAGCTGCGCGCACTGGTTGCCACATCATCGCTGGAGCTGGGCATCGACATCGGCGACGTCGATCTCGTCTGTCAGCTCGGTTCACCGCGGTCGATCGCCGCGTTTCTGCAACGTGTGGGCCGTTCCGGCCACGGTCTGGGGCGCGTGCCCATGGGTCGGCTGTTTCCGCTGTCGCGCGATGAACTCGTGGAATCCGCGGCGCTGCTGGACAGCGTGCGTCGCGGAGAACTGGATGCAATTCGACTATGCGATGGTGCGCTGGACGTGCTCGCACAGCAGCTTGTGGCCGAAGTGGGCCTGCGTGAGTGGCCTGCCGATCAGCTGTTCGCGCTGGTGCGCGGCGCGGCCTGCTATCGCGAGCTGACACGCGAGACCTTCGATGCGGTCGTCGCCATGCTGGCCGATGGCTTCAGCACGCAGCGTGGCCGTCGCAGTGCGCATGTTCACCATGATCGCGTGAATGGTGTACTGCGTGGTCGCCGCGGCGCACAGCTCACCGCGATCACCAATGGCGGTGCCATTCCGGATCAGTTCGACTACGACGCCGTGCTGCTGCCCGCCGAGCAGGTGATCGGCACGCTGAACGAGGATTTCGCGATCGAAAGCCTGCCGGGAGACGTATTCCAGCTCGGCAACACCTCATACCGCATACGCCGGATCGGCAGAGGCAAGGTGTTTGTTGAAGACGCGCAGGGGCAGCCGCCCAACATTCCGTTCTGGCTCGGTGAGGCGCTGGGGCGCACGGACGAACTGTCCGCGGCGGTGGCGCGGCTGCGCGCCCGGGTGGGGACGCTGCTGGCCGCGACCGATGGGCCGCCCACCGCGACTACCGACACGGTTGCGCTGCAGATTGCCGCCGAAACCGGCCTGGCCGCCGCGGCCGCCGGTCAGCTCGTCGACTACCTGGGCACCGCCCGGTTGGCATTGAACGGGTTGCCCGACGACCGCCATATCATCTTCGAGCGCTTCTTCGATGAAGCCGGCGACACGCATCTGGTGATTCACTCACCGCATGGCTCGCGCCTGAACCGTGCGTGGGGACTGGCGCTGCGCAAACGCTTCTGCCGTCGTTTCAATTTCGAGCTGCAGGCGGCGGCGCTGGACGACAGCATCGTCATATCGCTGGGTGCCGTGCACAGCTTTGCGCTGGAAGAAGTGATCGGCTACCTGCGCAGCACCACGGTGCGCGACGTGCTTGCCCAGGCTGTGCTCGGCGCACCGCTGTTCCCGGCGCGCTGGCGCTGGAACGCAACCACGGCGCTGGCGGTGAGACGTTTTCGCAATGGCCGTCGTGCGCCGGCGCAGTTTCAGCGCACCGACGCCGAAGATCTGCTCGCCGTCGTATTCCCCGATCAGCTGGCCTGCGCGGAGAATCTCGGGGGCGGTGATCGCGAAATTCCCGACCATCCGCTGGTTGCGCAGACGCTGTCCGACTGTCTGAACGTGGCCATGGACATCGACGGTCTGGAGCGCCTGCTGGCACGCATCGAGCAGGGCGAGGTGACGGTGCTGTGCCGGGAGCTGACGAGTCCGTCGCCGCTCGCGCAGGAGGTGCTGGGCGCCAAGCCCTACGCCTTCCTGGACGACGCACCGGCCGAGGAGCGGCGCACGCTGGCCGTGCAGTCGCGTCGCTACATGAACCCGCAGCAGGCAGCGGAGCTGGGCCGTCTGGATCCGGCGGCCATCGACCGTGTGCGTAGCGAAGCGTGGCCGGATGTGCGCGATGCGGAGGAGTTGCACGAGGCACTGGCGCTGCTCGGCTTTCTCACCGAGGCCGAGGGCCGCGCATTGAGCGATGCCGCTGCGTCATTGTTCGCAACGCTGGTGAGTGATCGACGTGCTGGCGTGTTCCGGCCGGCTGGTGGAGAGCGACTGTGGGTCAGCGCCGAACGCCTGGCCGAACTCGAACTCGCATTCGCCGACGGTGCCGTGGAGGGCGAACGACCCGCCGCGCTGCCAGCCACGAACGGCGCGCCGGCCACGAGCGACGATGCGCTGCGTGAAGTGGTACGCAGCCGCATGGAAGGTCTCGGTCCGGTCACGGCGACACGGCTCGCCGCACCACTGGGCCTCACCGAAAAAGCGATGGCCGCACCGCTGGCGGCGCTGGAGCAGGAAGGCTTCGCGATGCACGGCAGTTTCTCACCCGGTGAGCCGGCTGGTGAGTGGTGCGAACGTCGACTGCTTGCGCGCATCCATCGCTACACGCTGAAACGGCTGCGCAGCGAGATCGAGCCGGTGACGCTGGCCGACTATCAGCGTTTTCTGTTTGCCTGGCAGGGATTGGGTGACGAACGTCGCGAGGGCGAGGAAGCGGTGTACGCGGTGCTCACCGAGCTGGAAGGCATGGCGCTGCCGGCGATCGCCTGGGAGCGCGACGTGCTGCCGGCCCGAATCGCGGCCTATGGCGGCGATCTGATGGACAGGCTATCGACCAGCGGCCGCGTAGTCTGGTGGCGTCCGCGTCCCGGTGGCGCGCCGGTGTCGGCGCGGCCGACCACGGTGGCGGCATCGCCGATCATGCTGGTGCCGCGCGCATCGCTGTCCTGCTGGCGGGTGCTCGCCGAATGCGATGAGACGGCCATCGCACCGTTATCGGCCTCGGCCGACCGCGTGCATCAGGCGCTCACCGCGCATGGTGCGCTGTTCTTCATGGAGCTGGTTGAACGCACCGGGTTGCTGCGCGTGCAGGTGGAAGAGGCGCTGGGTGAGCTGGTGGCGCGCGGGATGGTGACGGCGGACTCGGTGAACGGGCTGCGCGCATTGCTGGTGCCGCAAAGCCGGCGCCGCGGCTTTCACGGCAGAAGTCGTCGTCGTGCCGCGGTCAGCTTCGATGCCGCCGGTCGCTGGGCGCTGCTTCCGGCGGTCGCCGGAGACCATGGCGAATTGCTGCGCGACGCCACCGAGCATGCCGCGCGCACGCTGCTGCACCGCTACGGCATCGTCTGCCGCGCCGTACTGGCGCGAGAAACCGCGCTGCCACCCTGGCGCGCTCTGCTCGAGCACTTCCGCCGCTGGGAGGCGCGCGGCGAGATTCGTGGCGGCCGCTTCGTGGAAGTGCTGGGTGGTGAACAGTTCGCGCTGACCGACGCGGTGGAACGCCTGCGCCGTGTGCGACGCAACCATGACGCCGATGAATGGCTGGCACTGTCGGCGGCCGATCCGCTGGCGATGGTCGCTCTCACCGCGACGGCCGCGCGCGTGCCGGCACTGGCCGGTCACCGCATCGTCTACCGCAACGGCGTGGCTGTTGCGGCGCAGACCGCCGCCGGCGTGAACTGGCTGGTGAACGCGGATGATGCCATGCGTGCCAGAGTACATGCGATGCTTGGTCCCGCAGGTCGGTCGGCGAACGCCGTCGACGACCTGTCGCGACGCATGAGGCAATGACATGCCCTACGCCATCGTTCTGCTTGTTCTGAAAGGTCTCGCGATCATGCACGTGCTGCGTACCGGACGTGAGCGGTGGTGGATTCTGGTGATCGCGCTGCTGCCAGTGGTCGGACTTCTGGTCTACACGCTGTTCGAAGTCCTGCCATCGTTGACCCAGAGCCTGACGGGACGGCGTGCCGTCCGTCGCGTACAGTCCGCCGTCGACCCCGGTCGCGGTGTGCGCGAAGCGCGACTTGAATACGAACGCAACGCCAACGTCGACACCGCAGCACGCCTTGCGCAGGAGCTGACCGCGACGGGCGGCTGCGATGAAGCAATACGGATCTGCAACGCCGCGCGCACCGGGTTGTTCGAGGACGACCCCAAGCTGTTGCTGGCACTGGCCGACGCGCAGTTTGCTGCGAATCGTCACGCGGATGTGATAGCAACCATCGAGGCCCTGCGCGCCACGAATCCCGGGTTTCATGCGCCGGATGGCCATCTGCTGCATGCGCGCGCGCTGGAAGCCAGCGGCAGCACGGCTCGCGCGCTGGAGGAATACGCCGCACTGGCGGACTACTATCCCGGTGCCGAGGCACGTGTTCGTTACGCCATGCTTTGCAGACAGACGGGCGACATCGCTCAGGCCCGCAACCTGCTTGCCGCCATTCTCAGGGATGCGCGACTTGCACCCGAACATGTGCGTCGGAGTCAGCGCGAATGGCTGGATATTGCCAGGCATGAGCGGGCGCAGCTGGAGCAGGCTGGCGAGCCTGGTGTTGGTCGTATCAGTCAGCAGTAGCCCGGTATCCACCCGCATCTGCTGCTATTCGGGAGCGTCCGTCTTTGGCGCGTTGCCGTCTTCGGCAGTCACCGAGCGGTCGCTGTCGAACAGTTCCCGAAGTGCTCCGCGGCCTTCCAGGCTGATGCGAATCATCTCATCCGGATCATGCCGGGCCTCGCGCTGCGCCAGCAGCATTTTCTCGTCGTGCAGACGGAAGATCTCCACCGTGTTGCGCGGCCCGCGAATTCCCAGAGAGTCGAGTACGGCACGTGCCATGTCCAGACTCGACAGCAGCGTTTCGCGAATCACGTAGTGTGCGCCGGTGGCCATGAGCTCCAGCGCATGCG
Organism: Gammaproteobacteria bacterium; assembly: GCA_050485545.1. Lineage (GTDB taxonomy): Bacteria > Pseudomonadota > Gammaproteobacteria > Steroidobacterales > Rariloculaceae > JBJHBP01. The sequence continues at coordinate 15,481 of JBJHBP010000008.1, forward strand.
CACGATTGTGGGCGCGTGCGAAGACGCGAACATGCGGATACCGTTCGTGAACCAGTGCGGCGAGGCGAGTGGAGGTCTCCATGTTGCCGATCGCGATCACCAGCACGGTGGCGTCGCGCAGGCCGGCGGCTTCAAGCAGCGCGGGATTGGTCGCGTCACCGAAGTGAATGCGGTTACCGTAGCGGGCGACGAACTCCACGTGCTCTGAATTGATGTCCAGCGCTGTGAACGGGATTTTCAGCATCGCGAGGTTGCGCGCGACGATCTGACCGACGCGGCCGAAGCCGGCGATGATGACGCGTGACTGGTCTTCAGGCCGGATGTCGTCGTACGGGCGCTCGGCCTTTTTCGACTGAAGCCGCGGCTGCAGCCAGCGTTCCTGGGCCCGATAAAGGAACGGTGTCAGCACCATGGACAGAATCGCGGCCACCAGCAGTTGATCGACCAGCGGTACCGGCAATACCGCGTAGTCCACTGCCAGCGCCAGCAGCACCAGCGTGAATTCACCCCCCTGAAACACTGCAAAGCCCAGTCCGGTGCTGTCGGATCGTGACAGCCCCAGCAGTCGGCCCACCCAGATCAGCACGGCGATTTTCACCGCGCACAGTACCGCGAGTACGGTCAGGGTTTCGCTCGGGCGCTCGATGATCTGTCCGAAATCAAGGGTCATGCCCACTGCGATGAAGAACAGACCCAGCAGCAGCCCCTTGAACGGATCGATGTCGGTGACCAGCTGATGGCGGTACTGCGAGTCGGCAAGCAGTACGCCGGCGAGGAACGCGCCCAGCGCCATGCTCAGGCCGAAGAAATCCATGATCAGCGCCACGCCGAGCACCACGAGCAGCGCGGCGGCAATGAAAATCTCGCGCACCCCGGTGGCCGCGATGATGCGAAAGTAGGGCTTGAGCAGGTAGTGACCACCGATCACCACCAGCAGCGCCACTCCCAGACCCTCGCCCAGCTGCAGCAGCAGGCTGCGGTCGTTGCCGGCATCCACGGTCACCGGCGCGAGTAGCGGCACCAGCACCAGCAGCGGGATCGACACCAGATCCTGAAACAGGAGTATCGAGAATGCGCTGCGTCCCAGACGTGAATTCACCTGGCCGCGTTCGGCCAGCATCTGCAGGCTCAGCGCCGTGCCCGATAGTGTCATCGCCACCGCGATCAGAGCGGCCCACAGCAGATTCCCGAGCCACAGCCACGCCAGCGCGGTCAGTACGCCCGTGGTGATCAACACCTGAAGGCTGCCCAGACCGAACACCAGACGCCGCAGTGCCCACAGCCGCGAGGGCTTCATTTCCAGGCCAAGCAGGAACAGCAGCAGCACCACGCCGATCATCGAGAACGCGAAAATGCTGTCCACATCGTCAATCAGCGCCAGGCCCCAGGGACCGATCGCAACACCGGCCGCCAGATAGCCCAGCACGGCACCCAGTCCGAGACGCCGGAACAGCGGCACCATCACGACCGCCGCGGCGAAGAACAGCACAATGCTCTGCAGATAACCCATGGATCGGCTCGACCTGAAACCCGGTTGCCAGCATCGCGGGCGCTGCTGGCGGAGTCAATCGGGCGATCGTTCCTGCGGTCAGCCGTTCCCGCAGCCGTTCCCGCAGCCGTTCCCGCAGCCGTTCAAAGAAAAAGCCCCGCTGCTGCCAGCGGGGCTTTCCGGTGAACGACGCAGTCCCCGACGCCGTCGTACAGCTCGCTTCAGCGGACGATCAGAAATCGTAGCGGAAGCCCAGCGAGAAGCCGCTGTGATCCAGGCCCGATACTGCCGTGGCGATCTGCGTATCGCGACCACCACGTGACATGGAGTAGCGCGCATTGTCGTCGTTGCTGGTTCTGGCAACGGCAAACAGCAGACGGAAAGGCCGTGCGATGCGGTAGTCCATACCCAGTGCGATCATGTTCGCATCACGATCGACGCCATCGGCGGAAAGCCAGTAGTACTGCGCCTTCAGTGTTGTCTTGCTGCCCAGCGAGTAGCTGCCGCCAATGCCAAAGGTGTCGACATCCTGGTCGGTGGTGAATCCGGTTGCACCCTTCACCGTTGCGAACTGCGCAAGTCCCGCCAGCTCGAAGTCGCCGAAGTCGTATTTGAAGCCCAGGCGGGTGGCATCGCTTGAGCTTTCGCTCTTGCGCTCGAACGCCGCGGACAGGTACAGATTGTCGTTACGGTAGGTGATGCTCGTGCTCATCGCATCGTTGTCATTGTCGGTCGTGGTGCCGGCGTCGGTGTTCGTCGAGTAGTGAAGATCGATCGTTACACCACTGAACGACGGCGTGCGGTAGTGAATGCCGTTGCGAAAGCGGGTATCGAAGTCGTAGTCACTGCCGGAGTAGCCATCGCGGACGCGTGTCAGGTTGCGCGCGTCACCGATCTGGTCGCCGAAGTAGTCCGTATTGCTGCGTACGGCTTTCAGCGGCGTATCGAAGAAGCCCAGGCGGAACTGGCCGAAGTCGCCGCGCAGCCCGACGAACGAGTCGCGGCTGGCAAAGCTGCCGGCACCGTTCTCGTAGCGGATGTTCTGCTCGATCTGCATGATCGCGCTCAGGGATTCATTGAGCTCGTGGCTGGCACGAAACCCGAGGCGACTGGAGTTGCTCGACGTGTTGATGGCGGTGTCCTCGCCGTTATCCAGCCAGTCGACGCTGACATGAGCGCGACCATAAAACTGGATGTCAGCCAGCGCGACGACCGGGCTCGTGAGGGCCGCGGCGACGGCGACGGCCAGGATTTGCTTTTTCATTGCGAACTCTCCGGATTTTCTGCGTTCGTAAGGGGGAATTGTGTAGCAGCGTTCTAACGCCATGTGCCGCGCAGTCTGATCGGGCGCGGTGACATTCATATGAAACGCGCGTGACAGTTGTATGACAGCGTCATCGGTCCGGTGGTGGTTGCCGATCGGACGTGGCAGAGGCAGAGGCAGCGCTTCGCACATGGCGGCCGCCATCGCGTCCCGGCGCCTGCCGGTGGTTCTCAGTCGTCGTGCGCCGCAGGCCGGAACGACCGTTCCAGATCGCGCTGCACGGCGGCGGGTGTGGGCTCGTATCGGGCCAGCGCCATGGTGAAAATCCCCTCACCGCTGGTCAGCGATTTCAGCGTCGTCTGAAAATCTTCAAGTTCCGCCAGCGGCACCTCGGCCTGGATGACGACCTGATCCGGCGATGGTGTTGCGGTGCCGAAGATGCGGCCGCGGATGCTGGCCAGGTGCGCGGTGATGTCGCCCACATGTCCCGGGGGCACGGTGATCTCCATACTGGCGATCGGCTCCAGCACCACCGGGCCCGCGTTGCGCACCGCGTCGAGAAAAGCCTTGCGTCCGGCGGCAACGAATGCCACCTCCTTGGAGTCGACAGGATGATGCTTGCCGTCGTGAACGATCACGCGCAGGTCCTGTAGCGGGTAGCCGGCGACGGCGCCTTCAGCCAGTGCCTGGCGCACGCCCTTCTCCACTGCCGGGATGAACTGCCCGGGAATCGCCCCGCCCACGACCCTGTTCACGAACTCGAAGCCCAGCCCGCGCGCCAGCGGTTCGATGCGCACGAACACTTCGCCGAACTGACCGGCGCCACCGGTCTGCTTCTTGTGGCGATGATGACCTTCCGCCGAACGCGTGATCGATTCGCGGTAGGCGATACGCGGAGGCCGCGTCGTGAGTTCGAGGCCGAACTCGTCGCGCATGCGTTCAAGTACGAGGCGCAGGTGCAGTTCACCCAGTCCGTGCAGGACCGTCTCATTGGCCTGTGTATGAAAGTCGATCCGCAGACTCGGGTCTTCAGCAACCAGCCGATGCAGCGCGTCGGACAGCTTCTTTTCCTGGCCTCGATGCTTGAGCTCCAGGGCTACGGCGTGCATGGGCGCCGGCAGTTCGACGCCTCTGATGTGCAATGCGTGCTGCTCGCGGGACGAATGCAATACGTCGTTGAAGTGCAGATCCTCGATCTTGACCACCGTACACATGTCGCCGGCGACGACGCGCGGCATCTCGATCAGCTCCTTGCCTCGCCGCTGATACAGATGTGCCAGCCGCACGGCTTTGCGTCCTGCGCCAACAAATACCTGTTCGCCCGAATGCAGGCCGCCCTGGTGAACGCGAAACGTTGCCAGCGTACCCATGTAGGGGTCGACGTTGACCTTGAACACGTGTCCGACAAAGTCGTTCTGACTGGCGCCGTTGATGCGCACGGGCCTGTCGTCACCATCGAGAAACTCGGCCGGATTGCCTTCCAGCGGGTCAGGCATGAGTCGCGTGAAAATCCTCAGCAGCTGACGTATGCCCGCGCCGGTCAGCGCGGACACGAAACACACCGGGACCAGGTGCCCGCGACGCAGTGCGCGCTCGAACGGGTCATGCAGCTGTTCCTGAGAGATGTCCTCGCCCTGTTCCAGGTACAGTTCCATCAGCTTGTCGTCCAGCTCCACCACCTGATCCGTGATCTGTGTATGGGCCGCTTCAACGGACGACAGATCCGGCGCTACGTCGGCCGGCTCGAAAAAGCAGTCCGCCACCGCCTCACCGTTCCGCGCCGGCAGATTCAGTGGCAGACAGCGATTGCCCCAGGCGGCAGTGATCTGCTCGAGCACGCGGGCCGGTTGCGCATGTTCGGAATCGATGCGGTTGACGATGATCAACCGGCACAGCCTGCGCGCCTCCGCCGCTTCCATGACGCGCTGCGTGACCAGCTCGATGCCGGCTTCGGCATTGATCACGACGGCGACCGTCTCCACGGCCGGCATGATCGCGAGCGTCCGGCCGATCAGATCCGGATAGCCGGGCGTGTCCAGCAGATTGACGTGGATACCGTCGTGCTCCAGCGGGCACAGCGCAACATCGAGGGAGTGAAGATAGCGCTTCTCCTGATCGGAGTAGTCGCTGACGGTATCGCCGCGTTCGATGCTGCCAGCGTGGCGAATGGTGCCGCATCCGGCCAGCAGCGCCTCGATCAGGGTGGTCTTGCCCGATCCGGTATGACCGGCGATGGCGATGTTGCGCAGCTGCCTGGTACCGTGCTGGGCCATCGATCACTCCTTGCGCGTGAGCACATACTACCAAACGCGATCGATCGTATCGCGCCGTCAGGTGTTGTGACCGCGAGCGGTGTAGCCGCTCGATGCATGGCTGAGTGTGCCGCGGCCGCAGGCACGACTGCACAGAGACCGGCGGGCCTTCAGAACATCGAACCGCCTGCCACCACCTGCTCGCCATCAGGGTTCGTGGGGTGGCCCTGAATGAGGAGGCCGTGCACGCCTTCCGCGAGGGCCGGTCGACCTCTCAGGTTGATGACGTCGCCCGCCTTGAAGGTGTCCACGGTGTAGCCCTGTCTTCGCAGATGTACGACGGCGGCGCCGCCGTAACTCACATCCCACTCGATCATCTCGCCATCCGGCCCTTCCACCTCGAGAATGAGAAACGGATGGGGGTTCGTGAATCGCCAGCGCTTGACCACGCCGGTCAGTTCCAGCACCTGCGTGTCATCATAAAGGCCCGTGGTGCTGTGATGCGCCTGAACGGCAGTGATCGGGAATCCGATGCACAGAGCGGCTGGCCACAGCACCTTGAGGACTTGCAGATTTTTCCTTCTCATCCAATTTCCCCGCGTATCCATGTGCCTGTCAGTAGACGAGCCGCTCCACCGGCGGGTCGTCCGGGTACATCGGTGGCATCAGCCTGAGCGAGTGCCGCGCACCCTCCAGATCGCAGGCCCAGGTCCCCTCCCACGGCGACGGATCAGGCCGTGAGGTCACCCTGAATGTCCACGGTTCGCGCAGGAAGAAGGCGTCGATGGTCGTGACTTCAAGGATGATGTTGTCGCCGTCTCTGGCAAAGCGTTCGGTGACCTGCTTCTGCGTGGACGATGGCAGCCTGAAATCCGCGTTGAGCCCCTGGGGATCGAACGTGAACCTGTCTGTCATCACCACCAGGGCGCCATCTTCATAGCGACCGGTGGAGTAACCGAAGTAGAAGAATTCGCTGACCGCCGGCCGCTCGTGCCCGTGACCTTCCAGCCAGACGGTGCGCACCACATCGTCCTTGCCGTAGTGAATCAGCACGCGGTCTTCGAGCTGTTCGATTCTGTAGGAATACGGATCCGTCCACATGTGCGGAATCGGCATCGGTGCGCAGTCGTATTTCGGCTGGGCGGCTTCGTCGATGGCGTCGCGGTAACCTCGGGCGCGGTCGGTCAGCAACGCGTCGTCTTCGGCCAGAATCATGCAGCTCAGGTCGAATCGCGCCGTTCCACAACTGCCGAACATCCAGACGCCGCTGAGCTCAGGCGGCTCCGACGCTTCCGCATGGTGGCCTGCCATGATCAGCGGTCCGGCGCCAAGCAGCAGTGCGGTCAGGCAATGAATGCGCGGGCGGCCACTTCCGGACAGCACTTCGGCGGCACTGCGCAAAGTCACAAGCCACGGATGATTGACGTGGACCATCGACACCCCCTCCCGTGTCGTGGAAGGATTCCAGATTACTGCGGCGCGGCAGAAAAGCCAATGGCGGGCTGTCAAGCTGTCGCATGACCGGCGGGGCCGCAGGTGAGTGTCGTCGGATGGCTGTTGCGGGGGTGCTGCGATTGCCGTCCGGGAAGGTCGGCCTTGTTTCTCTGCCAATGCAATCGGCACAGGGCAATCGGCACAGGGCAATCGGCAGTGGGCAAATGCAGATGGCAGCGGGACGGCGTGCGTCCCGCTGCCATGGTTAGCAGTCTGATTCAGACTCGGATGCGCCTGTGATCAGGAGCGCTCGCTCATGCGTTCCTCGATCATCTGCAGCGCCTGCTGCACCAGATCCGGATCCGAATTGACCGTCTGGGCAAAGCTGTTGTAGCGGTCGAGGTTCCAGCCGTGGTCCTCGATTCTGCCGACGCTTTCCTCGTGCATGCGCTCCTGGATGACCTGCGCGTCTTCAGCGGTTTCCACCTCGGCCAGTTCGGCCTCGTACTTGCTGGCGGTCTCCTGAAGGTCCACGTAGATCTCCACGAAGGTTTCCAGATCGGTGCTTGAGACCGTGGGCATGTCCGGTGCGGGCAGGTCCGGCGTTTCGGCGGCCGGCGGCGGCACCGGCGGCGGCTCGGCCTGCTGGGCAAGTGCCAGGTGTCCGAAGCTGAGTGAGAAGCCGAGTGCGGTCAGTGCGGTAACGGTGCGCTTCATTGTGAATTCCTCTTCTGATAATGCATTCGGCGTATGAGCTGCAAGTACCGTGCCGTCTGAAAAGACCGGTGCAGGTAAAGGCTGCTGCGTTGACGCGAGAAGAGAAGTGTTTCGATTCGACGACACATTCTGCTCAGAGTCTTGCATTGGAGACACTTATGGCGTGTTGCCCTGTGCCGCATCACATCCTGAATCGAGCAACTGTCGCACGAGTCATTAACTTTGTGTGAAAAAGTACTTGACGACGGAGAAGCAAGGCGTAGACTACCCAGCCATGATCGCGCGCGTCCGCAATGACCTGGAATCCGGCAACCCAACCGTGTCCATACAGTCGGGCGCCGTTGAGCACCTGCGCTACATTCGCGACGCCATCGATGCCAGCCGTACATTCACGACCGTCCCGGGCAAGGGCTGCATTGCGATGGGACTGATCGCTCTGGCAGCTGCAGGGCTGGAAAGCATTCCGTCGCTTGCACCGCATTGGCTCGCCATCTGGTTCGCGGCCGCGGTCGCGGCTGCGGCCGCAGGGCTCGCATTCATGGAGGTCAAGGCAAAGGCCGAAGGGCTGAGCCTGCGACGGGTCGTGGCGCGGCGCTTCTTTCTTACGCTGACCCCGGCTTTCCTTGCCGGTGCAATTCTGACGGTGGCGTTGGCAGGTGTTCTTGGCCGCGACGCGATCTCCGGCATCTGGTTACTGCTGTATGGCACCGGTGTATTCGCCTGTGGCGTGTTTTCCATTCCGGCGGTACTCGCGGCCGGTGCAGCTTTCATGGCGATGGGCACGATTGCGCTGCTGCTGCCGGCGGCGGCCGCACCTGCGGTGCTTGCGGCCGGATTCGGTGGGGTTCATCTCGTGCTGGGTGTTGTGGTGATAAGGAAGCACGGTGGCTAGATCACGCAGGGAAACCGGAGCGAGCGCCGGCGACGGAACGGCCCGTGATGCGCAGCCAAAGAGCAGCCGCACGCCGCATCCGACGGGCCAGCGCCTCCAGGTGGTGGCCGGCTACGTCGCCGATGCCGAAAGCACCGACACCGACCGTCTGCTCTATGAGCGTATTCGGCTCGGCATCATGAGTGCGCTCAGCGTCAACAACAGCATGAGCTTCGCCGAACTCAGGGAACTGCTCGGCACCACCGATGGCAACCTGAGTACACACGCGCGCAAGCTCGAGGATGCCGGCTATGTCAGTTGCACAAAGAAGTTTGCCGACCGCGTGCCAAGAACCGATTACAGCATGACCGCCAAAGGGCGACGTGCGTTCGCGCGGCATCTGGAGCATATGGAAGCGCTGATCAGGGCTGCGCGCGGTGGTTAGCTTTTTTTGGCTGTCGGCTTTGTAGCACAGAGCACTCTATAGCGGAGTCGGTCATGCACGTAGGCATCATCATGGACGGTAACGGGCGCTGGGCACAGCGCCGCGGTCTGCCGCGAACAGCGGGACATCGGGCCGGCGCGCGTGCCGTGCGTGTAGTCGTGGAATCCGCGGTGAAGTCGCGGGTGGACGTTCTCACTCTTTATGCGTTCTCCTCCGACAACTGGTGTCGCCCGCCGGACGAAGTGACAAATCTGATGACGCTGTTCGAGCGCTACCTGATCAGCGAAGCGGCACGCTGCGCGGAGAACGGCGTGCGGGTCTGTGTCATCGGCCGGCGTGATCGGTTGAGCGCGAAGCTGGTCGGTGTCATGGAGCATGTTGAAAAGATCACCGCATCCGGTGACCGGCTTACGCTGCAGCTGGCTGTCGACTATTCCTCTCGTACCGCGATTCGGGAAGCCGCCATGCAGATGGCGCTGGCGGAACAGGCACCGGATTTCGAGCGTTGCCTTGCCGACGCGATGCACGCCGCCTGCGGCGTCGCCAGCGTCGATCTGCTGATCCGTACCGGTGGAGAGCAGCGGCTCAGCGACTTCCTGCTATGGGAATGCGCCTATGCCGAACTGCTGTTCGTCGACACCTGCTGGCCGGACTTCGACGATGGTCAGTTCTGCGCGGCGCTGGAGGAGTTCGGCCGCCGACAGCGGCGCTTTGGCCGCCTGGCATCAGCGCCAGCGGCCATGGCTGTGCCTGGCGCCGGTCGATAGCGCTCGCCGATCAGCAGCGTCCGCAAGCCACCCTTGCGGACCAGCAATGAATGTGATTATCATTCGCGTCCGCGAATGAGAATCATTATCATCTGAGTGCTGAAGCCGGCACCCCCAAGGAAGGAGATTCGTGTGAATGCCCGATCACAGCTATCTGTTCAGCGTCTTTGCAGGCAAGGACGGCTCACGACGACGCTGCTCGCCACAGCCGGTGTGCTGACCGCGTTTCCGCTGCTGGCGGATGACCGCGCCTACCTGCCGACCATCGTGGTTGTCGGCCAGGCGGAAGGTGATGCCGAGCGCCAGCCAGGGGCGGTCACGATTGTCACGCCGGAGGCCCTGCGTCTCCAGCAACCGCGCTCCACGGAGGAGGCGTTGCGTGGTGTACCCGGCGTTTCGATCAAGCCGGAAGAAGAGTCGGCGGTAGTCGGCAACATCGGCATCCGCGGCCTGAGCTCGGCCGACTACAAGACGCTGATACTGGAAGACGGCGTGCCGGTTGCGCCCGGCCTGTTCGTTGGTAACGGACGCTACTACAACCCCCGCGTACAGCGCATGGACAGCATCGAGGTGCTGCGTGGTGCCGCTTCACTGCGCTACGGACCGAGCACGATCGGCGGCGTGATCAACTACGTCACCCGACAGCCTCGCCACGGCGTGGAAATCGGTGTTCGCGCCGGGTCATTCGCGACCCGGGAAGCCACGCTGGAAGCAGGCGGCGTCTCTCCGTCCGGCGACGCCAGCTTCGGTCTGTTCCTGACCCGGGCCAGCAGCGACGGATTCATGGACAAGGGCTATGAGATGACCGACGTCATGGTCAAGGCGGGTCTGGATATCGGCACCCGGCAGCAGGTTGGCATCAAATTCACGGACTACAGCAATGACGCCAACATCTCCTACCGCGGTCTGTTCCTTCAGGCATATCGTGATGGCGCCACCTACAACCCTGCGCCCGACGACTGGTTTCTGACCGGGCGCCGTGCGCTGGATATCAATCACGAGCTCACACTAGGCGACCGGGTGCGCCTGAACACGCTGATATTCGCCAGCGAGATGCATCGTGACTACTGGCGTTACGGCGTCAACGGTGCCGCATCGGCCGCCGAAGGGCGCTGGGTTTATACGGATACGGTGCAGGGCAACAACCGCAGCTTTGAGCGCTTCGGTTTCGAGAGCCGGCTGCACATCGACCACTCGCTGTTCTCTGTCATCAACGAAGCCGAGATCGGGCTTCGCTTCATGGAGGAGAAGATGGACGATGTGGTCGTCATGGCCGCGCGCGCAACACCCCGCACCGGGCCGTTGAGCCGTGACCGACGCGATGCGGCGGATAGTCTGGCGCTGTATGTGCAGAATCGCTTCCTGGTTACCGATCGCACCGCGGTCACGGCGGGACTGCGCATCGAACACTATGAACAGCATCGCGAAGACCGACGTGCCCCTGCTGGAGCCAACACGGCCGATACGTCCAACACCGAAGTGATGCCGGGCCTGGGCATCACGTACCAGACCGGCGGGCCGCAGCTGTTTGCCAGCATCTATCGCGCCTTTTCACCGGCACTGAACGGCGATGCACTCAGCGGTCTGCAGGATCAGCGGTTGGACGCGGAGCGTTCATGGAATGCAGAGGCAGGCCTGCGTGGAGCGGCCGGTCGAGTGAACTATGAGCTGGCGCTGTTCCGCATGGAGTTCGACAACCAGATCATTCCGGCGAACAGCAACAGCGACTTTCAGGTGACCAATGGCGGCAGCACCCTGCATCAGGGCATGGAGGCCGGACTCGGTGTACATCTGGGCGGCGGCTTCAGCATCAATACAAACTTCACCTACATACCCGACGCGCAGTTCGACGGTGACCGCTTCGACCCCGACGATGTACTGAACACGCCCGATGGCAACCGGATTCCATACACCCCGGAATGGACGACCAACCTGAGTCTGCTCTACACCACCGGCGGATTCAGTGGCGGCCTGCATCTGCACCGCACCGGCTCGCAGTACACCGACGTGACGAACACGCGTGTTCTCGCCGAGAATGTCAGCGGCTTCTTCACCGGTCGCATCGCCGGCTATTCGGTGGTCGATCTGAGTCTGTCCTACGATGTGAATCGACGCCTGAACATCGGCGGGACGGTGAAGAACATCGCCGACAAACGCTACATCGCCAGCCTGCGCCAGGGTATTTACGCAGGCCCCGAACGCAGCATGGATCTGGCTCTGCGCTACCGCTTCTGATCGAACCCGCCCCCATACGCCAGAGGGTGGTCGGAACGAACCACGACAACGTCAAAGCCGGGCCCGTTGCGCGCCGTCCCCCTGTCCCCGGGGATGTCGCGCAACGGGCCCGGCCACGCCGGCCGCAATCGCAGTCCCCGAATCCCCGGACCATCGCCCGCCTGATCCACGATTCAGTCCACGAAACAGTGCATGACTCAGTCCGCAAAGAGCCTCGCGATATACGCGCTGTCCATGTACTCGCGGATCTTCCAGACCTTGCCGTCCCTGAGCTCGAACGCCCAGGCGTAGAGATTGTTGTATTCGCGGCCGTCACTGAGCGTGCCGATGCCGCGGGTTTCCAGCATGACGCGATCGCCATCCGACAGGATGGAATCGATGAGCACCTTCGGGTCACCCGGGATGAACAGGCCGCGCACCGGCGCAAGAAATCCGTCGATGATCGCGTCGCGCGGATGATGGACGCCGGCACCTGGAATGCCGGGCTTCACCATCGGTGTCCAGCTGGCATCCGGGTGCAGGAACGCGCGCAGCGCTTCCAGATCGCCGCTGGACAGAATCTCGAAGAATTTCAGAACTTCGCGCTCCTGCGCGGTCTTGGCGTCGGCCATTGCGTCTCCCTCCGTTGTTGTTGTCTGATCCGGCGCAGCGAGCCGGGCGAACCGATCTTTTCAGAAGCGCAGCGTGTCGTCCAGCAGTCGGCCTTTCACTCTGCCGCGCGCCTCGCATAGACTGAGCACCAAGCGGGCGCCCGATCGTGCCACTCACAGATTACCGGGGAGAACAACAGGTCATGAACCAGTCTGACATCGTCGCCATCGGCTCAGGGCACAATGGACTCGTTACCGCCGCCTATCTCGCAGCGGCTGGCAAGAAGGTCGTCGTGCTGGAGCGCAACCCGTGGTTTGGCGGCGGCGTGGTTACGCGCGAGCTGACCCAGCCCGGCTTTCGGCACGACCAGCATTCGATGAGCCACATCTTCATTCAGGCCAATCCGCTGCTGAAAAACGACGACCTCAAGCTCAAGGCGAAGTACGGCCTGAAGTACATCTTCCCCGAGTCGCCGATGATGGCGATGTTCGAAAACGGTGAGACGCTGAAGCTGTATCGCGATCGCGCACGCACGTATGCCGAGATCGCACGGTTCTCGAAGAAGGATGCCGAGGCCTATAAGGCGGTGTCGGAACAGGCGGCCGCATGGCTGCCGATGGTGACGTCGGTGCTGTACTCGCCGCCGGCGCCGGAAGGCGCTTCGCACGCCATGCTGGACCAAAGCCGCGAGGGACGTGAGCTGTGGCGCATCATGCAGATGAGCAGTCACGACTTCCTCTGCGATACCTTCGAATCTGACGAGGTGCGTTCGATGCTGGCCCGTGTGGCTGGCGAGAACCTGGTATCGCCGGATGAGAAGAATACCGCCTTCGGCGCGTTCGTGTTTCTGGGATTTCTGGAAGGTTACGGCTTCGGTGTCGCGCAGGGTGGCGCCGGTGCGCTCACCGACGCGCTGATCGCGTGCATTCGCGATCACGGCGGTGAGGTGCTGGCCGACGCGGACGTAGCCCGCGTGCTCGTGTCGAACGGTCGCGCCACCGGCGTGGAGACCGTTGACGGTCGACGCTTCGAAGCCCGCGAAGCCGTGATCGGTGCGATCCACCCGCATCTGCTGGCGCAGTACATCGATGGTCTGGATCCAGTCGTGAAACGGGACGCCGAAGCCACCCACATCTCTGGCGCGGCCTGCATCACCGTGCACGCGGCGCTGAAGGAGCCGCTGCGGCTGAAGGGCGGCAGTGCCCCCGACTCGGTGATGGTGGAACTGCTGCCCAACTCCTACGACACCCTGCGCCGTTCATTCGACGCCATGCGTTACGGCGAACTGATGCCGTATCCGCTGCTCGGATTCGGTTCGCTGTCTCAGTTCGATCCGAGCCGTGTGCCGGAAGGGCGCGCGATTCTGCATCTGTGGGACTACGTGCCCTACGAACGCGCCGACGGTCAGCACTGGGATGACGCAAAGCAGGACTACGCACAGCGTATGCTCAGGCACATGGCCAGGTTCGTCGACAACATCGACGACAACGTGATTCAGGCGCATATCGACAGTCCCGTCGATATGGAACGCACGTCCCCGAGCTTCCGGCGCGGTGATCTTCACGGCATTGCAACGGCCACCTATCAGTCCGGTTCACATCGCCCGACGCCCGACCTTGGGCAGTACGGAGTCCCCGGTCTCGACCGCTTCTATCTGGTCGGGCCGTTCCAGCATCCCGGTGGCGGTGTATTTGGCGCCGGCCGCGCGACGGCCATGAAGATGTTCGAAGACCTCGATATGGACTTTGATAAGCAGGGACGCGTTGAATGAAGCTGAAGGGCGCCGATGGCAGCGAGCTGATGGTGGTCAGCGCAATCGAGCGGGACGGTAACGATCTGGTCGTCAAAGGCAAGGTGTTCGGTGCCATGCCGATGAGCGCGCACCTCACACCCGAGGAAGCGCGCGCGGCATTCAAACTACTGTCGTTCCGGCTGATTCTGTTTCTGCTGACACTGCCATTTCGACGCGGCAGCAGGAAGTAAGACCGCGAGTTCAGTCGAAGCTGAAGATGTCGTCTTCTTCCGGGCGCTCCATGTGCTGCTCGTGGTACTTCTCCCACATCTGCGCCCACGGGCGGCCGTACATGTCGGGCACCTCGTACTCGATCATCTGCCCTGGCGTGACAGGCGTGGCCTCGCCTTCCAGCGGGAAGATCGTTTGTACGCATTCGATGAACGTGTAGGGATTGCCGCGATTGATTTCCGCCGCCTTGAAGATGTTGCGCAGGATGCGCACCGGCTCCACCAGGGCTTCGGGATCGTACAGGATCGATTCGTGGTGCAGGCCGAGAAACTCGCCGTCGTCATTGCGCAGCGGCGTGTAGATCTCGATGGTCTGCATCTGGTCTGAGTGTTCGAACGCGCCGTGCGCCACCCAGCCCTGTACGTTGGATGTCCAGGTGATCAGTGTGTCTTCGTCCCAGAAGCCGATGGTCTCGCCGTACCAGCGCGGCACGGCTTCGCCCAGTCGCGGAACACCGCCACTGGTGTTGAACTCACGATCGATATAGATGTTGGTGATGTAGTTGCGTGCCACACCCGCCATGATCTGCACGATGTGTGGTGTGGCGATGATGTGGTGTTCCCACGTGGCTGGCGGCGCCCAGCGGCGCATGAAACCTTCCGGCCAGCAGTACTGCGACGGCCAGTGCGGTGCGTTGCTGTTACCGGTGTGGTACAGCTCCTGGACCATGCGCGTCTGATACTCCTCGGTGAGCAGCGACAGGATGGTCGGCACCTGATTGCGCCGCATCCAGTACCAGTTCTCGTTACGCGGCGTGATGCCGGGCTGGCGGTACACTCCGGTCCATTCGGCTGGCACCGTTGCATAGGTGTGCTCGGTGGGACCGCCGCGCTCGCGAGTCTCCTCCCGCAGCGCCTCGTAATGCGCCTGCGCGGTATCGAACGGGTAGGGGCTGACTATCGCCTCGCGCGGATAGTCCTCGTCGCAGTGCCCCCAGGCGGCCGATGCCGGCGGGTCTTCGCCAATGGCCGGTGCGCCGGGACCGGTCCACAGCTCCTCGATGCCGGTGGAACTGTTGCAGCGGAAATAGCGCGGGTCGTTCCACAGCTCACGATCCTGATAGAAATCGGTTGAGGTGAACATGTCCACCGGCAACGGTTCCACGCCCTCGGGCACTGCGCCGTCGCGCGCGGCGCCTACGTAGCGTCGCCTGTCCTCGCCCGGGTAGGGTGGCCCGAACAGCGCCTGCACCGAGCCGACCAGGTCCGTGTCGTAGATGTCGGCGGCCAGCGGCCAGCCGCGGCCCACGCTGTCGAACCCGATGTCCGGCAACTGCTGCGTAGACGCAGGTGATGCCAGCAGAACCAGCGCCGCCGCCAGCGGCGCGTTGCCTATGCCCCTCATCTTCACTTGTTCTCCTCCGGTTCCGCGCGGCCTACCGTAGCCGGATGAGGCCGTCGCGTGAATTCGCAACGTCTATAGAAGGTCTACAGAACGTCAACAGAATGACGAAGCCTACAGAATGACGAACCGGAATGCGTTTTTCCAGATGCAGGCGTTCGTCATGCCGGTTTCACGCCTATCACCTTGTCCGCATCCTTGAGTATCGCGTTGCGTCCGAAGAAGGCGATGGCGGCGGCGATTGTCGAGATCACTGACAGCGTGGTGAGTGAAAGGCGCAGCCCCTCAGCATCGCCGTAGGCGCCCTGGAACAGGTCGCTGACAACGCCGATGTAGAACGGTCCCAGTCCAAGGCCGATCAGCGACAGCACGAAGAAGAACGCCGCGGTGGCGACCGCCCGGCCACGCAGTGGCGCCAGGCGTTGCACCACGCCGAAGAACGGCCCCATCAGAAAGAACTGGCAGAAAGCGGCCACCCAGATCGCCATGTAGACGATCGGCATCGATGCTGTCCATACCGCAAGCGCCATCACGACAGCGAAGATCAGCATCGTGAGTGCCGGCAGCGTCAGGAAGGCGCGCGGATCGCGGGCTGCCGCGCGGGCGGTGATGACACCGCCGAGCATGGCGCCCAGGCCGCCACCGATGCCGATGGCCATGCCCAGATGCAGTGCGAATACGCCGGGTGTGAGGTCGTGGATGCGTGTGATGAATGCCGGCATCCACATGTTCATGCCGTAGCCGCACAGTGCCGATGGTGCGGCGCTCAGGCTCATGATGCGGAATGTGGGACTCCTGAGTAGTATGCCGATGGTTTCGAACAGCGGCACATCTTCACTGGAACGCAGCACGGCGGCTTCCGCCGGGTCATCCAGCCCGCCACGCACCGGCTCGCGAATCGTCAGCCAAACAATCAGTGCCAGCAGCAGGCCCGGCGCACCCAGTGCCACGAATGTCCAGCGCCAGCCGATGTTGTCGACCAGAATGCCGCCCAGAAAGATACCCAGGAAGGTGCCCAGCGGCACGCCCAGTGAGAAGATGCCCAGCGCAATCGGCCGTTCGGCCTTGGTGAAGTAGTCGGATATCAGCGAATGCGATGCGGGTCCGGCGCCGGCTTCGCCAACGCCCACGCCGATCCGGAACAGAAACAGTTGCGCAAAGCTCATCGCCGCGCCGCACAGGGTGGCCATCAGGCTCCAAAGTGCCAGCACGCCGGACAGTATTTTTACGCGATTGCGCTTGTCGATCATGCGTGCAATCGGAAATCCGAGAGTGGCATAGAACAGCGCGAACGCAATGCCCATCACCAGACCGACCATGGTGTCCGACAGGTCGAACTCGGCCTGTATGGATGGTGCGAGTACCGATATGGAAGTGCGGTCAAGGAAGTTGTTGAGGTTCAACACCACCAGAATGAACAGCACGTAGTTGCGGTACGCGGTCGAATAACCCGGAACGAGATTGTTATTGGTCGACATCTTTGCTCCCCGTCCGGCACAATGCGGCGGACCTCTACGCCCCGTCTTGCTGCGGGTTGCGGAACACTAGGGGTTTGTGCGCGCGGAGTCCAGCCCGATGCGAATTCGGACGGCTTCCACGGCGCCGCCGGGTTGCGGAGCGCGGTCGATGGCCGCTGTGCACGACAGCAGATGGGGGGTGGAAATGGCTGTAGAACACATCAGACACTGGCAGATCGGTGACGTGCAGGTCACCCGTATCGTCGAGATCAATGCGCACGAAGATCCGTTCACGATGCTGTCCACGGAGTGCGAGCCGGACATGGGCAGGCACTATCCCTGGCTTGCGCCGCATTTCGTGACGCCGGACTGGCGAATGAAAATCTCGTTCCAGGCTTTTGTCGTGAAGACACCGCAGCACATCATTGTCGTCGACACCTGCATCGGCGAAGGGCGGGTACGCGACTACGACATCTTCACGAACATGCAGTCCGACTATCTGATCGATCTGGTGGCGGCCGGCTACGATCCTGACGCCGTGGATTTCGTGCTGTGCACGCACCTTCACTTCGACCACGTGGGCTGGAATACGCGCGAAGAGAATGGACGCTGGGTGCCCACCTTCCCGAAAGCACGCTACCTGTTCGGCCGCGACGAATACGATCACTGGCAGGCCGCCCGCCAGGCTGGCGACAACAGCCACATCAGCCATTTCTCCGATTCCATTGATCCGGTCGTGGAGGCCGGGCTGGTGGATCTGATCGACAGCGATCACCAGGTGTGTCGGGAAGTGAGCCTGTTTCCGACGCCTGGCCACACACCCGGTCACGTCAGCGTGATGATCCGCTCGCGCGGCAGGGACGCCGTCATCACCGGCGACCTGATGCATCATCCGATACAGCTGGCGCGCCCGGACCTGCCGATGAACGCAGACAGCGACAAGGCGCTGGGCGTGGTCACGCGCACCGGATTCTGCCAGCGATTCGCGGACACCGACGTGACCATCATCGGCAGTCACTTCTGTGATCCGGGCGCCGGGCATATCGTCAGCGACACGAAGAACTGGCGGCTGTCGCTGCTGGATTGAATGCCGCCATGCAGTTCGACTATGTCGTCGTTGGCGCAGGCTCCGCAGGTTGCGTGCTCGCGAACCGTCTGTCCGAGGACGGGCGTCACAGTGTCTGCCTGATCGAGGCCGGCGGGCGTGATTCGCATCCGTTCATCCATGTGCCGGCGGCGGTCGGCGCGATCCTGCGCAATACCCGGGTGCAGTGGCCGTACTGGACGGCGCCGCAACGGCATCTGAACAATCGCAAGCTGCCCACGCCACGCGGCAGGGTGCTGGGTGGCACCGGCGCGATCAACGGCATGGTCTATTACCGCGGACAGCCGGACGACTACGACGAGTGGGCCGCCATGGGTTGCGATGGCTGGAGCTTCGGCGAGCTGCTGCCCTACTTCATCCGCTCCGAGAACAATCTGGACTTCCGTGATCCCCGCTGGCACGGCACCGACGGGCCGATGACGGTGTCGACCATCCGCAGGGTCAATCCACTCAATGCCATCTATCGCGCCGCCGCGGAGTCCACGGGTCTGCCGGCCTGTGACGATTTCAACGTGCCACGCGCCGAAGGCGTGGGCCTGCGCCAGGGCACGATACGCGATGGCCGCAGGGTTACCAGCGCAACCGCGTTTCTGCATCCCGCGCGTGATCGGTCGAACCTGAAGGTGGTCACCGACGCGCTCGTGCGGCGTGTGCTGATCGAAGACGGCCGCGCCACTGGCGTTGAAGTCGAGCAAGGGGATGGCTCCACACGGATCATTGGCGCCACCGCCGAAGTCGCCTTGTGCGCCGGCGCTTACGGCTCGCCGCAGCTGCTGATGCTGTCCGGAATCGGAGACGGTGCGGCCCTGTCGGCGCTGGGCATCGATGTTGTGGCGGATCGCGCCGCTGTCGGTCGCAACCTTCACGATCACATCGCGGCGCAGATCAAGATGCGTACCCGTGATACGCGTCCCTACGGTGTCTCGCTTCGAACGCTGCACCGCGCGGTGTGGAATCTGTTCGAGTATCTGCTGTTCAGGCGGGGGCCATTGGCCAGTCATGTGTTCGAGTCGCACATCGTGCTGCGTTCGCGGCCGGAAGCACCCCGTCCTGATCTGCAGTTTCCGTTCTGGACCATGCTGCCCAACGCCAACCTGTTCCCGATACCCTTCGGCCACGGCTACGCGATTTCCGTTGTGAACAACTGCCCTGCAAGTCGCGGCGCGGTCACACTGAGCAGCGCCGATCCGCACGAAGCGCCGGTCATCGATCCGAATATCGGTGCGGATCCCGACGACTTCGAGCCGATCGTACGCGGCGTGCGCCTTGCGCGGCGGATCCTCGCGGCGGAAGCCTTCAGTTCGTTCCGGGCGACCGAGCTGGCGCCGGGTGGCGAGGTGCAGAGTGACGATCAGATTCGCGTCTGGCTGCGCGACGCAACGGCGACCACCTTCCATCCGGTAGGCACCTGCCGTATGGGGGGAGACGCGGATTCCGTCGTTGATCCGCAGCTGCAGGTGCGCGGTGTGCAGGGACTGCGTGTGGCCGATGCGGCCGTCTTTCCGAAGATCATGCGCGCGAACACGAATGCGTCGGTGGTGATGGTGGCCGAAAAGGCCGCTGACCTGATGCTCGGACGCCAGCCGCCGCCTGCTGCGTCGTTGTAGATCCGAACGCAGGCAGCTGCAGACCCGGAAACGAACGGCGCCGCAGTCAGCGGCGCCGTTGTTGCATCAGAATCGACTTTCGGTCATTCCACTCGAGGACTGCCGTCCGGGTTCAGACCGCGCTCGTAGCGTGACGTCTCGATGAAGTAACGCACGGCGGTGTTGCCTTCATGGCAGGCATATTCGAAGAACTCGTAGTCCGGATCGAGGAACATCGGATAGCTGACCACGAACTTGTCGGTCAGTACCTCGTAGTCCTCCACGGTCAGCTCGTAGTCGATCTGATCATCGGCCACGCGAGTGAACCGCTCCGTGGTCTTCATGTTGACGGTGGATGGTGTGTCACGACGCGGTGACCCCGGAATGCCCACATTTGTCATGCCAACCTGGCCGTTGTAGTTGGTGGTTTCCACGACCAGCGTCGCGCCTTCCCACCAGCCACGCGATGAGCCCATCCACTGCTTGATTTCCGAATCCAGCTGCGGTCGGCCATCGATCGGAATGACGCGTGCTTCGTGGACCATTTCCAGATTGATGACCACATAGCCCGGGCCCTGGACGATCTGGATGCCGTTGTTGTAGTTGAACGGCAGCATCGATGAGGGCATGCCGCGCGTGATGCAGCGATCCCATGTATCGAACTCGTTAAGCGAGTCGAAGGCGCCGCCGCGGGCCTGCACGGTATCGTCGCTGAGGAAGTAAGGTACCAGCTCTTCCCCTCGCGGCGTCAGCTCCGGGAATCGCCCGTCTGGCGGGTACGAAATCAGCGATGTCAGGCGCGCAGCTTCCGTGCGTACAGTCGTTTCGGCCCAGTGACCCATGCCCATGCGGTTGGACTCGATCTCACGATGGTAGTTTTCTTCGCGGCGCTGCAGCGCCGCCTGCGCGCGCTCCCACTCCTCGTCATTCAGATAGCGCCGGTCGCCGTACTGAGGTGAACGCTGAAATGGGGTCGAGAACAGGTGCATGATGGGCCACATGCCCTGGAGGTCCGGATCGCCCCATGCAGTCACCGGGTGCGGCGACCCGTCCGGGTAGCTGAATGACGGCGCTTGCGCCTGAGTGGCCGTATTGGTGTTGTCGCTTCCCGAACACGCAACCAGCCCCAAACTCGCGACAGCCAGACTGTGCGCAAGAAGTTGTTTCTTCATCGGACCCCTCCAGGATTGTTCTGAGCGGCAGTAAGCCAACAGATACTGGCTCCAGTATAGGCCCAGAGGCCCTCAGCGGTCGAGAAGGTGATGGCGGCCCGGATGCCTGTGCCTGTGACCGTCGTCGTTGCGGGTGCTATGATCGGGTCTCGCACCCTACATCCGAGGCCCGCACACGGAGCCGTGCACAAGGAACAACAGGGATTTCATCACAGGAAATTCAAATAGTTGCGGTGGGATGCCGCGCCGTTGGACAACATCAGACAAACAAGGGGGATCTTGTATGTTTCGCATAGCAGGTCTTGTGCTTTGCAGCTTTCTCATCGCCACGAACGCCCACGCAGTGGCAGACGACAGGGATGGAGCGGTGGCAGCCGCACAGCAATGGCTGTCGCAGGTGGACTCAGGAGACATCGAGGGATCCTGGAATGCCGCCGGCGAGGCGCTGAAGGCAGCGGTGACACTGAATGAATGGCGGAACGCCGCAAACAACATCCGCTCGCCGCTGGGTGACCATGTTGCCCGCGCGTTCAATTCAGCCCGTCATACCAACACGATCCCGGGACGCCCCAGAGCAGACTACTTCGTGGTTGTGTTCAACAGCCGCTATTCCGAGGGCGGTTCGACGAACGAGACGGTGACGGTCGTTGATGAAGACGGCACCTGGCGTGTTGTAGGCTATTACATTCACTAGCCATCATCGCTGGCCGGCGACCTTGAGTTCAGGCGGCAGCATTCATCAGCTGCCTCTGCCGAAGGGTCGCCGGTCGCGAACGCTCCGGGCAGTTTCTGACTCCAAGCACCCTCCAAGCACCCTCCGGGCAGCGCAATTCCGTATTGCGAAGCGACCGTGTCGCTCCGGGTTCTGAACGCATTCTGAACCACTGTTGAACACTTCATGAACGTGCGCGCGTCCTGCGGCGCACGGGCTGTCGCGCCAATGATTGCGTAACAGTCTGTTCCACAAAGCGTTTTCCCAGCTTTCACGTTGTTGTCCATGCGCTCGCAAGACTTTGCGAGATTCCCGCCGTGGCAAGTGTGATCTGTGCCGTATTCCGTATCGGTTCGATTGTGAACTAATCCGCGCCCGCACTGTTGCCGCAACCCGGCGGCGATGCGAGCGCAACCCGTTCAGTCAGTCAATCGTGCCCAGCGGAGAACGAACTTGAATAACGTCTATCGCGTAATTTGGAATGCAGCGAAGGCCACCTGGCAGGTGGTTGGGGAACTGGGAAGTCGCCGCGGCAAGGAGCGCGATCAAACGAATACGACGCGTACGACAGCGGCTTCACGCACGTTGTTGAGCGGAGCACTGATATTGGTCGGCCCGGCCGCGCTTGGCGCCGGTCTGCCCGGCGGTGGTCAGATCACTCACGGTGAGGGCAGCCTGTCCGCTTCCCACGGCGCGATGACGATCAGCCAATCCAGCGATCGCATGGCGATTTCCTGGGACAGCTTTTCGATTGGTGAGAATGCGACGGTTGAGTTCCTGCAACCAACCGCTACCGCGATCGCGCTGAATCGTGTGCTCGGTTCCGATGTATCGCAGATCCAGGGTGCGCTGAAGGCCAACGGCCGGGTGTTTCTGATCAACCCCAACGGCGTGCTGTTCAGCGAATCGGCGATGGTGGACGTCGGCGGTCTGGTGGCATCCACGCTGGACATCAGCGACGAGGACTTCGCCAGCGGCCGCTACGTGTTCGAAGGCGACAGTGCCGCAGCGGTGGTCAACCGCGGTGCGATCAACGCTGAAGGCGGGTTCGTGGCGATGATCGCGGCCAGGGTTGAGAACGTCGGCAGCATCACGGCCGACAGTGGCGCCGTTCTGATGGGTGCCGGCAGCCGCGTACGGCTGGACCTCGGCGGCCCGGTCAAGCTCGAAGTGGAAGAGGCGGTGCTGGACGCGCTGATCGAACAGGGTGGCGCGATCCGCGCCGACGGCGGCACGATTCTGCTGACCGCAAAGGCCGCGGGTGAGCTCACCAGCACGGTCATCAATCACACTGGCATCAGCGAAGCGCGTACGCTGACGACTGGCGAGAACGGCGAGATTCTGCTGCTCGGCGACGGCGCCGTGCAGGTGGCCGGCACGCTGGACGCGTCCGCGCCGCATGGCGGCCAGGGCGGCTTCGTTGAAACATCCGGTGCCACGGTACTGTTGTCCGGCGAAGCGCATGTGACCACGCTGTCCAGCGACGGCACGGCCGGCACATGGCTGATCGACCCGACCGATCTGTACGTACAGACCAGCTGCGTGGGCGTGACCAGCACCTGTATCGAAACCAATACGATCAACATCGCGCTGGGTTTCAACAACATGGTGTTTGAAACCTACAGCCACGATACCGGCAGCGATGCCGGCGACATCTTCATCAACAACGACCTCACCTACACCGGTACGCGCAATGCGTCGCTGCACTTTCGCGCGCATCGCGACATCAATATCGACAGCGATGTGTCGCTGAGTGCGACGAACGCCTCGCTGACCACGATTCTTCAGTCCAACCATAACGGTCAGGGTGGTGGTCGCATCAGCATGGGTGCTGGTGCATCGATCTTCACCAACGGCGGGCATCTTGTCATGACCGGCGGCGTGGTGCCGCTGCTGACCGACGATCCGCTCGTCAGTGACCTGCAGGCCGCTCGCAGCACGGGTCATGCGCAGGGCCGCGAAGGCGCGGTGGACGGCATCAGCATCGGCGCCGGCGCGACGCTGGATACCCGCGTCGGGCAGAACGATCAAACCGGCGGCGACATCGTACTGCGTGGCCGTGCGTACTCGGCCACCGACAGTGAGGGCCGTGCGCTGTCGATCAACGGCACATCGGACTCGCGCGTCAGCGTGAACGCCGGTTCCGGTTCGCTGGAGCTCCACAACGACGGCAACAACAACAGCTCCGCCGTGCGCATCAATCATGCCGACCTGACCGGCGGCAATGACAGCTTCGCGCTGGCTGCCCGCTCCCGCTTCGGAACGGGTCTGGAAATACATGGCAGCAGCTTCAACTTCGGTGCCGGCGGCCTTACGCTGGATGGCCGACGCGTCGGCACGGCCGGCGGCAGCGGCATGGGACTTGATCTGCGCAATGCGTCGATCGACAGTGCTGGCAGCGTGGTACTCACTGGCCAGTCTGTTGCTGGTGATGCGGTCCACATTCAGAACTCGGATGTCAGCGTCACTGGTGATGCGGCGATCACAGTGACCGGCTCGATCACGCACTCGGATGCTACCGGTAAAGGCGTCAGCCTGTCCGGCAACAGCAATGTGCTCCAGTCGGGCAGCGGCGACATTTCCGTCATCGGCAACAGCCGCCGTGACGTCGGCCTGGCAGTTGATGGATACCGGATACTGTCCGGTGCCGGTTCCGTGTCGCTGTGGGGTGAGCGCGCATTCAATGCGTCGGCCAATGTCAGCCACGGACTCACGCTGAGCGACGCGGAAGTGCGCACCGGCAGCGGCAACATCACGATCGATGGCCGCACCAACCACGGCAGCCGCACCGGACTGGTGGTGTCGGCCAGCGCCGATGTTCTGTCTCAGTCCGGGACGATCCGCCTGGAAGGCCGCAACACCGGCTCCTCGACACAGGGCGACTGGTTGAGCATGCAGCTCGACGGACGCATTGGTGCGGCACCGGATACTGCGGTGGAGGCGTCGTCGTCAGACATCATTCTGCTGGCCAATCAGTGGTCGGTGGGCAGCGAGGCTCGCGCTCAGAGTACCGGGGATCTCGTGATCGGGCGCACCAGTTCGGGTGGCGTGTCGATCGGCAACTATGCGTTGAACAACTGGCTGCGAATCCCGGTGGCGTTCCTCGAGAACCGGATTCACGGATTCGGCCGAATTTTCCTCGGTGGTTCGACGCAGCTGGGTGTTAACGCCAGCGCTTTCCGTGTGCAGGAGGCAGTCACGCTGCAGCACAACGCCGAGCTGCTGACCACGGGCACATTCCAGCTGGTGCAGGACCTCACCACCGCGCACGACCTCGGTATCGGTCACGCGGCAACGACCTCGGAGTCTCAGAAGTATCAGATCTTCAGTGGCCGGTCGATCACTCTCACGGCGCCATCCACGCAGACCTTCCGTCTCGGCGCCTTCAACAACCTGGACAGCTTTCAGTACAACCTGATCAGCACCGCCGGGCAGCTCCAGGAGATCAGCGGCGACCTCGGCGGCCTGCATGCGCTCGCCAACGACATTGACGGCATCGGCGCGCTCACGGCACTCGGCAACACCGACACGCCGTTCTCCGGCACGTTTGCCGGTCTTGGCCACACGCTGTCCGGCTACAGCATCGACGGCAACGGACAGGACAACCAGGGCCTGTTCGGCGTGATCGACAGCGCCGTCATCAGAAACCTGCGCGTGAACGGCTCGTCGGTTTCCGGCGGCGACCACGTCGGCCTGCTTGTTGGCCGTGCGATCGACAGTCAGATACTGAGCAGCCGCATCGAGGGCGGCGAAGGCAGCACCGTGAACGGCCATCTGCGGGTGGGCGGCATGATCGGTTCGGCTTCCGGCAGCGACGTCGTCAGTCAGAGTTCGGAGTGGAGCGTTACGGTAGCGAATGCCACCGTGAACATTGCCGGCAGCGCTGACAATGCGGGTGGTGGCCTGGTCGGCGCGATGGAAGGTGGCACGCTGTCGAGTGTGACAACCTCGAATACCGTCAACGCCAACGGTGAAGGCGCGTCGGACATTGGTGGCCTCGTCGGCAGGGCGAACGACGTCCACATCGGCAGTTCCAGCAGCAGCGCGACGCTGGTGACCCGTACCGGCCAGGAGCGTATCGGCGGTCTCGTGGGCCGACAGATCGGTGGCGGCATCGTCGGATCGCATGCATCCGGCGTCATTGAAACATCGATCGGTCTGGCTCATGTGGGCGGACTGGTTGGCCACAGTATCGGCGGCAGCATCAGCCAGAGCTATCGCAATGCGCTGGACGTCAGTGGCCACCAACTCGACCGTATTGGCGGTCTGGTCGGCTGGAGCGAGGGTGGCACGATCAGCGCGTCATTCCTCAATGGCCAGCTCACCGCCTCGGGTTGGGACGTGGGTGGTCTTGTCGGCTTCAATGATGGTGGCCTGATCCACAACGAGTCGCATCTGCGCGCCGGTGTGACGGTGTCGAACAGTACCAATGTCGGCGGTCTGGCCGGGATGAATACCGGAACGATTCAGGACAGCTTCGTGCAGTACGCTGTATGGAACAACATCCACTCCGGTTCAAACCCGGAACGCAGCACCCGTGACATCGCCCTGACCGTCACCGACGGCGGCTCGATGATCGGCGGTCTGGTCGGCTGGAACGCCGGCACCATCGTTCGCTCCTACGCGGACATGACGGTGAATGCAGGTGAGCTATCGACGTATGTCGGCGGGCTTGTCGGCGTCAATGCCACGGACGGCCTCATCGACAGCAGCTACTTCCTGTCGCTGGCCGAGTCGGACAACAGCACCATCGTTGGTGGTGGCCGCGGGCTTTCCGGCGGCTCCTACGTTGGTGGCCTGGCCGGATTCAACCTTGGCACGATCCGGCGCAGCTACTCGGCAGCCTCGGTGAACGGTATCGGCTCCAACGTCGGTGGACTGGTCGGATACAACGACTCCGAAGCCGATGTCATCGCCTCTTTCTGGGACATGGGCGTGCAGGGCGCGCCGCAGACCAGCTCGGCAGGCACCGGACTTTCCACCGAGGACATGATGCGTCGACAGACATTCATCGACGCCGGCTGGAGTCTGTCCAACATCGGCGGCGATGGCACCACCTGGCGCATCTTCGACGACAGCGACATGTATGATGCGGACGCCTACACGCCGCAGACGCGGCCGATGCTGCGCACCTTCATGCGCTCGTATACGGTCGGGCGCAGCTGGAGCATCGAGTACGACGGCGATGATCACGGCTGGATCGACGGACCGGTCAGCGGAATCCAGCACACGAACCAGATCTACAATCCGGTCGCCAACAACCAGATCTACGGCGAGGGCGTGCTTGGCCGCATGGACGACAGCGGGTTCGAGGCACGCGATGCCGGCACGTACGCGCTGGAATTCAACGGCGCCTACTATTCGCACCAGCACGGCTACGACATCAGCTATGCGCAGAACGCGACGCAGACCATCACGCCGCGCCGGATCTACATCCAGGTGACAGGCGCCGAAGACAAGGTCTATGACGCCACCAATATTGCAACGGTAACGGTCAACGCCAGCCGCTCCAATCTGGGCGGCAGCACTTTCATCAACGGCGATGACGTGTCATTCAACTTCAACGGCGGCGGCACGTTCGCGACCAGCAACGTGGGCAGCAACATCAACGTATCGGTCAACAGCGGCAACTTCGCGCTGACCGGCGCGGACGGTGCGAACTACACGATTCTCGGCGTGCTCGGCCATTCGACCACCGCGAATATCACGCCAGCCCAGGTCACGGCCATCGGCGGCGTGAGCGTATCCGCTCGCGAGTACGACGGCACGCGTGATGTAAGCGCATTCGACCTCTCGGATCTGACGATTACGGTCAACGGTATTGGCGCGCTGGATCCGCAGTCCGCGCTGTATCAACTGCTGGTCGGCCAGTTGCAGATTGACGGTGAAGCGCAGTACGGCAGCGCGAATGCCGGAACCTACACTCTGTCGATTGGCAGCGGTGATATCAGTCTGCTCACCAGCAACAGCCCGAATTTCGGGCTGGATCTGTCCGGCGGATTCTCGGTCGAAGGCGCGACGATCACGCCGCGTGCGCTGGTGTTCGTCGGCGGTGATTTCTCGGCCAGCAAGATCTATGACGGGACGACGGCCATCGAGGAAGAACACCTGGGTGGAGAGTTTCAGTTCGACGGTCTGGTCGGCGATGAGAGCCTCGCTTTCTCGCTGGTGGAGGGCAACTTCGGCTACGTCAACGTCGGCATCTACAACAACGTGGTGCTTGTGCTGAACGTCGATGCGGTTGAGGGAACGACGGCTTCCAACTACCGTATCGGCAGCAGCGTGCTCGGTGAGGGCACGATAACGCTGAACGGCATGTCCGGCACCATCACGCCGCGCGAGCTGACCGTGATGCTGACCGAGAGCGGACAGTTCACGGTTGCCGATCGCGTCTATGACGGCACCACCGCCGCGCAGATCACGAACTCCAGCGGACTGGCGCTGGATGGTCTGGTCGGTGACGAGTACTTCCTGATCGTTGATGCAGGCGCCGCCTTTTCGCAGTCCGATGCCGGCGAGGGCATCGTTGTGAATCTGGATTCGCTGAATCTCGGCAGCGGCTTCAATGGCGCGTTGGCGATGAACTACACACTGAGCCTGGCGGACGCGCCGTCCACGACGGCGACGATCACGCCGCGCCCGGTGCAGGTGACCGCGAACGACGCCTCACGCGTCTACGGTGAATCCAACCCGGCGCTGACCTACAGCGCCGAGTCGGCCGCCGAGGCGACCGGTGCACGTGGTCTGCTGGAAGGCGACGCGCTGTCGGGTGGCCTTGCAACATCGGCAACCGCCGCCAGCAATGTCGGAGGTTACGCGATCACCGAGGGTTCGCTCGCCAACGCGAACTACATCATCGAGTTCGCCGATGGCCTGCTGACCATCACGCCACGTCCGGTGCAGGTCGCTGCGAGTGCCGCAGACAAGGTCTACGGTGACGCGGACCCGGCCCTTGGCTATACGGTCGAGACGCAGTCCGAAGGCCGCGGCCTGGTTGAAGGCGATAGCCTGGATGGCTCGCTCACGCGCGCATCTGGAGAGAACGTCGGCAGCCACGCGATCACGCAGGGAACGCTGACGGATGCTGCGAACCCGAACTACACGATCGATTTCACCGGCGCTGATCTTCAGATCACGCAGCGTGCGATTACGCTGGCGGCCGAACTGGTGTCGCGCATCTACGGTGAGAGCGATCCGCAGCTGTCGGTGAGCATTAGTGGCGGAAGTCTGGCCAGCGGTTCGGTCACCGACACACTCGAGGACGTCGTAGGTGCGCTGAGCCGCGTGTTCGGCGAAGACGTCGGTCAGTATCACGTACTGCTGGGCGAGGGCGTGAGCGCGGACAACTACGCGATCACGTTTGATGCCGACAACGGTGCGTTCAGCATCACGCCGAGGCCTGTGCAGGTGACGGCACAGAACGCCTCCCGCATCTACGGTGAATCCAACCCGACGCTGGACTACAGCGCCGAGTCCGCCGCCGAGGCGACCGGTGCGCGTGGTCTGCTGGAAGGCGATGCGCTATCCGGCGACCTTGCGACGACAGCGACGACCGGCAGTGGCGTCGGTGACTACGACATCACGCAGGGTGCGCTGGCGAATGCCAACTACACGATCGAGTTCACTGACGGCATGCTGACGATCACGCCCCGACCGGTGCAGGTGACCGCGAACGACGCCTCACGCGTCTACGGTGAATCCAACCCGGCGCTGACCTACAGCGCCGAGTCGGCTGCCGAGGCGACCGGTGCACGTGGTCTGCTGGAAGGCGACGCGCTGTCCGGTGACCTGGTGACGACGGCAACCGCCGCCAGCGATGTCGGAGGCTTTGCGATCACGCAGGGCACCCTTGCAGATGCGGCGAATCCGAACTACATCATCGAGTTCGCCGATGGCCTGCTGACCATCACGCCACGTCCGGTGCAGGTTGCAGCGAACGACGCATCGCGTGTCTATGGTGAGTCCAACCCGGCGCTGAGCTTCAGCACCGAGTTGGCCGCCGAGGCCACCGGTGCGCGCGGTCTTCTGGACGGTGACACGCTGTCCGGCGAGCTCGCAACGACGGCAACCGCCGCCAGCGATGTCGGAGGCCACGCGATCACCGAGGGTTCGCTCGCCAACGCGAATTACACGATCGAGTTCATCGACGGCACCCTGACCATCACGCCGCGACCGGTTACCGTGATTGCCAGCAATGCCGATCGCCTGTACGGCGAAGCCAATCCGCTGTTCGAGGTGGGCGTGGAGTCGGTGAGCGCCGGTCGCGGGTTGCTGGATGGCGACGCATTGTCCGGCTCGGCCGTCACGCAGGCGGGCACCGGCAGCAACGTGGGCGCTTACGACATTACCGAGGGCTCGCTGGCCAACCCGAACTACCTGATCGAGTTCGTGAACGGCACGCTGACCATCACGCCGCGTCCGGTGCAGGTTGCAGCGTCGGATGCCAGCAAGACCTATGGCGATCACGATCCGCTACTGGACTACACGGCCGAGGCGCAGTCCGAAGGCCGCGGTCTGCTGGAAGGTGACAGCCTGGATGGTGCGCTGACGCGTGCCGCGGGCGAGGATGTCGACAGCTACGCCATCTCTCAGGGCACGCTGGCGAACGCCAACTATCAGATCGAGTTCACCGGCGCACAGCTGGAGATCACGCAGCGTGCGATCGAGCTGGCGGCGGATCTGGTGTCGCGTGTATACGGCGAGAGTGACCCGACGCTGTCGGTGAGCATCGTCAACGGCAGCCTTGGCAGCGAATCGGTCAGCGACACGCTGGTGGAGCTGGTCGGCGCACTGACTCGTGTGGCGGGTGAAGACGTCGGCGCCTATGCCGTGCTGCTGGGTGAGGGTGTGAAGGCCGGCAACTATGCCATCACATTCGATGCCGACAACAGTGCCTTCAGCATCACGCCGCGACCGGTGCAGGTGGCGGCGAACGACGCGAGCAGGGTCTACGGTGGGCAGGATCCGGCGTTCAGCCATACAGTCGAGGCGCAGTCGGAAGGCCGCGGTCTGCTGGCAGGTGAAAGCCTGGCTGTTGCGCTGAGTCGTGCTGCGGGCGAGAACGTTGGCAGCTATGCGATCACGCCAACCACGCCGGTCGACGCGTCGAACCCGAACTATCTGATCGAGTTCGTCGATGGCCAGCTTCAGATCACACCGTTGCCGATCACGGTCGGTGCCGACGACAAGGGCAAGATCTACGGCCAGGCCGATCCGGCTTTGACGTGGCGCATCGTGAATGGCCAGCTGCTGGGTGACGATCAGTTGTCCGGTACGCTGACGCGTCCATCCGGTGAACTGGTTGGCCGCTACGCGATCACGCAGGGCACACTGGGCAACCCCAACTATCTGGTGCAGATGGTCGACGGCACGCTGGTGATTCGTCCCCAGCAGCAGTCTGAAATCCTGCCCGATTCGATCGCTCGATCAACCGCACTGTCGCCTCGGGTTACCGACGTTCGCTTCGCAGCGCCCGAGGGCGGTGCGACGCAGAGCGCTGGCCTGATACTGATCAACGTCAGCGACGACAGCGTGAACGGCGCCCCGGGCACGACCCCTGGCATCGGTCGCGATCGCAACGGCCAGACGCCGGGCGGCTTCATGCCTGTGCTGGTGGTGAACGGTGGCATTCAGCTGCCTGCCGGAGTCGATTCCACGGATGACTCCGAACGTGAAGAGGAATCACTGTGACGCATTCAAATCTGGATTACGGGAAGAACGACATGATGAACAGGCAGACCGGTGAAGTTGCAATGCAGAGCGCGGTACACCCCCGCCGCAGTCTGAGTCTGCTGTGCATCGCGATCGCCATTGCGATGGGTGCCGCATCGCAGGCACGAGCCCAGGTGGCTCCGGATGCCGGCCGGGTTCTGCAGGACACGCTGCAGTCCGAGGCCGCGCCGTTGCAGCCTTCGGTGCAGCTGGATCTGGACGGCGGTGCGCTCGAGGACCTCGCGCAGGGCGGCGCAACCGTACGCCTGCAGTCGGTGCGCGTCACCGGCAGCACGGTGTACGCCGAGACCGAGCTGCTCGGACTGCTTGGCAACGTGTCAGGCCGCGAATTCGACCTGGCCGGGCTGCGGGAACTGACGAACCGCATCAGCCGCCACTATCGTGAACAGGGCTATCCGTTCGCGCGCGCCTATCTGCCGGAGCAGGACATCACCACCGGTCAGCTGCGGATCGATGTGGTCGAGGGTCGCTATGGCGAAATAGGCGCCAGCGGTGACCCGCGTCTGACACGGCGCGCCGATCGCTTTCTGGGTTCGCTGAACGCGGGCAGCGTGATCGAGGCCGGGCAACTGGAGCGCACGACGCTGCTGCTGGGCGACCTGCCCGGCGTGATCGTCACACCGCTGATGCGTCCGGGCGCCACCTCAGGCGCCGGCGATCTCGACGTCATCACGGCGGCGGGACCGCGCGTCAACGCCGAGTTCGCCACCGAGAATCACGGTAATCGCTATTCCGGCGAGTATCGCGCCAACGCGATGGTGCGCATCAATCGCACCGCCATGGTGGGCGACGAAGTGCTGCTGCGCGCCACCTACACCGACGAGGGCATGTGGCTGGGGCAGTTCGGTTACTCGCTGCCGGTGGGCTCGCGTGGCATGCGCGCGGACGTCGGCTACGCGCGCACGTCCTACGACCTGCGTGCGCCGTTCGAGGACTACAGCGGTACCGCAAAGGTCAGCAGTGCCGGTCTCAGCTTCCCGATTCTACGCAGCCGGCAGACCAACCTTGCGCTGTCCGTGGGTTATCGACACAAGGATCTGGACACCCAGCTGGTCGGCTTCAGCATCGATGCGAAGTCCAGCAAGAGCTGGCCCGTGGGGCTGCGCTTTGATCGTCGCGATGCAGTCGGCGGCGGTGGCGTCACCTGGCTGGCTCTGGAAGTCGCACCGGGACGCCTGGATGCGGAAAATGGCGGCGCCCTGGAAGGTTCGTTCCAACGTTCCCATCTGCAGGCCGCGCGCCTTCAGAATCTGCCTGGCAACTTCTCGATGCTGACCCGCGTTTCCGGTCAGTGGGCCAATCGCGATCTGGATTCATCGGAAAGCTTCGTGCTCGGTGGTGCTGCCGGTGTGCGTGCCTATCCGCAGGGTGAAGCGGCGGGCAGCGAGGGCTGGCTGGGCCAGCTGGAGATGCGCTACGCGGTTGGCAATGCCACGCCGTTCCTGTTTTATGACAGCGGCAGCATCAAGGCCGATGCGATGCAGGCCAGCCGACGCATCGCCGGCGCCGGCGTCGGTGTTCGCTATCAGTACAACGGGCTGTCGATCGATCTGGCAACCGCGTGGCGTTCCACCGGTGGCATCGCGCAGTCTGATGACCGCGAACGCAATCCGCGCGCGTGGCTGTCGGTGGGATACGCCTTCTGAGGTGAAGGCGCAGTGCCGCAGTCACCCATCTATGCGAATCCTGCCGGCTTCCACTCCTTCATCATGCGATCGCGCGCCACCTTCAGTCGCTCGGACATCAGCGTCGAGAACCGCTTCAGCAGTTCATAGCCGAAGCGGGGATCCTGTTCGCAGTGTTCCAGTACGGCGGCGCCGTCGAACTCGATGACTTCGGCGGGTCGCGTTGCGCGGGCCTGGAAGTTCCAGCGGTTTGGTGAGATCAGCCACGACCAGCCGACGACGTCGCCGGGTGCAAGGTCCTGCAACAGCAGTGCAGGGCCTTCGATCGCAGCGATCTCGACGGATACGTGGCCGGACAGTACGAGGAAGAAGTAACGTGCGCGGTCGCCATGGCGAAACAGCACGGCACCGGCCTTGAGCTGGCGGTGGCTGGCGTGGTCGGCCAGGAAGCTCAGGTGGTCTTCCGACAAACCGGCAAAGAAAGCGCAGCGGGAAAGCTCCTGCGTTGTCGCGTCAGCATTCACGGTCGAATCCTCCTTCACCGCATCCTAACGCGGTTCGCGCCGAGTCGATACACTGAGCAGCTCTGCCAGGCCCGCCAGGAGAGCATGCCGTGCGAATGCTGCCGTATCTGATCGTTGTTGCGATCACTGTCGCGCTGATCCCGCTGGCGCTTGCGTACCCCGCCGCCCTGGTGTTGCTGGTCCCGCTGGCTGTTCTCAGTGGACTGGGAACCTGGAACCTCCTCCAGCCGCACCACAATCTGCTGCGCAACTACCCGCTGACCGCGCACTTTCGCTGGCTGTTCGAAGCCCTGCGACCGGCCATTCGCCAGTACCTGTTCGAGAGCGAAGCGGACGGTCGGCCGTTCAATC
Organism: Gammaproteobacteria bacterium; assembly: GCA_050485545.1. GTDB lineage: Bacteria > Pseudomonadota > Gammaproteobacteria > Steroidobacterales > Rariloculaceae > JBJHBP01. The sequence continues at coordinate 49,174 of JBJHBP010000008.1, forward strand.
GCGAGCAGCGATCGCTGGTCTACCGTCGCGCGAAAGACGTCGATGACCGACAGCCGTTCGGCACTCTGCTTGACTTCTATGCACCAGGGCACGAGTGGATCAACCACTCCGTAATACCCACGGCGCGCGGCAACGTGGGTACTCGCGTTGCGATCGGCGGTCCGGATTGCACGAAGCCCTATTCGGCTTCGGTGCTCAACATTTCGGCGATGAGCTTCGGCGCGCTGTCCGCGAACGCGATACTCGCGCTGAACAGAGGGGCGAAGCTGGGTGATTTCGCGCATGACACCGGCGAAGGGGGCATTTCGCGCTACCACCGGCAGCACGGCGGCGACCTCATCTGGGAAATCGGCAGCGGCTACTTCGGATGTCGCGCCCGCGACGGCGGGTTTGATCCGGAACGTTTCGCGGAAAACGCGTCCGGCGATCAGGTCAGGATGATCGAGCTGAAGCTGTCGCAGGGCGCCAAGCCGGGCGGCGGTGGACTGTTGCCGGCTGCCAAGGTCACGGCCGAGATCGCCGAAGCCCGGGGCATCCCCCCGGGAGAAGACTGCAGTTCTCCGAAAGCGCACAGCACATTCTCCACACCGGCGGGGCTTCTGGAATTCCTGGCACGGCTGCGCGAACTGTCCGGCGGCAAGCCTGTGGGGTTCAAGCTGTGTATTGGTCATCCCGTCGAGTTTGCCGCCATCGTCAAGGCCATGCTGGAGACCGGCATCACCCCCGACTTCATTGTTGTGGACGGTGCCGAAGGTGGTACCGGCGCGGCGCCGATCGAACTGAGCAACCGCGTGGGGACCCCGCTGCGTGAAGGGTTGCTGCTGGCGCGGAACATGCTGGTGGGTGCCGGCCTGCGCGACCGGATCCGGCTCGGCGTGTCCGGCAAGGTCACCTCCGGCTATCAGCTGGCGGCCAACATGGCGTTGGGCGCGGACTGGTGCAACTCCGCGCGCGGCTTCATGTTCGCGTTGGGCTGCATTCAGTCCCTGGCCTGTCACACGGACCGCTGTCCCACCGGTGTCGCCACACAGAACAGGTGGCGGCAGCGCGCACTGGTTGTCGACGACAAGGCCGAGCGTGTCGCGAACTTTCATCGCCATACGCTGGCAGCGTTGATCCACATGGTGGCGGCTGCCGGACTGGATCATCCCGAACAGTTGCTGCCGCAGCACCTGCAGCGTCGTGGTGGTGATCTGGAAGTCCGTAGCGGTGCGCAACGCTATGCGTTTCTGGAAACCGGCGCCCTGCTCGATGGTGCGCCGGAACCGTTCGCATCGTGGTGGCGCGCCGCGTCGGCGACGACGTTTGCGCCGGTCCGGCACATTGCCTGATTGCCCTGTCAGCCCGTCGGCCTTAGTCTGCCAGGTACAGCGGAGGACTTGATATGGCCTGGAAGTCACACGACTACGATTCGATCCCCGGCACCTATGTGTTCGATGGCAGGACGGCGCATTCGGCCTACGGGCTGAACAAGCTGCTGTTCTCGTTCAATCGCGAGGAGAACCGCCAGGCGTTCGCACGTGACAAGGCCGCCTACGCCGACCGCTTTGGTCTCGCCCCGGAGCAGAAAGCGGCGTTGCTGTCCGACGATTTTCTCACGCTGCTGCGGCAGGGCGCGAACATCTACTATCTGGCCAAGCTGGCCGTGCCGCGCGGTTTCACGGTGCAGGACGCCGGCGCCGCGTTTCAGGGCATCACCACGGAAGCGTTCAAGGCGGCGCTGGCGGCCAAGGGCGATGGGCTGATCGACAGGCTGAAGCAGCAGGGGGGCTACTGGCATGGCTAGAATCGTCGGTGGCGTCACCACCTCGCACATCCCCGCCATCGGCAATGCGATGACGCAGGGCCTGGAGAGCACGGCCTACTGGAAGCGGTTCTTCGATGGCTATGAACCGGTGAAACAGTGGCTGGCCGATGTGCAGCCCGACATCGCCGTGGTGGTCTACAACGACCATGGCCTGAATTTCTTTCTCAACAACATCCCCACCTTCGCGCTCGGCTGCGCGGACCACTACGCCAACGACGACGAAGGCTGGGGACTGAAGACGCTGTCCAGCTTCGATGGCGATGCACAGTTCTCCTGGCACATCGCCGAATCGCTGATCGAACAGCAGATCGACATCGCCACCTGTCAGGAAATGCTGGTCGACCACGGTTTCACGGTGCCGATGGCATTGATGTGGCGTCACCTGCCGAAGTGGCCGGTACGCGTCATTCCGCTGGCCGTGAACACCGTGCAGCATCCGATTCCCGGCGCGCAGCGCTGCTACACGCTGGGCAAGGCACTGCGCAAGGCGATCGAGTCGTATCCGCAGGATCTGAAGGTTGTGATCTTTGGCACCGGCGGTATGTCGCATCAGCTCCAGGGTGAGCGCGCCGGGCTGATCAACGTGGACTATGACCTGAAGACCATGGAAAGCGTGATCGGTGACCCGCAGTGGCTGGCGTCACAGAGCACATCGGAGATTATCCGCAACGCCGGCACCGAGGGCGTGGAGGTGATCATGTGGCTGGTCATGCGCGGTGCGCTGGCCGACGATGTGCACGTCGTGCACAAGCACTATCACACGCCGATCTCGAACACCGGCGCGGGCGTGCTGGTGCTGGAGAATCCGCGGCCGGGTTAGCGCGCGGTGCCGTCCGCGTCGACGACCAAAGGCCAGAGAATCGCTATGAAGAGACGCCTTGCCTTCTGCCTGATCTTGGCGGCATCACTGGCGGCCTGGATACTCCTGTTCGGCTGGGGCTCGCCTGATGATTCGGCGCATCCGGGTTTGAACAACGCCGCGTTCTTTGCGGAGGAAGTAGCGATCGGGGACGGGCAGTTCAGGGCGGGCGATAGCAGCAGCCCGGAGAGCCGGGCAGCGGACCACACGCTGTTGACGCATGAAACGCCGGATCAGGCGGGCGAGGAAACCCAGTCCACCGAGTCCGCCGCGTCCGCGGAAGTCAGTGTCGCGTCAGAGACAGCCGAAGAAATGCGCGTTTGGCCCGTCGATCCGGCGACCATGGAGAATCTGATATTGAACGAGCTCGCGTCGCTCCCGAACGTTGGAATCGCCGCGATATCATCGTACGCCTGCACGTCTACAGCCTGCGAGTTTCGTTTGGTCCCGACCAGCCATATAGCGCTGTTGAGGGGCCTGAATGACGGGTTCCGTGTCGTCACTGATCCACCCTATAGCGCGGTCTGGAGCATTCGTCCGGTTGGCGCGGAAGTGCACCTCACACTCCAGACCGGCCGTCCTGAACTGACGCCTGAACAGGCGTTGGAGCGGAACCAGGAAGCAGCGGCGGTGACGCAACGCCTGGCCGAGAATGCGCTGCCTCCTGGGTCATACGATGCGGAGCCGGTTGCTTTCGGCACGCGCAGCGGCGCCACTCAGCTGGTCGAGGATGTGTGCTCCTATGACTGCCCGCTGGATACCCGTCGCATCATCTACCTTGCCGTACCCGAGGGAGACCACTGCAGTGACTATGGCGGGACGGAGCAGACAGTGATGGCGCGATCCCGAACGGGTGTTTTCAGCGAAAGAGTCTTTTGCGTGCCGAACATCCTGCTCGAAAGCCAGGCAGTCCCCTGACTTACGACACCCGCCCCTGACCCAGCGCCTGCGCCAGCGTCGCGAGCAGCTGTCGCAGCGTGCCGGTCAGCAGCGTGAACTCCGCGTCGAAGCGTGCCAGTGGATCCTCTTCGTCGCCGGCTTCCTCCGCCGATACGCCGACCAGCTTGATCTTGCCGATGCCGCCGTTCTCGTCGAGGACGCAGCGCATGATGTTGTTGAATTCGATGCCCAGATGCGTGAGGCGCATGCCGTCGCGCACATGCTGGCGAACCGTGGCGTCCGACAGCTCCATGTCGACGAAGCGGACGCTGGCCTTGCTGTCGGCCGGATCCTGCATGCGGCATTCACGGCCGACAACGATGCCGGGGACCGAGTCACCGAGAAACATGCGGGTGAGCAGTTCACTGATCGGGCGATCGTACTCCAGTGGGGTCGTTTCGATCCGGCCGATGGCCAGTCGCAGCAGCTCGACGAAGCGCTCGATGGCGACCGGCGATGTGGCGTCGATCGCCAGGACATGCTCATTGAGCAGGAACAGGCCGCGGGTGCGGTCCGAGCGCAGCAGCGCCTTGGGCAGCAGGTTGTCGCGCGTTTCCAGCTTCATGCGCCGCTTCTCGCGCGGGCCGGGCAGCTCGCCCATGCGCTCGCGGAATTCCTCGATGCGCGCTTCCAGCGCCTCATTGACCGCCGAAGCCGGCAGCAGCCGGCTCTGGGTGCGCAGCTGCAGCAGGTCCGCACCGCCCACGCGTCGGCACAGGCGGCCTTCGGGCGTCTCCAGCGGGGCTTCCCAGCCCGAGGCCTTCTCCGTGAGCGGGCCGCAGGGCGTGAAGCCGATGGCGGTGAGGGCTTCGTCGAGCTTCTCTTCAGATTCCGGCCAGGGGCTCGTGAACCTGAGGAATCGCATGTTTCTGAACATCGGGCCGACCAAAAGCGCAGCAGTCTACGGAGGGAGTTCGCGTGGGTGCAAGCCGGCTGTGCAGGCCGGCCTGCATCCGGGCCGCAGTTCTGTTACTCTGCCGGCCCCCGCGCTCGGCGCGGCCGCTGGCCAGGCGCCCGCCAGGCAGCGGCACCCCCACCCTTACTTCATGAACCGGGGCCATTGCATTGATTTCCACCGCTAACCTGTCGATCCAGTTCGGCGCCAAGCCGTTGTTCGAGAACGTTTCCGCGAGCTTTGGAAACGGTCGGCGCTTCGGACTGATCGGCGCCAACGGGTCGGGCAAGTCGACCTTCATGAAAATCCTGTCGCGGGAGCTGGAACCCACCTCCGGCAATGTGTCGGTGGATCCGAATGCGCGTGTTGGCGTGCTGCGGCAGGATCAGTTCGCCTACGAAACCAGCCGCGTGATCGACACCGTGATCATGGGCCACCAGCGACTGTGGCAGCTGATGTGCGAGCGCGACCGCCTGTATGCGCAGTCCAGCCTCAACGATGAGGACGGCATGCGCGTGGCGGAAGTCGAGGTTGAGTTCGCCGAGCTTGACGGCTACTCGGCGCATGCCAATGCCGCCGCGCTGCTCGAGGGCATCGGTATTCCCACGGACCAGCACGAGGGGCTGATGAGCGCGATCGCGCCGGGCTTCAAGTTGCGGGTGCTGCTGGCGCAGGCGCTGTTTTCCGATCCCGATGTGCTGCTGCTCGACGAGCCCACCAACAACCTCGACATCAACACGATCCGCTGGCTCGAGGACTACCTGTGCAACAGCAAGGCGACCATGGTGATCATTTCGCATGATCGCCATTTCCTGAATACCGTGTGCACCGACATCGCCGATCTGGACTACGGTGAGCTGCGCCTGTTTCCGGGCAACTATGATCAGTACATGATCGCCGCCACGCAGGTGCTGGAGCGGATTCAGGTCGAGAACGCGAAGAAGAAGGCCAAGATGGCCGATCTTCAGGCCTTCGTGAGCCGCTTTTCGGCCAACGCCTCGAAGGCGCGCCAGGCCACGTCGCGGGCAAGGCAGCTGGAGAAGATCGAGCTGATCGAAGTGAAGCCGTCGAGCCGTGTCAGTCCGTACATCCGTTTCGAGCAGGACAAGCCGTTGCGCCGCCTTGCGGTGGAAGCGACGCGCATCAGCAAGCGCTTTGACGACCTCGAGCTGTTCAGGGACCTCGACCTCACCATCGAGGCGGGATCCCGCGTTGCCATCATCGGCCCCAACGGCATCGGCAAGACCACGCTGGTGCGCTGCCTGGTCGGCGACCTGGCGCCGGACGGCGGCCAGGTGAAGTGGGCGGAAAACGCAAAGGTCGGCTACTTTGCGCAGGATCATTCGGCCGACTTTCAGGAGCGGCGGACGCTGTTCGACTGGATCACTCAGTGGCAGCCGCCCGGCTCGGATGAGCAGCTGCTGCGCGCAACGCTGGGCCGGATGCTGTTCTCCCGCGACCAGAGCGAAAAGACCGTTGACGTGGTCTCCGGCGGAGAGCAGAGCCGGCTGCTGTTTGGCAAGCTCACGCTGCAGAAGCCCAACGTGATGGTGTTCGACGAGCCGACCAACCACCTCGACATGGAGACCATCGAGGCGCTGAACCTCGCGCTCGACAACTACCCCGGCACATTGATCTTCATCAGCCATGACCGGGAGTTCGTCTCTTCGCTGGCCACGCGTATCATTGACCTGACGCCCGAAGGGGTCTGTGACTTCAAGGGCAGCTACGATGAGTATCTGGCCGCGCAGACCGGCAAGCGCAGCGTCAGGGTAGCCTGAGCGGCACCCGGTGGCCCCACGCGCGCCCCGCGCGCGCCCGGTGCGCGCGCGACCGTTCTGAGTCAGTGTTTATTTCTGTACGGCTCTGGAGTTCCGAGATCAGCCATGTCTGACGAATCGCCCGAAATGCCCACCTTCGCCAGTCTGAACCTGCCTGCGACGCTGCTCGCGGCGCTGGAGAAGGTGGGTTACGAAACGCCGTCGCCGATTCAGGCTGAAGCGATTCCGCCGCTGCTTGCCGGGGGCGACCTGCTCGGCCATGCGCCCACCGGCACAGGCAAGACCGCTGCCTTTGCGCTGCCGCTGCTGGCGCGCATCGATCTGCAGCGCGGCGGAGGGCCCCAGGTGCTCACACTGACGCCCACGCGTGAGCTGGCCATCCAGGTGTCCGAGGCATTCCGGCGCTACGCATCCGAGATCAAGGGCTTTCAGGTGCTGCCGGTGTACGGCGGTCAGGGTTATGCCGGCCAGATCCGGCAGCTGGAGCGCGGCGTGCATGTGGTGGTGGGCACCCCGGGCCGCATCATGGATCACATGCGCAAAGGGCGCCTGAAACTGGACAACCTGAGTGCGCTGGTTCTCGACGAAGCCGACGAAATGCTGCGCATGGGCTTCATCGAGGAAGTGGAGTGGATACTCGAACAGACGCCGCCGGAACGGCAGATGGCGCTGTTCTCCGCGACCATGCCCAGGGAAGTCGAACGCATTGCGCGCCGGCATCTGAAAAATCCGCATCAGATTTCCATCCACGCCAAGACCGCCACCGCCGAGACGGTGCATCAGCGCTACTGGATCGTCAGCGGCCTGCACAAGCTGGATGCGCTGACACGCATCCTCGAGGTGGAGCCGTATGACGCCATGATCGTTTTCGTGCGCACGAAAACCGCCACCGCCGAGCTTGCGGAGCGGCTGGAGGCGCGCGGACATGCGGCCGCCGCGCTGAACGGCGACATGGAACAGAAACAGCGCGAGCAGACCGTCGAACGCCTGAAGAAGGGCGCGCTGGACATCATCGTAGCCACCGACGTGGCGGCGCGCGGCCTCGACGTGGAGCGCATCAGCCACGTTGTGAACTACGACATTCCCTACGATCCGGAAGCGTACATCCATCGCATCGGACGCACCGGTCGCGCCGGCCGCAAGGGTGAGGCCATCCTGTTCGTCGCGCCGCGTGAACGGCGCATGCTGTCCGCGATCGAGCGCGCCACACGGCAGAAGATGGACCTGCTGCGGCTGCCCACCGTCGAAATGGTCAACAATCAGCGCATCTCGGGCTTCAAGCAGAAGATCAGCGACACGCTGGCCTTGGGTGATCTCACGTTCATGGAGGGGCTGATCGATCAGTACCAGCGTGAGCACAATGTGCCGCCGCTGGAGATCGCCGCCGCGCTGGCGAAGATGTCACTGGGCGAACAGACGCTGCTGCTGGACGCGGACGAGCGCCAGCCGGAACCCGAAGCGCATGCAGCCCAGGCGCGTGGCGGCTATGGCCGCGATCGTGCGTCCGATCGCGACGATCATCGCCAGCGCAAGCGAGCCGACACCGCCACCGGCGAAAGGCGGGGTCGGCAGTCCGGTCCGCCGGATGCGGACATGGAACGCTTTCGCATCGAGGTCGGCCGTGAGCATGGTGTGCAGCCGGGCAACATCGTTGGCGCCATCGCCAACGAGGCGGGCATCGATGGCCGCTACATCGGCCATATCGCGATCGAAGACACTTACAGCCTTGTGGACCTGCCGGTGGGCATGCCGCGCGACGTGTTCCGCGATCTGAAGAAAGTCTGGGTCTGCGGGCGCCAGCTGGCGATCTCGCATCCCGGCGGCGAGCCGGCCGGGAACGTTGATGATACGGCCGTTGCCGCGCCTGACGCTGACGGTGCCGAGCGCAAGCCCAAACGCAAGCTGACGCTGAAGTCCGGGCCCGGCACCGGTCCGCGCACATCCAAGCCCGAGGGCATGGGCAAGGCCAGGCGCAAGGGCCCGGCCAAGCCCAGGATTGGCGTGAAGTCGAAAGCACCGGGCAATCCGAAAACCAGACCGAAGAAGCATCGCGGGCAGGGCAGATAATCTCTACCTGGTCATGGCTGCCGCGAATCGCCGCGTCCCTGACACTTGTACTGCTGGTGGCGGTGACGATTGCCTACCAGCGCGACATTCGCAGCGCACGCGATCGCGTTGCCGCCGGCGGCGTTGTAGCGCGAACACCATGCGGTCCGGTGGAGTACGCGCAGGCCGGCGACGGGCCCGCGGTGTTGATGGTGCACGGCTCCGGTGGAGGCTACGACCAGGGGCTTGAGTTCGCCGGCGACCTCGCACGGCACGGCTTTCGTGTGGTCGCCGTGTCGCGCTTCGGCTATCTGCGTTCGCCGCTGCCGGACGAAGCCTCCGCTGCCGCACAGGCAGACGCGTACGCCTGCCTGCTCGATGCGCTGGACATCGAATCCGTCGCAGTGATTGGCGGCTCGGCTGGCGCGCCATCGTCCACGCTGTTCGCGCTGCGCCATCCTGAACGCGTTACCGCGCTGGTGCTGCTGGTACCGGCCATGTATGCGCCACGCGAAGACGATGCGCCCTCCGTGCGCACGCCGCCCGGCGTCGAGTTCGTATTCAGCACGGCGCTGCGATTCGATTTTCTGTTCTGGGCCGCATTGCGCTTCGCGCCACGCGCGATGATCGCGACCATTCTGGCCACGGATCCTGCGCTGGTCGATCAGGCGGACGCCGATGAGCGGGCGCGCATTGCACGACTGCTCGGGACCATCCTTCCCGTCAGTGCGCGCCGGCTCGGGCTGCTCAACGACAGCGCCGTGCTCGCCGACATCGAACGTTTTGCACTGGAATCCATACTGGCGCCAACGCTGGTCATCAGCGCCGCGGATGATCGCTATGGCACCTATGACGTTGCGCGCTACACGGCGGAGCACATTCCGCAGGCGCGGTTCATCGGCTATGCGGATGGCGGGCACGTGTGGGTGGGCCACCACGCAGCGCTTATCGATGCTATACGGATTTTCATTCAGCCAACGCTGTCTGAACGGCCCTGACTTTTGCAGGCCTGTCGAAATCCCTCCCTCCGAATCGACCAGGATGCAGACCAGTTTCTGGTTGAAGGTTCCGCATTGGCCTGGCCGGCTGCGGACAGTCATCTTGTATCGGCCGCGCAGGAGCGGCCGTCTGATCCGGGAGAATTGTCGATGAGCTATGTAGATGGTTTCGTGGTGGCCGTGCCCACCGTCAATCGTGAGACCTACCGGCAGCACGCCGCGGAGGCTGCGCCGCTGTTTCGCGAATATGGTGTGACGCGCATGGTGGAAACCTGGGGCGACGAGGTGCCGGATGGCGAGGTCACCGACTTTCGTGGCGCGGTGCTGGCCACGGCGGACGAAACGGTGGTGTTCTCGTGGTTCGAATACGCATCCCGCGAGGTACGCGATGCGGCCCAGCAGAAGATGTTTTCCGATCCGCGCATGGAGCAGATGGGCGCCAATATGCCTTTCGACGGCAAGCGCATGATATTTGCCGGGTTCGAGCCCATCCTTGATACCGGTCCGGGTGGTGAGATGGGCTACGTGGATGGCTATCTCCTGGCCGTGCCTTCCGCCAACAAGGCGACCTATCTTGCCTTCGCCAGGGAAGCGGCGCAGATCTTCATCGACTCCGGCGCGACCCGCGTCATGGAGGCCTGGGGCGACAGTGTGCCCGACGGCAAGGTCACGGACTTTCGCCGCGCGGTGAAGGCGAAACCGGACGAGGCGATCATATTCTCCTGGGTGGAGTGGCCGTCCAAGGCGGTGCGCGATGCGGGCTGGAAGGCGTTCATGGCGGCCGGCCACATGAAGGACACGCAGATGCCCTTCGATGGCAAGCGCTTGATCTACGGTGGCTTCGTGCCGATCGTGGAGGCGTGATCGCCGATACCGGATCGTGGCACACTGCCCGTCACTTTGAGCAGTTCTGTGAACGTGACGGGGTGACGGCAGTGACAGACAACGCGATGAATCGTTTCGACGTCCGCGTGCTGAACGAGCACGATGAACCGTTGCTGCGCGATATGCTGCGGCTGTTCGGTGAAGTATTCAACGAGCCGGATACCTACTGCGCCGCGATGCCCGATGCGGATTATCTGTGCGCTCTGCTGCGGCGTGACACATTCATCGCGGTGGCTGCGACCCAGGGTCACCAGGGCAGCGAGCAGGGCAGCGAGGTGATCGGTGCACTCGCTGCCTACGTCATGCCGAAATTCGAGCAGCGACGCAGCGAGGTGTATATCTACGATCTCGCAGTGGCCGAGTCGCACCGCCGCCAGGGCGTCGCGACGGCGCTGATACAGGCGGTGCAGCGGGTTGCGGCGGAGCGCGGCGCCTGGGTGGTCATGGTGCAGGCCGACTACGGCGATGATCCCGCCGTCGCGCTGTACTCAAAGCTCGGCGAACGCGAGGAGGTGCTGCACTTCGATCTTCCGGTGTGAGCGGGCGGGACGCTGGCTCTGCCTGTTACGTTCCGTCAACCAGCAGCGCGTCCAGCTGCGCATTTCGTGGCGCGGCGAACGGGTTGACGACGGTGATGCCACTCCACGTAAAGCCTTGCTGGAGGTCTTCGGACAACAACAATCGGCATCCGGCCTGCGCGGATGCAGACAAAATGATGGCATCCCAGATGCCCAACTGATGATCGCTGGCCAGATCAGCAGCGGACTGCACGACGGGCGATGATGTGGGAACAACCGAAAATGCATCATGCCAGCCGAGAATTGCGTTACGGGCGTCGCTGCGCGTTCTCCCTGCCTTGCGGACAAGGACATTGAACAGTTCACCGAGAACCTGGACTGGAATGACTACGGCATCGGGTGGCAGGCGCTGAACGATATCAAGCGCCAGTGTCCGTCCGTCCTCCCCGTTGACGCCCTCAGCGTAGGCAAGAATGTTGGTGTCGAGCGCAACCTTCACTGCTCATCCTGATACAGCTCATCGCGGGTCCAGCGGCCGACGTCTGCGACAGGCTGACGGCCGAGTCTGTCAATGAGAGCGTTACGCGCACTGGCCGCGACGTCGCCGTGCTCGCCGGCGGGCACAATGCGCGCCACAGGTCGACCATGGCTTGTGATGACATAGCTGTGTCCTGCGCGAACACCGCGCAGGATCAGGGAGAACTGACGGTTGGCGTCCGCAGCGGAAACTGTCTTGTCCATATTGGGCAGGTTCCAAATAGGGCGGATAAAAAGTAGTGATATTGCCTACATTAACGCCCGGGTCCCCGGCATTCAAGAGCCTCTGCGCCGGACGCCGCTGATGGCTTTGGCCTCAAGTGGATCCTCCGGCCAGTCGTGTTTCGGATAGCGGCCGCGCAGATCGCGCCGCACGTCGGCATAGCCGTTGGCCCAGAAGCTCGCCAGATCCTGCGTGATCTGCACCGGGCGCCGCGCGGGTGAGAGCAGTTCGAAGGTCACCGGTGCGCGACCGCCGCCCAGGCGTGGCGTGGCGTGCAGACCGAAGACTTCCTGAAGCCTGACGGCAACCACCGGCGCGTTCTCGCTGCGGTAGTCCACGCGGATGCGCGAGCCGCTGGGCATGGGCAGATGCGTCGGCGCCAGCTGCTCCAGCTGCCGAGACTGCTCGTAGGTCAGCATCGCACGCAGGGCTTCGGCGAGCGGCACCCGGGCAAGATGCTCGCGACGCGTGCAGCCGGCCAGCCAGGGCGCAAGCCAACCGTCCACCGTCGCCGTCAGCGCGGCATCATCCACGGCCGGCCAGGGCGTTTCCGGGGCGACACGCCGTGCGAACAGAATGCGTGCCTGCAGATCCCGGGGCGCGTCGGTCCAGGGCAGCGACTGAAGGCCCATCATGCGCACGCCGTCCAGCATGGCGCTTGCCGCCGCATCGGGCGGGACGCGTGGCAGCGGCTTTTCTTCGAGAACCAGGTCGCCAAGGCGCAACACCGTTCTTGCAATGACCGCCTGTTCACGCGCATCCCATGCGACGGACTCGACACTGCGCAGCTGCTCGCCAAAGTGGATGTCCATCGCTTCGCGTGTCAGCGCCGCTGCGAGCCGTATCAATCCGTCCCGATCGCGATCATCGACGTCGACAGCCACAATATACGGCGCACGCGCAAGCGCCGATGGTCCGGAAAATTTCGCACCGCGGCCGTTCGCAAGCGTGTAGCGCGATTCGCCGCCTGACCGGCGACGAGCGATGCGATCCGGGTACGCGAACGCCAGCAGCACTCCGGTGAGTTCATCGATCTGCGGCGACGATACGGCCTGTCCCCGTCCCCGTCCCTGTTCAATACGCCGGAGCAGTTCGTCGGCCAATCGCCGCACGCGCCGCGAGGCCGGGTCGTGTCCTTCGCTGCGATGCAGTCGCGTCGTGAGGTCCGGGTCATCGTCGCGGCGACCGCCGCGCAGTGCGTCGTGGTCCGACAGCAGCGCGGCAATGCGCGCGCCCAGAGAGGCGGCACCCGATCGCCGCGCCGCGAGCAGCATGTGCGCCAGTCGCGGATGCAGCCCCAGCCCGCACATGTCCCTGCCCTCGGCGGTGATGCGGCCGTCATCGTCGATGGCGCCAAGACGCCGCAACAGATCACGGGCGCTGGCCAGCATGGCCGCGGGCGGCGCGTCGAGCCAGCGCAGCGTGCTGGCGTCGGGCGTGCCCCAGTTGGCGAGTTCCAGCGCCAGCGGTGCGAGATCGGCCTCGACGATCTCCGGCGGCGTGGTCGCGGCCAGGCTCTGATGCGCACCCTCGCTCCACGCGCGGTAGCAGTGGCCCGGCGCCGTGCGTCCGGCGCGACCCTGGCGCTGCTCGGCCGATGCGCGCGAGATGCGTCGCGTGGTCAGGCGGCTCATGCCGGTGACCGGATCGAACACGGCACGCCGCACCAGGCCGGAATCCACCACCACGCGTATGCCGTCGATGGTCAGGCTGGTCTCGGCAATATTGGTGGCGAGCACGACGCGGCGCCTGCCCGGCGCCGATGGCGACAGCGCGGCATCCTGGGCGTCGCTGTCCAGGTCGCCGAACAGCGGCAGTACGGTCGTGGCTGACAGCGATGTATCGTCACGCAACGCCTGTTCCAGCCGCTGCTGCGTGCGCCGGATCTCCGCGGCACCGGGCAGAAACACCAGCACGTCGCCTTCCGTTTCGGCCAGTGCCCTGAGCGTGATGCGGGCCATGCGCTGCTCGACGCTCTCGGTGGTGCGCGAGGTGGCCGCCATTGAAGCGCCGGGCAGCAGCGGTGCACCCTGTGCGGCGTAGTGTGTCGTTACCGGAAACGGACGACCCTCACCGGCAATGCGCGCTGCATCGCCGAGCAGCGCCGTCACAGCCTCGCCATCCAGCGTGGCCGACATCACCAGCACCCGCAGATCAGGGTTCAGCACATCGCGCGCATCCAGCGTCAGCGCCAGACCGAGATCCGCCTGCAGGCTGCGTTCGTGGAATTCGTCGAAGATCACCAGCGCGACGCCGTCCAGCGCAGGATCCTCGGACAGCATGCGCGACAGCACGCCTTCGGTGAGCACTTCGATGCGGGTGGCGGACGACACGCGGGTGTCCAGTCGCATGCGGTAGCCGACGGTGCGGCCCACCGGCTCGTCCAGCGTGTCGGCCATGCGACGTGCGACCGCGCGCGCGGCCAGGCGACGCGGCTCCAGCATCAGGATTCTGCCGTCACCCAGCCATGGTTCGTCGAGCAGCGCGAGCGGCACCACGGTGCTCTTGCCGGTGCCGGGCGGCGCTTCAAGCACCGCCGCACGGCCGTCAGTCAGTGCGGCGCGCAGCGCGGGAAGCAGTGACGCGATGGACAATAATGCGTTCCGCGCTGCGCCGCCGTGAATCAGGACAAGGCGCGATCGAACAGTGCCAGCAGTCGCGACCAGGCGCGCTCGGCCTGTTCTTCGTCGTAGACGGCCGAGTCCGGCACGCACCAGCCGTGTGCCGCCGGGTACACCTCGATTTCGGCGGGCAGTCCGTTCGAGTCGAAGGCCTCGCGCAGCGTGTTCTTCACCTGCGGCTCGCGCTCGTCGTCGTTCTCGGCCACGGCGATCAGGAAATGGGCGTCCATCCGCGGAATCAGGAGATGCGGGCTGTCGGGGTTGTCGGTTGCCAGACCGCCGCCATGGAACGAGGCGCCGGCGCCGATGCGTTCATTCATCGTGGCGGCGGTGCGCATCACGATGGGTCCACCCATGCAGTAGCCGGTGGTGCCGATGCGGCGATTGCTGTCTACGGCGGACTGCTCGTCCAGCCATTCCACGAACGCGCGGGCGTCGGTGACGTGCGTCTGTGCGTTGAGCGACTGCGCGAGGGGCATCACCGTATTGCGCGTGTCCGGATCGGCGAAGCTGGCGCCGTCGGGTACGACGGGTGAGCGGCTGTTGCGGTAGAACGGATTCACGGTGAGCACCGAGTACCCGGACTGCGCCAGGCGTCGGCCCATTGCCCGGAACGTCGGCCGCAGGCCGAGAATATCCGGCCACACCAGCACCGCGGCATGCGAGCCGCTGCTCGGATGGACGAAATAGCAGTCGGCGATGCCGTCGGGCGTTTCGATTTCCACATCCGTTTCAGTGACAGCCTGGGCATTGGCCACAGGCGGCAGCAGGGCCATCAGCCCGAGGCTCGCGGATGCGGCCCCGAAATCGCGGCGTGTCATGTATTTCTTCAGATCATCTTCGAAATGTTGATCGCACATCGGGTCGTTCTCCTGTTCTGCCGGCAGTCGCGTGGCAACCTGCCGTGGCGACTTGTTCTGGGCCCCCTGGGCAGCGCCTGAGCGCGCCCAATGGCAGACTATACCCAACACAGGGGCAAGGGAGCACGGATGCCGGAGCAATCTCCAGGGACGGCGGCAAGAGGGGCCGCGTGGCGGCTGGCCTTCGGCGGCACCCTGCTGTTCGCGATGGGCGCAGGCACGCTGATGCAGTTCACGATCGGCGTGCTGGCGCCGTTCCTGA
This sequence comes from Gammaproteobacteria bacterium, assembly GCA_050485545.1. Taxonomy (GTDB): domain Bacteria; phylum Pseudomonadota; class Gammaproteobacteria; order Steroidobacterales; family Rariloculaceae; genus JBJHBP01. The sequence goes on from JBJHBP010000008.1 coordinate 64,405, forward strand.
CCGAAGACCTGGCGCTGTCGCGCACCCAGTACGGATCGCTCCTCACCGTGTTCTTCGGGGTGGGCGCGGTGGGCTCGCTGTTCGCCGGCAGGCTCGTCAATCAGCTGGGTGGCCGCGCCATCGTGCTGGCGATCTTCTGGCTGTCGGCGGCGGGTATGGCGGGCATGGCCATCGCCGCCGGCTATTTCACGCTGGTGCTGGCGATCGCGGTGGCGGGGCTGGGCACGGCGCTGATCAACCCGGGCACCAATCAGCTCATCGCCATGCATCTGCCGCGCGGCCGTCAGGGTGTGATTCTGGGCATCAAGCAGTCCGGCGTACAGCTCGCGGCCACTTTTGCCGGCGCGCTGCTGCCAGCCGCGGCCGAGCAGTTCGGATGGCGCATGGCCGTGCTGTTCAGCGCACTGGTGCTGCTTGTGGGCGTGGCGGCGACCTGGCTGATCGTGCCGGCACCGGATGCGCGTCGGCCACTGATGCAGGACGCTCAGTCCCGAGACAGCCCCGGCGGGTTCGTGTGGTGGATGACCGCCTACGGGTTTCTGATGGGCGCGGGCGTCGCGGCGGTGCTGGCGTTTGTGGTGCTGTACGCCGTTGAAGTGCTGGAATTCAGCCGTACGCGCGCCGGTATGGTGACCGCCTTTATCGGGGCGGTCAGCGTGGCGGCGCGCATCTGGTGGGGGCGGGTGGCTGAACTGACGGCCACGTCCACCGGGCCGCTGCTGGTGCTGGCGGTGCTGTCCGTGATCGGGCAATTGATGGTCTGGGGCGCGCAGTCGATCGGCGAGTGGCTGCTGTGGGCGGGCGCCGTGGTTTTCGGTGCATCCGCGGCATCCTGGAATGCCGTGGGTATGCTTGCCATCGTGCGTGAGCTCGCGCCGGAAGCCACCGGCCACGCCACCGGCATCGTTCAGGCGGCGTTCTATCTCGGACTGCTGCTGTGTCCGCTGCTGTTCGGCTGGAGCGTGGACCTGACCGGTCACTACAACGTCGGTTGGGCCGGTGTCACGATCGTGTTCATCGGCGCGACCGTCATGACCGCGGTCTGGCACAGCCGGGTCGTTTTGCATCGACGGCCTGATCGCGGCTAGCGGCGATGGATGAATCCAGCCATTCCCATCAGAAACAGCAGTGTCGGATCGGCCTTGCGGGCGTTAGAGTGGTGGCGGCCATCCTGCACCGGTATGGCCCTTGTGCTGAAAGGGAGTTGGACTTGAAGGTATCGCGTCGCGGTGTGGCGGCTGGATCAGCCAGCATCCTGATCGCGCTCTCCGTGGTGCAGATTCTGCGCGCACGCGCCGATGCCGAGCCGGCCGGTACCGTGCCGTGGATCATCCTTGCCTGTGCGGTGGTGCTGCTGGTTATCGCGATTGGCGGGATGATCCGCGGACGCTGAACAGCCGCGTGTGTCTTACGGCACACGAACCGCGACATTCGTCACCGTCTGCCGCGACAGATCGAGCTCGCACACATAGGTGAAGGCGCGCTGGCCCGTGGTGCGGCCGGAGGCCGATGCGCGACCGCTGGAAAACGCGCCGGCACCGGCGAGCACCGTCGTACCCGCGCGCTGCTCCGCTGCCGGGCTGCCTTGCAGGGTGGGTGCCACGCGATGATCTCTCTGGATCTGCGTGTGGACCGCGTCCGTACACCGGGTGATCAGCGCCTGAGTTATCGGTCGGCCGCCCGGCGCGCCGCTTCCGCTGGCACCGCGGCCCGGGTCCGCGACGGGTGGTCGGTCGGGCAGATCCAGCGCCGCGACACGATTGCCCGCACGCTGCCAGATGCACGCGAAGGGGCCTTCGGCACGCGCGTCCGAGCGCCAGGTCACACGGCCCGATACGAGAATGTAGCCATCCTGCTCGCTGCCTGCCCTGGGTTCCACCAGCACGCCACCGCTGGTCTGTACCTGCGCATTGATCGCATTCGAGCAGGCACTGATCGCCCGCTCGGCAAACACGCCGGGCGCCGCTGAAACCTCCGGAACGGCGCCGCGCTGTGCGGCGGCGGGCAGGGCGTGCAGCAGAAGTACGAATACTGATGCCAGGGCGAGTCCGAGGCGTGTGGAAGCGGCCATGATCGAGTCCCCTTGCAACGCGGTGGTCAGCGTCAATCTACGCGCCGGGAGCTGGCGAATCCATACGCCCGTCACAGTTTGCTGTCTGCGCGGTCCCCCGCCTGGCGTGAGCGGGCGTGACAACCGCATGCGAGCCCGCGAGCAGGCTGCATAGGACTTCCGGCTTCCAGCATCTTCATCTCCTCACTCGCTCGGGTTCGGGTAGAAGTTCCCGTCCGGGTACGGGCAGGTACCGGAAATATAGTATTGCGAGTTACCTGGGTCCCCGCACCAATACTCAGGCGTTGGCGCGTCAATCAGACATGCAACCAGGCCTCGACGCGAACTTCAGTGGTCTGCATTCCCTCGCAGACTTCGGTCGGCCACTTTTGTCCGACGTACCACACCGTGTCCCAGTAGCACCCTGCGTCAAACACGCCTCCCGATGTCTCGGAGTCCCGCTGCAGCCATCAGTCCAGTCGGCATCCTCGTCGTCCTTAGCTTGCTGGCGCTTCTGGGTCCGGGGAATCCTTAGACCGTGCCACGCTCAACAGTTCGTCCAGAAGATACAGCGTCTTGGGCGGAAAGCGTTCGAGCGGGTAGTACCTTGCGATAACCGCCCTGGCCTCGTCGGTGCTGGTGAGATTGAGATGCCTCAAAAGATAGCGGATGTCCTCCACGTCGTGGAACTCCTCGCCGATCCGCGCCGACAGGCATTTCATTGCCAGGAGGTAGGCTGGATCGGCGGCATGGACGGTCAGATGCTCAAGCTGCAGATAGACGCTGAAGCTGCCGTGCTCACTGAAGAATCCCTTCACGGCATCATTGAGCCAGCTTTCGGGCAGGTCGTTTTCCACGGCGACTCGCGCTGCCGCCGTTCTCACCTCTCTGGTCGGTTCGAATACAGCGTCCACATCTCGCGTCGCCGCCCGGGCCGCGTGTACGAGGCACATCACAGCGCCACCAACCACGTAGAGATCAGCCGTGACTTCACTTTGCCCCAGATGGCGGTCGAGCTGACGAAGCAGGTGCTCGATGTCCGCTATGGTGAGCTTCGCGACACTCATACGCGATCGCCAATCGTTGAATCAATGAAGATGTTGCGGCGACGAAAGGCCGGGGGAGCATTGAGCAACAGGTGGAGCCTGAGTCCCGGCAGATCGGAGCCGAACACCGGTTCCGTCAAGGGTGCAACCCTGGCCGTCCACGAAGGCGGAGCCACAGCCGCGCGATGTGCAGCCGTCTCGATCATCGCGGCCACATAATTGGCCATGTAGGGTTCCAGTGGTGGCGGTGCCTCGCAGACAGCGTCGACCAGCTGTGCCGGGCTCAACCGGGCGAGGAATTCATTGAGCTCGGCTAACCAGTAGGGCCGCTCTGGCGAACTGCCGCACAGGCTCTCCGTCAGCCGCTGAAACGTTTCCCGGGAAGCCGGCAACAGCCTGGCCCGCACCCAGCTGGACATATCCATTCCGGCGCGCGCGGCAGCCTGCCGGATCGCCTTTTTCTCCGCCGCAGACAATCGAATCTGGAGTTGTCCGTCCTTGCCGTCTGTCATGCCCTGCATCATCTGTGGGGGAATCCATCATGTCAATACGATGTGTTGACAGACGTGCGATGCGCTATCCTTTCCAGTTTCCGCCAGTGAACCACCCGCATGTCTCAATCCGAGCCCCGAACCGCAGCTCAATGTGAAGGATGGCCGCGCGCCAGCATCAGAAAGGCCGACGTGGAGCGTGTCGTGGGTGGTCACCCATGGATCTACGGCAACATGATTCACGACATCGAGGGCGAGCCGCGCGACGGCGGGCCCATTGCGATCATCGATGCGCGCGGCCGGCTGCTTGGCGCCGGGCTGTACAACGCCGCTTCCCGCATCGCGATCCGCGTGCTGTCACAGCACCTGGAACCGTTTGACGAGGCGTTCTTCGAACGACGCCTGCGCGACGCGCTGCGCTGGCGGCAGCGCTACATGGCGGGTGCATCCTGCTATCGGCTGGTGAACTCCGAAGCCGACGCACTGAGCGGGCTGATCGCGGACTGCTACGAGGACGTGGTCGTGTTGCAGTTTTCCTCGCTGGGCATGGCCGAGCGCAGGGAAGCGATCGTGGCAGCGCTGGTCAGGCTGCTGCAGCCGCGTGCGATCATCGAGCGCGGTGACAATCCGGGGCGGCGATTTGAAGGGCTGCCCGAAGTCGGGGGCGTGCTGTATGGCTCGTTGGACGAGCCCGTTGTGGCCACGATCAACGGCCTGCAATTCGGCGTGGACGTGCTGCGCGGCCAGAAGACCGGCCTGTATCTGGATCAGCAGTCCAACTGGCAGCTGCTGGCTTCGCTGCTGGCTCGGCGCCCGCGTGCACGGGTGCTGGACGGCTTCTCGTTCGCCGGTGGATTCGGTCTGCATTGCGCGCAGGCCGGCGCCGCCCGGGTGCACATGCTCGACCAGAGCGAGGGTGCGATCGCGGCGGCGCGCCGCAACGCGGAGCTGAATGGGCTCACCGACGTCTGCAGTTTCGAAGTCGGCAATGTGTTCGACTGGCTGAAGCACCAGTCCGGACGACCGGGCCGCAGCGAAGACTACGACGTGGTTGTGCTCGATCCGCCACCGTTCGCCCCGAACCGCGCTGCAGTGAAAGGTGCGCTGCGCGGCTACAAGGAAATTCATCTGCGCGCGATGAAGCTGATGGCCGCCGATGGATTGCTGGCCACTTTCTGCTGCTCACACCACGTGCACGCGCAGCTGTTCGAGGAAGTGATCGCGGCGGCAGCGCGCGACGCCCACAGAACGCTGCGTCGCGTCGCGGTCTGCGGTCAGTCAGCCGATCATCCGGTGGTCGTCGCGATCCCCGAAACGGAGTATCTCAAGGGCTTTGTTTACGAGGTGAGTTCGCGCGCGTAGGCCGCGGGCGCGACGCCTCGTCGCGCCAGTCAGAAATTCACCGTCACGCGTGCATACAGCACCCGGCCGCGCGGATCATGCACCTTGGCGTCGTAGCCGCCATTGGTGGCCACCGGCGGTGGATCCCGATCGGTCAGGTTGACGCCGCCAACACTCACTACAGGCCTGCCAACACCGCCGAACCGATAGGAGTACTGGCCATCCAGCGTCGTGAAGCTGCCGATACGCGTGAACGCCTCGGGGCCCTGGCCTGCCGCCACCTCATCGTTGTCGTACGAATTGATATGGCGCACGGCAAGGTTCAGTCCGTGGTTGCCCAGCCCCCAGTTCATGTTCGCATTCAAGCGCCAGCGTGGTGTCGAGGTGGCGAAGTTCGCGAAATTGCGTCGCCCGGCGCCATCCACCTGACCGGCCTGCGGGTCCTCCAGGTCGTAGGACGAAATCCGCGTGCCGTTGAGGCCGAACCTGAAAATGCCGGCATTGCGGCTGAACAGGTTGTAGCGCATCGACAGATCGAAGCCGTCCGTATCCAGCGACGACGCATTGTCGTAGTACGTCAGCACGCGCAGCAGCAGACCGGTGACCGGATCGCGGATCACCTGTGCCTGCGCCTGCGTATCGCCGCCCGCGGCGGCGTTCAGCAGGGCCTGTGGATTCTGCTGGATCAGCACGTTGCTGTAGCGGAACGACCAGTAATCCAGGCCCAGCTCCAGGTTGTCAGTGGCCGACCAGCTGACACCGAGATTGCGGATGTCGGCCTCCTCCGGCTGCAGCGGCTCGCCGTCCGGGTCCGGCTGGGTGCGTACCGGGAAGAACTGCGCCGAGCCGACATTCGGGTCGGTCAGCTGCGCCAGCGTGGTCTGCGTGCCGAAGGTCTGGAACAGCGATGGTGCACGGAAGGCCGTGCCAAGGGACGCGCGCAGCGAGACGTTCAGTGTCGGCCGCCACAGCAGCGTCGCCTTCGGATCGGTGGAGCGCACACCACTGCCGTAGTCTTCGCGGCGCGCGGCGAGCTGCAGATCCACCGTGTCGCCCAGCGGCAGCGCCAGTTCGGCGAACACCGCATTCACGCTGCGGTCGTCGGCGAAATCGGGATTGCCGATCAGGAACATGTAGTTGTCGTTGTTGGCCTGTTCGTCGTACTCGTAGCTGATCTTTTCGCCGCGGTACTGCGCCCCCAGCGCAAGGCCGAGCGGGCCGCCGCGCAGGTCGCCGAACAGCGCCGACGCAACGAGGCCGGCGGTGGTCAGCTCCAGTCGGGCATGTATGCTCTCGGTGCCGAGCAGGTGGTCATACAGCGCTGAAGAATTCACCGTGCCGGTGCCCGTCAGTGCGCTGCCGAAGGGATTGAAGTACACGCAGGATCCTACGCCCGGCGTACCGGTCGATGCGTCGCAGTCCGGACCGCCCAGGCCGTTCATGGCCAGCGCAAAGCGGTCGGCAAGCACGTCTTCGGCTTTGATGAAGATCTTGTTGCCGCTCCATTGCGCGTCGGCATCCCAGCGCCAGCGTTCGCCGGCCTCGCCGTTCAGCGCGAGGGCGATGCGGCGGGTGTCGGAGTTGTGCGTGCTGACGCTGGCAGGACCCGCCGGCCCGATCAGGCGGCCGATGAACAGCACTTCGCTGCCGAACGGATTGTCGGGATGGGTGGCCGGCACCGTCGGGAACTGCGCGAACGGAAACGACGGTGAGTTGTTGCGCTCGGCGCGGTTGTTGACGACGTGCACCTCGAAGCGACCGTCCAGCGCATCCGTGAACCGATGCGTCATCTCCAGGTAGCCCGAGGCGCGTGTCTCTTGCGGAACAATCGAGTAGTAGTCACCAAAGTCGAACTGGCACAGGCCGATGTCGATCGATCCGCCCGGTGAGGGCACCGACATCGCGATGCCGGGAACGATCTTCGGGTCCTGCGCCGCCAGCGCCGTGCAGGCAGGGTCTGCGAACACCGGCGGGTTGGCGCCTGGCACCGGCGGCAATCCCAGCTGCGGCTCAACGAAATCGGCGACGCCGTTGCCGTTGCTGTCGAAAGCCGCCGTCCACACCGGCTGATAGGCGGGATTGCCCGGCAGTGAAGGCACCAGGAACGATCCCGGGTTGCCCGCCTGGCTGACATCGATGCCGGGCCCGGACAGGCGTCGATCGCGCGTTGTCAGCGGATCGCGATCCAGGTAGTTGAACGCGAACAGCAGGCCGGTACGTTCACTGCCGGTGCCGATCAGGCCGCTCATCTGCAGGTCGTTCTGCGGGTGATCGTGGACGGTCTGCGTGTCCAGCGTGAACTCGAAGCCGCGAAAGTTGCTGCGGGTGATGTAGTTGACCACGCCGGCAACCGCTTCGGAGCCGTACAGCGCCGCGGCGCCATCCTTCAGCACTTCCACACGATCGAACGCGATCATCGGCGGCAGCGACGACAGATCGACAAAGTTCTCGCCGCGATCGGTGGCCACCGCGCTTGGCGTCTGGCGACGGCCGTTCAGCAGCACCAGCGTGGAACTGACGCCCAGGCCGCGCAGGTTCACGTTGCTGGTGCCCGTGGTGAGGTTCTGCGTGAACGCATCGGGATTGTTCTGCGAGCCGGTATTGATCGTCAGTGCGTCGGTAATTTCACTGATGCGCGTGATACCGCTGGTATCGATCTCGTCGCGATCGACCACCACCAGCGGCGACGGCGAGTCGAACTGCGACGGCCGGCGGATATAGGTACCGGTGACGACGATCTCGTCCACCGTGGTCTGCTGCTGTGCGATACCGGCGCCCGGAATCAGCAGGGTGCCGGGAATCATCCATAGTGCTGACGATCGACACAGTTTCATCGTCGTGCTCCTGAACGGTTGCGCGTGGCCGCTATTCGACCACGCTGGTGTCATTGATCTCGATCAACGTGCCGCCGGAGGCGGCGAACGTGACGGTCTGGCGCTGCATTTCCACGGTGGTTGCAAGGTCCAGCGCGGGATTGAACAGCGAGGAATGGCCGCCGGCCGTGAATCGCACGATGCCGCTGACGGTGGCCGGATCGAACACCGTACTGCTGATCGATGGCAGGCCCCACAGCGATGCGATGTGATCGGTGGGGTCATTGGGCACCGTGGTATCACCGATCACCGACAGCACCAGCAGTGGCTGGTTGGCGGCCGCCGTGGCCACGTAGTTGGTCGGCTCCACCGGGTCGATCAGCGTCTGCAGGTCGCGCACGAAGTGGTCGAAGCCGGCCGTGCCCACGGGCAGGCCCTGGGCGGCCAGGCCGGCACGGATCGGTTCTCCGAATGTGATGGCTTCGGGATCGGTGAGGATGGCCGTCCAGGGTCCGGCCGGGTTGGCCAGCGTCGCGGTGACCAGCGGCGGTTCCATGCCGAGAAATACGCCGCTGATGATGCTGCCCAGCGAGACGGCAACGAAGTGAATGTTGTCGCCGTCGAAGTCCGGGCCGGCAAGACCATCGGGTACGGACATGGCTGGAATCGTATGTGTCAGATGCAGCAGGTCGGACACCGCCTGACGGATGTGATCGCGGGCATTGAGCGGGTTCTGCAGGTTCAGTATCTGCCAGCCGTTGTCGATCTGGCCGTCGGGCACGAAGACGCCGGTATCACCGACATTGTCCAGATTGAAATGTCGCTCGTTGTTGCCCAGCGGATGCCCCGGGCCCTGGTAGAACGGGCTGGCGGTGTCCAGTACGCCGTGCAGCGGCAGATCGATGGCGATCACCGCGAAGCCGGCCTGCGCAAAGGCGTCGGCCACGGCCAGCATCACCGTCCGGTTCAGCGTGATGCCATGCTGGAAGATCGCCACCGGCCAGCCCGCGGCCGGTCTGCTTTGACCGCTGTCGTCGTTGGGCAGCGTGAGCAGTACGGGAAGGCGCATGTTCGGCACGCGTGGCAGCGGTGCCGGGTTCAGCACATTGGGCGGCACGAATTCATCGTTCACCCAGACGCTGTCCAGCGGCACGCTCGGATCGCCGAAGTACGGCGCCTCCATGTAGCCGAAGTAGAGATCAGCATAGCCGGCCAGGCCGAGGTTCAGATCGCCGGTGTTCACGCCGGCCGGAACGATCGTGGCCGATTGCGGTGCCACGCTGGCGGCCACGGCTTCGAGCACGTCGCCGGTGGACTGCGTCAGCATGCTCCAGGCGCTCACCACCGAAGCGCCCGGCAGTCCCAGCGTGCCGGCCAGATCGATCAGCGGCGTGATGGCGGGGAACAGCGGGTCGAGCTGCGGTGCACCGGGCACGCTGGTGAGTCCTGCCAGATGCGCGTCGCGCACCGCGCCGAAGATGGTGTCGGCACCGGCCGCCGAGCCATAGCTGCTCTGCACGCCGGAGGTGATGATGAAGGCGTAGCGGGTACGCGGTGCCAGTGGCATCAGTGGAATGATTTCCAGCGTCGCGCCACTTGCTGCCGGAGAAACACGCAGCCGGTAGTGCAGGCCCGCTACCAGCGGCATATTGTTGGTCACGTCGAGCACGAACACGTTTTCCGTGCCGGTCGGATTCAGGGGATTGAACGGCACCAGCGACTGCGCATCCAGCGGTGCGTTGAACGGTGCGCTGATCGCCGCCGTGGTGGAGAAACCATCGATGGTGTTCAGCGCATTGGCCAGCGGACTGGTGATCTTCACCGGCACGTTCAGCCGTACGCCGGTGGGGTTGTACAGATCGTTGGGGTAGGGAACGACATCAACCGGCGGAGCGTACAGCGCAACGAATCCGGTGCCCTGCGGCGGGGCCGGCGCGGCGAAGGCTGTTGGCTCCGGGCCACGGGAGGTGCCGCTCTCGCAGCCGCTGACGGCCAGCACTGCCGACAGACAAAGCAGCGTAGTGGTGTATCGCAGCATCGCCTCTCCCCCTCTCGTCGGTTGCGATATGACAGATCATATTCAATTTCACCGGAGCTGACATCTCAACGGGCCTGACTGTGGTTTCGGTTAGAATGCGCGGCGGCAGTCCGACGGAGCGCGACGTGAAAATTGCGGTACTTTTTGGTGGCGACAGCATGGAGCGCGACGTATCGGTTGCGAGCGCCGCCCAGGTGGTGGCCGCTCTGCGCCAGCGTGGCCATGAGGTGGTTGCCGTGGATGCGCTGTCCGGCGCGCTGGATCGGGCAGTCGAAGCGGCGGCCCTGCAGCCGCGCATCGCCGCACTGCCGCCGGATCAAACGCGACCGGATGGCCTGCCGGCGGGACTGCTGACGCCTGAAGTGGTAGCCGCCGATCTGGTGTTCATCGCGCTGCACGGCACCACCGGCGAAGACGGCACCCTCCAGGGGCTGTACGACCTGGCCGGCGTGCGCTACACGGGCAGCGGCCGGCTGGGTTCAGCGCTGGGCTGGGACAAGGACGTTGCCAAGCGACTGTTTCGCGCGGCCAGCGTGCCCACGCCCGACTGGCTGATGGCGCCGGTGTCGGCCGAGCGGGTGGCCGACGAACTGGGATTCCCGGTGATCGTGAAACCCAGCGGCCAGGGTTCCACCGTGGGCCTGACGCTGGTCAATGAGCCCGGTGAACTGACGGCGGCGATCGCGCTGGCCGCGCGGTTCGACAGTGACGTCATGATCGAGCGCTATGTGGCCGGCCGCGAACTCACCGTTGGCATTCTCGATGACGAGCCGCTGGAAGTGGGCGAGATCATTCCGTCCACCGGGCCGATCTTCGACTACACCGCCAAGTATCAGCAGGGCGGTGCGCAGGAAATCTTTCCCGCCAGTCTTACGCCGGCGTTGCGCAGCGAGGCTCGGACGCTGGCGCTGGCGGCCCATCACAGTCTCAGGCTCGCCAGCTACAGTCGCGTCGACTTTCGCATGGATGCCGACGAACGGCTGTGGTGCCTTGAAGTGAATACCCTGCCCGGGCTGTCGTCCGGCAGCCTGCTGCCCCAGTCCGCCGCCGCCAGTGGTATCGGCTTCGACGAGCTCTGCGAGCGCATCGCGCGCGCGGCGCTGTCTGACTGATCAGCGTCTGTGCGAAACTGTCGGGCGGAGCGCCGGTCGCTGATCCGCCGGCCGCTCATCAGGTTCGCGATTTCCTATGGTTCTGCACGGAGACTGATCCGCCGATGAAGCTTTATCACTCAGACAAGAGTCGTTCCACACGCGTCCTGTGGCTGCTGGAGGAATTGGGGCTGAAGTACGAAGTTGAACGACTGCCCTTCGACCGCAAGGCGCTGCAATCGGTGGATTACCTTCAGCTCAATCCATTCGGCAAGGTGCCGGTGCTGGTTGACGGTGCCGTGACGATGTTCGAGTCGGTGGCCATCATCCAGTATGTGCTCAATCGCTATGGCGAAGGTCGTCTCGAGCCGGCCACGTCATCACCGGAGTACGGCCAGTTTCTTCAGTGGGTGCACTTCGGCGAGTCCACACTGATGGGGCCCGTGGCGCAGATTGCCCTGCACGCGATGCTGTTGCCCGAAACCGAGCGCAGCGTGGACCAGGAAGCCGCTGGCCGGCGGGCGTTCGCGCACTATGCCAGGCAGCTGGAGAAGGTGCTGAGCACGTCCACTTATCTGGTCGGAGACGACTTCACCGCAGCCGATATCGTGATGGGCTATACGCTGGCCAGCGCCGCCGCCTTCGGTGCGATACCGGAGGATTGCACCGCGTTGCGTGCCTATCTGGGCCGACTGCAGCAGCGGCCAGCGTTCAAGCGGGCGTTCGGCCTCGCTGCGTGAACACGGGAACAGGCTATGAAATTGGTGGGCCCGCCAGGACTCGAACCTGGGACCAAGGGATTATGAGTCCCCTGCTCTAACCAACTGAGCTACAGGCCCTGAATGCCGAAAGGTGGCGCCGTGCCGCGGTCAGTCGTCCAGCAGGAAGCTGCGCAGCTGATCCGAGCGCGACGGGTGGCGCAGCTTGCGCAGCGCCTTGGCCTCGATCTGCCGGATTCGTTCGCGCGTGACGTCGAACTGCTTGCCGACTTCTTCCAGCGTGTGGTCGGTGTTCATGTCGATGCCGAAGCGCATGCGCAGCACCTTGGCTTCGCGCGGCGTGAGTCCGGCCAGCACCGAGTGCGTGGTTTCCTTCAGGCCCGACTCGGTGGCCGAATCGATCGGTGACAGGACCGCGGAATCTTCGATGAAGTCGCCAAGATGCGAGTCTTCGTCGTCGCCGATCGGCGTTTCCATGGAGATCGGTTCTTTCGCGATCTTCAGCACCTTGCGGACCTTGTCTTCCGGCATTTCCATGCGCTCGGCCAGTTCGTCCGGCGTCGGTTCGCGACCCATCTCCTGAAGCATCTGCCGCGATATGCGGTTGAGCTTGTTGATGGTCTCGATCATGTGCACCGGAATGCGGATGGTGCGCGCCTGATCGGCGATCGAACGCGTGATGGCCTGGCGGATCCACCAGGTGGCGTAGGTGGAGAACTTGTAGCCGCGCCGGTATTCGAACTTGTCCACCGCCTTCATCAGGCCGATGTTGCCTTCCTGGATCAGGTCCAGGAACTGCAGGCCGCGGTTGGTGTACTTCTTTGCGATGGAGATCACCAGACGCAGATTCGCTTCGACCATCTCCTTCTTGGCGCGCCGTGCCTGTGCCTCACCGAGCGAGATCTGGCGGTTGACTTCCTTGATCTCGGCGATGGTCAGGCTGGATGCCACCTCGGTCTTCTGAAGGCGCTTCTGCGCGCGCTGGATGTCGTCTTTCAGCTTGGCCAGCTGCGAGGAGTGCTTGCGCTTGGAGCGGATGTGCTTTTCCACCCACTCGAGGTTGGTTTCATTTTTCGGGAAGCTGCCAATGAAGTCCTTGCGCGGCATGCCGGCGTCACGCACGCACAGCGCCATCACCTGGCGCTCCTGCGCGCGGATGCCGTTGATCGTGTCGCGAAGCTGGGCGACCAGCACATCGAACAGCTTGGGTGCCAGCTTCAGTTCCATGAATTCCGCGGTCAGCGCCTTCACGGCCTTCTTTGTGCCGGCGTTTTTCGCGCCGTCAGTGGCCAGTGATTCGGTGTAGCGCTTGTGCAGGCGTTTCAGCTTCTTGAGCCGACGCGCAACTTCTTCCGGGTCGGGGCCGGTGTCGGCGGTGGAAGACGAATCGTCGTCGTCGCTGTTGTTGCTGCTGTCGTTGCGCGCCGCGGGTTCGGCGATCTGCTCGTTCGGATCGATGAAGCCGACGATGATGTCCTGAAGGCGTGCTTCACCACGGGTGTACTGATCGTGGGAATCGAACAGCAGCTCGAAGGTCGGCGGAAACTGCACCAGTGCGGTGCGCACCTGATCCAGGCCTTCCTCGATTCGCTTGGCGATACGGATCTCGCCCTCGCGGGTGAGCAGCTCCACGGTACCCATCTCACGCATGTACATGCGCACCGGGTCGGTGGTGCGACCGAATTCCGCGTCGACGGTGGCAAGCGCCGCAGCGGCCTCGTCGGCCGCGTCGTCGTCATTGGAGACCGCAGCATCGGACAACAGCAACGACTCGGCATCGGGCGCTTTTTCATACACCGTGATGCCCATATCGTTGATCATGTTGACGATGTCTTCGATCTGTTCCGGATCGACGATGTCGCTGGGCAGGTGGTCGTTGACCTCACCATAGGTGAGATATCCCTGTTCCTTGCCTTTGGCGATCAGCAGCTTGAGTTGCGACTGACGCTCGTCTTCCTGGTGCTGGGCGGGAGTTTCCATATAGTGCCGTATTCCTCGTGAGATCGGGTCAGGCGGATCAAACGGTCAATTCTAGCGTAATCCAGTCGGTTCAGCCAGACTGCAAGCCGGTTCACGGTCCTGCACCCCGGCCGGCGAACGGCCCCGAAGCCGGTACTATTCGCTTTGACCACGCTGAAGCCGGTGTATCTCCGCTTCGCGGACCTTTTTTTCGCGATGCTCGCGGATCAGCCTGTCCAGGCTGTCGGCCAGGACCGCCGGTGCGGCGTCCTCGTCGTCCAGCGGTGCGATGGCCGCCAGCCGCCCGAGATGGCGGCCTTCGGGGTCATCGCGGAAGCGCTCCAGCAGTGTCGCGGAGCGGATTCCGGGGCTGTCGCGAATCTCATCCAGCAGGCGCCGCAGCAGGTCTGCACCGGGCTGGTGCAGCTCGTCCAGGCCCGCCACCGGCGGCAGGTTGGCGCCGGCAGCCGGGAAGTGCAGCAGCAGCGTAATGGCCTTGCGTACCAGCGTGGAACGGGTGCGGGACGGGGCGGCGCGTGGCGCCGGGACGTTGGCGGCGGCGTCGGAATCCAGCAGCGCTTCGACCCGGGCCAGCGGCAGCTGCGCAGCGGCGGCCAGTTCGTTGACCAGCAGTTCGCGGTAGACACCGGCCGGCAGACGCGCCAGCAGTGGTCTGGCCAGCGAGATCAGCCGCGCCCGCCCGTCGGCGCTGTCGGGATCGGCCTGTTCGCGCAGCGTGTCGATCATGAACGTGGACAGCGGCAGGGCGCTGGCGAGGCGTTCGCGGAAGGCGTCGGCGCCGGCGGCGCGCACCAGCGAGTCCGGATCCTCACCCTGCGGCATCAGCAGGAAACTCAGCTCGACGTTGCCCCCGCCATACGGCAGCACCGTTTCCAGCGCGCGCCAGGCGGCGGCGCGACCGGCCCGGTCGCCATCGAAGCAGAATACGACGCGGCGCGCGAGGCGGGTCAGTCGCCGTACATGGTCGGGCGTCGTTGCGGTGCCCAGGGTCGCGACCGCGCCGGCAATGCCGTGCTGCGACAGGCTCGCCACGTCCAGGTAGCCTTCGACGACGATCAGCTCGTCGCTGCGCGACTGCTGCTGGCGCGCTTCATACAACCCGTACAGCGCGCGTCCCTTGTGAAACACCGGGGTTTCGGGCGAGTTCAGGTACTTGGGTTCGCCGCTGCCGAGAACGCGACCACCAAATCCAAGCACCTGCCCGCGCGGGTCGCGGATCGGGAACATGATGCGGTCGCGGAAGCGGTCGTAGCGCCGGCCCTGTTCGTTCTCGATCACAAGGCCGGCGGTGATCAGCTGCGCGATTCTTGCCGGGCTGGTGCCCAAGGCCGAGAGGATCGTGTCCCAGGCATCCGGCACGTAGCCCAGACCGAAGCGACCGGCGGTGGTGCCGTCGATGCCACGGTTTTTCAGATACTCGATCGCGTGCGGCGTCTCGCGCAGCAGGCGACGGTAGATCTGGTCGGCTTCGCGCAGCAGGTCGATCAGCGCATGACTGTCGTCGGTCGGCGCGTCGCGGTCGTCACGGATCTCGGGCATCTCAAGGCCGAGACTTTCGGCCAGCGATTCGATTGCCTCCGGAAAGCTCAGGCCTTCGTGGTTCATCAGAAAGCCGATCGCCGTGCCGTGGGCACCGCAACCGAAGCAGTAGTAGAAGCCCTTCTCCGGGCTGACGGTGAACGACGGCGTTTTCTCGTTGTGGAAGGGGCACAGGCCCTTGAAGTCGCGGCCGCCCATTTTCTTCAGCGCCACACGCGTGCCGATGACCTCGACCAGATCGGCGCGGGCGATCACCTCATCGATGAAGGGCTGCGGAATGCGCCTGCTGCTCATGCGTGTGGCTGCGGTCAGCTTTCCCGGCCGGCCAGCGCTGCGAGCACGCGTGCCGGCGTCAGCGGGTACTGCCGCATTCTCACGCCGGTCGCGTCGAAGAATGCATTGGCGATGGCGCCGGCGGCGGCGGCCATCACTTCTTCGCCGGCGCCCGAATACGGTTCCTGAAGCCGCTGCACGACAACGGGCGTGACCTCGGGACACTCTTCAAACCGCAGCGTGCGATAACTGGACCAGTCCAGGCTCGTCACGCCCGTCTCGCTGAACGTGACTTCCTCGAACAGCATGCGGCTTGCGGTCTGCACCAGCTGACCGACGATCTGCGATTCGACAATGGCCGGATTCACGACACAGCCGGCGTCGATGGCGCCGTACAGGTGGCTGATCCGCACGTGCCCGGTGTCGGTGTCGACCTCGACCTCGGCTACCGCGCCGCCCCATGACGCCAGATGCGTGCCAAGACCGATGCCACGCCCGCGCAGTACCGGCCCTTCGCCGGCCGTGCTGTGCGCCGGCCGCGGCGCCCACTGCGCGGCGGCGGCGGCCGCCTCGAGTACGCCCAGCCAGCGTTCGTCGAGAATGTTGTGTCGGCGGAATTCAAAAGGATCCTGGCCGAGCCGGTAGGCGAGTTCGTCGATGGCCTGTTCGGACGTGAACGACAGCGACAGGCCGAGCGGTGAACGCAGCCATCCGGCACGCAGGTATCGCGTCTGCGTCAGCCGGTGGTTCACCAGGCGGAGGTTGTCGATGGCGTACATCGCACCGCAGTTGGAGGGGCTGACCTGCTGCGACACCAGAAATGCCCAGTAGACCGGATCGGTGCCGTCGGCGAGCTGCTGCGAAGGTTCGATCAGGCTCCAGTTGTGATGCCAGCCGTGATACTCGTAGGCGATGATCTTCCCTTCGGCATCGGCCGCGGCGCGCACCTCCCCGACATGCGCAGGACCATAGGGGTCCCAGCCATGCTCGTCCCAGCGCATGAACTGCACCCGCACCGGAGCGCCCGCCAGCTGCGACATGATTGCCGCTGCCATCGCGGCATCGTCCCAGCAGCTGTGACCATAGGTGCCGGAGCTTTCGCAGTACTGCACGCGAATCGCCGCTTCGGGCAGGCCGACGACCGGCGCCAGCGACCGGCGCGTGCCGTAGCAGTCCTGCGACGAGGCGATGACCAGCGCCGAGTCGTCCCGAACGTCGGCCAGGGCACAGTTCGGTGCGAAGGTGCCGTGGGTCTGATACGGACACTGCGTCGTGAACGTCACCTGATGCGCGGCTGTATTGAACGCATCGCCGGCCGCGCCACGTTCGAGCACGACCGTGGTGTTGGTGTCGTCATTACGCATGGTTTCATGCAGGCGCTCGAAGGGCGGCAGTGAGGGCGTTGTGTCCCAGGTCACGTCCAGCGCCTGCGCGGCACGCACGGCATCCCATTCGTGCTCGGCCACCACGCCGACAAAATCGTCGCGGCGAAGCACGCGCGCGCCTTCGATATGTGCGATGGAGGCTTCATTGACGGACAGCACCGGCGCGCCGGCGCCGTAAGCCGGCTGACCGCGAGGCCGCACGATGCGGCCATGCAGCATGCCGGGCAGACGCTGATGCTGGATGTAGGTGTATGTGCCGGCCACCTTGTCGGGGAGGTCCTTGCGCTGTGACCGCGAACCCACGATGCGGTAGTCGGCGGGTGACTTGACTGGCGCGTTGCCCGTGAACGGCACATCAAACAGCCGGTCGCCGATCAGCGCTCCGTAGGTAACCTGCGCATTGGAACCGGCTGCCGTGACCACGCCATTCGCAACGCTGAGTTCGTCAGCTGGTGCGCCAAGGTGTTCGGCAGCAAGCCGCAGCAGCGCCTGGCGGGCTTCGGCGGCTGCCTGACGCACCTGCGGTCCGCCGCGCGCGATCGACGCGCTGGAATAGGTGCCGCCCTGATTCGGTGTGACGTGGGTGTCATGCTGCGCGGTGGTGATCTGGTCGATGGCAAGGTCCAGTTCCTCGGCCGCGATCTGTGGCAGCGACGTGGTCGTGCCCTGACCGAGTTCGACAAACCCGATGTACAGCGTGGCCGTGTTGTCGGCATGGATGGCAAGCCAGGTATCGATGCGTTGCGGACTCGGCGGGCCGGCCGCGGATCCGCGCGCCGTCTGCTGGGCATGGCCGGTGCCCGGGGTCAGGCCCAGGCTGAAACTGACGACCAGCGCGCCGCCGGCCTTGAGGAAGGCACGTCGATCAACGGACGCCGCGCCGGGTCCGTTCGTCATGGCGTGCCGTTCCTGATCGCCTGCGCGGCCCGACGGATCGCGGCGACGATGCGCGGATAGGTGCCGCAGCGGCACAGGTGGCCGTTCATCGCCGAGCGGATCTCGGCAACCGTCGGATCCGGATTGCGTTCCAGCAGTTCGACGGCTTTGACGATCATGCCGTTGTAGCAGTAACCGCACTGCAGGGCCTGCTCATCGAGCATGGCCTGCTGAACCGGGTGCAGCGCCGGCACCTGGTCGAGACCGCGCGCGGCGGCGTGCCGCGCCGGCAGGCCTTCCAGCGTAGTGATTTCCCTGTCCGCCACGGCCTCGACGGGCACGACGCAGGAGCGCATCTCCACACCGTCGACCAGCACCGAGCAGGAGCCGCATTGCGCAAGGCCACAGCCGAAGCGGGGGCCCCTGAGCTCGAGGTCATTGGCCAGTGCGTAGAGCAGGGGCATGTCGGGCTCAGCACTGACGGTGTGCGGGCGACCGTTAACCTGCAACTGTAAGTTCTGAGCCATATCGGGCCTGAACATACTACAGATTCCGCCTCCGGTCAGGCGTGGTGCTGACGTTGAGTCATCCAGCCTTCGTGCTGATCGCTTCACCGTGACCCATGAGAACGGCCTCAGCTCCTCACAGGCAGCCGTGGACGAAATTGACGCGCGGTTCAGCTGCTAGACGCGAATATCGGCGAATCGAAGTAGCCGCTCCTCCCTCACCTCATCAGGCGGCTTCGCTCTCCTCACGAGCGCAGCCAGCCACGCCTCGGCAGTGCGGTCACCGAGGTGTACCGGATCGGGGCACGTATCGTCGGCGCGATATCCGCAGCGCGGAATCACCCGCCCGTCGCTGCGCTCGAAACACACGTCGCCGTTCGCCTCCCGCCTGATCCGGAACCCGCCCTCGTGCACGAGCCGGTGATGATGCGAGCAGAGCAGCAGCGTGTTCTCCAGGCTGGTCTCCCCGCCGTCAGCCCAGTGGCGCAGGTGATGCGCGTGCACCCAGCGCGTGCGTCCGCAGCCCGGGAAGGCGCAGCCGCGATCCCGCGACCACAGCGCGCGACGCAGTGTCGGTGGCACGAGGCGCTGCCGGCGGCCGACGTTGAGCGGGTTGCCGGCGCGATCCTCGGTCACTGCCACGATGCTGCCGTCGCAGCTCAGTCTGCGGATCACATCGATCGGCAGATCGGCGCGCGGGGCGCTGCGTTCGGGCGCCCCTCCGCGGAGGGGTGTATCCGCATCCGGATAGATCTCGGGATCCTTTAAAGCATCGGCATCGTCCGTCGCAGCCGAACCGCCCAGCGCATCCGCATCGACATGCACGACGACCTGGTAGTGGTCAGGTGCAGCCGCCTTATCCTGTTCGCCTCCCCCAAGATACGCCTGCGCGATCGCGACCAGCGCATCAGCCTGCTGCGCCTGCCAGCCGGTCTCTTCGAACTCCGGCCCGGCAGCCGCTTCGCCGAGTTCGATGACACGCTCCAGCGCCTTGAGCAGGATCTCGCCCGCTTCGACCGGCAACTCGCCGCTCAGCGTCATCGTGCCGCGCGAGGCATCGCGCCAGACGCTCAGCGACCGTCGCGCCCATGCGCTGCGTGCCTCGGCTGCCGAGTCGGGGTGAACGTTGCGCATCTGCCGGCAGCGCTCATCGATCTGCGATGCGTTGGCATCGATGGCCCAGGCGAGCAGTCGCGCCTCGTTGTACGGCTCGGCAACCCGAGTCAGCGCCCGAACCTTCGTATACGAAAGCCGGCCTTCGGCGAACGCGCGCGACATGCGTGGCAGCCGACGCAACGCATGCGCCGTTCGCAGCTGTTCGCGCGCCGCCGACACCGAGATGCCGCTGCGCCAGGCGAGCCACTCCGAGCCGGTGGGAAAACTCCACTTCGCCCACCCGAAGCGGTCGTCGAACTCGCGCACGAGCACGAGCAGCTCGTAAGTTGCGGTATTGACCCGGCTCGCGGCGCGGCGAATTGCCGCGTCGAGCTCGTCGATCGACGCAGCATTCGCGGCATTCGGGGCAGCGGGGCGAAAACGCTCGGCAGTATCGCTGGCGGCGGTGGCCATCGGACGCTCCCGTCGACAATCTGAAAGGCTGTCATTATATACAGCACAGAGCCTCGAGCCAATCGCCCGTTTCCCTTCGTTTCAGCGAGTTTTTCTGGCAAGCGGCCGGACACTGCGTGAATGCGCTTCAGTGCGAGCGCAGGTTGACGGCTGCCGATCTGGTGTATTAGTGTACCGATACACACAAATACAGTAGCTCCTGCCGGAGCAGGGAGGGATGAAATGTTCACCAGTCGATTGCTGATTCTGCTGGCCGTGTGCTGCGTGTACCCGGTCCACACATTGGCCCAGTCCACGCTCACGGTCGAAAAACGCGCCGATATCGAAACGCTTCTCGAACTCACCGATGCGCTGGCCATGGGTACTCAGGTGTCGCAGGCGTTCAGTGCGCAGATCGCCGATGCCATGCGAGCCGCCAATCCGCCGCCCCCGGCCGGGCTTGTCGAGGCTGCGCAGCGCATCGTCGATGAATTGATCGGCGAATCGTTTCCGGAACTCACCGATGGGCTGGTGGAGCTCTACGCCCGCCATTTCACGCATGACGAGATCCGCGGGTTCAACGAGTTCTACGCCAGCGAACTTGGCCGCAAGGCAATCGCCGTGCTGCCGCAGATCACCCAGGAAAGCATGATGATGGGGCAGCTTTGGGGGCAGTCGCTGCAACCGGAGATCGACCGGCGGTTGCGTGCCTGGATGGCGGAGCAGGGCGGCGCACGCTGAAGGAGCGCGGAGTCTGCATTGTTCATCCTGAATCCCCACTCGGGCATACCGATATACCAGCAGCTGATGGCGCAGGTGCGCCGCCTCGTCGCCGGCGGACAGCTTGCGCCGGGCACGGCGCTGCCGTCCGTGCGCGATCTGGCGCAGACGCATGCGGTGAATCCGATGACGATCTCCAAGGCGTACAACCTGTTGGAGATCGAGGGTGTTCTGGTACGCAATCGCGGCAAGCCGATGACCGTCGCCGCGCGCTCATCAGGCCAGGCGCCATCCGCGCAGCGGCTGCGTCAGCTGGATGAACAGGTCGAACAGCTGCTGCTTGCCGCGCGCCAGCTGGGGCTCGGGCGCCGGGAAGTGATCGCGCTGATCAACAACAAATGGGAGGAAGAAGATGGCGGAACAGGTCGTCAGCGCCGAAGGCGTTAGCAAGGCTTTCGGTGCACAACAGGTGCTGCGCGACATCACGGTGGCCGCCGTGGCCGGCGACGTGATCGGCGTGCTGGGCAAGAACGGCGCCGGCAAGACCACGCTGCTGGAAATCCTGCTCGGCTTCTCGCCGCCGAGTGCCGGCAGTACACGCGTGTTCGGCGAGGAAAGCCTGCAGCTCTCCGAGCGGGCGAAATCGCGTATCGGCTTCGTGCCGCAGCAGGATGAACTGATCGATGTACTGACCGGCATCCAGCAGCTCAAGGTCACGGCCGCGTTCTATCGCGACTGGGATCACGCGCTGACCGATCGGCTGATCGCGGAATGGGGCATTCCGATGGACCGTCGCATTCAGAAGCTCTCTCCCGGCGAGCGTCAGAAACTCTCGCTGCTGCTGGCGCTGGGTCATCACCCGGACCTGCTCGTGCTCGACGAGCCGGTGGCGAGCCTGGATCCGATCGCGCGGCGCGCATTCCTTCAGCAGCTGCTCGATGTCGCCGGCGACGCGCGACGCACGGTGCTGTTTTCCTCGCACATCGTGTCTGATCTTGAACGCGCCGCAAACAGGGTGTGGATCATGAAGGATGGCGAGCTCACCTGGCAGGGCGAGCTCGACACGCTGAAAGAGTCGGTCGTGCGTCTGCACGTACGCGGCCGGCGGGCGCTGGACGGCAACTTTGCGCTCGCCAATGCGCTGTCGCGGCGCGTGCACGGCAACCAGGCGACGGTCACCGTCACGCACTGGACGCCGGACGCCGCCGGCGAACTTGCGGCACGCCTTGACGCCGACATCGAAGCCGAGCCGCTGGGTCTGGAAGACATCTTCGTGGAGCTGCACCGGTGAATGCGATCGGCCGCCTGTGGTGGCTGTTTCTGCTGGTGCTGAAGTCCCGGCAGGCGCTGTTGACCGGCTCTCTGACGGCGATCACGATCGCCGGCACCATCCTGGTGGCCAGCGGCGGCCGTGGTTCTGGCATCGCGTTCTTTGTCGCGCTGGGCCTGGCGCTGGCCGTGATCACGATGCTGTTCGTGTCGGCGCAGGCTTTCCGTGCACTGTCGGGCTCGCGGCCGGTGATGCTTGCGCCGAATGCGCGCGGCAAGGCGCTGGGCGCGCTGTTGACGTTCTTCGTTGGTGTGACCTTCGCACTCGCCGTGCCGATGACCCTGCTGGCGCCGCCTGCGCTGATGCAGTCCGCGGCAGTGTCGCCTGTCGGGATGACGATGGTGCTGATGCTGATAATGATGGTGATGCTGACCGTGCTCGCCTGGCTGCTGTTCCTGCCGCCGCTGTTTCTGCTACTCCCGCCGCTCGTCATCCTTCCCGGTGTGCTGTTGCTGCGGCGCCTGCACGAGACGTTTCCCGGTCTGCAGCTGGATCCGGTCGTCATCGCGTCGATCGCGCTGGTCCTGGGCTGGGTTCTGTTCGGCAGGTGGTATCTGCGTACCCGATCCATCAGGCCGATGCTCGGAACGCGCGCGGGTCAGGGTCAGGCCGCGTCGATGGATGTGCTGGGTCGCTTTCTGGCATGGCTGCCGTCGCGCTCGCACGAGCGGGCGGATCCGGCCGCGGCACGCAGGTCTTACTGGCACGCCCGCGCTACGCAGGCGCCATTCGCGCTGCTGGTTGGAGGCGCGCTGATCGCCATCGGTTTCGTCGGAGTGCCCCTTACGGTCATGCAGATGCTGAGCTCGCCACGTCCCGGCCATGAACGGTTTTTCGTGGCGGCTTACATTGCGATGCCGCTGTTGTACGTGTTGGGGCTGGTGTTTCTGACACTGCTGTTCGCGCGACGCGCGCGCTATCTGTGGTTGCGTGGTGGTTCGCGTGCCGCGCTGCTGCGCGAGGCGGAATCCGAACTGTGGCGCAGTGATGGCGTCCTGCTGTGCGCCGGCGTCACGCTGGGTGTGATGGTGCTGCTGGGTGTGATGCAGGGGGCGCCGATAATCGTGCTGTTGAGCCTGGCCGGCGCCGTGTTCGCCGGCGGGATGCTGGCGCTGTCCACGGGGCTGCTCTGCGCCGTTGGCGTGGGGGCGGGTGGTGTTGCCGCGACCGGCGTGCTGCTGTTCTCGCTGCTGCTCGCCGGCTGGATTCTCGCCGGCGGAACCGACCTCGTGTGGCTGGTGCCGCTGGCCGGATCGCAGCTGGTGGGCGCGCTGGCCTGCCGGGCGTTCGCGTACCGCCGCTGGCAGCGCATGGACTGGACCCTGCGTCGGCCGGGAGTGCCGTGGGCGCCGGGGATGCACTCGTGAACTGGCCGATCCCGCGCCTTGCGCTGCTGTTCTGCACCGCGCTGCCGTTGCAGCGCTGGGTCATTGGCGCCGGTGTGCTGCTCATTGGCGTTGGTGTCTCGCTCATCGCCGGCGGAGCGCTGATGCTGCCGGTGGCGCCGCCGCCGGCCGTGGCCGTCTTCCCGATCTCACTGGGGGCGATGCTGATTCTGCTGGTGACCGTGGTGATACCGCTGGGCTGGCTGTTTCGAGAGCTGTCGCTGCCGCTGCCGCACCGGTTCCTGCCGCGCTTCAGGCGGCGCATGCTGACCGCGGCCGCAATGCTGATCGCCGCGCCCGTCGCGGTGGCCGCCGTGGTCGTGATCGCCACCAGCATGCCGGCGCCGCCGCCGGCGCTGGTCGTGTATCCACTGGCGGTGCTCAGCGCGCTGTTCTGGCTGGTGTTCTTCGCCCCGGCGTCACTATGGGCCGCACCGCTCTTTCTTGTCGCGATCCTGGTCGGGCCGCGGTTGCCCGAATCGGTGTTGGAATCGGTGTCGGAGGTCGGCGTGATCGAAAGCGCATTGCAGCCACTACCGCTCGGCGCTGCGCTGCTTGTTGGCTGGGTCGTGTTCTCGGCGTGGTACCTGCGGGCCGTCAGGGTCGGACCGTTCCGCCCGCCGTATTTTTTCCGCGCGCTTGTGGGGTTCGAAGAGCGGCAACAGTCAGGCACGCTCGGCGGGCCGGTGTCGCGCCTGACCGCGACGACGGTGCAGCTGTTGTGGCGTGCGCGGCCGAATCGCCAGCAGGTGCTCGCACTGATCGCCACCTTCGTCATCATCATGGGGCTGGTAGTCATGTATCTGCCGCGAGCGCAGGTCGCGATTCTGCTGTCGGCGATGCTGGGGGCCCAGGCGGGCGCATTCGGCCTCGGCCGATCTGTTGCTTCCCGCGCGCGCACGCTGTGGCTGCGAACCGGTTGGTCGCGAGCGCAGCTGTATCGAACCGCCGAAGTCGAACTTTGGCTCTCGGCGCTGCCGTTCATGTTCGGCCCGCTCGCCATCGTCATGCTCGGGCTCTGGCTGTCCGCCGGGATTCCGTGGAGCGTGCTGACCGCGCTGTGGCTGTGCGGTGCCGGCACCGCGGTGCTCGCGATGTACCTGGGCCTCATCCATACACGCGGGTTTCGGCCGTTCGACGTGGTGATGGCCGCCGGTGGTATCGGCTGCGTGGCCGCCATCGCGTGGCTGCTGCTCACCGGCCTGCGCGGCCCGACGTTCGGCCCCGGCCCTCTGCTGCGGATATTCGCCATCCTGACCGTGCTCGCTGCAATCTGCCGGCTGATGGGCAGGTGGCGCTGGGCGAACGTCGATTTCGCGCGCCTGAGGCAAGTGCGGTTGCCGCGTACCGGGATGGAAGGGCTGTTGGTCGGGCGAACCGTTCGTCGCTAGCGGGATATCTTCGGCTGGTGGCGCATCATGACGCCCAGCTTGACGACATGCGGTTCGCCCGCGCGATTGACGAGACCCTGCCATCGCCATTCCGGGTCCCACAGGCCGTCTCCGGTGGATTCCGGTTTCGCCAGTCGGTGCAGTACCGGATCGCGGTCCCAGTCGTGGAGTCCCAGCGGCATCAGCGTCAGCTGTCGGTCGTTGCCGGTCACGCGAATCTTCGTGCCGCGAGCGAGCTCTACGCCTTCACCACGGATCTCGGCCAGTACGGTCCATGATTCGCCGGTTCGACTGTTGGTCCGCTTCATCGGTGACTTCTTCGTCGGCGCCGGCTTGTTGATGTTGTCGACACCTGAGGATGGTTGCTCGAAATGGATTGAACTTTCCGCACTGGCCGCACATGAAGTGAGCCTATGCAAATTGTCGGAAAAAAGAGACATATACATAAAAGTATTTTAAAAACAAGTTTTACTTTGTTGCTAATGAGCATATTATTTGTCTGTGTATGCATTGTTAGATTCTGACAGTTATTTGAATCTATGGAAAATATGGGCATGCGCCGGGTCGGATCGACTGACGCGCCGGCCCATAAACCAAGTGGGAGTTAGTGATGAAGAAATCCGGCAACGTAGTGAACGTCACCGCGCTGGCCGTTGCGGCAGCCTTGGGACTTTCATTGAGCATGGACAGGGCGGAAGCCCAGGACGGGGAGCGCGAAACAGACAGATATGCGCTGATTATGCCGTTCTACCTGGATGCGGACACCCGTCGCGGCACCAGTGACGAAGGACTTGGCTTTTCGCTGGGCTACGGCAGACAGATGACGGATCGCCTGTACTGGGAAGGGCATGCGATTACCGATGTGATCAGAACACCGGACACCAGCCTCACTGATTACTATCAGTATGGTATCGGGCTCGATCTGAAGTACCGCTTTGTTCGAGGCGGCGGAGCCTCGCCGTTTCTGCTCTTTGGCGGCGGCTATGTGCGCAACAACGTGATTCCGGACGACGATGACCGTACCACCGCTTTCGGTAACGTGGGTCTTGGTTTCGTTACCGGTGAACTTGGCAGGGCCGGTGTCCGGATTCGCGGTGAAGCACGCTATATCCGTGATCGCTTCAGAACGGGCGGCGTAAGAGGCATGGACGATCGACGCGTTTCACTCGGTGTGCAGATACCGCTTGGCCGCCGCATCGTTGAGCGCGAGGTGCTGCGCGAGGTTGTTCGTGAGGTGGAAGTCGAGCGCAGGGTGGAAGTGCCTGTCGAGCGTGAGCCGGCTGCGCCGCCGCCGCCGCCGGTGCGTCTTGAGGGCGTGTCATTCGAGTTCGACTCTGCGCAGCTGACGCCGAATGCAATGAACGTACTGCGTCAGGTGGCCGAGTCGCTGCGTGGCCAGCCCGGAGTGCGGGTTGAAATAGCAGGGCACACCGACAACGTGGGTTCAGCTGAATACAACCAAAGCCTCTCGCAGCGCCGTGCAGAGTCTGTGGTGAACTTTCTGGTCAGTGAGGGCGTAGACCGCAGTCGGCTGACGGCTCGCGGTTATGGAGAAGCTCAGCCCGAAGCGGACAATTCAACGGCCGACGGGCGCGCGCGGAACCGGCGCGTGGAGATGCGGCGTCTGAACTGATCGCTGTCCCGCGCGTTATGAACCCGCGCCAACGATCCTTGCAACCTCAAATCACCGGGGCGGTTACGCTCCGGTGATTTTCTTTGGTGCGCCCGGCCCGGCCGATGCCGAGACCGTGACCGCATGCCGCGATCAGCTGTCCGAATCGGCCAGCGCGGCGCGCACGCGTGCGCTGGCTTCGCCCATGTCCACGCGCCCGGCGGCGCGGGATTTGAGCGCGCCCAGCACCTTGCCGGTGTCCTTGGGATTCGTGGCGCCGGTCTCGTCGATGATCAGGGCGATCATCTCGTCCAGTTCGGCGTGGCTGAGGGGTTCGGGCAGGTAGGTCTGAAGGATGGCGATTTCGGAGGCTTCCTTGTCGGCCAGGTCGGCGCGATCGCCGGACTGGTACTGGGCCTGCGCGTCGCGTCCCTGCTTGACCATCTTTTCGATGACGGCCTGCACCCCGGCATCGTCCAGCGGCCGGCGGCTGTCCACCTCGCGCTGCTTGACGGCGGCCATGGCCATGCGCAGCACGCCGAGGCGCGCCTTGTCACCGGCGCGCAGTGCATCCTGCATATCCTGCTGAAGGCGTGCCTTTAGTAGAGACATCGCATGGCAACCGGAAGGTGTGGACAGACTCCTAGTACAGGCGCTTGCGTCGCGCTGCACTACGCGAATTGCGTTTCAGATGGCGCTTGACGGCCGCGGCTTTCTTGCGCTTGCGTTCCTGGGTGGGTTTCTCGTAAAACTCACGCCGTCGCAGCTCGGTGAGCACACCGGCCTTCTCGCAAGCACGTTTGAACCGCCGCAATGCGGCATCGAAATGTTCGCTCTCTCTTATACGAACGTTCGGCATTCGATCCTCTCGGAAACAAAGAAGCCGGCTGGTGCCGGCCACAGAGCTGATAATCTTAGCGTCAGGTGGCGCCCGATGTAAAGGAGGCGGGACTTTTCCATGCGTGTCCTGGGTATAGAAACGAGCTGCGACGAGACCGGCGTGGCGATTTACGACAGTGAGCGGGGCCTCGTGGCCGAAGCGCTGGCCAGCCAGATTGCGCTGCACGCGCAGTTTGGCGGCGTGGTGCCGGAGCTGGCCAGCCGCGATCATATCGCACGTCTGGCCACCATGGTGGAGGAGGTGACGGCCCAGGCCGGCATCGGGATCCAGGAGCTGGACGCGATCGCCTATACGGCGGGCCCGGGGCTGGTGGGCGCGCTCATGGTGGGAGGATCCTATGGCTGCGCGCTGGCCTATGGGCTGGGCGTTCCGGCGATTGCCGTGCACCACATGGAAGGGCACCTGCTGGCAAGCATGCTGGAAGCCGACCCGCCGCAGTTCCCGTTCCTGGCGCTGCTGGTGTCCGGCGGACATACCCAGCTGGTTGCGGTGCAGGGCCTGGGCCGCTACCGCATCATCGGTGAGACGCTGGACGATGCCGCCGGCGAGGCGTTCGACAAGGTGGCCCGCCTGCTGTCGCTGCCGTACCCGGGCGGTCCGGCGCTGGCGGCGCTCGCCGAACAGGGCGATCCGGCGCGTTTCGCATTTCCCCGGCCATTGCTGCGCAAGGGGCTGGACATGAGTTTCAGCGGCCTCAAGACCGCGGTCCGTCTGGCCGTGCAGGACTGTGCCGCCGGCAATGACGGCCTGTCCGATGCCGTTCGGGCGGATATCGCCGCGTCGTTTCAGGCGGCCGTGGTCGACACGCTGGCGGGCAAGTGCGCGCGTGCGCTGCGGGAGACCGGCCTGACGAGCCTGGTGATCGCCGGCGGTGTCGGCGCGAACAGGCGGTTGCGGGCGGAACTGGAGGCGCTGGGCGCAGGAATCGGCGTGCGCGTGTACTATCCCCGCCCGGCGCTGTGCACCGACAATGGCGCGATGATCGCCTACGCCGGCTGGTGCCGGGCGGTGGAGCACGCCCCGTCGCCGCCACGCATTTCTGCCCGCCCCCGCTGGCCGCTGGACGAACTCCAGCCGCCGGCCGCTTGAGGACGACCGTCATGGACAAGATCTTTCTCCGCGAACTCAGACTCGAGGCCGTAATCGGCATATTCGAATGGGAACGATGCATACGGCAGACCGTGTCGCTGGACCTGGAAATGGCGATCGATGCGCGCCGCGCGGCCGAAACCGATTCCACCGACACCGCACTGAACTACAAGGATGTGGCCAAGCGCGTGATCACATTCGTCGAGGCATCGAAGTTTCAGCTCGTCGAATCCCTGGCCGAAGCGATCGCATCCATCGTCATCGATGAATTCGCCGTGCCGTGGGTGAAGGTGACGGTCACCAAGCCCGGCGCGATCGAAGGTTCACGTGCGGTGGGTGTGGTCATAGAGCGCACGGCCTCCGCCTGAGGCGAGTGCATCTGGGGCGAGCCCACCTGAGGCGGGTACACGATGGTCGATGTCTACGTGGGTGTCGGTAGCAATATCGAGCCGCAAGCCAATATCCGCCGCGCCTGTGCGCTGCTGTCCGGGCAGTTCGGCGCGCTGCGGCTGTCGAGCGTGTTTCGCAGTGCGCCGGTGGGCTTCTCCGGCGCCGACTTTCTGAACCTGGTCATCGCCTTCGACAGCGACGCCGGCGCCGATGGCGTGGAGTCGGTGCTGTCACGGATCGAGCGCGCCAGCGGCAGAAGTCGCGACGGTGACGGTGATGGTGACGGATCCCCGTCGCGTACGCTGGATCTGGATCTGCTGCTGTATGGCCGCAGTGTGGATGCCGCGCGCCGCCTGCCGCGTGCCGACGTGCTGTGCTACGGGTTCGTGCTGGCACCGCTCGCCCGGCTGGCGCCGGGGCTGACGCATCCGCTCACCGGTCAGCGCATCGCCGATGTCTGGCGGCGCTGCGAAGCGACGCTGCCGCCGCTGACCGACATCGGGCCGGTTGGCGAACTCACCGACTGAAGCTGTACGCGCCGGCGGCGTTGCTACCAGCCGACGCTGCGCCCACCATCGACGGCGATGATCTGGCCGCTGATGTAGGGTGCGTCGCGTACCAGGAACAGCACCGTGGCGGCGATATCCGATGGCTCGCCGGCGCGCTTCAGCGGCACCTGCGCGACGATGCTCTGCTGGATCTTTTCCGGCATGCCCTCCTCAGGCCACAGGATGGCGCCGGGCGACACGCCATTGACGCGAATCTCCGGTCCCAGGTCCTTGGCCAGTGTGCGCGTCAGCATGGCCAGTCCCGCCTTGGCCGGCCCATAGACGGTGTGATCACGCAGCGGGCGCTGCGAGTGCACATCGACAATATTGATGATCACGCCGCGTGAGGCCCTCAGGTGCGGCAGGGCCGCCTGCGACATGAACAGCGGCGCCTTCAGGTTGGCGTCGATGAGGTCGTTCCACTGTGTTTCGGTCACCGTGCCGAGCGGCGTGGGGTAGAACGTGGATGCATTGTTGACCAGCACATCCAGCCGGCCCGTGCGCGACGTGACTGCATCGACCAGCGTGCGGATCGCGGCGATGTCGCGCAGGTCGCCGCCCGCGGCCAGTGCGGAGTCGGCGCGCACGGCGTTCAGCTCGCTGGCCAGTTCGTCGGCCGGCGCGGCCGACCGGAAGTAGTGAATCGCAACGTTGGCGCCCGCACCATGCAGCGTGCGCACGATCTCTGCGCCTATGCGCCTGCCGGCGCCGGTGACCAGCGCCCAGCGCCCGGCCAGTGACTTGACGGATTGCGAGTCGGACACGTGGTGGCTCCATGGCACTGACGAATCTGCGCGCAAGGTTACACTATTCATCCACCACGCCACGCCACCCTCGCCGTCACCCGGCGAAGCACGCCAGTCCGGACCAACGCCCTTGCAGCTGCCCGTACCCACAGATGACGCATTGCGAACCAGCCAGGCACTGGCCGCACGCGTGCGCGCGGACATCGAGGCGGCCGGTGGCTGGCTGAGCTTCGAGCGCTACATGCGGCGCGTGTTGTACGAGCCCGGGCTTGGTTACTACAGCGCCGGCAGCGTGAAGTTCGGGCTGGCGGGTGACTTCGTTACCGCGCCGGAACTCAGTCCGCTGTTCGGCCGGTTGCTTGCCGCGCAGATCGCGCCACTGCTGCGGCAGCTGTCCAGCCCCACCATCCTGGAGCTGGGCGCCGGCACCGGCGTACTCGCGGCGCAGCTGCTCGACAGTCTGCGCCAGCAGGGTCTGCCACAGGCGCGCTACCTGATTCTTGAGCCCTCGGCGGATCTTCGCGAACGCCAGATGGCTGCCCTTGCCGGGTTCGCCGGCCAGGTGCAGTGGCTGGACACGCTCCCCGCCGAACCGCTGCAGGCCGTGGTGGTCGCCAACGAAGTCGCCGATGCACTGCCGGTGGCCTGCTTCACGCGCTACGAGGATCGCATCGTCGCCCGCGGCGTGGGCCTGGACCACGATGCCTTCCGCTGGCTGGAACGACCGGCTGATGCGGCGCTCGAGGCGGCAGTCGAGGTGCTGGAGCAATCGCTGGGCGAGCGCCTGGCCGACGGCTATGAATCCGAGTTCTGCCTGATGCTGCCGCACTGGTTGCGTTCCATTGCCGCCACCATCGAACGCGGTGCGCTGCTGCTGGTGGACTACGGCCTCGTGCGACGCGAGTACTATCATCCGGCGCGTCGTCGCGGCACGCTGATCTGTCACTACCGGCATCGCGCGCATGACAATCCGTTCCTGTGGCCGGGTCTGCAGGATCTCACGGCATGGGTGGATTTCAGCGCCTGTGCCGATGCGGCGCTGCAGGCAGGGCTGGAGGTGGCGGGCTTCACCACGCAGGGCCAGTTCCTGGTCGAACGCGCCGCCGCCGACCCTGAGGCCCTGAACGGCGCAACGCCGGCACAGCTGGCCGCGTTCAAGACGCTGATCCTGCCCGGTGAAATGGGTGAACGCTTCAAGCTGATGCTGCTGAATCGCGGTCTGCAGCGCTGCCGGCTGGCCGGGCGTGACATGCGTGCCTGGTTGTAGGGCGATTGCCGGCTGCAGCAGTTCCCGGCCGCCTCCGCTGCGTGCCGTCTGCCGCGTTCAGCGCTGCGGCCGGCCGGCCGTGCGTATGGCGGCTATGCGCGCCTCGCGCAGCTTTCTCCCCAGTTGCGGCCCTTCCAGCCCGGTCTTGCGGGCGACGTCCGCAGCCGGCACGGATTGTGCGGCACGCAGTGCGTTGCGCAGCAGGTCGGCCTGCGGGTACGGCTGCTGTTCCAGTCCGGTGCGTCCGCGTGCGTCGGCTTCGCAGGCCAGCAGGAACTGCTCGAACTGTTCCGGCTGCCGCAGTCCGTCGACGGCGGTGATCAGCTTGTAGAGGGTTGCCGGTTTGAGCGCCTGTGCACTGTGCGCCAGACCATGATGACGCGCCACGCGCAGCGCCAGTGTCATCAGCGCGCGCGGAATCGGCAGGCGCATTTCCAGTTGCCTGAGCAGGTCCACCGATCGCTCCTCGTGGCCCGTGTGCTGTGGCAGCGCCTCCGGTGGCGTGGTCGCCTTGCCCAGGTCGTGAACCAGTGTTGCGAACCGCACACTGGTGGAATCGCTGAGTTCGGCGGCGCGGCGCAGCGCCATCAGCGTGTGCACGCCGGTGTCGATTTCCGGATGCCAGCGTGGCGGCTGCGGAACACCGAACAATGCGTCGATCTCCGGAAAGACCCGCGCCAGTGCACCGCAGTCGCGCAGCGCCTGGAAATACAGATCCGGACGCGGCTCGGCCAGGGCCGTGCCGGTTTCCTGCCAGACACGTTCCGGGCGCAGCGCATCCACTTCGCCGCTGTCGACCATGTCGCGCATCAGCGCCAGTGTCTGAGGCGCGATGCCGAAGCCCAGTGAACTGAATCGCGCCAGGAACCTTGCCACGCGCAGCACGCGCACCGGGTCTTCGCGAAACGCGTCGCCGATATGCCTGAGCGTGCGCTGCTCGAGGTCGTCGCGCCCGCCATAGGGATCGATGACGTTGCCGTCGGCATCGCGTGCCATCGCGTTGATGGTCAGGTCGCGGCGCGCGAGATCCTGTTCCAGCGTGATATCCGGTGACGTATTGAAGCTGAAGCCCGCGTAGCCGGGCGCCACCTTGCTCTCGGTGCGCGCCAGTGCGTACTGTTCATGCGTGTCGGGGTGCAGGAACACGGGGAAGTCCTTGCCCACCGGCAGGTAGCCGGCTGCCAGCAGCTCGTCGCCCGATGCGCCCACGACCACCCAGTCGCGGTCCTTCACCGGCAGCCCCAGCAGCGCATCGCGTACCGCGCCGCCTACTTCGTAAACATTCATCACGTCATCATACCGTAGCGGTTCGCATGCTAATGTTTCAGCGATGACGCTGACGGCAAGACTCGTGCTGACACTCGCTGCTGCCACGCTGCTCGGCGGCTGCTCGCTGCCTTACTACTGGCAGGCCGCGGGTGGCCAGCTGCAGTTGCTGACCAAGCGCACCTCCATCGAACGGCTGCTCGCCGATCCCGATACCGATGTGGTGCTGCGACAGCAACTGGAAACCGTCATGCAGATCCGCCAGTTCGCGATCAACGAACTGGGGCTTCCGGACAATCGCAGCTACACCACCTACGCCGATCTGGGCCGTCCGTACGTGGTGTGGAACGTGGTCGCGGCGCCGGAGTTTTCGGTGCGGCCGGAACGCTGGTGCTTTCCGATTGCCGGCTGTGTCAGTTACCGCGGCTACTTCAGCCGCGATGCGGCTGAGCGTTTTCAGGCCCGCCTCGACGAGCAGGGCTTTGATACCTGGAGTGGCGGTGTGCGTGCCTATTCGACGCTGGGTTACTTCGCCGATCCGGTGCTCAACACGATGCTGTCGGGCAGCGATACCGATCTCGCCGCGCTGCTGTTTCACGAACTGGCGCATCAGCGCCTCTATATCAGGGACGACAGCGCCCTCAGCGAAGCCTTTGCGAGCGCGATCGAGCAGTACGGCACCGAGCGGTGGCTGCGCCGCCATGGTGACGACAACGCGGTGCGGCACTATCGCGACCGACTGCAGCGGCGTGCCGACTTCGCGGCGCTGGTGGCCGGCCATCGCGATCGCCTTGCGGCGATCTACGCGCGCGACGAATCCGAACACGCGATGCGTGTTGCCAAGGAGGCGGCGTTCGCGACCCTGCAGCGGGAGTATCGCCAGACGCGGGAACGCTGGGGGGGCGTCACGGACTACGACAACTGGTTTGCGCAGCCGCTGAACAACGCGGCCATCGCCGCGGTGGTGACCTATGAAGGATGGTTGCCGGCGCTGCGTGCACGGCTCGACGCCGTTGGGCTGACGCAGTTCTACGCCGAAATGGAACGGCTGGACGAGTTGTCCGGCGAGGAACGTGAAACCTGGTTGAGTGCGTGGCGCAGTGGCGACGACGCTTCGCCGCTGCTCCCGTGACGGGTGATTCGCGGACGGCTGATCAGCGCCGTGAAGACTTGCGCAGTTTCGACATGATGTCCTTGTGCTGTCGCGGGTTCAGGTACTGCGGAACGATGGCTTTCATCGATCGCGGCTGAATCCCCAGGCTTGCGAATCCGTCCTCGGTGCACACGCTGCCTACGGTCAGGGAACGGAAGTTGTCCAGCGAGAAGGGCTTGCCGGGCAGCAGATAGTCGGCGAACGCCGCCTGCATCCGGCCCAGCGCGTCTGGCAGTGGCAGTACGAGCCGCTTCAGTCCGAGCTGTCTGCGCACATAGCGGACGATTTCGCCGAGCGAGAAGATGTCCGGGCCGCACAGCTGGTAGGTCTGGCCGTAAGTGGCCGGATTGCCGAGCGAGCGCACGTAGGCTTCCACGACGTCTTCCACATAGACCGGCGCGAAGCGGGCATCGGCGCGCGCCAGCGGCAGTACGGGCATCAGTCTGAGCAGGCCGGCGAAGCGGTTGATCAGGGAGTCGTCCGGCCCGAATATCACGGACGGGCGAAAGATGGTGTACCTGATGTCTTCGCCGGCGTTGTCGCGAATGGCCAGTTCCGCCAGACCCCTGGTCTTCAGGTAATGGCTGGGGCCGCGCTCGGCGTTGGCCTTCAGTGCACTCATCTGCAGCAGCCGGCCGACGCTGTTTTCCTGGCAGGCGTTGAGCAGCTTCTGCACAAGTTCCAGGTGTGCCTTCCTGAAGCCGCTGCCGTCGTGGCCTCTCTCGTTCAGTATGCCGACCAGATTGATCGCGACATCGCAGCCGCGCAGCAATCTGTTCAGTGTGGCGGGGTCGTGGACATCGGCCTCCACCAGGTGGACGCCAGGCAGGACAAGCAGACGGCGGGCGCGTTCGCGGTTGCGCGTTGGCACGCGTACTTCATAGCCAAGCTTGATGAGGCGGCTGCACAGCGACCGGCCGACAAAGCCGGAGCCGCCGAGTATGCACACCAGACCTGATCCGGTTCGAATAGACATGACGCCATTCTAGTTTATTTGTCGTGCGTTGATCGGGCCGCAAGCTCTCCGACCCGGGTTCATATCAACGCATGTTCACGATCAGCTCGCGATTGTCGCGTCGGACCTGCAACAGCACGATGTTGGCGTCTCGCACCACGTCACGCGCGGCGGCCACGGTGCGGACCCGCTCGCGATTGACATGGGTGACCAGATCGCCGCGACGCAGTCCGCGTTGCCACGCTTCGCTGCCCTGCGCGACATCAACCACAAGTACGCCCTCGACGCCCGTGAATCCGGGTCTGGAGGTGTCGTGATCGGCCAGCTCGACGCCACCGAAAGACGGATCCACTTCGCTCAGGCCGCCTGGTTGCGGGCTGCGCTCACGGTCGCCGCGAGGTGGCTGCCTCGTGGCGGTCGGAACGCTTTCACCGAGTGTGGCCGTTACCGATCGCCGTTCGCCCTCGCGGTTGAACGTCACGATGACCTGTTCCCCGGGGCGTTGCAGACCGATCGCATTGCGCAGGGCGCCCGGATCCCTGACGGGCCGTTCGTTCACCGAGACGATCACATCGTTGATGCGCAGTCCGGCGCGATCGGCCGCGGAGTTCGGTACCACAGTCGTGATCAGCGCGCCGGAAGTCTCACCCAGGCCGTACATCGTTGCCATCCCGGGCGTGATCCCGAGGATCTCGACGCCCAGCAGTCCGCGCCGCACGCTGCCGTGTTCGATCAGTTCGTCCATGACGTAGCGGGCCATCGATACCGGAATGGCGAAGCCGATGCCGATATTGCCGCCGCTACGGGACAGGATCGCCGAATTGATACCCACCAGTTCACCGCGCAGATTGATCAGTGCGCCACCGGAGTTGCCCGGATTGATGGATGCGTCGGTCTGTATGAAGTCCTCGTAGGCATCCGGCGTGTTCAGGCTGCGGCCGAGCCCGCTGACAATGCCGGAAGTGACAGTATGGGAGAAGCCGAAGGGATTGCCGATGGCGACCACGTAGTCGCCCACGCGAAGCGAGTCGGAGCTGTCGAATCGAATCTGGGACAGACCCTCGGCATCGACTTTCAGTACTGCAACGTCCGATCCTGCGTCGGAGCCGAGCACGCGGGCTTCCAGGCTGCGGTTGTCATACAGGGTGACGGTGATGCGGTCCGCGCTGTCCACCACATGATGGTTGGTGAGTATGTAGCCTTCCGCCGCATTGACGATGACACCGGAACCGGCACCCTGTGCCTGGCGGCCGGGGGCGTTGGGGTCGAGCAGCTCGCGGAACTGGTCGCGGCCGGCGCGGCCGGTGACGGCGATGTTGACCACCGAGGGCGACACCTGCTCGATAACCGGTGCCAGACTGGGCACCTGGTCGCCGACGATCCCGCCCACCGCCTGAGCCATGGCTGCGGCCGGCAGTACCGACATGACCATCAGCGCGGTGATCAGCGCCAGGGGAGATGTCGGTCGGGAACGTAGTCTTTGCTCGTAAGTCATGCGCGCTACCTTGCTGTTGGTTCGTGGAGTTGCCGGTGGTGTCGCCGGATGTGCCGGCCCAGGCCGCGTTCGCCACTGCCTATTGTATGTCGCTTGGGCACGAATAGTGGGCGCACAGTTCCCCGTTTGCGATTCACGGCTGGCAATTCAGGTTGAATTGGCCGTGCCGTCCACGGGTCGACTGACAGGCGTTGATAAAGCTGTGGATTAACTGTGTTGGAGCGGGGGACAGCCTGGGCACTATATGTAGTGGCCGCCGAAATCATGGCGATTCCCCGTCACCGGCCTGACCGGATTCAGGAGTGGTTTTCAACGGATTGATTATATTGGTTATTATCTCCATCGCCCGCTTGTCATAAAGTCTTGACAGAGGACGGCGGCCGCCGTAACCTGCGGACTGTCGACACTACATCTTGTGTCGTCGTAAGTTTAGTTCCACTAGCGTTGCGGCACGGGCTGCGTAGCCAGCCTGCGGGAGGCTTTTCGCCTGAAATCGTCCAACCGTCCGACCGCGGTAGGCATTTCATCGGCTGGAAGTTCGTCGCGCGCATGGTGGATACCGCGCCAGACGTGGGTTCTATGCGGCCAGAGGGGTAATTACAATCATGAACATGGCGTTGCAGGTCAGGGCAACGAGGCTCGCCGACATTCCTCTACAGGAAGCCTCGCAGGACATCTGGGACAAGAAATACCGTCTCACCACCAGGAGCGGTGAACCGGTCGACCAGGACATCAACGCCACCTACGAGCGTGTCGCGCGTGCACTGGCCGACGTCGAGTCGCCCGACAGGCGCGAGCACTGGTTCGAACGCTTCGTCTGGGCGCTGCAGCGCGGCGCCATCCCGGCCGGCCGCATCACGTCGAACGCCGGTGCCGAGGCCCACAAGCCGGCAACGTCCACGATCAACTGC
Organism: Gammaproteobacteria bacterium; assembly: GCA_050485545.1. Classification (GTDB taxonomy): domain Bacteria; phylum Pseudomonadota; class Gammaproteobacteria; order Steroidobacterales; family Rariloculaceae; genus JBJHBP01. The sequence goes on from JBJHBP010000008.1 coordinate 101,260, forward strand.
ACGGTGTCGGGCACGATCCGCGACTCCATGGACGACATCCTGGCAAAGGTTCACGAAGCCGGACTGACACTGAAATGCGGCTGCGGCATCGGCTACGAGTACTCGACGCTGCGTCCGCGCGGTGCCTATGTGTCGGGCGCCGGCGCCTATACGTCAGGCCCGCTGTCGTTCATGGACATCTACGACCGCATGTGTTTCACCGTGTCGTCGGCCGGCGGCCGGCGTGGCGCGCAGATGGCGACCTTCGATATCGGGCACCCGGATTCGCTGGATTTCATCCGCGCCAAGCGCGAGGACGGCCGGCTGCGCCAGTTCAACCTGTCGCTGCTGGTCACCGATGAGTTCATGCAGGCGGTGAGGGAAGAGCGGGAGTGGAAGCTTGCGTTCCCCGTCAATCAGAAGGAGGTCGACGAGGAAGGGCTGGATCTGAACGATCCCGAGCAGGTGGTCTGGCGCGAGTGGCCGATTCAGGACGGCTATGTCGACGACGGCGCGGGCAAGGTGGCCTGCCGCGTCTATCGCACGCTGCCGGCACGGCGCATGTGGGATCTGATCATGTCGTCCACCTACGACTTCGCCGAGCCGGGGTTCGTGCTGATCGATCGCGTCAACGAAATGAACAACAACTGGTTCGACGAAAACATTCGTGCCACCAACCCCTGCGGCGAGCAGCCGCTGCCGCCGTATGGTTCCTGCCTGCTGGGTTCGGTGAACCTGACCAAGTTCGTGAATGCGCCTTTCACCGAGAATGCCGGCTTCGACTGGGACGAGTTCCGCGAAGTCGTGCAGGTGTTCACACGCATGCTCGACAACGTCGTTGAGATCAACGGCCTGCCCCTGGCGCAGCAGCGCAGCGAAATCACACGCAAGCGTCGTCATGGCATGGGCTTCCTGGGGCTGGGATCGGCCATCACGATGCTGCGCATGCGCTACGGTTCGCCTGAATCGGTGCAGTTCACCGAGGACGTTTCCCGCGAGCTGGCGCTGGCCGGCTGGCGCACCGGACTGGAGCTGGCGAAGGAAAAGGGCCCGGCACCGTTTCTCACCGACGACTTCGAAGTCACCGAGGAGATGCTGCGCAAGCGCCCGGAAATGCGTGCCGATGGCTACAAGGTCGGCGAACGTGTGCCCGGCCGGATTCTGCATGCACGCTACAGCCGCTACATGCAGCGTCTGCGCGAAGCGGACCCGGAGCTGGTGGCACAGATCGAGGACTGCGGCGCACGGTTTACGCACCACAGTTCGATCGCGCCCACGGGTACGATTTCGCTGTCGCTGGCGAACAATGCCAGCAACGGCATCGAGCCGTCATTCGCGCATCACTACTTCCGCAACGTGATTCGCGAAGGTCGCAAGACCAAGGAAAAGGTCGACGTGTTTTCGTTCGAGCTGCTGGCCTACCGCATGCTGGTCAACCAGAAAGCGCTGCCGGACTCCGACAAGCCGGGCGAACAGCTGCCGGACTATTTCGTCAGTTCCGAAGACGTCACGCCCACCGAGCATGTCGATATTCAGGCGGCGGCGCAGAAGTGGATCGACTCATCGATTTCCAAGACCGCGAATGTACCCACGGATTATCCGTACGAAACGTTCAAGGACATCTACCTGTATGCGCATGAGAAGGGCCTGAAGGGCTGCACCACGTTCAGGTTCAATCCGGAGGCGTTCCAGGGCGTGCTGGTGAAGGAGAAAGATCTGAAGAGCACGCTTTACAGGTTCACGCTGGCTGATGGTTCGGTTGTTGAGGCCCGGGGCGATGAAGAAATCGAATACGACGGCGAGCGGCATTCCGCGGCAAATCTGTTCGATGCCCTGAAGGAAGGTTACTACGGCAAGTGGTAGGCCGCGGCGAGCACGCGTCCGGCTACAGACAGGAAAAGACAGGACAGGACGATGTCGATAAAGATAGACAGCAAGATCGTGAAATACAATGTGTCGCGTCCCGAGGAAGCGGGAAACGACGCTGCGGCGAAACGGGACGCCGGCAGGGACCCTGAGAAAAAAGCCAGGGCGCAGGTCATCCAGATGCATGAGCAGCTGGAACGGCCGGATGTGCTGATCGGCTCCACCTACAAGGTCAAGACGCCGGTCTCCGATCATGCGATGTACATCACGATCAACGACATCGTGCTCAATCTCGGAACGCCGCATGAGCAGCGCCGGCCGTTCGAGATCTTCATCAACTCCAAGAACCTCGATCACTATCAGTGGATCGTTGCCCTGACACGCATCATGTCGGCCGTGTTCCGCAAGGGCGGCGACGTGACGTTCCTGGTTGAAGAACTGAAAGCCGTCTTCGATCCGCGCGGTGGCTACTGGCAGCCGGGCGGCAAGTTCATGCCGTCCATCATTGCCGAGCTCGGCTACATCATCGAGCGTCACCTGATCGAGATCGGTCTGTTGCGCAGCGAGGAACTCACACCCGAACAGCTGCAATTGATCGAGCAGAAGCGTGCCGAATTCGAAGCGCGCGGTGGGCAGCAGGATGCGTTCGCCGAAGCCAAGTTTCCCGAGGGTGCGCAGCTCTGCGGCAAGTGCAGCACGGCTGCGGCAGTCATGCTGGATGGCTGCATGACCTGCCTGAACTGCGGCTATTCGAAATGTGGCTGATGCCGGAATTACGCGTCTGACCGATGGCTACCCGCCGACCGGCGTGCGACCCGTGCCGATACTCACGGCAGCGAAGTTCGTCGGTCTCTCATTGGCCCGCCTCTGGGGGTTCCCGGGGCGGGCCTTTTTCGGCCTGCTCGCCGCAGTGGACGAGCCTCAGTCCGACAGACTGCTAGAATGCCACGCTTGATCCGATCTGCGTTCTGGCGGTTGCAGTGACACTATCCATACCTGATTTTTCCGGCCTGCGCGTAGTCGTTGCCGGCGATGCGATGCTGGACGAATACTGGTTCGGCGATACCGCGCGGATTTCGCCCGAAGCACCCGTCCCCGTCGTGCACGCGCGGACGACCGAACAGCGGCCCGGCGGTGCGGCGAACGTCGCGGTCAATGTGGCCGCCCTGGGTGCGGACGTCACGCTGGCGGCCATCGTCGGTGATGACGATCGGGCACGTGCGCTGCAGGGCCTGCTCGAGCAACAGGGTGTGCGCTGCGCGTTTCATCATGCCGCCGATGTGCCCACCATTCACAAGCTGCGCGTGCTGGCGCGCAATCAGCAGATGCTGCGCGTGGATTCCGAGCACGGCTTCACCGATCTGGCACCGGCGTTTGACGCTTTGTTCGGCCGTGAACTGACGGGTGCGCATGCGGTGATCCTGTCGGACTACGGCAAGGGCACGCTGGCCGGGGTGCAGCCGTTGGTCGCCCGCTGCCAGGCGGCCGGTGTGCCGGTACTGATCGATCCCAAGGGTGCCGACTTTGCCCGCTATCGCGGCGCGACGGTGCTGACGCCGAATCAGCTCGAGTTCCAGACCGTGGCCGGCGCATGGCAGGACGAACAGCAGTTTCTGGACAAGGCCGAGGATCTGCGTGAGACGCTGGACCTCACCGCGCTGCTGGTGACCCGTGGCGAACGCGGCATGACGCTGGTATCCCGTGGCGAGCCGCCGCTGACGCTCCCGGCGCACGCACGCGAAGTGTTCGACGTGACCGGTGCCGGCGATACGGTTGTGGCGGTGATGGCCGCGGCGCTGGGTCTGGGTCTGGCGCGGGAAGATGCGGCGGCGCTGGCCAATCTCGCCGCCGGCCTGGTGGTGGCGAAGATCGGCGCGGCCACGGTCACGCCGGCCGAACTTCGTCTGGCACTGCATCGCCGCGGTCGTGGCGGCCGCGGCCTGGTGGAGGCGGACGAACTGATCGAACTGGTGCGGGGCGCCCGCATCCGCGGCGAGCGGGTGGTGATGACCAATGGCGTGTTCGACATCCTGCACGCCGGTCATGTCAGCTATCTGGAGGAGGCCAAGTCGCTCGGTGACAGGCTGATCGTTGCCGTCAACGATGACGCCTCGACATCGCGCCTGAAGGGACCGGAGCGCCCGATGAACGGCCTTGACGATCGCATGGCAGTGCTCGCCGGGCTGGCGGCCGTAGACTGGGTGGTGCCGTTCAGCGAGGACACGCCCGGTGATCTGATCGCCAGGGTGCTGCCGGATGTTCTGGTCAAGGGCGGAGACTACCGCGTCGAAGAAATCGCTGGCGGGGAAGCGGTCATCCGCCATGGCGGTGAGGTGCGCGTGCTGGCTTTCAAGGCGGGCCGTTCGACGACCTCGCTGATCGCCGCGCTGCGCGGCCAGGGCGGGGAATCTGCCCGCTGATCGGTCCCGTCAATCGGCCGGATCAGGATTACAGCCCCGATCCGGCCGAACCGGTTTCACTGCAGCCAGCCGTCGATGTCTTCCAGATCGCTGAGGGTCAGCGTGCCCGCCGCCTGCTTCAGTCGCAGCACATTGAGGATGTAGTCGTAGCGACTGCGCGCGTAATTGGTTTCCGCCTGACGCAGATTGTTCTGCGAAATCAGCAGGTCAACCGAGGTACGGGTGCCCACTTCGAAGCCCGCTTCGGTCGCCCGCAATGCCGTGCGGTTGGATTCCAGCGCCTGGCGCAGCGCGCTTACGCGCGAAATGTCGGACGTGACGCTGAGATAGGCATCACGCGCCTCGCGCTCCGTCTGCCGCGCCACACGTTCCAGTCCTTCGTTGGCGGCGCGGTGCTGATAGACGGAGCGCTGGATGCTGGCGCGATTGGAGCCACCACTGTACAGCGGAATGTTCAGGTTCAGCGACCAGCTGTAGCCGTGGTTTTCCTGCGATGAGCGTGGTGCCTGCGTGATCGGCGGGTCCGGCGGAAACGGCGGATCGGGATCCAGTACCAGCGTGCGACGCGACCAGCTGCTGGAATCGTTCCACGACGTGCTGAAGCTCACGGTGGGCAGACGCGATGATCGCGCAATGGCGATGCCGTCCTCGGCGATTTCGGTCTGGATGCGGTTGGCGACCAGATTCAGGTTCTGATCCAGCGCCGTGGCTACCCAGCGTTCGGCATCCGGCGGATCCGGTGGCACCAGCGGCAGATCGTCGACCGGGGCCGCCAGGTCTGCCACGTAGGCGCCGATGATCTCGCGCAGCGCCTCCTGTGCCGAAGCCACATTGCGCTGACCGCTGATTTCGTCGGCCACCGATGTGTCGTAGGCGGCGCGTGCTTCCTGAACGTCGGTAATGGCGATCAGGCCAACCTCGAAGCGTCGTTCGGCCTGCTCCAGCTGGCGGGCGAATGACTGCCGTGAGGCGGTCTGCGCGGCCAGCGTGTCCTGGGCGGTGAGCACGGCGAAGTAGGCCTGCGCCACGCGGACGATCAGATCCTGCCGCGCCCGTTCGAACTCGACCTCGGCCTGCGCAACGCGTTTGCCCGCCTGGCGCAGGTTCAGAATGTTGCCCCAGTTGAACACGGTCTGGCTGATCGAGACGCCCCAGCTGGTGCTGCCACTACGACTCTCGGTACTCGTGATGAACGGATTGGGTTCCTGCGTTATGAAATCAAGGGGGCGGCTCGGGTCTTCCCGCCAGCTTCCCGAGCGGCTGGTGCTGGCGCTGACGCTCGGCAGCAGACTGCTGCGCGCCTGCGGCCGATCCTGGCTCTGCGCCTGAAAGTTGGCCTCGGCCTGGCGAAGCTGCGGATCGTTCTGCAGCGCGCGCTGGTAGATCTCCAGCAGGCGTTCCTGCGCGAATGCGGCGTTTCCGGCCAGGCCAAGTGCGGTCAGGCCGAGAATGCTGATAGTTGTCCGCGGTTTCATCATGCTGTTTCCTGCTCGCTTGTTCTGGTGAATGCCCCGGCGCTAAAGATGCTGCCGCAGCCGCATGGCTGATGGCTGTCGCACGGCTACAGGCTGAACGGCGGAGGGGCAGCGGCGCCTGTCAGCGGTGCAATAACGGTTTCAAACAGACTTTCACTGATCCAGTCGCCGGTTTCGGTCAGGTGTATCACCTGCGCTTCCATGGCCGGTTCCCGTCCCACGACGATGAACAGTCGTCCGCCGGGCTTGAGCATGCGAATGAAGAATTCGTCGAGCTGTGGCACCGATCCGGTTATCGCGATTGCGTCGTAACGTGCTTTGCCGTCCAGCGCAAACGCATTGCCGCTGGCCAGGTCCACATTGCCGATCTGCTGCCGCGACAGCGCTCGGCCGGCGGCGGCGACGAATTCCTCGTGGATGTCCACCGACGTGACCGAGCGCGCAAGCCTGGCCAGGCAGGCCGTCAGAAAGCCGGTGCCGGTGCCGATTTCCAGTACGTCATCCACGGCTTCGATCTGCAGGGCCTGCAGCAGTCGCCCTTCAACCTTGGGCGTCATCATGTGCTGCCCGCGGGACAGTGGAATCTCGATGTCGGCGAACGCCAGCTCCCGGTACGATTCGGGAACGAATTCCTCGCGAGGCGTTTCGCGCAGAACGTGCAGGACCCGGTCGTCCAGGACATCCCATGCCCTGATCTGCTGGCCCAGCATCTGGGATCTGGCTAGCTCGACGTTCATCCTTGTAAATCGGCTTCCTGCTGGTGGCGGGCGGACCCGCCCGTAAGGGGACAGCGGGCTAGAGTACGAAGTTTAACGGAGCCAGACAAGGCGACTTATCAAGAATTATGGTGAAATCAGCTGTTGCCTGCGGCTGCATGCGGTATCTTGATTTGCAGTCCTCGACGGGACATTGCCCCACCGAGACCGCGGTGCCTGCTGCCGGCAGGGCGCCGTGTTTGCCCGGGTGTAGCGAACCCGACGGTGTAATAACGATATGACGCAGGCACCTTGCCAGCGACGACATGGGCGTAACAAATTGCTCACAGGACCAGGTCTGAACGAATGCAAACATAGCGCCGCCTGCAATAGCTGTTCCGCCGGGCATCGCGTTGCGTTCCGGCGGCCTTCGTGGGCGATACCGGGTTCGTGGCCAGCGCCGTGACGGGTTTTACCGAGATTTTCATCGTACTGGCGGTTCTGGTCGCATTGGCGCTGGGCATCGTCTGCGTGGCCGTGGCAGGGCGCAGGCGTCGGGAGCGCCTGGAAGTGGAGCGTCTGCGCAAGGACGTACACCGTCTGCTGGCGGTCGACAGCCGCGAGTTGCGGTTGACGGTCAATGGCCGTGCCGGCGCCTTCGTTGATGTGGCCGCGAGCATCAATCGCCTGCTGGAGCGCGCCGAAGAAGGCGGCCGTGCCGGCGTTGATCAGGACAGTCTGTTCGATGCCCTGATCGAGACGGTGCCCGACGTGGCGCTGATCCACACGGACAGCATTCTGTTTGCCAATCGTGCGGCCGGCCGGCTGTTCGGCGTTGGCGCCGAGGCGCTGCTGGGTAAATCCGTCACGGATCTGCTGCGTCCGGCCTATCGTACGCTGCTGCGCCGCTTCGTCGGTGAGTCACTGGAAACCGATGAGCCGCCGACACCTGTGGAAGTGCAGCTGATCAACGCCGAAGACGGCAGCCTGTGGGCGGAAGTGCACAGTCGCAGGATCTTCTTTCGTGGCGCACCGGCGCTGATCACGGTTGCCAGGGACATCACCCATCGCAAGAGCATGGAAGCTTCGCTGGGTCGCAGCAAGCTGCAGGCCAGGGTGACGCTGGAATCCATCGGCGAGGGCGTGATCACCACCGACACGCTGGGCGTCATCGACTATATGAACGAGGCGGCCGAACAGCTCACCGGCACTTCCCGCAGTTTCGGCATCGGCAAGCGGCTCACCGATGTGATTGCGCTGGTGGACGAGGTCGACCGTGAATCACTGGGCGACCCGGTACGCAAGTGCCTGAACGAAAAGCGCCGCGTGAACCTGGGCAGGCGCGCGGTATTGATGAGCCGGCAGGGCGACCGTGAATTCTCCACCGAGCTGACGGCGTCGCCGATTCGCGGGCCGGAAGGCGAGGTGGCCGGCTGCGTCATCATTTTCCACGACGTCTCCGAGATTCGTGGCCTGACGCGCGCAATGTCCTACCAGGCCAGCCACGATGCGCTCACCGGCCTTGTCAATCGCGCCGAGTTCGAACGGCGACTGGAGTCGGCGCTGGCGAGTGCGCGTGGCGAAGGTGTCGCACATGTGGTTGCGTATCTGGATCTGGATCGCTTCAAGATTGTCAACGACACCTCCGGCCATATCGCCGGTGACAACCTGCTGCGCGAGCTTGCGGTGCTGCTGCGCGAACGCATTCGTGATTCGGACACCGTGGCGCGCGTTGGCGGCGACGAGTTCGCGATGCTGCTCGCCGGCTGCCCGCTCGACAAGGCGCGGCAGATCGCCGACGACGTCTGCCAGGCCGTTGCCGAGTATCGTTTCACCTGGCGCGATCGCGTATTCGACATCGGCATGAGCATCGGCCTGGTGCAGGTGGGGCACGACAGCGGCACCGCCGAGACGGTGCTCAGTGCCGCCGACTCCGCCTGCTACGTGGCCAAGACCCAGGGCCGCGGTCGTGTTCACGTGTACTCCGCCCGCGATGAGATCGCGGCCAGGCAGCGCGGCGAGATTCACTGGCTGCAGCGGCTGCAGCAGGCGCTGAAGGAACATCTGTTCGAGCTGTATGTGCAGCCCATCATCGCGCTGGACGGTGAGCTCAAGGAAGGGCCGGCCGCGGAAGTGCTGCTGAGAATGCGCGACGAGAGCGGGCGCAGTATTGCGCCGGCACAGTTTCTGGCGGCCGCGGAGCGTTACCGGCTGATGTCGCATATCGATCGCTGGGTGGTGCAGACCACGCTGACCGCGCTGGCCAGCGGCGCACTGCATCTGCCCGAGCGGCGCAGCGTCAGCGTCAACCTGTCCGGCCAGACGCTCGGTGATGAGGATTTCCTCGAGTTCGTCGTCGACACGCTGGACCACACCGGCGTCCAGCCGGGCATGCTGTGCTTTGAAGTGTCCGAAGCCTCGGTGGTGACGCACCCTGATCATGCGCAGCGTTTCATCAGCGTGCTGCATGGCATGGGCTGTCGTTTCGCGCTCGACAATTTCGGTGGCGGCGTCGGTTCGTTCGCGAACCTGAAGCATCTGTCGCTGGACTATCTGAAGATCGACGGCATGTATCTGCGCGACATCGACAGCGACAAGGTCAATCGCGAGATGGTGTCGGCGATGGTGAGGCTGGCCCGTACGCTGGATTTTCGCGTCGTCGCCGGGCAGGTGGAAAACCAGGCCGCGTTCGAGGCCGTGCGCCAGCTGGGCGTGGATTTCGTGCAGGGCTTCGTCATCGAGCGGCCCCGACCGCTGGCAGCGACCGTCTGAGCCGGCGACTGGCCTTTCGCTGTCAGCTCTCCGGTACCACCGATGCGGCAACCGCACGGCTGTGCCGATATTCCCGCCACAGGATGATCAGCCCGGCCGCGATCACAAGTGGCGCGCCGGTCCAGATCGACCAGCCCGGCGTTTCGCCAAAGAACAGATAGCCGTACGTGACGGCGAACACCAGACTCGAGTAGTCCAGCGGGGCGATCATTGACGCCTCGGCATAGCGATAGGAATAGGTCATCACCAGCTGACCGCCTGCGCCGAACACGCCGATCATCAGGATGAACAGCCACTGTTCAGGGTTGGGCCAGTGCCAGCCGTACAGCACGGTGGGGATCGCGCACAGTGTGGACGTGAGCATGAAATAGAACGTGATGGTGACGGCATGCTCCCGTCCGGCGCCGCTCATGTGACGTACGAACATCATGGCCAGCGCCGCGAGGACTGCCGCAGACAGCGCCAGCGTCACGCCCAGGGTGCTGCCTGAACCCGGTCTGAAGTGCGGCAGGGTCACGATGAGCACGCCGATCATGCCGACGATCAGCGCGCTGCAGCGATACACATGGATGCGTTCGCGCAGAAACACCATCGCCAGTACGGTCAGGAACATCGGTGCGGTGAAACTGATCGCGGTGAATTCGGCCAGCGGGATCAGCGTCAATGCGTAGAACCAGCAGAACATGCTGGTCGTGCCCGACAGCGAACGCCAGGCATGGGCGCGCGGGTTGCGCGTGGTGAGCAGATGCAGACCCGAGATCCACCACGCCACGGCGGCGATCAGCACCAGGGAGATCACACCGCGCGCGAAAACGATCTGGCCGATCGGCAGCGACGCCCCGAGGTGTTTCACGCAGGCCGCCATGCTGGCCAGCAGCGTGACGGACGCGAGCTTCAGGGCAATGCCGAGAACCGGCCTTGGCTGCGATACGGTGTGGTCAGGCAAGGTCCGGTGTCATCGGCGGGAGGCCGTTGCGGCCCCGTCGGCGCAGCTGCCGAGGGGGCCGCAACGGTGAGGGTCAGAGCAGCGGCACGATCATCAACGCAACGATGTTGATGATCTTGATCAGCGGATTGATGGCAGGGCCGGCCGTGTCCTTGTACGGATCACCGACCGTGTCGCCGGTGACTGCCGCATGGTGCGCTTCGGAGCCCTTGCCGCCGAAGTGGCCGTCCTCGATGTACTTCTTCGCGTTGTCCCATGCGCCGCCGCCGGCGGTCATCGAGATTGCGACGAACAGGCCGGTGACGATGGTGCCCAGCAGCAGCCCGCCCAGCGCCTGCGGGCCGAGCACCAGACCCACCAGCAATGGCACGAACAGGGGGATCATCGAGGGTATGATCATCTCGCGGATCGCTGAACGCGTCAGCAGGTCGACCGCCCGGGTGTAGTCCGGCTTGCCGGTGCCATCCATGATGCCCTTGATCTCGCGGAACTGTCGGCGCACTTCGGTGACCACCGAGCCGGCCGCCCGGCCCACCGCTTCCATGGCCAGCGCGCCGAACAGATACGGCACCAGGCCACCAATGAACAGGCCGATGATCACGCGATAGTCCGACAGATCGAACGACAGCATGCCGAAGCCCGCCGCGTCCAGGCTGTAGCGGTAGTCGGCGAACAGCACCAGCGCCGCCAGTCCGGCCGAGCCGATCGCGTAGCCCTTGGTGACGGCCTTGGTGGTGTTGCCGACCGCGTCCAGCGCGTCGGTGACTTCGCGCACTTCGGCGGGCATGCTCGCCATCTCGGCGATGCCGCCGGCGTTGTCGGTGATCGGGCCGAAAGCGTCGAGCGCGACGATCATGCCGGTCATCGACAGCATGGTCGTGGCGGCGATGCCAAGGCCGTAGAGGCCACCGAGTTGATAGGCCGCCCAGATCGAAAGGCACACGGCCAGTACCGGCAGTGCGGTGGCCTTCATCGAGATGCCCAGGCCGGCGATGATGTTGGTGGCGTGACCGGTGGTGGATGCTTCGGCGATGGTCTTCACGGGTTTGAAGTTCGTGCCCGTGTAGTACTCGGTGATCACCACCATGGCGGCGGTGAGCGCCAGTCCGACCAGCGCGGCCAGGTACAGCTGCATGGCACCCTCGCCGATCATCATGTTCGTGATCGGGTAGAAGGCCACGGCGGCGATGATGCCGGACACGATCACGCCCTTGTACAGAGCGCCCATGATCTTGCCGGTGGATGTGCGCACGAAGAACGTGCCGATGATGGACGCGACGATGGACACACCGCCCAGCACCATCGGGTAAATCACCGCGGCGGTGCCCAGTGCCGTTGCCGTCAGTCCGCCGAGCAGCATGGTTGCGATCACCGTTACGGCGTAGGTTTCGAACAGGTCCGCGGCCATGCCGGCGCAGTCGCCGACGTTGTCGCCCACGTTGTCGGCAATCACGGCCGGGTTGCGCGGGTCGTCTTCGGGGATGCCGGCTTCGACCTTGCCCACCAGATCGGCGCCGACGTCCGCGCCCTTCGTGAAGATGCCGCCGCCGAGTCGGGCGAAGATGGAAATCAGTGAGCCGCCGAAGGCGATGCCGACCAGCGCATGCAGGATGTCGCCCTGCTCCATGCCCATGGCCTGCAGCGTGCCGTAGTAGCCGGCCACCGCCAGCAGCCCCAGGCCGACCACCAGCATGCCGGTGATGGCGCCACCGCGAAACGCGACATCCAGCGCCGGCGAAAGGCCTTGCGTGGCGGCCTGCGCGGTACGCACGTTGGCGCGCACCGAGACGAACATGCCGATATAGCCGGCCAGTGCCGAGAAGATCGCGCCGATCGCGAAACCCACGGCCATCGCCGCGCCAAGCGCGATCCAGACAACGACCAGCAGCACCGCACCGACGGCACTGATGGCGAGGTACTGACGGTTCATGTAGGCATTGGCGCCCTCCTGGATCGCGGCCGCGATGGCCTGCATGCGCTCGTTTCCGGGCGAGCGGCCCAGGACCCAGGATGCGGTGACCAGACCGTAGCCGATGGCCAGCAATGCGGCCCCGAGGGACAGCCAGAGTGCCAGTTCAGGATTCATCGTTTACCTCCCCTTAATCAGGCGCATGACGGGCTTCGTGCGCTGCGGCCCGTTCAGAACCCGACTTTGCCTTGTTGAATGGTGCAGCCTCAGATCCGGACCGGCGGACCGGCCACGGACAGGCTGCAAGGACTTCTTCTGTTGCCTTCGTGCCGTGGCTCCGTTCCGGAGAGGGCGCGAAAAGCGCGTCACTTTACCACGAACTCGTTCTTCAGCTTCCTGGCAACAGGCTGGTTGCGCAATGTCACATAGGCCGGCAGGCCGCCCTTGTACGGCGGGTAGTCTTCACCGCCGATCAGCGGTTCCAGATAGCGGCGGCAGGTGGCGGTGATCGAGAAGCCGTCGCGACTGATGTAGCTGCGCGGCACGAGTTTCTCCCGATTCGCCACCTTCGACAGCGGGACGCTGCCGGTGGTCCAGCGATACGGCTTGTGCGACTTGCGATCGATGGTGACCATCACGGCATTCTCGCCGTCCAGCGCCAGTTCCACCGCCCTGGCACCAACCGCGTAGGCCTGCTCGACATCGACCTTCGACGCGATGTGGCGTGCCGCACGCTGCAGATAGTCGGCAATCGCATAGTGATACTTGAGTCCCAGTTTCTCACGCACCAGGGCCGCGAGCGTGGCCGCGACACCGCCCAGCTGCGCATGGCCGAAGGCGTCGCGGGTGCCGGCATCGGCGAGGAACCGGCCGTCCGCGTGGCGTGTGCCCTCCGACACCACGATGACGCAGTAGTCGTGCCTGTCCACGCATTCGCGTACCCGGGCGAGGAACGCGGCCTCGTCGAACGGGATCTCCGGGAACAGGATGATGTGCGGCGGTTCGTTGGCATTGGCGCCGGCCAGGCCGGCGGCGGCGGCGATCCAGCCCGCGTGGCGGCCCATCACTTCGAGAATGAACACCTTGGTGGAGGTCGACGACATCGAGGCCACGTCCAGCGCCGCTTCGCGGGTCGACACCGCCACGTACTTGGCCACCGAGCCGAAGCCGGGGCAGGTATCGGTCACCGGCAGATCGTTGTCGACGGTCTTGGGGATGCCGATGCAGGTGACCGGGAATTTCATCCTGCGGCTCATCTGCGACACCTTGTGCGCCGTGTCCATGGAGTCGCCGCCGCCGTTGTAGAAGAAGTAGCCGATGTTGTGGGCACGGAAGACCTCGATCAGGCGTTCATACTCGGCCTGGTTCTCATCCAGTCCCTTGAGCTTGTAGCGGGCGGAGCCGAAGGCGCCGCCCGGGGTGTGTCTGAGCCCGGCGATCGTGCGCGCGCTGTCGCCGCCGGTATCGATCAGGTCCTCGGTCAGCGCGCCGACGATGCCGTTGCGGCCGGCATAGATTTTTCCGATGCGATCCTTGTGTTGGCGGGCGGTTTCGATGAATCCGCAGGCCGATGCGTTGATGACCGCGGTGACCCCGCCCGACTGCGCATAGAACGCGTTCTGCTTCACTGATGCTCTCCCGTGCCCTGGCGGGCGTGGTTTGACGTGCTGATTGACCGGCGCTAGTTTAGCGTGCCTTTGTGGCCGTTTTGATCCCCTGGAGATTGGCGAATGCGAATAGTGATGCTGGG
>JBJHBP010000009.1:0-113012 GCA_050485545.1 Gammaproteobacteria bacterium
GTCCCCGGGGACGGCGGAAGAGCGTCCCTGCGCCTTGGCCGCGGCCATCCATGGCCGCGGACACCCCGGGGAAGGGGACACCCCGCAACCGCCCGGCTCGGCGGGGGCGAGGGTCATGAATGTTTCGGTCTCGCGCGGGCGATCGGGGCTGTGGCAAGGCTGCCCGCAAACCCGTTGCTCCGCGGAAAATTGTGTACATTATTCGCATTGGGGTGCGCGGAGGCGCTACACTGCGGGACAGCGCGAATACCGACGCTGCAGCTGCGGAGCTTTCGGCCGAAAGCCGGGATACGTGCGGCCAGCACCGTGCGGGTCAGGACATCACAGCCTATTGCGGCGCGTTGGCGGGAGCGGGTTCGGATTAAATCCCGCTCTGTACGGAACAATCACTTCGATGCGATAGTCACTATAAGGAGGCAGCCATGGGGGCACCACACATGACGACTTTTTCGAAACGAGCCGGCACCCTCGCCGCGGCGATGATATTGGGTGCCATGCTGGCACCGGCTTCAGCCAACGACGGGCTGCGACTGGAAACCACGGCGCCGGTATTGTGGCAACAGTCCATGAACGTATTTCGCCGCCATGAAGTTGAAAGCGAAAAGATGTTCTGGTTCTATGGCGATGTGATCGGCCTTGACCAGCAGCAGACTTTCGATGTCGGCAACAACACCCAGGTTGCGCGCTTCACGGTCGGTCGATCCGAACTGAAGATGACGCATCGTGTGCCGAACCGCAATTACGTACCCGGCGGTGTCGAGGATGCCACCGGGCTGCGTCTGCTCACTTTTTTCTTCCCCGACAGCGAACCGCTGACCGCCAGTTTTCGCGAACATGGCCTGGACGAGCCTGAGTTCCGTCCGGTTGAAGGCACTTCGCGCATGACCGCCATTGTTTTCGATCCGGACGGTCACGCGGTGGAGCTGGTGGTTGCCCCGAATGAATCCGAAGACCTGTACAACACGATCGAGATCGGCCTGACGGTTGCCGATCTGGACAAGTCGCGCGCGTTCTACAGCGGCTTCGTGGGCCTGAACGAGGAGCCGACCATCCAGGATCGCTGGTCCGGCACCAAGAAGGTCACGTATCGCCATGGCACCACGCTGGTCAGCCTGCACAAGGTGGACCGCGATCTGCCGGCCGATACCGGCACCGGCGGCATCCAGTATGTGGTGTCGAATGTCGATGCGGTCGGCGCGCTGGCCGAAGAGCGTGGCGTCACGATCGATCAGCCGCTGAGCAACCTGCCGGGCTTCGAACTGCGTACAATCTGGCTGTTCGATCCCGATCACGTCACCAACTACTTTGCGCAGACGGGCGCCAGCCGCGGTGCGTCCGCGGAAGCTGCCCGCCAGTAGCATTCCCGGCAACATTGGATAACTGCTGATAGCGGGTTTACTTCTCAGGCTTCGTCGAAACCAACAGCGATCTGCCGTGCGTACAGTGCGGCAGATCGCTTTTTCGTTTCCCGGATGGTTGTTGGCTGGTGTGATTGTCGCACTGCCGGCCAGTGGCTTGGCACAGACGGCCGACATTGAGGCTGGACAGCCTCCTCCTGCCACGGTTGCCGCAGGCGCGCTCAACGTTGTCGTCGAAGGCGTGGATGGCGAACTCAGGGACAATGTCCTGGCCTTTCTGTCGATCGCCGAACTGCAAGGCTTTAATGTCGTTGCGCGATTCGATCCGCTGGCCAGAGCAGAAACCCAGGTCACGATTGCCGACCTGCGGCGCCGGCATCGCGATGCGCCGGAGCAGATCCGGCAGGCACTGCGCCCTTTCGGCTATTACCTGCCCGACATAGAAGCGGACCTCAGCGAAGTCGCCAACAGCTATCGTGCGCTGTACCGGATCACGCCGGGACCGCCCACGCTGCTGCGTGATGTGGACGTGCGCGTGACCGGCGATGGCGCCGATCAGGCGGCCGTCCGGCAGGCGCTGGGCGCGGCCACCGCCAGCCTGCAGTCCGGGCAGCGCCTGAACCATGCCCGCTACGACAATGCCCGTGAGTCGCTGTACGATGCGGCCTACAACGCCGGCTATCTGGATGCGCGCTGGGTGAGCAGGGAAATCCGGATTCAGCCGGACCGCGAGACCGCTGACATTCGTCTGGTGCTCGCGACCGGACCACGTTTTCATTTCGGTGAGCTCACGATTCAGGCCGAGCGCCTCGCGCCGGAATTCGTTGCCCGTTTCACCGATATCGTCCCGGGTGATCCGTACGATGTGCGTCGGCTGCTGCGCCTTCAGCTGGAGTTGAACGAAGCAGACTACTTCTCACGGGTGGAGATCCGTTCCGATCGTCGCGACGCCGACCAGGACAACCGCATTCCCATAGGCGTCGTGACCGAACCGATCAGGCCGCAGCAGTACAATGTGGGTCTGGGCTACGCCACCGACACCGGTCCGCGCTTCAGTATTGCCGCGCTGCTGCGCCGCCTCAATCCCCGTGGTCACCGTCTGCGCACTGACCTTCAGCTGTCGGGCATCGAACAGGCCATCGCCGCACGCTACACGATACCGGTGCGCAATGTAGCGGAGGACCGCATCGACTTCTCGCTGACCGCTCGCCGCCAGGACATCGGAGATGCCGATTCCACGCAGTACTCGGCCGCTGCGAGCCAGTACGTGACCTGGCTTGGCTTTCGCCGCCGCGCCTATGCGCAGCTGCAGTACGAAGAGTTCCAGATCGGCGACCATCCGAAGCAGTCGGCGAAACTGTTCATGCCGGGCTTTACGCTGACGCGCGAACGCAGCGACGACATGATCTTTCCGCGCCGCGGCTACAGCGTGCAGGTGGATCTGCGAGGTGGCAGCGAGGGCGTAGTGTCGGATGTATCTTTCCTGCGCATGAGGACCGATGTGCGCTGGGTGTATGCGATAGGTGAACGCTCGCGCCTGCTGGTGCGCGGCGAAGCCGGTGTGCTGGATACGGGCCGCTTCGATGACCTGCCGCCCACGCAGCGCTTCTACACTGGTGGTGACCGCACCGTGCGCGGCTATGCGTACCAGATGATCGGCGATCGCAACGCAACCGATGACGTGATCGGTGGCCGCTATCTTGTGATGGGCAGCGTGGAGTTCGAGCGCCTGATCCTCGGTGATTTCGGTGCTGCCGTGTTCGTCGATGCCGGCGACGCGTTCAGCAATCGCTTCAAGGCCAGCGTCGGCGCCGGTATCGGAATGCGCTGGCGATCGCCGGTGGGTATGGTGCGCATCGATGTCGCGCATCCGTTCCACAGCGACGATTCGGTGCGGCTGCATCTGAGTATCGGGGCGGATCTGTAGGGCCGCGTCAGAAGGTCCCTGGACGCCTTGAGGACGCCCCAGGCGGCTATTTGTCCAGCTGCCGTACCACGTGCTCACCGAACTTACCTGATCCATGGCCGATGGCGCTCTTCGCATATGCGATTGCGATAGGGCAGAAAGTCTGCCGCGTCGAAAAGATGGCGGCTGGCCAATCAGGCAACGTCCGTGTTGCTGCCGGTCAAGCGTTGTCCGCTGGAGAGAATCTGACCCAGCAAAGGTTCGCCGGCCACGGACAGATCGACCAGATCAACCGGCCGGCCGCTGATTCTCGCCAGTTCCTCGATAAGAGACCGCTGGCGTGACGGCGTCAGAGGTTCGCGAGTCGCCAGGGCGATATCGAGATCACTATGACTTCCAGCCTGGCCCTGCGCTACGGATCCGAAGACGATCGCCAGCCGCACGTCATCCTGCCCGGACAGGAACTCGCGCAGCTTCGGCATCTCGGCGGCATTCGAACGGACCATTCTCACCGAGTATAGCCGGTGACCGCCGTCCGGCGCGGGGAAGGTGGATGCCTTCTGGTCGTCTCGCAACTTATGGCGCCGCCGGGCGGGAGTCGCCTCTTGCGGATCGAAATTTACAGATCAAAAAGCTGTTGCGCGTTGCCGGCGCGAATCGCGTCGCGCTGAGCATCGGGCAGGGCGTCAACCCGGGCCAGGATGCCGGCCATGTCGCCAAGCCGGAACGGATAGTCCGAACCGTACAGTACGCGTTCGATGCCGACGCTCTCGATCAGGAACGCCAGCGTCTTTTCGTCGTAGACGATCGAGTCGTACCAGAACTGACTCAGGTAGGTGCTCGGTGGCCGCTCGATGCGGTTCGCCGGGTCCTGGATCTCCCACATACGGTCGAAGCGTGCGATCAGGTAGGGGAAAGCGCCACCGCCGTGACAGGCGATCAGTTTCAGGTTCGGCAGTTCGTCCATCACGCCGTCGAGGATCATGCGGGCGAAGGTCAGGCTCGTGTCGGTGGTGAAGCCGATCGTGTTGCCAAGGCCGTGGTCCTGAAGGCCGAAGCCATCCACATACGGGAGTGTCGGGTGGATGAAGACCGGCATCTCCATGGCCTCGATCTCGCGCCAGATCGCGCGGTACTGTGGCGCTGTCAGTGGTGTGCCCGCGATATTGGTCAGCATGCAGACGCCGATGGCCCCATTCGCCTTCGCTCGACGCAGTTCGACGATCGCATCGTCGGCGTGCTGCCAGGGCAGCGATGCGAACCAGCGGATGCGCCCGTCATACTGCCGCTGCGCGGCAAGAAAGTCGTCGTTGATCGCACGCGCGGCTTCGCCGCTCTGGCGGCGATTGCCCCAGTACACATTCGGCGCCGTGAGGCTGATCAGCGCAATGTCGACGCCGGCTTCGTCCATGGCGCGGATACGCAGATCAAAGTCGAGCATGGCCGGGACCACGGCGCCCATGGCCAGACCGCGATACAGCAGTGCGCGATCAGGGCCGGGGCCGAGCTGAAAGTCCGGGTCAGCGGCGGCGTCGACGCGTGCCATCCAGCCGGTCGAAAACATGTGCGTGTGCACGTCGATCACCGGCGTCGTCGAGCGGCTGCGCACGGGCGCGCCAGGCGACGAATCCTGCGCGCTGGTACCGGTGGTGGCGAGTACACCCAGTGCGCCTGCAGCGCCCAGCAGCGTGCGTCTGTCGATGCTCATGCCCGAGTCCCCCGATTCGTTGTGCGGTGGCCACCGCGGCCATTGCGGCGCGGCGCGCTAGCTGCGACGACACTGCCAGACTCCCGGGCGGCCTGCAACCGGCCGAATCGGGTCGCAACCGGATTCCTGCAGGAGCGTATAGTGGCAGACACACATCCATGCCAATCGACCACACTCAACCAGAATTCGACATCACAGTACGCGTGGGCTGCAGCCTGGTTTATCAGGCCACGGGGCCCGCTTCGCTGCTGCTGAACCTGAAGCTGGCGCCGGACCCGCGCCGCGCCGTGCTGTTCGAGGCGATGACGCTGGGCGACGACCTTCCGGCCGAGCAGTTCAGCGACAGTCACGGCAACAGCGTCTGTCGGGTCGCGCTCACGCCAGGCACACACTGCTTCCGGCACGATGCCGTTGTCGCCGTGTCATCGAACCCCGACAACTTCGGGTTTGCACCGGGCATACCCGACGATGTCGCCTGTCTGCCTCCTTCGCTGCTGCGCTACACCCTCCCGAGCCGATACTGCGATTCCGACAAGCTCGCCAATTTCGCGTGGGAGAAGTTCGGGCATGTGGAGCACGGCTGGAGCCGCGTTCAGGCCATCAGTCGGTGGATTCACGACAATATCGAATACCGTTACCTGTCAGGCCAGCCGGAGTTGTCGGCCTGGGATATCCTGCAGCGCGGCTATGGTGTCTGCCGCGATTTCGCGCACCTGGCCATCGCGCTCAATCGCACGTTCAACCTGCCCACCCGCTACGTCACCGGACACCTTCCCGACATCGGTTTCCCCTCGCCGGAAGAACACATGGATTTCCATGCCTACGCCGAGGTCTACCTGCGCGGAACCTGGTTCACGACCGATGCCCGCTTTCACGTGCCGCGCATTGGCCGCATTCGCGTCTCCTGCGGTCAGGATGCCGTCGACGGTGCGTTTTCGACGATCTACGGGGGGGCCATGCTGACCTATTTCCAGGTCTGGGCCTATCAGATCGCGCCCGGGACCGTCGGTGTAGGCGATCCGATCGACTTCTCGAAGCGCCTGGACAACGACTGGACGATCCGCACCAACGCCCTTGACTGAGTCGCTGATCTGCGAGCGGCCAGGGCGGCAGGCTCTGCCTGAGACGTAACCGGGCGGCAGGCCTTCGCCCCGTCCGTCTTCCACGCACCGAGAATCATCGCTTTCGGGATCTGGATGACGTCGGCGACGCTCGCTTCGGTGCTCAAAGCGGATTATCGTCGACAAACGATTGCATCTCGGCATTTTTTCACTAGACTGTGGAAAAAGCCGGTGCCTGACGCGAGCGCCGGCAGAGAACGGGAGGGGGATGTGACCCAGGGCGTCAACAAGAGCTCCGCAGTCCGATTTGGCGGCAGCGCAATCGTAATTTTCTCGCTGGTAACGGCTTGCGGTGGCGGTGGCGCCGGTACAGAGCAGACGCTGCAGCCAGGCAATCTCTCAACCAACGAACTCGACGTACAGCTTTTGACTCTGGTCGTGGATCAGCTGGGCCTGACCGGAGATCCTGCCACTCCGCGAGGCCTGAGCCAGACCGTTCCGGATGACGACCCGCTGGTCAAGCTCGGCCAGTTGTTGTTCTTCTCTCAGACGCTGGCCGCCGGCTACGATATTTCCTGTGGTACCTGTCACCACACTGATTTCGGCGGCAGTGATGGTCTCTCGATATCCGTGGGTGTCGTGCCCAGAAATGCGGCCGCCGTTGGTCCCGGGCGTGAAGTGGACCCCGCACGTGATCTGGATCCGCGCGCCGATGGCGGCCCGAACATGCACCGCAACAGCATCACGACGTTCAATGCCGCGCTGTTCGATCGGTCGCTGATGCTGGATGGACGGGTGTTCTCGCTGGAGCCTGAGACGGTGACCGGCGCGCATGGGCAGTTGATCCAGACGCCAGAGTCCGGTCAGCGTCCGGATCCGCAGCCGTTGTCCGGTCTGCTCGAATTTACGATGAAGAGCCCTATCGTTAACGACAACGAAATGCGCGGCTTCATGTTTACGGACTATCCAACGCCCGTCGAATATCGCGAGCACCTCATCCGGCGTCTGCGCGGTGAAGTGGACACCGAACACAACCCGATTCCCGACGGTCCGGAAAACTGGCTGATGCGCTTCAGGGCCGCTTTCGGTATGCCGGAAGCCGAGCCGGACGAACTGATCACAATGCTGAATGTCCAGCGCGCGCTGGCTGCATATATCAAGTCGAAGATCTTTGTAGACACGCCATGGCGGGACGTCCTGAATGGCGATGCGTCAGCCATTTCCGTGGATGCCAGGCGTGGCGCGATTCTGTTCTTCACGCCCCTGTCGGAGGGCGGCCTCGGCTGCGCCGGTTGCCATAGCGGCGACCGCTTCACCGACGAAGCCTTTCACAATGTCGGATTCCCGCAGCTGGGCCGCGGCTTTCTGCGCGCGGACCGCTTGGATCTCGGCCGCTGGAACGTTACCCGCGCGGACGACGACATGTTTGCGTTCCGCACGCCGAGCCTGTTGAACGTCGCGGAGACGGCACCTTATGGTCATGCCGGAAGCTTCGCCACGTTGGAGGAACTGCTCGATTATCACGCCGATCCGCGAGCAGGCGTGGAAATGTTCGATTTCGGATTGAGTCGTCTGGAGCAGTTCTGGCGCGTACCCCTGACCTTCGCGCATGCCGAGCCGCACACCCGCGCGGCGATCGAAGAGCCGAACCTTGCCGAATCCCTGTTGCCAGCCAGGAATCTGCGTTGGCAGGAAAGGCAGGAGCTGATTGCGTTCCTGAATACGCTCACGGACCGCTGCGTTGCGGACCACGAGTGCATCAGCCAGTGGGCGCCAGGGGAGGCAGACGACCCGGACGGCCACACCCTGGTCCGTGACCAGTCTCTTGCCTTGCCGCCGGAAGTCACTTCCATACTGCCCGGCGACTATCCGGATTACGTTGAGATGAGCTTCCCGTCGGTGTCTTCGCGAACCACCTTTGCTGACGTGGAAAACTGCGTGAACGGCCTGCTGAGCGCGAGCAATCTCGGCATACCGACGTTCCTGCGTCGTGATCAGAATCCGGGTTTCGGCTTGAATGACGGGCACGGTTACCGGCCGCAGACCTGGTTCGATCAGATCCATCTGGAAGTGACGATGAGCGGCGGTGGCGTGTCGGCCGCCTATCTCGACGATGATTGCTGGCCCGACCTGATTTTCAGCAGTGGTGCCGTCGCCGGGATGCGTACCTATCGAAATCTGGATGGGGCGATGTTCCAGGCTGTACCGATGATCGCGGGGTTACAGGAGCCGGAGTACACGGGCGCTGCGATTGCTGATCTGAACGGCAACTATCGTCGCGAACTGGTGTTCGGCAACATCAAGTCGCATTCCGTGCCGCTGTTGTCCAGGGACGACTTCGGGATTTATGCGCCGATCGCGTCGCTGCCGATGATCCGGCCCACGTTTGGCATATCATTCGCGCCGCTGGATTCATCAGGCTATCCATATCTGTTTCTGGCTCACTGGGGCCCGACACTGGGATCCGACGGGACGTCGCCCGCACTGTGGCGAAACGACGGCGTGAGTCTGTCGCCGTGGGACACGCAGGCTCAGACGTCGTCAGCGTTCATCGATCAGAGATTCAATTTTTCGCCGAAGTTTGCCGACTTCACGGGCGACGGCCGAATCGATCTCGTGATCGTATCGGACTTCAGAACCGGCGCCACACTGCGCAATGTCGGCGATGGTGCCGGTGGCCCGCTGTTCGTCAACGAAACGGCTCGAAGGGTCATCACCGACGAGAACGGGATGGGCAGTACGCTGCTCGATAGCAACAACGACGGCAATCTGGAGTGGTTCGTCACGTCGATCTACGATCCGTTGGGCAACCGGGATCCGGAGACCGACGAGCCGGTGGGCAACTGGGGTATCACCGGCAACCGTCTGTATCGTAACGTCAGTACGCCAGACCGGATCGCGTTCGAGGACATTACTGAAGCGGCGGGCGTACGGGACGGCTACTGGGGCTGGGGCGCATGTGCAGCCGATTTCAATAACGACGGCTTCGTCGACATCTTCCATGTCAACGGATTCGGCTACATACCGGATGATGTGGTCTCCAGTGAAGGGGCCATGACGGCACAGCAGCACCTGAACAGCATTACGGGCGAACTGTTCCAGCAGAAGCCGCCGCGGCTGTTCATCAACAACGGTGATGGCACGTTCACCGAGCAGGCTGCGGACTGGCAGATCGACGTGCCGTCGGAAGGCCGCGGTGTGGTGTGCTTTGATTACGACCGTGACGGCGACATCGACATCGTCGTCTTCGATCATTCCACGGGCCTGCAGTTCTTCGAGAATCAGATCGGCAGTGGTTCCGGCAGGCGTTTTCTGAACGTGCGGCTGGTCGGGGAGTCCCCGAATACCGATGCGATCGGGGCGCGTGTATTCGCGACCGCGAACGTGGGTTATGGTCGTGGCGTGCAGACGCAGCTGCGTCTGAGTGAAGCGAACACCAACTTCAACAGTCAGAACCTGCCCGACCTGCATTTCGGTCTCGGCGAAGCAGCGGTGGTCGATGAACTCAGGGTCGTCTGGCCTGACGGGGTGGAACTGGTCTGTGAGGATATCGCGGTGAACCGGTTCATCGTGATCGACCAGCGGGACGGCCTTGCCGGCTGCCCTGCAGCCGAATAGTGCCGTCCAGCCCCTAAAAGCCTGCCCCCGCCAGCCATGCGCGGGTCCTGCGGGCCCCTGAAAGATGCCCCTGAGCTGACAGGTCCGGCCCTGAACCCGTCGCCTTCGCGGCGATGCGGGTTAGAATGCTCTCTCACCCTCCGACAGGCATGAACGTTCACGAACGATTGTCGGATCGAGATCCCCGGCGCATGCCTCCTGACTGATGGGCCCGATGCCAATGCAATGGAGTGCGATTCGGAAGCGCCCTGAAAGGCGCATCATTCCATGATTCGCGTACTGCGATTCGCAGGGCTCGGCCTGCTCGCGCTGCTGGTGCTGCTCGCGTGTGCGCTCTGGTGGGTGATTGCCACCGAGTCCGGTACCCGGTTCGTAGCGGAACGGGGCAGAGCGTGGCTGCCCGAAGGCATTAGCTTCGTGTCGGTGGAAGGGCGGTTGACTGATCGCGTAATTCTGCGTGATGTTGCCGTCGATACCGGTGATGCGAATGTAACGGTCGACCGCATAGCGATCACATGGTCGCCTTGGGCGTTACGTGACCGGCAGCTGACAGTGCACGAACTGCACCTCAGCGGTGTCACGGTGGATGTGCGCGCCGTAGGTGAAGCCGCCGAGCCGGTGCAACCGGAAGATCCGATTCGTCTGCCGGCGCGACTGGACCTGCCATTGTCCGTGGCACTGGAGAGCTTCCTGCTGGAGCAGGTCATCCTTCGCCTGCATGGCGAGGATGCCGAAGGCTCTCCAGTCACCACCGAGCTCACGCTCGATTCACTGGCGCTGACGGCCACTTACGACGATGCCACGCTGGATCTGGCGAACCTCTCGCTGCGTTCAGCGTTGCTCGATCTGGATGCGGCGCTGGTGCTGGCCGCGCACGATACCTACGCGCTGGATGCCGGTCTTGCATGGACGCTGCGGCTGCCGGAGCTGCCGGAGGTGGCCGGCGAAACCACGCTGTCCGGCACGCTGGCGCAGCTGGCGTTGCAGCAATCGGTCACGGCGCCACTTGGCGCACAGGCGGAGCTGACCATCGGCGGTCTGCTGGCCGACACCGATGCAGGTGCCGATGACGCGCGAGGCGCTGCTCTGGGCGATCTCGAGTCGCTGACGCTGGCCGGAACGCTGCGTGCGACGGACGTCGATCCGGCCGTGTTCGCCGCCGATCTGCCGGAGCTGGCCGTGGATGTGGACATCGCGCTGTCCGGCTCGCTCGCGAACCTGGAGCTGCTTGCGAACGTCGACGTTCGCGGCGACTTCGGCGATGCGAATCTGGCGCTGGATGCGGTGTGGTCGGGCGCGACGCTGGCGCTGCGTGACCTTCAGCTCACGCAGCCGGGCCGGCCGGGACGACTGGTGGCAACCGGTGAGCTGCAGCTTGCCGAGACGCAGGACATCGTCGCGCAGCTGGATGTGGCCTGGGAGGCATTGCAGTGGCCGCTGGAAGGCGACGCGATGGCAGGCAGTCCGCGCGGTGAGCTGCATTTCAGCGGCACGCTGGATGACTATACCTTCGATGCCGAAGCGGATGTCGTGGTACCGGAGCAGCCGCAGCTGGCCGTGAATCTGGTCGGCGAAGGTTCGCTTGAAAGGGCGCTGGCGCAGCTGACGATGCGTGCCGGCGATGGCCTGCTGGAGGGCGAACTGGACCTGCGCTGGTCGCCCGAAGTGACCGGCAGGCTGGTGCTCGAAGGCACCGATATCGACCCCGCGCTGTTCGCACCTGACTGGCCCGGCCGCATCGAGCTGGAACTGCTGGCCGAGGCGCGCATCGATGACGCCGGCATCGTTGCCCGTGTCGAGCGGCTGGTGATGGACGGCGTATTGCAGGGTCAGCCGCTGCGCGTAGTCACGCGCGCCGACTACACGCAGCCGACTGACGATGACAGCGACGCCTTCGTGTTCCGGCTCGATCTTGCCGAGTTCGAAGCCGATGTGGCCGGCGTACGGCTCGCCGCCTCAGGTCGTGTGGACGACACCGTGGATCTGAACTGGCAGATCGATGCCACCGGGCTGGAAGCGCTGGCCGAAGGCGCTCGCGGCTCGGTCACCGGTGAAGGCCGGGTGGCAGGCCCTTTAACGGCGCCGCGTATCACAGCACAGCTGCGTGCCGAAGAATCCACGTACGAGGGTTACCGCATCGACAGTCTGGCGCTGGATGCCGATGTCGATCTGTCCGGCGGCCAGCGATCGGTGCTGACGCTGAACGCGCGCGGCGGACAGCTGAACGACATTGTCGTCACTGAGCTCACGCTGGATGTGGACGGCACACCCGAAGCACACGACATCCGTCTGACGCTGCAGTCCAGCGAAGGCGACGCGGAGCTTGTCGTCAGCGGTGATCTGGCGGATCTGGGTGGCGATGACCTGCAGTGGCGCTTCCGGCTGCACGAAGGTCGGCTCGCCTATCCGCAACTGGCCCCGTGGACATTGACCGCAGCCGTGGACGGATTTGCCAGTGCGACGGCATTCGGCATCGATCACCACTGCTGGTCAAGTGACCCGGCGACGCTGTGTCTGCGCGCCGCACAGGACGCGGCGGCGCTGGAGGCGGATCTGGAACTTGGCGATCTGCCGTTCAACTACTTTGCGGCCTTCCTCCCGCCGGATCCGATCATCGACGGCACCATGAACGTGACCGGAGCGATGCGGCTGGCCGCCGATGGTCCGCTCACCGGCGAACTGCATGTGATGACCAGCGAAGGTGAACTGATCGTGCCGGTGACGGACTACGATCCCGCGTTCGACGGTGTCGTGGCCGGCGACGACGACCTCGACGGGCCGCTGTGGAATCGCCTGCGCTTCGAACCCGGTGAGATCCGCGCGACGCTGACGCCAGGCACCGCCAACCTGAGCGCGCTGCTGCCGGTGGAGTACGGCCATCTGCGCCTGACCACGGACCTGACCGCCGCGGATGGCGCCGATGTGCTCGCGTCCTGGCAGGACAATGGTCTTGCCGGCGGTCTGGAAGTCGACATTCCTGATCTGGCGTTTCTCGGCGCATTCATCACCGAGCTGCGCGAAGTGGCCGGATCGCTGCGTGGCGAGCTGGTATTCGGCGGAACAATCGCCAACCCCGAGCTCAGCGGGCGCATCGAGATGCAGGATGGCCGCGCCATGGTGCCGCTGGCCGGCATCACGGTGTCTGAACTCAGCGCCACCGTGGCTGGCCGTCGTGATGGCGTGCAGCTGTCCGCGAGTGCCCGGTCCGGCGGCGGTACCGTCAGCATCAGCGGAGACGTGAACCTGCTGACCGACGAGCCGCTGGCCAATCTGCGCATCGACGGCGATGCCTTCCTGCTCGTCAATACACCCGACGCGCGGCTTTACGTCAGTCCGGATCTCACCATCGATGCCACATCCGAGCGCGTGGACGTGACCGGCGACGTACGCGTGCCGCGTGCCGACATCACGCCGGTGACACCGCCTTCCACGGCTGTGGCGGTGTCGGCCGATGAGGTGCTGCTGACCGGCGATGACGACGAAGAGGCCACACCAGCGATGCAGCAGGCCTTCCATGCACGCATCCGCATCGTGCTCGGCAACGACGTGTATTTCGACGGCTATGGCCTGACGGCGCGACTGCAGGGCAGTGTGCAGGCATCGCAGTCGCCGGGTACGCCACTCACCGGCACCGGCGAGATCAATCTGATCGGTGGCGAGTATCGGGCGTATGGTCAGGGGCTGGTGATCGAGACCGGCAACATCTACTTCGCTGGTGGACCAATCACAGAACCGGCACTCGACATCCGCGCCGTGCGCCGGCCGCGCGCCGGCATCACCGTGGGTGCGAACGTGGTCGGTACGCTGGAAGAGCCGGTGTTCTCACTGTTCTCCGAGCCACCGATGTCGGAGCTGGAAACGCTGTCGTATCTGGTGCTGGGTCGATCGCTTCAGGAAGCACCCACCGGAGAGTCCAACGCGCTGTCGCAGGCTGCGCTGGCAATGGGGTTGCGTGGCGGAGATTTTCTCGCGCGCAATATCGGCGAGCGCATCGGCGTTGATCAGTTCGGCATTGAAACCGGCACCGGTGAAGCCGGCGCGGAGAGCGATCCGATGCAGGCGGCGCTGGTGGTGGGCAAGTATCTGTCGCCGCGCCTGTATGTCAGCTACGGCATCGGCCTGTTCGACCCGATCAACGTGCTGCGCATCCAGTACGCGATTTCCGACCGCTGGCGCATCGTCACGCAGTCGAGCAGTGAGGCCACAGGCGCGGATCTGGTGTTCGCGGTGGAGCGGGGGCGGTAACGCGGTTCCCCGCTCTATGCGCGTATCAGCTCCACGTGCCGTCGGTGCTCGCCAACAACTCTCCGGCGAATCTGCCGATTCGGTGGTCGACCGCCCGCACCTCAATCCCGGCAAGTACCTGGGCGAGCAGGGCATGGCGCGACCCGTGCCCGCGCCTGTTTCGCCAGTTCCTGCGTGGAGATCACTCCGAATTCCTGCTCATACGCCGCGACGGCTTCGGTCAGCGCCGCGAGCCTGCGCTCGCAGTGACAGTCCCGTTCGCTGGCTGGCCGCGTAGCTGTCCGGATCGTGCAGGTCCGGCCATCCCGAGCGAATGTCATGGAATGATGCGGTGTAGAGTGCATCCAGGTCGGATGGCCGTGCGATCGGGACCCACGACAAGGGCCTGTGGGGCTGATGGACCGGCCTCGTGGTGAGATGAGGGCAACAGGGAGCGACGTATGAACATAGGCGAGGCGGCGCGCGCATCCGGCGTGTCGGCGAAAATGATCCGCCACTATGAAGCCATCGGCCTGATCGCAGTGGCGCGGCGCAGCGGATCCGGATACAGAATCTATGAAGACAGCGATGTCCACATGCTGCGCTTCGTCCGTCGTGCGCGCGACCTGGGTTTCGGGGTCGAACGGATCCGCGAGCTGTTGTCGCTATGGCAGGACCGCAGGCGTTCCAGTGCCAGCGTAAAGCGGGTTGCATTGGAACACGTCAGGGAACTGGAAGCGCGGCAGCGGGATCTGGAAGTCATGGCCGGGACGTTGCGGCATCTGGTTGAGCACTGTAGCGGCGATCAGCGACCACAGTGCCCGATTATTGACGATCTGGCGGCCGGACCGGGTTCGACGGCCTCGGTTGCCCGCCCGTCGGCCCGACGCGCTTGACCTTCCCATGATGGGAAGGCGTAGGCTGGTCGCCATCCGATCATTCATGGGTGAACGACATGAGCACTGAACTTCGCGATCGCGGTCATGCAACGGCGCGCCTCACCGTCCCGGGCATGGGCAGCAATCACTGCGCGGGCCTCGTACGCACCTCACTGGAACGGCTGCCCGGCATCACCGACATCGAAACCAACATCGCCGCGCATCGCGTCACCGTGCACTTCGATGCCGCGCAGGTCGATGCCGGGAAGATGCGCGCTGCGGTGGAGCGGGGCGGCTATGACGTTGTGGCCGTCGAAACCGACACCGGCCCCGGCGCGTCCGGATCGCAGGAGGGCAACGAGGAGCGGTATCTCGACGAGGCGTGGTCGCGGCTGATCTTCGCCGCCGTGCCAACGACCCTCATCATGATTCTGATGATGCCGCACATGTTCTGGCAGCCCATCCCCTGGTATCTGGCGATCATCGCGCTGCTCGCGTTTCCGGTGATCTTCCTGCGCGGCGGCTGGGCCACGCATCGTTCGGCGTGGCGGTCGCTGACCAACCGCACCGCGAACATGGATGTGCTGATCTCGATGGGCAGCCTGCCGCCGTTCTTCATCGGTCTGGTCGGGTTCGTGTATCCGATGACGTCGTTCATCGAGATGGGTGCCACCATCATGACGTTCCATCTGGTCGGCCGTTATCTGGAAACGCGAGCCAAGGGCCGTGCGTCACAGGCAATCCGCAAGCTGGTGACGCTGGGCGCGAAGTCCGCGATGGTCGAGCGCGACGGCCAGGAAGTCGAAGTGGCTATTGCCGAACTTGCGGTCGGCGATGTGATGGTCGTGCGACCGGGCGCTAAGGTGCCCACCGATGGCGAGATCGTTGAAGGCAGCAGTCACCTGGATGAGTCCATCGCCACCGGTGAATCGGTACCGGTGGAAAAAGGTCCCGGCGATGCGGTGATCGGCGCGACCGTCAATGGCCAGGGCCTGCTCAAGGTGCGCGCCACGCGCGTGGGTGCGGATACGTTTCTGTCGCAGGTGATTCAGCTGGTTGAGCAGGCGCAGGGATCGAAGGTGCCGATTCAGGAGTTCGCCGACCGGGTGACCGGCCAGTTCGTGCCCGCGGTGATCGTGATCGCGCTGGCCAGTTTCGCCGGCTGGCTGCTGTTCGCCGATCAGCTGCGGCCGGTGCTGGACTGGGGCGCGACATTCCTGCCGTGGGTGGACCCGGCGGCGACGACGCCGATTCTTGCCATCCTGGCCGGTATCGCGGTGCTGGTGATTGCGTGTCCGTGCGCGCTCGGCCTGGCGACGCCGACCGCGATCATGGTCGGTTCGGGCATGGGCGCCGAGCGCGGCGTACTGATTCGCTCCGGTGAGGCGATACAGAACCTGAAGGACATCAAGGTCGTCGTGCTCGACAAGACCGGCACGATCACGAAAGGCGAGCCGGCGCTGACGGACGTGATCGCCGCCGAGGGTTTCGATGACGATGCCGTACTCGGTGCCGCCGCCGCGGTGGAAGCCGGATCGGA
This sequence comes from Gammaproteobacteria bacterium, assembly GCA_050485545.1. Lineage (GTDB taxonomy): Bacteria > Pseudomonadota > Gammaproteobacteria > Steroidobacterales > Rariloculaceae > JBJHBP01. The sequence continues at coordinate 16,294 of JBJHBP010000009.1, forward strand.
ACATCCGCTGGGTCAGGCCATCGTGCGCGCGGCGCGTGAGCGTGATCTGACGCTGGAGCCGGTGCAGGACTTTCGCGCGGTCACCGCGCGCGGCGTGCAGGGCCGGGTCGGTGAGCGCCTGGTGCGCGTCGGCAGCAGGAGAATGCTGGATGAAGCCGGCATTGCGGCGGATGCGCTGATCGATGCGATGACACGGCTGGAGGAGTCCGGCCGCACCGCGATGCTGGTCGCGATCGACGACAGGGCGGCCGGTGTCGTCGCCGTGGCCGACGAGATCAAGCCGGATTCGAAGGCCGCGATCGCCGCGATGCACGAGCTCGGCATCCACACCGTGATGGTGACCGGCGACAACGAACGCACCGCGAAACACGTCGCGGCCGAAGTGGGCATCGACGAAGTGCTGGCCGGTGTGCTTCCGGAAGGCAAGGTGGATGCGATACGCGAACTTCAGGAACGGTACGGCCAGATGGTGGCGATGGTCGGCGACGGCATCAACGATGCGCCGGCGCTGAAGCAGGCCAACGTCGGCATCGCGATCGGCGCCGGCGCGGATGTGGCCATTGAGGCGGCCGACGTCACGCTGGTGAAAGGCGAACTTGGCAAGGTGATCGAGGCGATACGCCTGTCGAGGGCCACTTTTCGCAAGATCGTGCAGAACCTGTTCTGGGCGTGGTTCTACAACGCCGCGGCGATCCCGGTCGCCGCACTCGGCCTGCTGCATCCGATGATCGGCGTGATCGCGATGACCGCCAGCTCGCTGTCGGTGATCGGCAACTCCATGCTGCTGCGGCGGGCGCGGATTGGTGGGTAACATACCGTGCTACCAGGAGGTGTTGCGCAAACGTCCGAATCAACCATAATCGGGGATGTCCGCCCTTCAGTCGGGGGCAAGATGAGAATGCCTGCAGTACTCGTCCGCGCGACACCTGCCCGCGCGCTGCTCACGCTGTTTGCGCCCGCTGTAATCGTGCGGTACACCAGCAGGTTCTGAAATCGCGAACGAAAATCGGGGGCTACAGTGAAACGCTTGTTGATCGCCACCGCTGTCCTGTTCGTGCTTGTCATGCTGCGGCTGGTGTTTGTCGCAGATCAGTCGGATGAACGCTGGGACTACCCGCCAGAGCTGGCGGATATTCCCGAGGTGGCTCAATCCGCCGATGAACCGCCTGCACAGCCCGACACAATGCCTGAGCCGGAGGAGACGTCGCCTCCGGTGACCGAGTCGATCACGCAGGAGCCCGCGCCGCAGTCGTGCGCGGAGGCGGAGCGTTCCGGCATCATCTTTGCTGGGGATGTGGAGCCCGATGAAGACCATTGTGCTCGCGCACTGCGGATGGTTTTGGGCCCAAGGGTGCTGATACTTCCGGACTTTTACGGATTCGATACGCGCGACATGGGTGATCGCAGTCCCAGAGCGAGGCTGTTCGAGGAGAGCGACCGGCCTGAGTGGTCGCGGGTCATGGAAGGCAGGATTCTGAGCGTGAGCGCAGAACTCGTGGAGTTTCCGCTGATGATGGTGCAGGCAACCTGCAGGTCGTCCATCTGCGGCGTGATCATCGTCTATCGCAGCGCTGACTTTCCGGGCGGCAGCTACAACCACTATGCGCAGGAATTGGCCGATGCGCTGGGATTCAGGGGCTATCATGCCGGCCAGGGCCGTCGTCCCGATGGCATCGGGTTCATGTATGCCTACCTCGGTGACTGGGCCACTCCGCGGCTGGAGTGACTGCGGGCGATGCTGTTTCGTACCCCGCCGCTGTGACGGCACTGGCCGAACGCCTCGCCTTGGATTTTCCTGTCCGCTTATGGCGTAATTCCGGAACTGAAGAAAGACGTCCGCGGAGCCCTGCTCCGCACGGGGGCAACATGAAAACCGTCACGTGCCTCGCCTTCGTCGCACTGCTGCCTGTCGGTACCGTCGACCACCGACCGCATCCAACGCGATCTCGATGCGCTGACTGCCAACGAATGGGATGCGCTTGCGGCGCGTTTGCGGGGCGCCGTGGACGAGTGATCGCAGATCTGCGTTCAGCGATTCAACTCGGATAGCACCATCCCGTGAGAGGACTCCTGACGGACTGTCGCCACGCGCTACGGCTCTATGTCCGTACGCCCGGCAGCAGTCTGATCGCCGTCGCGGCGCTGTCCATCGGACTGGCGTGCGTCGTGGCTTTCGTTTCCCTCTATATCGGACTCGGTCACAGAGCGCATCCGGGCTTCGAGGACGGTGGCCGCATCGTGAGTTTCGGCTGGAGAAGTAACGGCAACGTCAGTTCCAGTCTCCTCGCATCTCTCATTCATCGCATCGCCGAGGAATCCACGACGCTGGAGGCCGCGGCAGGCAGCGCGGTACAGGGGTTGCGGGTGGGGCCGGATGGCGAACTGGCCAGCGGTGAATTCGTGACACGCGAGTTCTTCAGCGGCCTTCGACCCAGGCTTGCGCTGGGCAGAGGCTTCGAGGCGGATGAACACCACGTTGACGGCGATCTGGTTGTCGTGATTTCGCATCGCTACTGGCAGCAGGTGCTCGGTGGACGTGAGGATGTACTTGGCACGACGCTGGAAGTGCGCCACCCGGACAGCATTCGCGGCTTCACGGAACCGGAGGGTCAGGGGGAGCGCTGGGCGGACTTTCGAGTCGTTGGCGTCATGGCGCCGGCGTTCACCGGCATCTCGGGACTCCGCTCAAGGGACGGCACGACACTGTGGCTGCCGTTCGAGCAGCGGGCTCGACTGTTTCCGCCAGCATGGATGTCGGACTCTGTCCGATTGACCGGCATCGGACTTCGGTCGCGTGGCGTAGGGAACGCGGCGGTCGCCAGCGATCTGAACGGGCGCGGGTATGACCGGGATCTCGAGGGTCTCGCGACTCGGTTGTCAGGCGCGCCCGAGGAATCCGAACGACCCGCGCTCAGCCTGGGTGTATTCGATGGCGTCGTGCCCAATCCCGCAATTCAACGCGAAACCCGGCGCCAGCTTCAGCTGCTGCTGGGTGCAAGCGTTCTGCTCGCGCTCGTCACGGCCGCGAATGTGAGCCTGTTCCTGCTGGCACGCGCGCCAGGTCGCCGACGTGAGCTCGCGGTTCGCATGTCGGTGGGCGCACCGCAAAGGCGACTCGCACGTCAGCTCGCTACTGAAGCGGGGCTGCTGGTGGCCGTCGCGACGGGGCTTGGCCTCGTGCTCAGCATCTGGCTGGCGGGCTATCTGCGTGGTCTGGAGTTTCTTCGAAGCGCGCATTGGTCGGATGTCACGCTGCTCGACTGGCGGGTGCTTGCGATCACAGCGTTGATTGTCACAATCCTGGTGCTGCTCGTTGCGCTTGCGCCGATTCTTGGTCTCAATCGGCTCGGGACCCACGCAGGCAGCCGGCAGGCTTCCGCCCGCGCCGGTGTCGCGCAGCGCATAGCCGGCAACGCGCAGATCACCATTGCCAGCATGCTGGGTGGCGCGGCGGTGGCGTTCGCGTTGTATCTGGGTCCGCTGACATTCGGATATCCCGGTTACGAGACCCGTGACCTGCATGTCGTCACCTTCTCGTTTGACCACATGGGGTATTTCGAAAGCGGTCAGTCGTCCTTCGAGTCCGAGCGGTTCTTCGTCGAACATGGGCGTCGCCGCGACACGATCCAGTCGCTGCCTGGCGTGACCGGCGTATCCATCGCAAGCGCAGTTCCGGGCAGGCGTCGCGGTGTCTACACCGCATACATGCGGGATCCGAACAGCCTCGACGACCCGACCGCGATGGCCGGGCTTGCAATGGTCGCGATCGACGAACACTACGTCGATCTGCTGGGTCTTACCCTGCTGTATGGACGAGCGCCCCACGCCAACGAGCCGACGGCGTTGCTCGTCAACCAGTCGTTTGCGCGCATGATGTGGGGGCGGGAGGATGTCGTTGGCGAGCACCTGCCCATACGGACCTTCGCAGCTCCCAGCAGTGAAGTGGTGGGTGTGCTGGCCGATCTGCCCTACGACCACCCGGCGGCCGGTGCGCGGCCGCTGGGATTCGCGACTCTGGGGCAGCAATATCAGGCCATCAATACCGCGCTGGTCCGCAGCGCCGATTCTTCGGCGACGCTTCGCCTGCTGCTGCAGGGCCTTGTCGATTCCGGTGCGCTGGAGCTGACGATCGACGATGTGACGCCGCTCGCCACGCTGCGCCGCAATGCACTCGCAGCCGACACCGCGCGTGGCCTGCTGACCATCTCCGCGGCGCTGCTCGTTGTGCTGCTGGCCACTTTCGGATTCTATGGCACGCAACGCTACCTCGTCGCTGCCGGCCGGCGTGAAATGGCGATTCGCGCATCGCTTGGCGCAGGCCCCGCCGCCATTGGTCGACTGGTGATCTGGCGTGGCCTGCTGTTGGGACTGCCGGGTCTGGTGTTCGGGGGGCTGCTTGCGTTCATCGTTGCCGCCTGGCTGAGGGACGACTACGTGTCGCACGCCGTATCGCCAGCGCTCGTCACGATTTCCGTAGTGGCCGGATTCGCGATGCTGCTGTTCGCGGCAAGCCTGTCGCCCGCACGCACGGCAAGGCGCACCCAGCCCGCGACGTTGCTCCGCGAAGAGTGACGAGCGGATGTGGCCATCGAAGCGATACGCTTGCCGAGAGACTATAAAAAGACTAAATTAGGTCTCTATCGTTTCAGGAGTACAGGCCATGCGCTACTCGTCGCAAGTCAAACCTATCAGTTACCTCAAGGCCAACGCCGCCGAGGTGCTTGCGCAGCTTTCCGCGCAGCGAGAACCTCTGGTTATTACGCAGAACGGTGAAGCCAAGGCCGTGCTGCAGGACGTCATCTCCTATGAGGAAACGCAGGAGACGCTGGCCCTGCTCAGGATCCTGGCGCTTGGAAACCAGGATGTGGATTCGGGTCGGGTTAAACCGGCGGCGGATGTGGTGAATCGCCTGCGCGCCAGGCACGCAACAACCAGATGACGCGCAAGGCACCCGGCTACGAGGTGCTGATCACTCATGGCGCGGAACAGGACCTCGAGTCCATCTACGACTACATCGCCGAGTCCGATGGCGTGATTAACGCCGACTACGTCCTCGACCAGCTGATGAAGGTCGTCAATGGCTTGGCCCGCTTTCCCGATCGGGGCAACGTTCCCAGGGAACTGGCAGCGCTGGGCATCAAGGAGTACCGGCAGATCGCGTTCAAGCCCTACCGGGTGATTTACCGCGTCATCAATGCTCAGGTCATCATCTATCTGATTGTCGATGGTCGGCGGAACATGCAGTCGGTGCTCGCTCGCAGGCTCCTTCGGGCGTGAACGAGTGATCGTGGTGCTTCTCGTCCGTCCGGGGCCCGTCAGGGATCCGGCGCTTCAAACACCAGAATGAGACGACCATTGATCGTGACGCTGTCATCGATACTTGTGGAACCGCCTGTTCCACCGGCATCGATCTCGAACAGCTCGTAGTCGTCGAATACGATGCCACCGGCTCGTCCGGTTGCGCTTTCGCCTTCCAGCGCCATTCTCACCAGCAGGCCATCGTCCACCTCCTGTACGAGGTTGGCCAGCACCAGCGTGCCATTGCTCAGCCGCAGATCACTGTTGCCCGATTCGGTATCCAGGCAGTAGTCGAACAGCTTCTCGAAGCTGTCGCCACTGCCAACGGCGCCGTCACCGCTGTCGTCGAACCAGGTGAGATTCAGCAGGCCGCTGTCGGGAATCACCGGTGGAGGTGGCGGCACCACCCAGCCCTCGTCGCTGAATGCATCACAGGACTCAACCAGCGTGCCCGCCGCCTGAAGGTCCGGTCCGATCAGTTCCAGGCCGGATATTGCGACTTCGATCAGATCAAACAGGAACCCCGTCTTCGCACCATAGCCGAAATCGGCCAGCTGCTGCCAGAACGGTGCGTCGTCGCTCAGCTGCCCGAATTCCGCCCAGGTCAGATCGACGGTTTCGTCGACTACGCCGTTCGCACCTTCATCGAAGTCCAGGCGCACACCCGTGCCTTCATCATTGACGGTGAGGATCACTTCGTCATCGCTGATCGCAACCACCAGTTGCCCGGCGGTGGCCCAGTCGTTCTCCGGTACGACGAATGCCGCGGTCGTGGTCAGCGTGAGCTCGCCGAACAGTTCCGGCGTTTCGGCCATCTCTTCCAACAGCAGTTCGGAGCCGATCGCGATTGTGATTTCGCCATTCTCCGTGGACAGCGTGCCTGTCAGCCCCTGGCCTGGCACGCTGTGCCGCAGACTCAGGGTTCCACCGCTGTCGCCCAGGCCCGGCACGAACACCAGCAACGGATCGTTGTCCGGTGCGTGGATCGAGAACTGGTAAAGCGCCAGTACGTCGAACTCGTCCGGCTCGCCGGGATCGGGATCGGGATCGGGCCCTGGTCCGGGTCCTGGCCCCGGCCCCGGATCCGGGCTTCCGCCGCCGCTTCCACTGCCGCTGCTGCAGGCCACACAAAGGAGGGTGGCCAGAACGACCGCCACACCGTTTCGTGCCAGGTTGCTGTTACTCATGGATTGGTACTTCCCATAGATATATCGCTGAATCGACACGGCAGAGGAAACGCTTCAGTACAGATACAGCGCGCCACTCAACGCCTCGGAGCTGTTGCTCTGGTCGCCACCGATCCCGGTTGCGTTGCTGGATTCTCCCGGCCCGCCGACCGCCAGAGTCTGTGCATCATCGGACAATGCCATTGCGTAGCCGAAATAGTGATTCTCACCGCTGTTGGGGGCTTTCACGTAGGCGTACTGTGACCACAGTCCGGCGTCACGACTGAACAGATAGACTGCGCCACTGAAAGGCGCAGCGATGCTGGTCTGATTGCCATTGATGCCGGTGGCATTGCTGCTTTCGCGTACGGAGGAAACCGCGAGCGAATTGCCGTCGGCGGACAGCGCCAGCGCGTGTCCGAAGTTGTGGTCTTCGGCGGTATTGGAAGCTTTCACGTAAGCCTGTTGGGTCCAGGTTCCTGCCTCGCGTGTAAAGACGTACACCGCACCGCTCCTTTCAGCGCCGTGGTTGGTCTGGTTGCCGTTCACCCCGACTGCACTGCTGTCTTCCCATGGGGCGGAAACGGCGAGTGTGTCGCCATCGCCTGACAGCGCAACGACCCGGCCGAAGCCGATGTTGCCTGCAGTGTCCGCGTTCGACGCCTTCACGTAGGCTTGCTGGCTCCACGCACCGGCTTCACGCGTGAATACGTACACGGCGCCGGCGCCGAATACCGAGTCGTCGTCCTGGTCGCCATCGATGCCGGTGGCGCCGCTGGATTCAAAGCGCGCACCGACGGCCAGCGTATCGCCATTCGCGGACAATGCGACGAAGGTCCCGAACTGATCGAATTCGTCGGTGTTGGATGCCTTGATGTAGGCCTGCTGGGTCCAGACCGCGCCTTCGCGGGTGAACACGTAGACCGCACCGGCGAACCCGGCACTGGTGTCGCTCTGGTCACCGTTGATGCCGGTGGCGGCGCTGGCTTCGCCGCGGGAACCGACAGCCATCGTATTACCGTCCGCGGACAGCGCGATCGTATCGCCGAACTCGTAGTCCTCGCCGGTGTTCGATGCCTTCACATACGCCTGCTGAGACCACGTGTCCGCCGTGCGCGTGAACACATAGACGGCCCCGGCATTGGGCGCCAGGTTGTTGGCCTGACTGCCGTTGATGCCGGTAGCGGCACTGGCTTCTGCGTAGGTGCCTACCGCCAGCGTGTCGCCCGCAGAGTCCAGCACGACGGAGACGCCGAAACCATCGCCCGCCTCGGTATTGGACGCCTTGATATAGGCCTGCTGCGTCCACGTGTCGGCTTCGCGTACGAACACGTACACGGCGCCGGCGCCCGGACTGGAGTTGTCACCTTGATCGCCGTTGACACCGGTAGCGCCACTGGCCTCGCCGGTTGCGCCGACGGCCAGTGTGCTCGCATCGCCGGATATTGCCACGGAGATGCCGAACACCTGTCCGGCACGGCTATTTGATGCCTTTACATAACCGATGGCGTCGACCAGGGCGTCGTCGACCATGACGGCCGCCGATGCGGTACATCCCACGTCGTTGCAGGCTTCCAGGATATACCCGGCGTTGACGCGGGACGGGAGGTATACCTCCAGGTCGTATGATTCGCTGCCCGCGGCCAGCACCGCGATTTCCTCGTAGACCGCAGTGCCATCGGCGCTCTCCAGCAGGCGGTACTCGGTGGCTTCGGCGACATCACTCCAGGAGAACTGAAAGCGTTTGATGGCCGCAGGCTCCAGCCCCAGGGTGGGTGCCGGCGGTGCCGTCACCGGCGGCGGGGGTGGTGGCGGAGGAGGAGGTGGCGGGTTCGACCCGCCTCCACCACCGCTGCCGCTGCTGCAACCCAGCATGAACAGCAGTGTGGCGACGAGCAACAGTGACGCGCCCGTTCTTCGTGCACGAAGAAATCCCCAACCCGATACCGGCATTCTGTTCACGTGTCCCTTGCCTCCCGAAAGCATCCCTGTGATCGACGGCAGCGACCGGGTCGCCACCGCACGCGGATATAAACGGATCACTTATACAAGTGATGGATCACGCAAGGCTTGGGGCAGGTGACAGGGGTATGGGACATGAGGCGCCGTCAGCAACGACGGCAGCGCTTCGCGACGGTGCTCAGAGAATGCTTTCAGCGACCGCTTTCAGCGATTCGTTGCAGCGATTGCGCGGGCATCCGATGGCGTCATCGCGTAGCGGCGGCGGAAAGCCTCATTGAACCAGGACAGATCGCTGAAACCGGCATTGAACGCAATCGCACTGATGCGGTGACCGCGCATGGCCGGGTCCGTGAGCATCTGGTGGGCACGCTCCAGTCGTGCATTGAGCACGAAATCCGTGAAGCTCGTGTGCTCATCGTAGAACAGCGCACGCAGGTAGCGGGGCGAGACGCCGTGACGCCGCGCAATCCAGTCCAGTGACAGGGCGGGATTGTCGATGTTCGCGGCGATATCGGCTGATATCGCCTTGTAACGCACCGCGCGCAGTCCGCGGCGACTTGCCATCGTCGCGTTGTCGCGATCAGTGCCCAGCACCAGCACCGCCAGATCCTGCAGATGCGTGGCGGCCAGTCTCGCCGTCATGGGTTCAAGGCGGGTGGTTTCTCGGGACAGCGACAGTGCGTACTGCGTGAACAGCCGCAGCTCGGCGGAGGAGACGAGCTTTCTCATGCGGCCAATGCTGTGAGCGGGTACGCGGTCGGCCAGCACGGCTCTGGGGATCGAGATGCTGAATCCGTGCGCGCCCTGGTCGTACACGGATTCTCCGGCGCAGTCATTTGGTGCAAGATACGCGTCGCCCGCCAGCAGGTGCATTTCGCGCCCGCCTTTCTGCCGCGACAGGCATCGGCCGACGGTCACCAGCTGAAAGATCAGATCGTCGTTTCCGTCAGCAATATGCGCGGCGGTCCTGCGCGCCACGCAGGCGGATGACAGGATACGGGCGATGGCCACATCCGGCAGCTGCAGCACCGAGATGTCGGAGAAGAAGTCGTCACCGATCGGGTCCAGTTCGATCTGGGCCAGCGATTCGTAAACATGGCGCGTCGCCGCTATCGATTGATCCGGAGGGAGCGGTCGCGATGAGAAAACGAAGCGGTCCATGGCCTGCCGGGTTTTTCGTGTCAGGATGAACAAACCGTACCAGATTTCGGCAACTATTGCGGCGCGCTGGAAGGCACTGCCAATGATTGATTTGACACAACGCATCGCGGTGCCGGACGAGGCGATCAGCGTGCACTTCATCCGCGGCTCAGGCCCCGGCGGCCAGAACGTGAACAAGGTGGCGACCGCGGTGCAGCTGCGGCTGCACCTGGACCGGGCCGGACTGCCCCAGGATGTACGCACAAGGCTTGAGCGGCTGGCCGGTCGGCGGCTTACGCAGGATGGCGAGATACTGATCGAGGCGCAGCGCTTTCGCACCCAGGAACGCAACCGCGAAGACGCGCTCGCGCGGCTTGCAGCACTGGTGGCCAGCGCCGAGACGCCACCGAAACCACGTGTGCCCACACGCACGCCGCGATCCGTCAAACAGCGCCGCACCGACGTGAAAACCCGTCACGGTCAGCGCAAGCGTCTGCGCGGGCGGCCACGGTCCGACGACTAGCTTCGCCACCGCTGCACGATAAGCCGTTAACATGCCGGTCCGGAAGGTTAACGAATGGTGCGCGGACAATGCTGTTTCGCTGGCTGAGAACGCTGCATGCATGGGGCGGCGCAACGCTTGCGCTGCTGGTGCTGCTTGCCAGCGTCACCGGTACGCTGCTGGTCTGGAAGCACGAGTATGTGCGCCTCACGATTCCCGAAGCACGCGCCGCGTTCGACGCCACGCCTGAAGCGTTGGCCGCGATCGCCGCGGCTGTCGAGGCGCAGTTCGACAACAACGAAGTGCTGGGCATCGAATTCCCCACCGACAGATTGCCGCTGGCGAAAGTGATACTGGTGGATGCGCACTATGCGTACCTGGACGGCAATGGCCGTATCGTCGATCAGTGGGTGCAGAACGAACGCTTCGAGGAGTGGCTGTTCGACCTGCATCATCGCCTGCTGCTGGACAACCCCGGGCTGACGATCCTGGGCCTCGCCGCGCTCGCGCTGATCGTGCTGGTGCTGGCCGGTGTGGTGGCGTTCTGGCCGGCCAGACGCGGCTTCCGGCGTGGCGTGTGGCCGCGCAGTCTCAGCCGCGGCCAGCTGGCGGGCGCGCATCGCAACCTCGGCATCGTGCTTGCGCTGCCGCTGCTGCTGACGCTGGTGACCGGTGTACTGCTCGCGTTCCCGGACGAAGCCGAGGAACTGCTATTGGATCCGTTTCGCGGGCCTGAATACAGCGTGGATTTTTCCGATCATCTCGACGACATCTCCGGCGTTGAGACCGGCGACTGGCTGCCGGCCATCGAGCGTTCTCTGGCGAGTTTTCCGGGCGCGCGCGTGCGCACGGCCCGTCTGCCCAATCTGTTTTCGGAGTATCGCGTGATCGGGTTGCAGCAGCCCGGTGAATGGAATCAGCAGGGGCAGAGTCGCGTGTTCATCGAGGTACAGGAGGGCTGGATGGACATCCGCATGGATCCGCTTAACCAGCATGTCTCCGAGCGGCTTGTGAATCTCGCCTATCCGCTGCACACCGCGCGCATCGACAGCCTGATCTACCGGCTGCTGCTGACATTGTCCGGCGTGCTGATCGCGACGCTGAGCGTGTTCGGGTTGGTGAGTTTCGTGCGGCGCTGGGTGGGGCGCGGCTGATCAGGCTGCGCCGCGAGGCATCGCCGGCGGCGCCCGTTCAGGCCGTCTGTTCGATCGCCGTTTCAATCGCGGTTTCAATCGGCTGTTCGACACCCTGTTTGACGAAGAGCTCCAGCACGGCGTTCAGATACACAAGCCCTGTTGGCGTTGGCCGTATCCGGTGTTGATCCGCATCCAGCCATCCGCGCCGCACGGCTTCAGCCAGTGGTGCGGCGATGGTCGCCATTGGCACGCGTGTATGGTGCTCGAAACAGGTCGCATCCACACCGTCGGTGAGACGCAGCGCATTCATCATGAACTCCAGTGCCAGCGCGTGCGGTTGATTCACCTGTTCCACCGTCACTGCTGTAGCGCTGCCGGCCACGACCATGTAGGTGCGTGGATTGCGGGTTTTCGCACGCCGCGTGATGCCGGCCAGGTCTGCCTGCGTGAGTTTGCCGTGCGCGCCGGCGCCGATACCCATGTAGTCGCCGAAGGTCCAGTAGTTGAGATTGTGCACGCAGCGTGCCCGATCACACGCATAGGCGGAGATTTCGTAGCGTTCAAAGCCGTTCGCGGAAAGCAGCGCGCGGCCGCGCTGCTCGGCGACCGCAATTTCATCGTCGGCCGGCAATGGCGGCGGGCGGCGATGGAAGGCAGTATCCGGCTCCAGCGTCAGCTGATACCAGGACAGGTGTTGCGGCTCCAGTGAGATGGCGGTGTGCAGATCATGCAGCGCACCATCGGCGTCGTCGTCGGGCAGGCCGTACATCAGATCCAGATTCAGGTTGTCGAAGCCGGCGTGGCGCGCGATCGCGACGGCGCGCAGCGCTTCGTCCCCGTCGTGCACACGGCCGATCGTGCGCAGCTGCTGATCGCGAAAGCTCTGTATGCCGATCGACAGGCGATTCACGCCGGCCTCGCGAAAGGCGGCGAAGCGCCGTGCCTCGACGGAACCGGGATTGGCCTCCAGCGTGATTTCGACGTCGGCGGCGAGCTCGATGCGCGCCCTGATGCCGTCGAGCAGCGTGCGTATCGCCTCACCGGAAAACAGACTCGGTGTGCCGCCGCCGATGAACACGCTGATCACGCGCCGACCCTGCGTGAGCCCTGTTTCGGCATCCAGATCGTTCAGCAGCGCCTGCACATAGGCCTGCTCGGGCAGGCCGCTGCGCGGTTCGTAGGAATTGAAGTCGCAGTACGGACACTTGCGCTCGCACCACGGCAGGTGCACGTAGAGGGCAAGCGGCGGCAGCGGTCGGAATTCGGGGTGGTGACGGGTGGCGTGGAACATGTCTTCGCGGCGGTGCTGAGCGGCTGTTGTACAGTGTGCTGACCATGGTCAGTCGAGCGTGAACGTTACCTCAGTCAGCACGCCGGGTGTAGCCACCGATCTGCCGTCCCGGCGACTCGGTCTGTACCGATATCTCGCCACTGCTTCGATAGCGGCCTGTTCGAAGACTGGTGAGCTCGTTTCGACAACGACAATGTCCTCGGTCGTACCTGCTGCCGTTACCGTGAACTGCAGCACGACGGAGCCTTCGAGTCCCCGTCGGGCCACCTCTGGAGGATACTGGGGAACGGCTCTCACCAGCGACGCTCATTACTACGCCATATTCCTCGTCCACCACCGGATAGCGGATATCCCAGATATTGCGCCCGGCATGGCGACCTCCATCGAACTGTTCGGCGGCCGTGGACGGCGGATTGCCAGCGAAGGCGACGTTCGTCGTCATCACGCCGTTTTCCAGACGCGGGACATTCGGCCAGAGTTCGGCCGGGCGGTATTCGACCGTGCCGTTTGTGTTGAAGGCGCGCCAGTAGGACTCCGCCGCCGCGATCAGATCGCAATAGGAACCCTGCTCCGCCAGGCGGGTGGCTCGATCTGCCGTTTTCTACCCCCGCTTCAACCGGTGCCGACGGCTCCGCTGCTGGCATAAGGCGGCTTGTACGCACTATCCGCCACCCGACATAACCCTCTATTCGACGCATCGAGCGCCAACTTGTCCTTCCTATTTCCAAGAAACAATCGGAAAATAAACCTAGGATAGAGTATGCATGGGGACATAGGGTTGCATATAATAGAATATCGCTTGCGCGATCTGGTGTCCTCGCTTGCCCGCAGCGTGAGGAGATGACCGATGAGCCCAGCGGCCCAGCCCAGCGGCCCAGCCCAGCGGCCCAGCCCAGCGGCCCAGCCCTGCAGCCCTGCCGATTCCTTCGTATTCTGATCTGAGCTGCACGTCTGTCCAGGACAGGCGAAGCTTCAAACGTCCTGCGCTTGGCCGGGGTGCTGGCGGCAGCGCCGCGGCCATGCTTCTTGCGCCTGGTCTCTGGCCGGTGTACAGCAGTCAGAGTATCGATGCGCAGTTCGCGGAGACGAACTTCTTTTTCTATCCGCCCAATGCCGGAGGTCAATGGTGGGGATTGGGGCGGGCGGAAAGCGAGCATTACGTTCAGGCGCTGATGTGGCAGTACTACTGCACGGATTGGATTTTTGGCTGCCACTGCCCTTCGGGTTTCCCGTTTACCTGCGGTACGTTTCCTTCGTGGACGTTCTTGGGAATTACCTCGGCCCTCGCGTACGTGGATGAGCCCGAACCGCCGCTTCCGCCTTGCAATGCCGGCGGTGTGGATGCGGTGGCCATTTCAGAAATGCTTTCATGGACGACTCCATTGGCATTCGAGCGTGGCGCTACGATCATCTGCGACGGAGGTGCCGTTGCGGATTGGCGCAGAGACTCGTTCCGGGAGATATTCACGGACCATCTTTATGTCCATACGAACGATCCGTGTAAGGTCAACTTTGCCAATCCAGCGGGTCGACTAGGCGCAATGCACAGTCATCCGTACTTTCAGGACAACGATGAGTACCTCCGAGGAAACGGGTGCCATGGTGATACGAATCCGCTGTCTCCAGAGGGGTTGGAGTTCTTGAATTTCGTGAATCACTATTTCGCTATAGGCACGACAGAGGAGCCGGGTGACGAGTTGTGGTGGAATACCACAAGCACGCCTTTGTATCTGCTGGTGCCGGATGGCGGAATTATCAAGAAACAGGACCATACGGGTGGTCCATGGATAGTGTACCCATGAGTCGATATTTTGATTCACTGAACGCTCTGACATGCGGCAGGTCAGCCGTTTTCGCGCTGATCGCCAGCGTTTCATTGGCTGCGATTTCCGCTCTTGCGCAGACGCCGGACTGCAGTCCTGACGATGCCTCATGCCTTGTGGCCGAGTACGAGCGGGCCTGCCGCACGACGCCGGTATCCGATGCAGCAACCTGCGCGGCGTGGCTTGAGGGGCTGGAATCGCACGAGTACGCAACGGAACCGCAGTGGCTGCTGATTGCAGGGTCCGCGCATCGCGCGCTGGCACGGATGAACGAGGATACGGCGGCGGCCGAGGAGTCAGTGGCTGAGAGCAGGACTTACTACCTGCGTGTTCTCGATTACCTTGAGTCCGGACCGCTTGCGGCAGATGCCTGGCTGGGGCTTGCGCTGGTGGCCGACGGCGAGGATGAGATGCGGACCTATCTACGGCGGGCCGTGGAGGCAGATCCTGAAAACGGCATGTATATCGAATTCCTCGCCCGAGTCATCTACGCGGATGGCGACATTGCAGCCGCAGGTGGATTGATGGAGGACGCGTTTGCGAACCACAGCGGCGGCAACCGCTGGCGTCAGGCCGCGCAGGCGATCGGTCTGCACAGAGCCGCCGGACGCGCCGGGCAGGCGGATGATCTGCTGCAGCGTGTGCTGGCCGAGAGCGGCCTGGAGCGGATAGCCGAACAGGCGGCGGAGGGATTTTCGGACGCGGCCGGTGCACGTGCAGCGATACAGATTGCCTGCAATGATTCGCTGATCAATCTGTTTGGTGGTGATGCGTGCCTGGCCAGCATCGATGCGGCCGCTGCGGCAGCGCTCAGCCACGAGGATGCGCAGCAACAGCGCGGCTTCGCTGAGGCTGTGACTGCTGGCTTTTGGCGTGCTGTCAACTCGCACCGGTTGCTTGCGGAAGGGGCGGTATCTGAATCAATGTATGATGCGGTATACGAGGCATTTCTGGATAAGGGCATAGAGTCGTCGGTCGTGTTGGAGGCCTACTCGAATCGTCTTGCGGACCGCAGAAGGGCGCTGGAGCTGGTGGAGCGTGCGATTGCGCTGAATCCGGAAGATGGCGATCTCTGGCTTCGGCTGGGTATCACGCAACTGGAAGTCGGGCATGAGGACGATGCGATCGAGAGCCTGAACCAGGCGCAATCACTGCTGCCGGCGTCGCGCGGAGTGATCATCGATCATCATATGCAGCGTGCCGAAGCGATGCGGGCGACCGCTGCGCCCGCCGACCGGTAGCGGCTGGGCTGGACTATTCCGGAAGGCGGTCGAGGTTTCTGACGGGCCGAGTGACACCCGAGCGCTCGCCGCCCTTCATCGAATCGGGTTGAAACCGGATTGAAACCGGGCGGATGACGTCAGATCGATCCGCCATCCGGGCGGCGCCAGCCCGACCCCTCGTTCGGGCGCGTGAATCTTCGTCTTTTCGGCGGAAATTCTGACGTCTCCCTTCTCGAGCCAAGACCCGCCCGTCGCGGCCACGTGGCCCGGACTGCGATGAGAGTGGAGTGGCGGTCAGCGCAATCCATCGCCTTGGGGCGGCGCGCGGCTCGGATGCGCCGGATCCTTCGACTCCCCGTCGCCGCCGAGGTGCTCGAGAATCCGCTCAATCGTTGCTGGCATCTTCGATGCTCGTGATCACCCGCAGCTTCCCGCCACAGCGCCGGCAGACCTCGATGTCGATGGCAAAGACACGCTTGAGGCGTTGCGCCCAAGTGAGGGACCGTTGCCGGTCGGTGACCGATGGCTCGCCGCACGGCTTGGCCTTGTTGGCGGTGGCGCGAGTGCTGGGCACGACCCGAGCCCGATTCGGGCTCGCCGGCGCGAACACGCTGTGGTAGCGGGTCAGGTGGGCGCGGGGTTTTGGCACCAGCGCGGCGAGCCGCGCAATGAAATCCTCGGGCTCGAAGATCACGTGGGTGGTGCCGTCTCGATACGGCGTCTTCAATGCGCAGCGCACCTGCCCGCCCTCGGTCAGCGACAGCCGCTCGGTGGCTACCGGGGGTCTTGAGACATAGCGCGCCAGGTGCTCGAGCTTGTCGCGTTGCGAGGCTTTCGCGGCGATGCCCGCATGCAGCGAAAAGCCCGAAGACTCAGCCACCACCCGGCGCGGCCTTTCCGGCTCTGCCGGCAGCGTTTTATGAAAGTGGACGTTGAGATTGAGCGCACTGCCGAATCTCTGGATCAGGGTCACGGTCCCGGTCACCGCGCTCGCGCGCGTCAGGCCCGCCTTGCGGATCAGATGGCCCGAGATCGCGCGATAGACGATGCCGGGCACCTGCGTGACCACCTCGGGACGTGTCGCCAGCAGATAGCGCAGCGCAAACGGCAGCGACAGTACCCACTGGCGGACCGGCTGCCGAGGCAGGACACCGTCCACGAGCAAGGCTGCCGTCTCGGCCATCCGCCTGGCGCCGCAGCTCGGACTGAAGCCGCGGCGCTTACAACTGAACGCGACCAGCTTCTCGGCCTGACAGGACTCGCACTTGACCCGAAGAAGTCCGTGCTCGAGCAAGCCGCACTTGAGATAGGCTTCGAACTCGTCTTCCACGTACCGCGGCAGCGCTCGCCCTTCGGCCGCCCGCCGATCCCTGAACGTGGGATAGTGCTCGGCCACGAGCCGGTAGAGCAGCGTCGTTTCCGGCCGATGCCGCGCATACCCCGGCGGCGCGATGAAACCCGCGTCCTGCCGCAGCCTACCGGCGGGCCGGAACACCGGATATCTGGCGCAGGGCACCAGCGCCAGAGACAGGTGTTGCGGCTCGAGTGAGATGGCGGTGTGCAGATCATGCAGCGCGCCATCGGCATCGTCTTCGGGCAGGCCGCTGCGCGGCTCGTAGGAGTTGAAGTCGCCGTACGGACACTTGCGCTCGCACCACGGCAGGTGCACGTACAGAGCCAGCGGCGGCAGCGGTCGGGAATCGCGGTGGTGTCGGGTGGACTGGCGCATGGCTTCTCTGCGGCGCTGAGCGCCTGTTGTACGGTCTGCTGACCATGGTCAGTCGAGCGTGAACGTTACCTCAGTCAGCACGCCGGGTGTAGCCACCGATCTGCCGTCCCGGCGACTCGGTCTGTACCGATATTTCGCCACGGCGTCGATAGCGGCCTGTTCGAAGACTGGTGAGCTCGATTCGATAACGACAATGTCCTCGGTCGTACCTGCTGCCGTCACCGTGAACTGCAGCACGACGGAGCCTTCGAGTTCCCGTCGGGCCGCCTCTGGAGGATACTGGGGAACGGCTCTCACCATCTGGGAGTAGTCCGACGTGAAGAAGTATTGGTCCAGCTCCTCAATCGAAGGGCCGCCGGTGAGCTCGAGTCCTTCGCTCAACCGCTGTCTCAACTGCTCCTGTCGTGAGGGGTTTTGTCCCGTAGTGTGATACAAGCGTTCGAGAGTGCGAACAGCCCATACCTCTAAGCCCAGCGGGATGTTCTGTTGGGCGAGCACCATTTCGAGCGCGTCGATGGCTTCGTCTGATTGATCGTGCCGGAGGGCGAGCTCAGCCGTGAACCTCCAGATCTGCGCTGTCTCGAAGTCGTTGGCGTCTCGTTCGAAACGTCGGGCATCGTCGATTCTCGCGCGTGCACAGGCGAGATCGCCAGACTCCAGGCACTCCTGAGCATCGATTAAAATCTCGATCAGGTCGACTCGCAACGCCGGGACGGACCGCCGCTCGGGCGTACCCGACTGACCTTCGGCCGCAGCGTCCTCCGTACTGTCCTGTTGAGCGAACGGTGCATCGATGATCCAGGCGGCCGCGGCGACTATGAGGACGGTCGCCAGTCTGGCTCCAATGCGGGGAAGGCTCGGTCTGCCCGCGTTGTCCAGCATGATCCGAATCCTCCGTTCGAGTTGCGACGCAGGTTCCGTCAGCGCAATGGCACCCATTGGCACACTAGTGGCGTGCTTCCGGACATAGAGCAGTGCCTCCGAATAGGCCAGTTCATCCACGTCGCCGCGCAGCACGCGGGCATCGCAGTCAACTTCGATTGCGAGCCGCAGCCGCCTGAACTGCCACCAGAGCAAGGGGTTCCATGGCATCGCCGCCACCAGCAGCAGCGCTACAAGCAGCGTCAGCTGGTCGCGCGCGGCTACATGTTCGCACTCGTGTGCGATTACCAGTGCACGCAGGTTGGAGTCGGCAACAGCAAGCCATCGCGGAAGAATGATTGCCGGTCTGACGAAGCCGATGACCGCCGGCCCGACGCGATCGGACAGCACGACGCGGTGGTTGCCAATTGTTGTCGTTGCCGTACCGTGAGTAATTCGCCTCAGGCTTGAAGCGGCGAATGCCAGAATGAGCAGCATGCCGACAGAGCTTGCGATCCAGAGGCTCACTAGCGCAGCGTCAATGCGGTGCCGGTTGATGCGGGTTAGCCACAGGTCCGCAGTCACGCCAGAGATTGCACTGCGAATGTCTGTCATCGCGATGGCCGGCATGACATCCAGCGATGCACTTGCAACAGAGGCGGCGGGCGTTTCATCTATCGGCTGCGGAAGCAGAGAGATCACAGGTAAGGCGAGTGAAGCAATCAGTGCGAGCAGCCAAACGCCGCGACGTGGCCAACCAAAATCGGCGAGATTCCTTTCAGTGAGCAGCGCCGCAAGGCCTATGAGTCCGCTGACTAGAATCGCATATGCCACAAGGGAAATCACTTTCGGCTTCTCTGCTTTGAATGCTCGTCGAGGAGCTTGCGAATTCGCCGGATCTCACCGCGATCAAGGTGCTTGTCTGCAACCAGTCGCGTCAGCAATAACTCGGCTGAACCGCCAAACAGCTTCTGCTTGAGCGCCTGAACTGCGCTTTGTTGGGCGATGGCGCGATCGATAATCGCGGCGTATCGATGCGCCCGGCCTTCCTCACTGTGCGTGACGAAGCCTTTGCTCTCGAGAGTGCGCAGTATGGTGAGTACCGTCGTGTAGGCGAGCTCGTCGTCAAGGTGTTTGCGCACCTCGGCAACCGTGGAGGCTCCATGTTCCCAGAGCACCTCCATCAGGCTCGCTTCGCGATCAGTCAGATTGATTTCCATGGTGCTCCCTGCGACTACTATGAGCATAGTTAATACCCTGGAGCGACGGGTGTCAACTATATCTATAGTAGATTGCCGAGAGTTCAGCCTACGCTATCGCGTCAGCCGCGGATTACGTGCCGCATTGCATCTGTTTGAGCAGTGATTGCGGTCAGAACCGGTGCGTCGGGCCGCCGTGGAGCCGGGCTATGGCGGCAGGGCTAATGCTCGAGATTGCCGCAGAAATACGCCCGCGAACACTGCAGCGCATTCACCAACCGCTCAAGTCGCGCCACGCGGATGTCATGGGGTTCGTTGGCGGCACTGTGCGCCGTGCTCAGTGCCTGCTGACGCCGTTCCAGATACGCGGCATGCTGCAGCGCAGCCTCGCGCGATGCGGCGTCCGCGCTGGCAACCTTTCCGCAGGCCAGATCGATCTGCCTGCACATGGCGTCCAGCATGCGTTCCAGTGCACGCTGCTCCAGGTGTTGCGTGGTGTCGGCGTCGTATCGATCGAGTGTGGCTGTCACGTCTGTCTCCGACTTCGGCGTTGGTCCTACGCACCGTGCGTGTGGTGAATTTCGCGCAACTGCGATCATGGCGCTGTGACCGTTTCGGCAGTTTCGGCATTGGCCGGTGCCGGCGCCGGTGCGCCTGGCGAGATGCGGCTGAGCCGCTGCGCCTCGGCGACGGCCCCGGCGAATTCGCCACGGTAGGCGTCGAGAAATGCGCGCAGGTCGTCGTTGCCCCGGCGACGCAGTGCTTCGGATACCCGAAACGGGCGTTGCACGACGGCGACCAGCTTCGCATCCCTGTAGCGGCGATCGAATCCGGCCAGTGCGATCGGCACGATCAGCGGTTCGACTTCGGCCTTCAACGCCAGCCGGAATGCACCGCTGTAGAAGCGTGCGGGTGAATCACAGGCCAGCTGGCTGCGGCCTTCCGGACAGATCAGCACATTGTCGCCACGCGCCAGCGCTTCGGTGCCGCGTGTGAACAGCAGTTCCGCGGCTTCGCGCCGCATGCGCTGCATCGCCGCGGGTGTGGCGTCGAGCCCCGAGTCGGGCGTCGGCACGCTGATATGCCCCAGGCGTTCGTAGAACAGGTTGTGTCCGTATTCATCGCCCGGACTCTGTCGGACCACACGAATCGGCGAGATGCCGTGGACCGACTGCAGCAGCACGCTGACGAACGCGGTGTCGAACGAGAAGTGACAGCCGTTCGGCAGTTGATAGTAAACCGGGCAGGCCAGGTGATTGATGATGACGATGTGTCCGGGCTGTTCCGGCAGCAGGCCGATGCGGTGGATTTCGGTACGCAGATGGCTGAATGCCGACACCATGCCATCGTCGCAGCGCGCGCGCAGCGTCGCGGGCGGTGTATCCGGCGCGGCGCTGGCGACGGCTTCGTAGGTTGCCAGCACGTCCTGGTAGAAACGCAGTTCGCTGCGCAGGTTCGTCAGCAGGTCGGTGCAGGCCCGCGCAATCGCGCGTTCTTCGTAGGCACCATTGCGTCGCACTTCGTCCAGACAGGTCATCGCCTGCGGCGCGGTCAGTTTGTTGGATAGAAGATGGGGCACCTGGTGCAGCGCCGAAGTGACCGGAATGCGTGTCTGTGCATGGTCCAGCAGCGATCTGACCGACGCGACCTCGGGTTCGTCACTGCCGCGGTGTCTTGGCAGGCGTGCCGTGGCGATCAGGTGGGCGAGCCGCACCAGATGACGCTGCATGAAGGCGCGGCCGAACTCCGGATCGCTGCCGATGAACTGCTCCAGGGCCGCCGCCGGCAGGTGATGGAACCAGCAGGTGGAATCCGCCACCACAGTAGCTTCGGCGCGCCAGCCGTTGGCCAGTGTCGGAATGCCGGCGGCGATGCCGCCGTGTTCTGGAATGGTACGAAAACGCACCGGCGCGCGATCCGGCGCATTGCCCGCGGTAAAGCTGCCGGTGGCCCGACCGGCACCGAGCAGCCAGATGCCCTGCGTGTCTTCGTCCTGGCACACCAGCAGCTGACCACGTTCCTTGCGCACGAGACGGGCGTGAGCGGCCAGCGGTTCCAGTAGCGAATCCTCGAACAGCTCGAAGAATGCTGACCGGCGCAACACCGCGAGAACGTCCGGCGCAAACCGGCGTTTCACCGCTGCTGTGGTGGTGGACGGGGGCGGCGTTGCAATGGCACGGCCGAACACCTGCGGCGCAAGTGTGCCAGCTGCCGCAACGCGCGATTCACGCAGGGATTCAAACTGGCGGCAGGCGCTGTCCAGAATCAGCCGGAAGAAGTTCACCGCAAGCGCCGGATCAGCATAGAAGAGCGTGGCCAGTGATTCGTGATGCCACGTCAGCAGTTCAACATCGGTCAATGCCCGTGCGCTGGTGCCATACCGGAAAGGCCGCAGGAATCCACTCCAGCCCACGGCAGCCCAGCGCCAGTCCATGCGGCCCATGCACCAGGATTCGCCGCCATCGTCGGCACGCGCTTCGTGCCCGATGCCGCCATTCCACAGCAGTGAGAATTGAATTGCGGGGTGAAATTGTTTAAAGAGGACTTCACCGGCGCGGTGCGACGTGCTTCGGGCCGCCTCAGCCAGCGGGATCATCCGGTCGCGGCGCGTCGTGCCCCAGACCGCATGAGCGAGAAAGCTGTCCAGCGCCGATTCCATAAGGGATTCGTAGCAGGATCCGTGCCAGCCGCAACGCACAGGGAGTGAATATGGCCATTGCAGGCCTTGAACGGTTCGAACCGAACGTCGAGCAGCCCGCCGATTTCACGCGGTTCTGGGCGCTCACCGTCGCCGAACTACAGGGCATAGCGCCGCAACCCGTTGTGGAGTCGGAAGAAATCACAGCCGACGGATTGGGTCTTGCACGCATCAGCTTCACGTCGCTGGAAGGTGTGAACATCCGCGGCTACGTGCTCACGCCCGTGGCAGCAACGCTCGAACATGGTGCGGCGGAGAAGAAGCGCCCCCTCATAGTGCACGCGCATGGCTACAACGACCGCTATCAGGTCATGCGTCAGTGGGCGCATCGCGGCTTCAACGTCTGCGGATTCGATGCGCGCGGCTTCGGTCGTTCATCCGAATCGGTGCCCGTTGCGGCGGACGGCTATGTGCTCACCGGCATCGAATCGCCTCAGCAGAGCATATTGCGCGGTGCGGTGGCGGACTTTCTCCAGGCGCTGCGCGCCGCCCGCGAACTGCTCGATGGACCGGTGTCGGGGGTTCACTTCTACGGGTTCAGTTTCGGTGGTGCATTGGCACTGATGGCGGCCGCGCTGTCGCGTGAGCCCGATCTGGTTGTGCTCGGGCAGCCGACTTTCGGGTGGCATGATGAACGTCACCGTCTGGCGCGCGCCGGTTCAGCGCTGGAAGTGAAGCGCTATCTGACGCGCTTTGCGTGGCGTCGCGATCAGGTGCTGGAAACGCTGAAGTTCTTCGATACGCTGCACTTCGCGCCGCTGGTCAAAGCACGCGCACTCATCGGTATCGGCCTGGATGATGCCGTTGTGCCATCGCGCACCGTGCTCGCGGCAGTAAATCGCTTTCGCAATCAGCTCGAGGTGCGACTGCTGCCCGTGAGTCATTCGAACGATGCGCGCGAGGTGTTGTGGCAGCAGTTCCACGAGGAATGGCTCGACTACGTGGCCCACGGCGTTCCAGCGGACTTCGGCGCGGTGTCACGTCAGGTGCGGGCGCTGGCTGCCTGAGGCGGTCTCCGTCCCCACGTCCGCGGCCACCGCCGGGTGAGTGATCCGGCCCGCATGAACGTTGAGCCCCTCGGCGAACCCCGAGTCGCGTTCGAACGCCTGCTCCATGCCACGGTCGGCAAGCGCACGCACGTAGGGCAGCGTGACATTCACCAGCGCCTGCGTTGCGGTGCGCGGAACGGCACCGGGTATGTTGGCCACGCAGTAGTGCAGGACGTCATCGACGACGTACGTTGGCTCGGCGTGTGTCGTCGAGCGGCTGGTCGCAACGCAACCGCCCTGGTCTATGGAAATGTCGACGATCACACCGCCTGGCGCCATCGAGGCGACCATGTCTCTCGTTACGAGCTTCGGTGCTGCGCGACCGGGCGCAAGCACGGCACCGATCACGAGGTCGGCACCTTCAAGCTGCGCAGCAAGCGCTTCGGCGGTCGAGTACAGGGTGCGGACGCGGTTGTCGAAGCGCTCGGCGAGTGCCTCGAGGCGTGCGACGTTGCGGTCGAGCACGGTTACATCCGCCTGAAGCCCCACCGCCATCTCAACCGCATTGCTGCCGGCAACGCCCGCACCGATCACAACGACACGCGCCGCCGGCACGCCGGGTACGCCGCCGAGCAGCACGCCACGACCGCCGGATGGCTTCTCCAGACAGTGTGCACCGGCCTGCACCGACATTCGTCCGGCAATCCGGCTCATCGGCGCCAGCAACGGAAGCGTGCCGCCGGCACCGGTCACCGTCTCGTACGCAATGGCGGTGACGCTCCGGGCCATCAGTGCGCGCGCAACCGTCGGCATGGCGGCCAGGTGCAGGAATGCGAACAGCAGCTGGCCCTCGCCGAGCCGTTCAAGCTCCTCGCTTTGCGGCTCCTTGATTTTCACAATCAGTTCACTGTCGCGGTACAGCGCGTCAGCATCCGCAGCAATGCGGGCGCCAGCCTGCCGATACTCGCCGTCGTCGAACCCGGCGCCGGCGCCAGCGCCCTGCTCGATCAGAACCTCGTGGCCGGCTGCGCACAGCTCGCGGATACCATCCGGCGTCATGCCGACCCGATACTCGTGAATCTTGATTTCCCGCGGTATTCCGATGCGCATCGCTGCTCCCGTTAAGGTCGCTAGAATAACCTGTTGGGGCGTGTGGCGCCGGGAGCAAGCAGGTTCCGACCATCCGTTCTCGACTTCGAGGGAACGATGCTGCAGCGGTGCTCCGATGGGACGACTATCTCGGCAGTACGATGGATAGTGATGCCTCGTCAGCGAGCCTGACGTGCCACAATATGCATACAGTCGAAGCTTCTGGCCTCAACCGATAGTTCCATCAAGTTGCATTGATGATAACTAGGGGGTGTTCGGTGTCGACAGATTCACGAAATACACTGCTTCGCGCGAATCGATGTATTTCGATCTTGTTGGGCGTTGGTTTGGTGTTCAGCCCAATCGCTGGTGCTCAGGAGCCGCCCTTACCGCTATTCGATCCTGCGAGCCAACCGATGGTTGCCGTACAAACTGAATGGTGGGGACTGACAACATTGTCGCACTTGCCAT
This sequence comes from Gammaproteobacteria bacterium, assembly GCA_050485545.1. Classification (GTDB taxonomy): domain Bacteria; phylum Pseudomonadota; class Gammaproteobacteria; order Steroidobacterales; family Rariloculaceae; genus JBJHBP01. The sequence continues at coordinate 40,871 of JBJHBP010000009.1, forward strand.
GTGTTGATTGTGGAGGATCCTATTTCTCCACCACTTGGGAAGTCGCCGTTCAGGGCGCCGACAGAGCAGCAGGTGCCTTCATGTTCGATGGTCCCGCGCAGATCGACGAGATACACGCGATTGATGAACAGCATGCCTTGGTTGTTGGTCGAGTACAGTCTTCCGTCAACGGTATCGTGCTCCTGAACGTGGTAACTGGCGATGTTCAGGACCGCTTTATCGCTTTGCGCATGGCGGTATCTCCAAACGAGCGATATGTTGCGTTCGTCAAAGTCTTTCCCCTGCGTTTCACCGAGGGACTTACGGCTCAGTACGTGATATACGATACGGCGATCGATCCTGCCGAGAACAGGCATTCGAGGGTTCCGAGTGACAATGTCGTCGATGTCGGTATACCGGTGTATCCACCCGGAGCGCAGAATCTGCCGGGCGACAATTATGGGCAGTCGGTTACACATACGTGGATGTCAGACATCTTCTGGGATGCCGATGGTCGACGGTTGGCGTTCGCTGTTCGGGAGGGCAATTCGGAAGCGTCCATAGTCAGGGTGGACCTGTCCTCAGGAGTGCACGTCGCGGAAGTATCGAACGTTGCGCTGGACGTTCTGGCCGTCGGCGAAAGCGCATCGTGCTCGACCATGGTCGAGAGAGAAGCTATTGCCGGTAGGTTATGGGTGGAGAGTATTGAGTTTCACGCCCCGGATATGGCAAGTGTGCAGTTCCGTTATCCGGCTTCCTGCAGCGGGCCTTCATCACTCGAAGTCGGTACTTTCCGTTGACATCATTGCCATTCGGTTTGGGGGAAGGACCAGGAATTTCTTGATTGGCTGAACGCGGCTGGCGAAGCAGACTTCAGTTGCGGTGACATACTGATCGGCACCGACCCAATGTACCTGAAGACCCCTTCAGGAAGAGTTCTGCGACGTGACAGCACTATTCCCCCCGCAGGCCCGCCCGTACAGGTGTACCCATGAGCCCACTTCGTCAAACCTTGTTATTCATCTTCGCGATGACATGCCTGTCGAGCGTGTTGCGTGCCCAGGAGCTTGGTTGTGCGCTGGCCGACTCATGGTGCTTGCAGCGTCTACAAACGGAGATGTGCCGCGTTGAGGGCGCGACCATCGACTCGTGTTCGACCTGGCTGCAGGCGCTCGAGCGGTCGCCGACAGCTACACACTCGAACGTGCGCTTGAGCATGGCGGCTGCCAACGTCGGACTGGCTCGGCTGACTGCGGATGAAACAGAAAGAGCTCAGTATCGCGACCGCGCAGGGGAGATCTACCGGTCTGTCGTTCGGGATGATCCAGCGAATCCGAGAGGTTGGCTGGGCCTCTCTTCGCTCGCGGAGGTTCGAGAGGAAAGAGAATACCTGCTGCGCCAGGCTGTCGGGACCGATCCAACGGACGATGGGCTGCTGCAGCTCCTGGCCGACGTAATTGTCGACCCGATCGAGCGCGCTGATGTCTGGGAGCAGGCGTACTCGGTCGCTCCCACAGAGATTAGAATGCTCTATTTCGCAGGATTGGCCGTGCCGGCCTACGAGCGCGCGGGCGCCGCGGATCGTGCGGCTGCTCTCCGCGATCGCGTGCGAACGGATCTCCGTCTGGACGCTCGCTTCAGCGATCTCTCCGACCCCGGAGCAACGAGTCCGGATCGCGTTGGTGCCGCCCTCGAGGAGGCTTGCAAGAGCGAAATTCTCGCGATTTTCGGCGCCAACACCTGTCTTGAGAATATTCAGGCGGTTCTCGCGGCAGCCGAAGAGGACACCGCTTTCCTCCTCAGCGCTTCCCGGGGCATTCTGGTCGCGGCGCGGGGACAGGGTGGCCGTTGGCTGGAGTTGGAGGATCCGCAGTGGCGTCAGCGATTCGAAAGCACATTGGAAGCGCTGATGGATACGGGTATGGCCCCACAGTCCGTGTACACGACGCTCGCGTTCATCACCCAGAGTACGGAGAAGCGCGTGCGAACGATGCGGGCGGCGGCCGGGCGGTTCCCTTTGGATTGCGAAATTGCATTCGGACTCGGCCTTGCGGAGCTCGATGCCGGCAACAGGTCTGAAGCGATCCAGGCGCTTTCCCAGGCGCGAGACCTGCTGCCTGAGTCACGGCATGAGTTTATCGAGCAGATGCTGAACCGGGCTTACGCCCTGAATGAGTAAGCGGAACGCCGGCGGCTTGGGGGCTGGCGATTCGACCGACAGGTGGGAATGGACGGGGAGTCCCTTCTATTCTGTGTTCCCCCGATTACTGCATGCGCTATCGGCCCGAAGCGCGCATCGGCCAGAGCATCGGCCTTGGCGCGTCGCATATCGGGTTTCGTACGATACTGTTGCCCTGATGGTCTTGCAGGCGGGCCGCGAACTTCTCCGGCGACGCTTCAGCTGAAGCGTCGTCGCACCGCGATGGTGCACGTCGCAGGTCAAAGTGTTCTGACTGATCGGTGGTGGGCGCGCGATGATGGTCGACGGATCGTCGGGTCAATCGCGGTTGACACGCCTGCAATAGTGATCAGGCACCACCCATCCTTCGGTGCGTTGACGGCGGAAACATCATGTCACCATGGGCAATGCTGGGGGCAGACGGTGGGATCGTCGAAAGTGTTTCTCGGTCCAGTGCTGTCAGGACGTAAGTGTAATGTAGAACACACAGTGAAAGTGTTTGACAGATAATCCGTATTCAGGGAATATCGGACTGACAAAGCTGCAGAAGAGCCAAGTTCGATGGCTCCGGCTTTCGGGGGAGATGCCATATGACTGTTGCCCTGTTGCCCTGTTGCCCTGTTGCCCTGTTGCCCTGTTGCCCGACCGCTTCCTGACGCCGTTCCGAGCGTAGCCGCTCCCCGGACGCGGCGCATCTGCCGGAATCAGGCGGGACGTAGCTTCCATTGTGGAGTCCTGATCGCAATTGCGGGCCTGATGCTTGCGGCGCTCCTTCCATCGAAGTCCCTGGCGAATTTCATTGATACCTGGCTGTATGACGATGGCGTCGATCTGCATGTCAGCGGCCTGACCGAGTTGACGTCCAGCGACGTAGGGCCTTACTGCGAACCGTACTTCGGTTCAGGTTATGTTTGTTACGGGACCAACTACCCTGCCGTACGGGTCGACACCCGCTTGCTGGCCCCCGGCTCATGGCCTGTGCAGAACAGTCAGAGCATCGATGCCAGCTACGCTGAAGCGAGCTTTTCCTACTATCCTCCGGCGGCGGGTGGCCAGTGGTGGGGCTGGTGGTGGGCTGAGAGCGATCACTACGTCCAGGTGGAGATGTATCAGCACTTCTGCGTTGAGCCCGGATTTGCCTGCCACTGCCCGTCGGGCTTTCCGTATCCGTGCGGTTCGATTATTCAATGGCAATACCTGGGCCAGACTTCTACCTCTGTCATAGTTGATCCGCCACCGCCTCCTGATCCTTGCGACGAGCTTGAGGTGGCACATATGGTCTTCGAGTATTTCGCCTATCAGGTGAACTTCACGGCCATATGCAGTGACTTTGCGAACTTCGGCGGTACGGCCCATTTCAGTTGGGCGGAACTGAATGGTCGGGGGCCCGGGAGCACTTCGCCGTACGGTAATCTCCACTGGGAAAACGGGCAGTGGGGTATGGTCCAGCAAAGTCTGACCACGAATCTGGAGACGACGCGAGTGCACTACGGGAAGCCGGTCGTGATCACCGGGGGCTATCGGTGCCCACATGGGAACTACGCGGTAGGAGGATCGTCGACCAGTTGGCACATGCATGGCCGAGCCGTGGACATGCGATCGGAGGCGCAACTTTGGACCATGGCGGAGTGCGAAGATCTTCGACAAATCATCGTCGATGAGACAACCACAGTTGAACTGCTATTTTGCTACTCGTATGGCGATCCCGGCCATCTCCACGCAGCCTGGTAACGGAGGATGCAATGAAATCGCTATGGTGGATATCCTGCGCCGCGCCCGCCTCCCTTCTTCTGTGCTTCGCCGGAGTAACGGCGCAGGCTCAGGTGACTCAGGGTCAGCTCGTCGATCAGCTTCGTCTCGGGGACCGTGCGGCACAGTTTTCGGCTACACAACGCGTGCTGGACATGGGTCCGGAACATGCCGATCCATCGGTGCGGGAAGCGCTGATTTCTGCGCTGGCCGAAGAAGGGGACCTGCAGGCGGCCTGGCGCAGAGGGGATGCGCCAAGGCCGGAGCATCCGGAGATGATCGCACGGATGGCCTGGGTTGTTTCGCAATGGGAGGAGCCGCAAGTGATCGAACCCCTGGCGAAGGCTCTCGGTACTGGCTCGGGTGCGATCCGGGGATTGGTCCGATTCGGAGAGCCGGCCGTGAGGGCCACGGTCGAGGCCGCCCGCACCCGTGAGGGTATCGGGAGCACTGCGATCGCCACTGATGCGCTCCTTGCCCTCCGGTTCCTCGCCGAGGGTGTTGGGCGAACTCCCCTTTCCGATTCCTCGCGCGAACTCATCACGATGGTCGCCCGAGAACGGCTGGAGCCGAGGCAGCCGTACGCTCCCATTCTGCGGCGGGCCATCGACCTTGCGGTCGTTCTGGGCGACCCGGAGCTCATGGCGATCGTCGAGGCGATGGCATCCGATCCGGCCGAGGTGGAAGCACGGCTGGAGAACCCGGAGCCGGAGAGAGTCGAGCAGACTCGACGGTGGGCTGCGGAACGCCTCAGCGGCGAACCGCCACGCGCGCGTTGGGAGGAGTGGTCGCAGTTCTGATGACCCGGGATGAGGGCGGCCGATGGCATGACGTCGTTACCAAACCAATGTACCTGAAGACCCCTTCAGGAAGAGTTCTGCGCCGTGACAGCACTATTCCTGTCGCAGGCCCGTGCAGGTGTACCCATGTGCTCACCGGCGACGCTTCAGCTGAAGCGTCCGTGCACCATGGATGTGCGCTGAATCAGGCCCGGATTCATGCCCATCCGGCATAGTGGATATTCGATTGACACCGGATTGCACCTTCGCCCACGCTCGGCAGATTATCCGCGAACCGTCCGAGTCATCTGCAGGGGGGCTCATCCCATGAAATCTCATTTCGTATCTGCGGCGCCGCGCGCGCTCGTAACGATGGCATCGCTCATCGCACTGTCCATGCTGTCGTCGTCTGTGCTTGCGCAGCCGGGGCAGGGAGGTGGCTGGGCCAGTGATCCTCGCGCTGAAGATCGCACCTACCACTTCGCCGACACCGACGAGGATCTGCCGTACTGCGTCTATGCATCGTCGAAGATTTCCGCCGATTCGCCGGCGCCGCTGATCATCTCGTTGCATGGTCTTGGCGCACCACCGCAGATCATGTGCAACACCACGGCTGTGGACCTGGCTGAAGAAGGCGGCTACATCCTCGCCGCGCCGATGGGCTACAGCGTCGGCGGCTGGTATGGCGTGCCGCTGATGCGGCCGCCTGGCGGTGGTGGTGGCGGTGGCGGATTCGGCGGCGGCAATCAGCCGGAGAATCTTCGCGAGCTCAGCGAGAAGGACGTCATGAACGTTCTTGCCATGGTTCGTGAGGAGTTCAACGTCGACGACAACCGCATCTACCTGACCGGCCATTCGATGGGTGGCGCCGGGACGCTGTACCTGGGCTCAAAGCACACGGACATCTGGGCCGCGATTGCGCCGGTGGCGCCGGCGGCCTTTGCGTTGACCGAGAACCGCGCCGAGATCCTCGGAAGTCTGCATGAGGCGGGAATTCCGGTCATGATCATCCACGGTGCGGACGACGAAGTGGTGTCGGTTTCGCTCGCGCAAACGTGGGCGGAGACCATGGAAGAAATCGGCATGGAGCACGAGTACGTCGAGATGCCGGGCGTCACGCATGGCCCTGTGATCACGGTCAGCCAGGAGCACGTGTACGGGTTCTTCGATCAGCACGCCAGATAGGGTCGAGTTATAAGCTGATGCACGCATCCGGACAGTACCTCGAGGTCGAATCTCGGGGTATTGTCCGGGACGAAGCGTTCAGCCCGGAAAGCGGTTGCCGCTCGATGGGCGATTAGCTAGTCTTGGCTGCACCAGCATGAGCAGCACATTCGAGCAGCAGCCGATTCAGCGTACCGTGGGCCGGCGTCAATCCCGCGATGGCCGCCTGTTGAATGCCGCGGATCGCGCTGCCATGACGCAGCAGGCGCGATATCACACGCGTGCGCCGAAGGGCGTTTTCATCTACACCTCAGCCGAGGAAATGGAAGCGGATCGCCTGCGTTGGACCGTCGATGCAATTGTCGAGCGTCAGCGTTGACGGAGTTCACCCGGCCTGCAACATGGGACGATGTCAGGACGGTAGCCCGTTACCTTGATGAAGCCGGTGTTGACTACGCGCTGGTCGGTGGCTATGCGCTTGGCGCACATGGCTACAACCGCTTCACCGAAGATATCGATATCCTTGTTGATCCGAGTGCGGAGAATTCCACAAAGTGGATTACCGCGCTCGCCCGGCAGCTCGACGAATCGAGCTCGGAATAGCGCTCGAAGCGCCTGCCGGTTCGTTTCGCTGGTTCGCACGGCCCGTTTTGCGGTCTGAAAGCGTACAGAGATATTCACATTGATGAACATTTCTGTTAAAAGCGACGTATCGACCATACGAACCGATGGGGCTCCACGAAGGGCGGGTACCACGATGGCTCGGACGATGCTGCTGCTGGCGCTTGGGGCAATCGGGGGTGCCGCCGCGGCCCTGCTGCTGATGGCTCCGACATTCAACCTTGCCGGTCAGGAGGTCAGCGACCTGCCGACCGTGAGCGAAGCGCTGCCTGCGCTGCAGGCTCTCGATGATCCCGCCCCGGCACCACCGGCTGTTGCCCGGCCTGCCGGGTCCTTGCCCGACGCCGCTGGCCTGGCACTGATTGAGGCGGTCGCCGCGATCACCGATCCGGGGGACATTGAATCCAGGATTGTCGACCTGGCAACCTGGCCCCGCTCGCGTTCTCGCGATGCGGAGCTTCGCGTGCTGCTGCTGAGACTGGCCGAGTTCGACGCCGGTCATGCCGCCCGGTTTGCCTGGTCGCAAAGTCTTGAGGTCCGGTTCATTGCGCCGTTGTACAGATATTGGGCATCGATGGATGCGGAGGCGGTGCTGGCCGATCTCGCACGCATCTCACCCGCCACCGAGGTCCGCGATCTGGCGCTGGCTGTATTGGACGTGTTTGGCAACGATGACCGTGGCGTGGCCAGGGTCGCGGCGGCGCTGCCCGAAGCGGATCGACTGGGTTTCGAGATCGAGGCCATGGCTGCGCGGGCCCGTCAGGATCCCACGGCCGCACTCATGGACCTGCTGGCCGTGCAGGGATCGCCAGCGCGCTCGTTCGGGGGTGCACGTGTCGCCGCGGCAGCCGTGCGTGTTGATCCCCTCAGGGCCGTCACGGATGCAGCCCTGATCGAGAACGACGCCAGTCGGGCATCCTACCTCGGCGCCGTGATTCGCAACTGGACCGAGGTGGATCCGGACGGCGTATTCGCCTGGCTCGAATCCCTGACCGGCGACCCGGACTCTGCCTCGGACCCTGTTCGCGTGCTGTTGCAGGAGCAGGGACTGTTCGCGTCGCTGTTGTCCCAGGTGGCCGACAGCGATCCGGAGCGACTGCTGGCGATGGTCGATCAGCTGCCTGTGGCCATGCGCACCCAGGCGTTGCGTGGTGGACTGCAGGCGCTGGCCGCGATCGATCCGCTGCAGGCGCTGGCCAGGCTCGATCAGCTGCCTGTCGGTCAGGACCGGAACAGTACCCTGCAGACCGTGGCGCGGGCGTACGCGCGACAGGATCCGGCTGCCGCGCTGGCCTGGGCGCGCGCCCTGTCTCCGCCATCTGAACAGGCACTGCGGGCTGTGATCAACGGGATTGCCGCCGTGAATATCGATCAGGCGATCGATATCGTGGAATTTGAACTCGCTGGCCAGAGTTCGGGGGCGGCCCAAAACCTCGCCTCCGCAGTGGCTTCCGGGCTGCTTTCGAGGGTGGCGCTGTCGAGTGTGGACTCCGCCGAGGTGATCCGGGTCGCAAACCGGTTGATGCAGATCGACGATCCCCGCCTGAGGACGTCGATGATGAGCATGACGACGATGTGGGCCAGCCGCGATCCGGAAGCGGCGTTGGGCTGGATGTCCGGGCACGCCGAACAGATTGAACCGCAACTGTTCAGTATGGTTGGGCAGACCGTGGCGCAGAGCGATCTGGATGCCGCGCTGCAGTTCCTTGCCACGCTGCCGGCCGGGCAGGCGCGGGAGAATCTGTTTCAGGGTGTCGCGGCAGGCATCGCATCGCAGAGTATGGATCGCGCCGTGGTATTCCTCGACGCGCATCGTGGTCAGCCCGGAACCGATGCCGCGTGGTCGGCCGTTGTCATGCAGGCCGCCTGGAGCGATCCCGTGGCGGCAGCAGGGTTGTTTGAGCGGGCCGGCACGTCGACTCAGCTGATGCAGATCGCACCGACTGTTGCAACGGCATTGGCGCGACAGGATCCGTTGCGCGCGGCGCAGTGGGCGCAGGGTCTGGGTGACGAGCAGGCGAGAAGCACAGCGACGGCTGGTGTGGTGTCGGCCTGGGCGATGCAGGATGCCGATGCCGCGGCACAGTGGGTTCGAACGCTGCCGGTTGGCGCGGCACGCGATCGCGCGCTGGCGGGGTACCTGTCGGCGTCGGCGGCCGACCGAACGCTGGATACCAGTGTCCTTTCGGGTTTCAGTTCCGATATCGCCCGGCAGGAGGCTGTAGGTCGCGCCATCGTGCAGATCGGCCAACGCGACCCGCGTGAAGCGCGCCAGCTGATGGAGCGGTGGATTACCGATCCCGTACTCAGACAGCAGACGGAGCAATCTCTGGCACGCAGCGGCGGCATGGCAACCGGCACCGGCAACGTCATGATCATCCTGCCGTGACGACGCGGGGATGCGAATCTGCATCGGGGTTACGGTGACAGTGCAATAGCGGGGGCACGACAGATGTACAGGACAGTAGCGCTGATACTCGCCGGAGCAGGGTTGGGTGGACTGGCTGTCTACCTGCTCGTCGACCTGGCAACGGAGCCACGCCAGTCCGCATCGGACTCAGCGTCGCTGTTGTCGCGCGCGGCAGCTGTTGTCACCGGTGCCGGCGTTGCGGGCGACATCGAGGGTGCCGAGCCGGGCTTCTCCAGCCTGCTCGCCGCGCATCGGGCGGCCGCAGACGAGATGGATGCGGCAGCGTTACAGGTGCAGCTGGAGCGCGCGGCCCGGGGCCCGCGGTCCGCCGCAACCGATCTGCGAATCGGTGCGTGGCTTGCACGGCTGTCGGAAATCGATCCGGCGCATGCGGCCTTGCTCGCAATGCGTTTGGGGGTTGCGCGGCCACTCATCGTCGACGCGTTTCAGTCCTGGGCCCATAGCGATCCGGGCGGCGCGCTCGCCGAGCTCGAGCATATCGACGATCTGCTGCTTCGCAGAGTTGTGGCACTGGAATTGTTGGACGTGATTGGCGATCTTGTCCCGGGCATCACGCGCGTCGCGCAGGCATTGCCGGAGGTCGAGCGTGCCATGTTTCAGATGGAAGCGGTGGCGCGATTGGCCAGCTACGACCTGCCCGCAGCGCTGGGCGTGACGCAGCTGATGCTGGAAGGCAATGTGCAGCGCCGGGCAATTCAGCGTGTTGCCGCTGCCGCGGCACGCGTGGATCCGCGTACGGCGATCGGACATGCGGTGCTGCTGCCTGAGGATCTGGCCAGCGGATATCGCAACACACTGGCCCTGGAATGGGCCAGAGTTGATGCCGAGGGTTACCTCTCGTACCTGGCCGCACAGTCTGCGCCGGGCCAGGAACTGATGGGAGGTCTCGTGCTGCTGGCAACGACCCTGCCTGAACGTGTGCTGGCGCTATCGGCTTCGCTCCCTGCGTCGCTGCGTGCGAACGTCGTGAACCAGGTCAACCTTGTTCTTGCGGAGCGTGATCCGTTGGCCATGATCGCGCGACTTGAGGAGTTCGGCTCCGGCATAGAACGTGAAATGCTGTTACAGGCCGCTAGTGCAGGTTACGCACGGCTGGATCCGGACGCGGCGCTGGCCTGGGTGGAACAACTGGATCCACCGTCCCAGAGTGCCCGCAGGCAGGTGCTGATGGAGATGGCGCAGCGTCACCCCGATCGCGCGCTGGACATCGTGCTTGGACAGCCGGGCCAGTTCGTCGGCGATCAGCAACAGATTGATCAGTTGATGATCATGAGTTTGCTTGGCTCACGGCTGGTGGCGAATCCCGACCGGGCTGTCGAGTTTGCGGATCGCCTGCTGGCCGAGGGCGGCACACAGGCGCTGGCCGCACTGCAGAGCATGGTGTCGGCCTGGGCTCAGCAGGCAGCCGAACCGGCTCTGGACTGGGTCATGGCCAATAGCGGCAATCTCAACGCCACGACCATCAACAGTGTTGCTGCCAGCATTGCACGGGGTGACGTGATGGCTGCGGCCGGCTACATGGATCGCCTGCCACCCGACATGCGTCCAGGCTGGATGGTTCAGGTGGCGCAGGTGTACGCGGGTTTCGACACTGACGGGGCGCTGTCATGGCTTGCCGGGTATCAGGGGCAGGAAGGCTACGACCCGGCATACCGGCAGATCGTGACACGGATTGCGCGCGATGATCCGCCCGCGGCTGCCGCGCTCGTGAGCCGCTCAGGGCCCCAGCTGCAGCTGGGCATGTCGCAGCAGATTGCCGCGAACTGGTCGCGGCAGGATCCGGTGGCTGCCGCCAACTGGGCAAGCGGGCTGGGTGATGCGGGTGCAAGGACAGCCGCGGTCGGGGCTGCTGCCGCGGGATGGGCGGCAGCGGACTTCAACGCCGCGCGTCGCTGGACACTGGGTTTGCCGAACGGAGAGGTGCGCGACCAGGCGCTGACGTCGGTGCTCACCGCCAGCGGTGTTGCGGGGCAGCCGGATGTGTCACTGCTCGACAGTTTCAGTTCCGGGCGATCCGCGCAGCAGGCGGTGTCGCAACTGGCAGTTCAGATCGCCCGTCGTGATCAGGACGAAGCCAGGACGCTGATCAGCACGCATATCGCCGACCCGGAGATCCGCCGCAGTGCCGAACAGCGGATTGCCGCGGCCGGTATGCAACCGGTACCGGTCGTTGTCCCGAGCCAGGGTGTCCTGATCACTCGCTAGTGCGCGTACGTGCTTACTGCGAAGCCCGGCCCGTTACCGGGTTCGGATAGTGATACGGCAACACATGAATCTCCGGGTACATGTCGTAGATCACGGTGGGCGGGCGGTCCGGTGGCAGGTCGGCTTCGGGCCGCGTGTTCGGCCAGCGGCTGTGCTGCCAGCCCTGGCCGTACACCGAGTACATATTGAAGAACGCGTACAGCTGCGCGATCTGCCACACGCCGTCGCGCTTCACGTATTCGTTCTCGTACGTCACCTCGCCCCATAGCGCAAGCCCCGAGCCGGTGCCGCCGATCACCAGCGCGCGCCAGCGACCCTGTGCGAACGTGCCGTCGTCGGAAACCGTGTGTACCGGCTGGAACTGCGTGTGGTTGAAAATCTGGTTGTACTGCGGCCCCGGCGGCGTCAGCCAGTGCATGTATTCGCTGACGCGGTCGCGGCCGACGAAGACGCCGCGCCCGCCGATCTCCACCGTGCCGTCGATCGCGAACGTGTTGGCGACGTCGTCGTACAGGCTCTTGTCCACGTAGTAGCCATAGCTGCGCTGCAGCACTTCGATCTCGCGCTCGTCCTGCAGCCGATCCAGCGTATGACCGATGCGGTCGAGGTGGGCGCGCAGGTCGGCAAGGTCGGCGTCACTGGTATTGCCGGGTTCGCTGCCCGGGTCGTTGCCAATGGCGATGCCGGTGCCGATCACTGCGGTCAAGGCAATCGCGATGGTTGATGCGCAAAGGCCCGTGTGTCGTTGCTTCATCGATGCACTCCGTGATTACTGCTGCGCGTCCTGACCGGCTTCGTCTCGCGGCCAGACCACCGCTTCACCGCTCACCGGATGCGGATAGTGGAATGGCGGTATATGCACACCGGGCAGTGATTCGTACACGTCGGTGGGCGGCGCGTCGGGCGGAATGTCTTCGCTGACGCCCGGCATGGGTTTGGGGTCGTTGCTCCAGCCGCGCTCGTAGTCGGCGATCACCGTGAAGTAGAAATGCAGCCGACTGATGCGCCAGACGCCATCTTCCAGCACATACTCGTTTTCATAGGTGCCTTCGCTCCATTCCCCGTACTCGCCGTGCACGCCGAGCTGATTCAGACCGCGCCAGCGCGCTTTCGCGCTGCGTCCGTCGTCGGCCACGGTGATCACCGGCTGCAGCTGGAAGTGATGGTTCAGGCGCCCGTGCTCGGGCCCTGGTGCACCAAACAGGTCAAGACCGCGGCGGATGCTGTCGCGGCCGCGGTACACGCCGCGCTGGCCGTACTCGAAGGTGGCGTCGTCGGTGAACAGTGCCGCAACGTCGTCCCACAGCTGGCGGTCGAAGTAGTAGCCGTAGATGGCCTGGAGATTTTCCACGGCGTCCCAGGCTTCCAGGCGGGCCAGCTGCGCGCGTCGTTGCGCGAAGTGCTCACGCAGTTCGCTCACCGCCGGCGAATCGCCACGGCTGACAACGCTCAGGCGTGCATCGTCATCGGCGTGGGCCCGCGGTCGCTGCGTCGGATGCGTGTAGTGAAACGGCGCGACATAGACGTCCGGAAACAGCGGCAGCTGTTCATCGGCCGGACGGTCGGGCGGAAAGTCTTCCGCCGCCGGCGAACGCCAGCTGTCCACGTTGGCACCGGCCCAGCCGTCTTCGTACGGCACCACGAACGTCGGATACCAGCGCAGGCGGCTGATCTTCCACACGCCGTCTTCCTTCACGTACTCGTTCTCGTACGGCCCTTCGGCCCAGATGGCTTTTTCCTGAAACTGACCCACCATGCTGAAGGCGCGCCAGCGGCCGTGGGCGGTGGTGCCGTCCTCGGCCACATGCACTACCGGTTGCAGCTGCATGTGGTTGTTGATCTGGCCGTGGCGCAGGCCGGTGTCACCGTCGCTCAGACGCAGGTAGTACTCGCGTATGCGCTCACGCCCGACATAGGCGCCGTCGTTGCCGAACTCGATGACCGCGTCCTCGGCGAACAGGTCGGCGACGTCGTGCCAGAACGCGCGGTCCACGTAGTGACCGTAGGCGCGCTGCAGGCGGCGGATGTCGGCGGCGTCGCGCAGCCGCATTGCGCGCTGGTCCAGACGGTCGAGCGCGGTGCGCAGTTCGGTCACGGCCTGGTTGACGCCGGGCTGAGCGGTTTGATCCGGTGCGTCATTCGAGCAGGCCGAGAGAACGAGCAGCGGGACCACGGCGTATGCGGCAAGGGCCAGTGCGCCAAGGACTGGCCTTCGCCGCAGAGCCGGTCGACGCCTGAGTAGGCGGGCTGCCGGTGCCGTCCGTGAGCCGAGTGGGTGGCGCCCGTCGTCACTCACCGTACTCACTGCGCCGCCGCGATTCACTGCACCGCCCCGGCATCATCGGCCGGCCGCGCTTCGGGCTGGCCCCAGTCCTCGTTCGCGCGTGCAACGAGGTAGGCATAGATGGCCGCCACGCCCTCCTCGTCGAGCAGGTCATCAAACCGCGCCATGCCCTGATCCAGAAGGAGGCCACGCAGCACGATGTCGGCGAACCGGGCGCGCGTTTCGCGGCTCATGTAGCGCAGATCGCTGTTGGCGCTGACGCCGCGCGGCCCGTGGCAGACAGCGCAGATCTCGCTGTACAGCGTTGCGCCGCGCTGGATCACCGATTCGGACGCGGTGATCGGCGGCGGCGGTTCGGGTTCGGAGTCGTCCGGCAGCAGCGGCGGCAGTTCCGCCGTGCCGCCCAGCTTGAACACCACCAGCCGCGCTTCCGAGCGCTGCATACGCTGTCCGGACATGCGTTCAACCGCTGCCATGCCGCCACCCCAGCCGGCGTTCACGGCGATGTACTGCTCACCGTCGACGGTATAGGTGATGGGTCCGGCCATGGGCACGGTCTGCACCGGCATGTCCCACAGCTTCTCGCCGTCATCGGCGCGGTAGATGGCGACGGTCTGCTCGGCCGTGCCCTGAAACACGATGTTGCCGGCGGTGACCAGCGTGCCGCCACTGCCCGGACGCGAGTAGGGCACACGCCATGCCTCGCGCTGGCGCACCGGATCCCAGGCCGTCAGCCAGCCGGCACGCTGCTCGGCGGCGAAGCGCTGCATCCGCTGACGCTGCTCTGCGTAACCGGCGAACGTCCAGCCGGTGTTGGAGCGGAAGCGCTGCGGTTCGAATTCCGGTGCGAGCGCGAATACGAACCACTCCTCCATCACGGCGAAGTACGCAAGCCCCGTGAGCGGGCTGAAAGACATCGGATACCAGTTGTGTCCGCCACCGGGTCCCGGCGTGATCAGCACGGGCTCTTCGCCGAAGAAGGCATCCGGGTGCAGCACCGGGCGGCCGGTGAGCATGTCGACATGGCTGGCCCAGAAGTTGGTGACGAATTTCTGTGCCGACAGCAGTTCGCCGGTTTCACGGTCGAGCACGTAGTAGAAGCCGTTCTTCGGCGCCTGCATGATGACCTTGCGCTCTTCGCCGTGAATCTCCAGATCCGCGAGGATCATCGGCTGCGTGGCCGTGTAGTCCCAGTTCTCGCCGGGCGCCGTCTGGTAGTGCCACACATACTCGCCGGTGTCGGCCGTGACCGCGACGATGGATGCCAGAAACAGGTTGTCGCCGCCGTCGGGACTGCGGTAATCGCGCGACAGCGGCGCGCCGTTGCCGGTGCCGATGTAGACCAGATTCAGTTCCGGGTCGTAGTTGAAGGCATCCCATGGCGTGCCGCCGCCGCCGAGAACCCACCATTCGCCGGTCCAGGTTTCGGCGGCCATTGCCATGGCCTCGTTTTCGAAACCCTCCGCCGGATTGCCGGGCACGGTGTAGAAGCGCCAGATCAGTTCGCCGGTCTCCGCGTCGTAGGCGCTGGCATAGCCGCGTACGCCGAAGTCCGCGCCGCTGTTGCCGATCACGACACGGCCATCGTAAACACGCGGCGCACCGGTGATGCTGTACGGCCAGTCGCGGTCGATGGTCAGCGTCTCCCAGACCGGTTCGCCGTTCGCCGCGTCCAGCGCAATCAGACGGCCGTCCAGCGTTGCGATGATCACCTTGCCTTCCCACACGGCCAGGCCGCGGCTGATCGGTTCGCAGCAGGTGTAGCGCGCCCACTGCGCCGGTACTTCCGGGTCGTAGGTCCACAGCAGTTCGCCGGTGGCGGCATTGAGCGCGGTGGTGATGTTCCACGCGCTGATGTTGTACATCACGCCGTCGACCACGATGGGCGTTGCCTGCACGCCGCGGAACGTATGGTGGTCGTGATACCACGCAAGGCCGAGTTCGTGGGCGTTGTGTTCATTGATCTGCGTGAGCGGGCTGAAGCGCTGCTCGTCGTAGGTGCGGCCGTGGCCCATCCAGTTGCCCGGTTCGGCGTCTGCATCGAGCATGCGTTCATGGTTCACCGCAGCCGGGCCCTGCGCCAGGGCCGTGGTGATCGATGCAATGAATACGAGAACGGAAGCGGTCAGCCGCCGCGGCCGGACATCGATGACGGTGTGCACGCAGCGGTGCGGACGGGCATGGCTTGTATACATAGGTCGGTTCTCGCTCCCCATTTTTTTCGGTTCTGCAGGCGCCCTGTTGTGCGGGCCCTCGTGTTTCAGTCGGTGCTTGCCGGCGCCCAGTTGCCGTGTACCCCCATCCGCAGTCGATGCGGCAGGCGAATCAGCGCGATGGGACCGTCGGCGATACGCCGCGCGTCGAACACGCCCACGTCGGAACGATTCTCCGCATGGCGCTCGATGACGGCGAGCACATAGCCTTCGTCCTCGGCCGGACCTGCCGGCACGAACTGCGGTTCCTGGAACGTGCAGTCGTCGTCACCGTACCAGAGACTGGTCTCGCCGGAGTGAACGTCCAGCCGTCCGACCATGTTGAAGCCGGCACCGACCGGGCCGGTCTTGCGCATCGCGCGGGTCGGATCGACCATACCCATGTAGGTGTAGCGGTATGGCCCGCAGGCGCGCCGGTCGTCGATTCGTGGCAGATCGCCAGGCACCGGCGCCAGCAGCGTCTCCTCGAAGCTGTCGCCGTCGCGCGCCAGATCGAAGCTCCAGCGCATCGGCATCCCCGCTGCGCGACGCGGATCATAGGGTTCGTGAACGTCCGGAATGAACGGAAACGGGTTCATGCCCGACAGCGCCAGATCCAGGTACACGCGCTTGCCGTCGTTCCAGGCGTTGGCCATATGGAATGCGAAGCCGCCAGGACGGCGGAACCAGCGCATCTCGTCCACGCCGCCCCTGCGCGGCATGATGCCCACCCAGGAGTCCTTGCTGATGTCGCTCATCCAGTGCGGGCCACCGGCCTTCATGCGCTCAAGATCGGCGATGGTGGGGAAAACCGGAAAGATCACATAGTCTTCGGTCACGCCGAAGTCGTGCACCAGCGCCGCGTAGGGCGCGTCGAACCATTCCTCATGCGTGAGGTTGCCGTTGCGGTCGGCTACACAGTAGGCCATCTTGCGGCTCGCCAGGCCATCGACCTCATAGCCGAAGAACACCAGCTCACCCGTCTGCGGATCGATCTTGGGGTGCGCGGTCATGGTCTGACTGCGCAGCTTGCCGTCGAAGTCGAAGGAACCGCGTGTGGCCAGCGTCTCAGGATCCAGCTCGTACGGGTGGCCGTCTTCCTTCAGCGCCAGCAGCCGGCCGCCGTGCCACAGGGCGGTGGTGTTGGCGGTGGTACGGTCCACGCCGCGCACGCTTTCGTCGTCGGTGAATGGATTGCGGTAGGCGCCGAACAGCGCGCGGCGTGCTGTTCGTTCCGCCTGCCAGCGCGCCGTCTGCACGTAGCGGGATCGATAATCGACGTGGCCATCGGCAAAGCGGAAGTACGAAATCATGCCGTCGCCGCTGATGATGAAGTCGTCGCCGAGCAGCGGCGGATACTGGGGGTCCGGCGTGATCCGATACCAGCTGCCGCGCAGCGCGTCGGGCAGTTCGCCGATGATCTCCAGATCGTAGAGGTCGGTCTCCAGGCGGGACGGCGCATCGTAGCCCGTAAAGGCGGCTGTATCGGGAAAAGGTTTCGTCATCGGGTAAGTCCTCGCTGCGTGAGGGCCCGATTGTAGACGGCCGGTCCGCCGGCAACCAGCCGCGCAGCTGATCAGGGCAGGTCTTTCACCGTGCTCAGCCAGGAAACAAAGGCCGGACGCAGATAGGCCACTTCGATGCTGCGTGCCGGGAAAGCCACGCCCAGGCGCGTGAAGTTCAATACGGAGAAGCCGATCACGTCTTCGAGTACTTCGACGCGATGACTCATGATCATGTTGACATAGGCGCCGGATGACAGGTGTCCGTAGGGATCGGCGTGAGCGAACTTGACGCGTTCACGGCTGGTCAGGACTCGCCCACAAAGCTCGACCATGGTGACTTTGCGCATCGCTTCAGTTCTCCGGTGACTGTCCGGTTGTCGTGATCAATGGTTGTGGCCGCCCGGTCCGTGGGCGTGGTGATGAGTGATCTCTTCTTCGGTTGCGTCACGTACGTCGACGATCTCGATGTCGAATACCAGCGTGCGGCCGGCCAGTGGGTGATTGAGATCGAGGTCGACGTTGAAGCGTCCGACCTTGATGACGGTGCCGGTACGCTGGCCCTGTGTGGTATTGACGGCCACGACCTTGCCCGCAGCGAGCTTGCCCCGGCTCACCAGGTGCTTGATCGGCACCCGCTGAACGGCTTCTTCGTCACGGGCGCCGTAGGCGTCTTCGGGCGCGATCGTGGCGGTGAACCGGTCGCCGGTCGTCCGCCCGGCCATTGCCTTCTCCAGGCCCGGCACGATGTTGCCGTGACCGTGAAGATAGGCCACCGGATCGCCGTCGCGGGATGTCTCGGTCAGTGTGTTCTGTGTGTCGGTCAGTGTGTAGTGGAAACTGACGACCCTGCTCTTGTCGATCTGCATGATGGGCTTTCCGGTCTGGTGACAATCGAGTGCCTGGCAGCCATTGCTTGCCCGCACGCCGCGATTATCCCCGGATTGCCCTCGGGTTGGGAGAATTGTATGCCCGGAAAAAGAAAACCCGGCCGGAAACCCGGCCGGGTGAAGTGCCCGCATCTCTGCGGACGAGGCATCCATCGGGGGGGGAGAACGATGGACGGCTCTGGAGAAGTTGGCGGTGGCTGATCCTCCTGAGAATCAGAGCCCGAGCAGTGCGGACCTCCAGCCGCGTGCGTCGCCCGAGGACAACGGCCATGCGTTGTCGCGGTACCGCCGGATTCCGGGGTTATTCACTGTCGCGCCGGCTGCGGGCCGAGTGTCCGCGGAGCCGGGCCTGGTGGTGGCCGGACGTTTCATTCCGGCATCTGTCCTGTTCCCTGACAACATGTCACACCTCCTTGTGTGATGACGTCTTCGAGCACGGTTCCAACGTTACCCGCCGTTGTATGCGGCGACAAACGAATTATTCCTATGCGACACATGAGTCGATTGCATCTACGCCGAAGGTGGCGACGACCCAGTTGCGCAGAGCGCTGATGTCTCTGTCGTGCTCGTCGCCCTGGCGGCATATGAAGTAGTAGCAATCGCCGGTCTCCAGCTCCGATTCGAACAGCCGCACCAGCGCCTTGCTGCGGAACCATGCGTTGCTGAGCGGTACGGGAACCAGCGCAATGCCGAGTCCGCGTTCGGCGGCGCGCGCGACGGCGTACATGCTGTCCAGGTAGATGGTGCGCGTGTCGTCGGCGTGTTCGAATCCCTCCGCGGTCAACCAGTCGTTCCATGCGTTGGGACGTGACTTGTGCACGATCAGTGTTTCGCGCAGCAGCGCGTCACGGCCCATCGACGCGCAGCGTTCCGCCAGCGCCGGTGCGCAGGCCGGTACCAGCCGCAGGGGAAACAGCCGCTGCGCACAGACGTCCACGGGCGGTGAGCTCAGCAGCGGAATCGCAGCGTCGGCAGACGTGAGATGCACCGACTCCCGCGCATCGTTGTCATCCAGACGCAGGTCGATCGACATGTTCTTGTGTGGAAACCTGTCCATGCAGGGAATGAACATCTCGCTGGCGAAGAATGGCAGCAGTGTGAGTCGCAGCACTCTGCGGCGGGCCACGCCCGTGAAGTTGGCCGTTGCACGTTCGAGTTCACGCAGCAGCGGATCAACGCGTGTAAACAGCTGCGACCCTGTCCGCGTGAGCGCGACGGCGCGCGTGCGGCGTTCGAACAGGGTCGTGCCGAGCTGTTCTTCCAGCGCCTTGATCTGGTGGCTGACGGCGGACGGAGTGATGTACAACTGCTCGGCGGCCGACTTGAAGCTCATATGTCGGGCGGCAATGCAAAACACAGCCAGCCCGCGTGTCGTGTTCAGGCGCATGGGTCAGTCGTTGTCCGTAAGCTCAGCTACATCCATAGCAGAGCAAGAAGTGTGCCGGCGGCGGGTTACAGGAAGGTGACCGGCTGTGAGCGCTGTTCGTGTCGCGCGGCCCCTGTTCCCGGACCGATGGCTGCACGTCGGCGGTGCAGCGTCTGGCGGGAACTGCACCAGAAAAGGGCCGGAAAAAAGGGGCCGGGGACTCTGAGTCCCCGGCCAGGGGGCTGCTTCAGAGGGTAAAATCGTCGAGCAGGATCAGGCCGAAAGGCGGTATGCCGCCCTCGCTTTCGCGTGCCGCGGCGGTGTAGACGCCGCCGTCGAGCAGTTCGATCGTAATCGGTCCGATCGCGGCGGTGGCCGTGCCGGCAACCGCGACGGTGACTTCGTACTGACCGCCCGGCAGGCTCACATAGCCTGTTTCACCCAGGAAATCGACACCCGCGAAGGTTGGATCGATCGTTGATATGTCGGCGGCGGTGCCGTTGAGCGGCTGTACGTAGATGTCCACAAGTTCGGCCACCGGCGACAGATGTATCAGACGCACTCTGGTTTCGGTGGCGATTCGGCGGCTGTCGTCAACCAGCACATAGGGTGCGAGTTCGGCGAGCGTACCAGCGGCATACACCGAGTACTGCACGCCGGCTTCAACCGTCAGATCGGCATCGATCACCACAGCGCCCGGTGAGCCCGCCGGCGTGACCACGACGTTGTAACTGCCCGGATCCAGCGCCAGATAGTCCGAAAACGCCGTGAATGGAACGTCGGACAGCACAAGCGCGTCGTTGACGTAGACGTCCACTGGCGGTGCCTCCGACGATGCATGAACGACACGCACCTCGGCCGGGGTGTTGGCATCGAGAATTTCGAAGCTGCCCACACCATCCGAGACCAGCAGACTGACCGGTGCGTTGCCGGCACCGGTATTCTCCACTGCGACGACGAGCAGGCCTGCACCGCCGGGAAGGTCGACCGGGCCGGAATCGAACACCACCGGGTCGAGCGCGCCAGCTGGCGTTACACGAATTCGATAGATGCCGGCATTGAGGTCGGCTGGTCCCAGATCCTCACCGAAGCCGAATGTGCCCAGTACGGTGGAGCTGCTCAGTACCGCATCCGGACCGGTGACGTGTACGTCGACGTCCATGACCTGCGGCGCAGCGTGCACAACCTGCACACGTACCTGGCCCTCGGGAATCGCGGTCAGCGGATCCGCGATCACCACGGCGCCGATTGGCAGCGGCGCACCGGCCGTCGCCTGGCCCAGCGCGACGACGCTGTACTGCGTGTCGGACTCGAAGGTGAGGTCCACTGGCCCGATGACCGTGACTTCACCGCCCGGCACGATGCCGTCCACGCGCACGCTCAGCGTCTGTGAGTTCAGACTCAGAAAGCCGCTGGCCTGCTTGTAAGCAAGGTCGGCAGCCAGAACGGATGCGCCAGATGCAATATTGACGTTGGGGGCATCGGGCACGGCGTGAACGAACCGTACCTGCGGCTGCTGGGGCAGCGGTTCGGGGGAGCTCGAACTGGAACTGCATCCAGAGGTGAGCATCGTGATCGCCAGCAGCCCTGCCGGCGCTATCAGAAATCTGTTCATTGCGTGGTTCTCCATGAGAAAAAATTCAGTTCCGGTGACAAACGGAGCGGTCTCAATGAACTATTCGCTGGCGGGCCAGGTTTGGATTCACCAATACGCCCTATAATCGTTTGACGGCCCGACCGCGCCATTCGCTGAGGGTGACAGGTGCAGGAATCTGTCTTTGATCGTATTGCGCGGGGGGAGGAAACCGCGGTCCGCGAGTGCATGACGACGTACGGCGGCCTCGTTTGGTCGCTGGCGCGACGTTTCAGCGAAAATGTGGCCGATGCCGAGGACGCGGTGCAGGAGATCTTTCTGGACCTGTGGAAGTCGGCGCACCGCTTCGATGCCACGGTGGGCACCGAGGCGGCGTTTGTGTCGACCATCGCCCGCCGGCGCCTGATCGACCGCATACGCAGCAATTCGCGACGCCCCGGAACCGAGCCGCTCGATGAAGAACGGATCGAGCAGATCGAGGATCCGGGGGGCGATGCCGGAGCCATCGCATCGGATTTCGGCGTTGCAAGCCGCGCTCTGGAGCAGCTCGACCCCGATCAGCGCAATCTGCTGATGATGGGGGTCGTTGAAGGCATGTCGCATTCGGAGATCGCGCTGGCCACCGGCAAGCCGCTGGGTACGGTGAAGACCCAGTTGCGGCGGGGCCTGAGCAGAATCAGGCGGATGGTCGAGGAGGCCGATGCGGACGCCGCGTCGGGCTGAGCCGCCCGGCGTCAGTGAGTGGTGGGCTGTTCGGACTCGGGCGAGTCTTCCAGCAGCCGCGTGCCGATCGCGACCACATCCCGCAGCGAAGCGGCATAGCCATCGGCGCCGATCCGCTGCCACAGATCCGGCACCGCATCGAACACCAGTCCGCCAACCATGACTTTCACCTGCGGTGCCGCCCGTCGCAGGACTTCGATGGCTCGGCTGGCGTCGTTCAGATGCGTTTCCAGCATGGCGCCGATCACGATCAGATCGATATCGAACATGTTGACGGCTCTGGCGAGCTGTTCGGCGGGCAGGCTGGCACCAAGGAATATCGCGCGATAGCCGTCCAGACGGAACAGCTCCGCCGCCAGGCGCAGCGCGATGTCGTGGCTGTTGCCGGCCACGGATGCGGTGAGCACGGAGTGGCTGCGGCGTGCCGCCGCGCCGACTTCGTGTGAAATGATGCTGATCAGATGGCGTGTGGTTTCCGTTACCAGGTGCTCTTCGGCAACGGTGATGTCGCCGGTGTGCCAGAGGTGACCGATTTCCTTCTCAGCCGGGATCAGCACATCCAGAAACAGCTGATCGGCCGTGAACCGCCCCAGGGCACCGACTACCAGCGCCACCGCCTGTTCCGGGTTGCCGGCCAGACAGGCCTCCAGGTATTCCAGCGCCAGCCGGCCGGTTGGCAGTTTCCCGTCAAGCGCGCTGACCTCCGGCTCGTCGTCCTGCTGCAGCTCGTCGATTGCCAGGTCGATCGGTGCGCGAGCCAGCGGCAGCAGATGGGGCGGAAATTCCTCGTCCAGCGCCTGACGCAGACTGTTGAGCGCCTGTGCCAGCTCGCCGACATCCGCGCCGCGCGATGTCATCGCCCGGCGCAGCCAGCGCACGCGGCGGGCGAAAAGCGCGGGTTCGCGCACGCGCACCGCAGCGGCCAGTTCCAGGAGCCGCTGCTGGAAATAGGCGCGCCACTCCGGCGCCGGACTGTGCATCGTGTCGTGGCCGTTGCTGCCCTCCAGCTGGCGTTGCAGCGCCGCGCACGCAGCGGCAGCATAGCCATGTGCACTGGCTTCCAGCATCTCGGCAGCGAGTGGGTGCATCGCAGTCATCCGCGGATTTCCTCGGAATGGAAGTGGTTGAGACGGATCTTCGACCAGGTTGGTTTATCGGGGCTCATGACAGCTATTCGCCGGCAGGCGGTGGTTGGATTCATTCCGGGTCAGTGATGCGGTTCAAGCGCCACCGTAGTCTTCCTGAAGATGCCACAGCGTTTCGCGTACGGAACCGCCTTCGCGTAATGCCTGCCATTGTTCAAACCGCGTCAGATACGCACTGATCTGCGCGAGCATCTCGATGTCCTGAATGTGTTCGGCATAGGCATCGTCGAGTCGTTCACGACTGCGCGTGGCGACCGACTTGAGTTCATTGACCGCTTCGGCGACTTCCGATCGTGAGCACTCCGACAGCGGCTTGAGCGAACCGTCGGCAAGGGGAAGTTCGTCGGGAAACTGACTGCCGACTCTGAACGAGGCAGGGATCACCAGCGCCTTGTCGGCCATCGCTGTGTGTGCTCCATTCGCTGCGCGGGTCAGCTACTCTACCGCAAAACCGATACGACGGGAGCAGCGTCAATGCAGGCATACGAGTTACGACAGGGCATGACCGGCCCACAGGCATTGCACCGGGTCACCCGTGATGCGCCGGTGCCCGGCGCGGGTGAGGTGCTGGTGCGCATGCGGGCAGCGGCGCTGAATTTTCGCGATCTGGCAATCCTCAGTGGCAAATACATTGGCGGGCCGGTGGCGCGCGACACCGTGCCGCTGTCCGATGGTGCCGGTGAAGTGGTCGATGTGGGGTCGGGCGTGACCGGGTTCGCGACGGGCGAGCGGGTGGTGGCGGCGTTCACACAGGGTCCGGATCACCAGGCGCTGGGTTCGCCGCTGGACGGTGTGCTGCGCGAATACGCGGTATTCGCAGCGGACGGACTGGTGGCGATGCCCGATCATCTGGAGTTCGAGACGGCCGCAACGCTGCCATGCGCCGGTGTCACGGCCTGGAATGCGCTGTTCGAGGGCAAGCCGCTGAAACCGGGTGAAACGGTACTGACCCTGGGCACCGGCGGCGTGTCGCTGTTCGCCCTGCAACTGGCGAAGCTGGCGGGTGCACGGGTGATCATCACGTCGTCCAGCGACGAGAAACTGGACAGGGCAAGGCGGTTGGGTGCCGATGAGACCATCAACTACAGCCATACGCCGGACTGGGAGCAGGCGGTGCTCGGGCTCACCGACGGCCGCGGCGTGGATCACCTCGTGGAAGTGGCTGCGCCGGCAACGCTGCCGAAGTCGTACCAGGCGATCGGGCCCGGTGGCGAGATCAGCCTGATCGGTGTGCTGACCCGATCCGCAGGCGACCTCGCGCCCCACCCGCTGATGCTGAAGGGCGCGACCCTGCGCGGGATTTTCGTCGGCCGTCATGAGCTTCTGGTTGCGCTGGCGCGCGCGGTTGCCGTGAATCGGATGGTGCCGGTGGTCGACCGCGTGTTTGATTTCGACGCGGCGCCGGAGGCCTACGCCTTTCTCAAGGCCGCCGGGCATTTCGGCAAGGTGGTGATCCGCATCTGAATTATGTCGCAATGGCACTTGCTTAAGGCTGCCAGCGGATTGCCTTTGGCGAAATGGCTCCCTTTGGTCCGCTTTAGTTTCGCCAAAGGCAACCCGCTGGCAGCCTTAAGCAAGTGCCATTGAATCGGGTCGTGGTCGTTTCGTGGCAGCGTCGACGGCATGAGCGGCCGGGGTCGCGGTTTCAACTGGCCCCGCTGTCAAGGCTACAATGGCCGATCCGGCATGCGCTGCCGGATTGCCTGACCTGAATTGAGGGGAATACTATGGATCTGGGCCAGGGTCTCGGCCATCTCACCTACTCCACGCTGGTACATCCGGGCGACACCTGGCCGCTGATGTGGAAGAGCCTCACGACCTTCGTGCCGGCGGTGAAGGCGCGCGTTGCGCCGGATCAGCCGTTCGGCGTGTCTTTGCGGCTGTCCGCCGCCTCCGCCCAGGTTCTGACCGACGATGCGGAGGAGCGCAGCAGGCTGAAGTCGTTTCTCGACGACAACGACATGTACCTGTACACGGTCAATGCATTTCCGTACGGACCGTTCAAGGGCCAGATGGTCAAGGAGCAGGTGTACGAACCGGACTGGCGCAGTGACCAGCGCGCGCAGTACACGATGCAGGTGGCCGACATCCTCGCGGAAATGGCCCGCGAGGATATCGACCCCTCGATCCAGAGCCCGCCGCTGGGATTCAAGCCGCGCGTCACCGGCGACGATGTCGTGGCGGCGTATACCCGCCAGGTGATCGGCGTTGTCGCGCATCTGGTCAGGCTGGAACAGCGTACCGGCCGCACGGTCACGCTGGCACTGGAACCTGAGCCCGCCTGTTTTCTGGAAACCACCGATGAGGCCATCGCCTATTTCCAGGACCACCTCTATGCCGCCGAATCGGTTGCATCGCTGGCGAAGCAGACAGGCCTTTCCGCGGGCGCGGCCGAACAGGCGCTGCGCAAGCATCTGGGCATGGTGTACGACATCTGCCATCAGGCGGTTGCGTACGAGGATATCGGCGTCAGCCTGAGGCGCCTGGCCGATGCCGGCGTGCCGGTGTTCAAGCTCCAGGAGGCGGCCGCCGTGCGGGTGCCCGAAGTCACCCAGCCCATTGTCGACGCACTGCGCCAGTACGCCGACACGGTCTATCTCACACAGACCGTGGAACGACGTAACGGCCAGCTGACCCATTATCTGAACCTGGAGGACGCGTTTGCGGCCTGGGATCGTGATCCGGGCCCACGCGAGTGGCGCACCCACTTCCACGTGCCGGTGTTTCTCGAGGACCTTGGCGAGTTCAAGACCACGCGATTCGCGATCGAGGACGCGCTGGCCTTTCACCGCAGCAACAAGCTGTCGCCGCATCTGGAGATCGAGACCTATACATGGGATGTACTGCCGGATCATCTGAAAACCGGCGATATCGTGGACTATGTCGTGCGCGAGATTGAATGGGTCCGGGATCAGCTGCTGCAGCCGTGAATCGCGGCGATGACTTCCAAGGAGCAAAGATGAAAGTCGGATTTCTCGGGCTTGGCCGTATGGGGCAGGCGATGGCGGGCCGCGTACTGGATGCCGGGCACGATCTGATCGTCTACAACCGCACCCGCTCCAAGGCGGCGGAACTCGAACAGAAAGGCGCGCGGGTGGCCGACGACGTGGCCGGCGCCTGTCGCGACCGTGACGTTGTGCTGAGCATGCTCGCCGATGACGAATCGCTGGAGCTGCTGTCCACCATGCCCGATGGCGTCATCGCCTCACTGCCTGCCGGAGCGGCGTACGTGCCGATGGGCACGCACGGCGTGTCCATTCTGGATCGTCTGGCGCAGCTGCACGGGGAGGCCGGTCAGATACTGGTGGCCGCGCCGGTGCTGGGACGGCCCGAAGCGGCCGCTGCCGGTCAGCTGGGCATCGTGCCGGCCGGTCCACGCGACATGGTGGAAAAGCTGGAGCCGCTGTTTCTGAACATCGGCCGCCGCACCTTCGATGGCGGAACCAAGCCCGCCGGTGCCGCGGCCGTGAAGCTGGCCAACAACATGGTGCTGGGTTGTGCGATCGAGGCCATGGGCGAGGGGTTTGCGCTGGTGCGCAAGTTCGGGGTCGACCCGCAGTCGTTCTACGAAGTGATGACCGAAGGCCTGTTTTCGGCGCCCGCCTACAAGGTGTACGGCGCGATCATCGCGAAGCAGAGCTACGACCAGGTGGGATTCACCACCGCACTGGGCCTGAAGGACACGCGGCTGATGCTGGCGGCCGGAGAAGTGGCGAATGTGCCGCTGCCCAGCATGAATGTCTATCGTGACCGGCTGCTGGGCGCCATCGCGCACGGAGAGGGTGATATGGACTGGGCTGTCGTCGCACGCGACCAGGCACGTGCCAGCGGCATAGAAGACTGACATCGTGTCCCGTCGCGCAGCATTCAATGGATGCAATGGCTTTGGGTGGCCGGTGCGATGGCAGCGCACGCGGCCGATGTTGCTGCTGCTGTTCCTGGCAGCGCTCGGCGGATGTCGTGGTGAGCATGCCGGCGCCAGCGATCGCGCACCGACGTGGTTCGACTACGAGGTGGTGAACGAGTTTCCCCACGACCCGCGCGCTTTCACGCAGGGACTGCTGTTCCGGGACGGACACTTCTACGAGAGCACCGGCCTGTACGGGCAATCCGACCTGCGTCGCGTGCGCCCCGAAACCGGCGAAGTCGTCCGCCAGCGCAGACTGCAGCCACGCTACTTTGGCGAGGGGCTGACCGACTTCGGCGACCGCCTGATACAGCTCACGTGGCAGGAGAACACCGGCTTCGTCTATGACATCGACAGCTTTGAGCTGATCGGCACCTTCAGCTATCCGGGCGAGGGCTGGGGTCTGACCAACGATGGCAGCCGGCTGATCATGAGCGACGGCACGCCGGAACTGCGCTTTCTGGATCCGGAGACCTTCGAGGAGCTGCACCGCGTCACGGTGACCGACACCGGCATGCCGGTGGAAAACATCAACGAACTGGTGATGATCGACGGCGAGATCTACGCGAACATCTGGCAGAGCGACGAAATCGTCATCATTGATCCGCAGTCGGGACGGGTCACCGGCCGCGTGGACATGCGGGGGCTTTTGTCGGCACAGGAGCGTGCCCGCGTCGACGTGCTCAATGGCATTGCCTGGGACGCCCGGACCAACCGGCTCTTCGTCACGGGCAAGCTCTGGCCGCGCCTTTTCGAGATCCGGCTGGTGCCCCGCCGGTAGGTTACCCTGCAGCGTGGAATTACTGGTCATACGGGGCAGGATCGGGGCTGGTGCGTACCGAACTTTCCTAGGCTACAATCTTTTGGCCTTTACAACCGTTCTAGCGAGTCTACGGGCATTCTGCCCCGACCTCCTAATCGGTTTCTTTACCCCTTGAGGAGGATACAAATGGGCAGAAAACTTTACGTCGGCAACTTGCCGTATTCCGTTACCGAAGACGGACTGTCGCAAAAGTTCGCCGAGTTCGGCACTGTTGAATCAGCCAAGCTGATCACCGATCGGGACACCGGTCGCAGCAAGGGATTCGGCTTTGTCGAAATGGCCACCGATTCCGAAGCACAGGCAGCGATCGACAGACTGAACGGCACTGACTATGACGGTCGTCCGATGACGGTCAACGAAGCCAAGCCACAGCAGAAGCGTCCTGGCGGCGGCGGCGGTGGCTACGGCGGCGGCGGTGGTGCCGGTGGTCGTCGCGGCGGCGGCGGCGGCGGTTACGGTGGTGGCGGCGGCGGCGGTCGCTGGTAGTAAAAACTGGTGGTGATGGGTGGACTTGAACCACCGACCTGCGGGTTATGAATCCGCCGCTCTAACCAGCTGAGCTACATCACCACGGGGCGCAATTATAGACTACGGCCGCGTGGCCGTGTCCATCGCGTTTCAGCGTACTTCTGCTCGACAGCAACGGCGGGCATCGGCAATACCGGTGCCCGCCGTTTTTTTGCAGTGGCCGTTTGACGTGGCCGGGTCAGGGCAGGGGCGTCATGCTGCGCAGATAGGCGATGATCGCGTCCAGGTCTTCGTCCGTCATGCGCGCATACATCGGGTACGCCATGAACGGCGTCATCACGGTGCCGTCCGGGCGAACACCTTCGACGATGGCGCGCTTGATCTGCGCGTCGGTCCAGTTGCCGATGCCCAGCTGCGGATGCGGCGTTATGTTGCGCGACACGGCGGCCCAGTTGGCATTGAACGGTCGTGGAAACACGCTACCGCCCAGGCCGACGCGACTCATATCGTGCTGGCCTTGCACCAGCGGTGTGTGGCAGTCGGTGCAATGACCGATCGGTCCTGCCAGGTAGGCGCCATACGCGACGATGTCGTCGCGCGGAACATCGGGCACGCTGTCGATCGGCGGACCCCACTCCGGCGGCAGCGGGATCCGAAATTCGGTACGCGGCACCTCGTTGCGAACCGGCGGCACGGTGCGCAGGTAGGCGACGATGGCTGCCAGATCGTTGTCCGAGATGCCACGGTAGAACGGGAAGGCCATCGGTGGACCCAGGGTACGGCCATCCGGATGGCGGCCTTCGCGGATGGCGAGACTGATCTGCTCGTCAGTCCAGTTGCCGATGCCGGTTTCACGATCCTGCGTGATGTTGGGTGCATAGGCACGAAACTCCGGTTCCTCGATCACATAGGCACCTGCCAGGTGCATGCCCTCGAGAAAGTCGAAACGTCCTTCCGGATTGCGTGGCGTGTGGCAGTTGCCGCAGGCGGCAACGCCGTTGACGAGATAGTCGCCGCGCGCTACCAGATCCTGATCCTGTGCCGTGGCGCAGCCGGCCGCGGCCAGCAGCGTGGTTGATGTGGCGGCCAGCGCCAGTCCCCTAACGAGTCGTTTTATTTTCCTGTTCACGTCAGTTCCTTGGCCAAATCCTGTGGATACAGCGCGCTGGTTGCCTGATGCGGCACCCCCCAGTGTGCGTGACCGAAGCATTATTGCACACCGGATGGCCGCTGATGCCGGCTGCATCAGTGCTTGTTTTCGGCCGTATAAGCCGACATAGTCCCGCCTGTCGCGGCTGGCTCAACGGTAACGTCACCCGGCACCTCACCTACCCGACAGCTTGGACGGCAGATCCGGCATACATGTTTCCCGCAGTGATTGCCCTGGTGGTCGGTTTCGCCGGCCTGATCTACAGCGCCAATCGTTTCGTCGACGGCGCCGCGGCAATGGCCGGGCATCTGCGCGTGTCACCGCTGCTGATCGGCATCATCGTCATCGGTTTCGGTACTTCGGTACCGGAGATGCTGGTGTCCGCGCTGGCTGCTTCACAGGGGAGTCCCGGCGTGGCGCTGGGCAATGCCTATGGTTCCAACATCATCAATATCGCGCTGGTGCTGGGACTGAGTGCCGTGCTGGCGCCGGTGGTGCTGCGCTCGCGAATTCTGCGCAAGGAGCTGCCACTGCTCACCGGCGTGACGCTGCTGACGGTGCTGTTGCTGTGGGACGGCTACCTGGGCCGCGGCGACGCCGTGCTCCTGCTTGCGCTGTTCGGCGTGCTGATTGTCTGGAGTATCTGGCAGGCGCTGCGCAATCGAGATGACTCGCTGGGCGTGGACATGGAACGGCAGCTGGTGGCGGGTTCGATGTCACGTTCCGCGGCGACGATCTGGCTGGTGGTGGGCCTGGTGCTGCTGCTGCTCAGTTCCCAGGTGCTGGTCTGGGGCGCGGTGACACTTGCCGGACAACTGGGCATAGACGATCTGGTCATCGGCCTCACCATCGTCGCGATCGGCACGTCGCTGCCGGAGCTGGCCTCCGCTGTGGCGGCGGCGCGTAAAGGGGAACCGGATCTGGCGGTTGGCAATGTGATCGGTTCCAACCTGTTCAATACGCTGGCGGTGGTTGGTATCGCCGGCCTGATTCATCCGGCCGCGATCTCGCCGTCACTGATGATGCGGGACCTGCCGGTGATGGGCGCATTTACGCTGTCACTGTTCGTCATTGGTTATCTGACCTACCGGCCGGGCACGATTACGCGTGCGGAAGGTGTCGTGCTGCTGGCAGGCTATGTGACCTACACCGTGTATCTGTTCGTCACCATGGCCTAGGAGCCTGCGCGGCAGAAGCCGAACGGCCTGCGGCGCAGGCTCCTGGCCGCCAGGACCGCTCAGTCGGGCAGGCGGCGTCCGGCATCCTGAGGCGGGGCACCGATCGCCGGTTCACGCCGTGTGGCCGCCGCGGGCGGCGTGTCGGAGATGGTCGGTTCGCGTCGGGTCGCGGGCGTATCGGCACGGTTCGAACTCCTGCCCTTGCGGTCGGTGGCTGTCTGCGCTGCAGCCGCGGCTGAGGGTTCGGGCCGTGGTGCGTTGTGCGTCGCGGCAGAGGTGCCGCCGGAGCGGGTGGCCGCGGCCTGCGACGCCAGCAGCTTCGTCAGCCGGTCGAGCTTCTCGTTCATTTCACGCAGTTCTTCGTGCGTGCGACGGCTGGAACCGCGTATGCCTTCGATCATGAACGGCACCAGAAACACCAGCACCAGCCATATCAGCAGGATCAGTGCGAGCACCAGCACGATGGCGGATGGAAGGTCGTCGAATAACTGCATGAGCGTGTTCCGTAAGTGTGCCGCTACGAGCGTGCCACTATGTTAGCGGGATTCGCATGTGCCTGCGGCAGTTGCTGTCAGGTCTGCCACCAGGCGCCGATCACACATTGAAGCGGAAGTGCACCACATCGCCTTCGGCGAGCAGGTAGCCGCGGCCTTCGAGCCTGAGCTCGCCCGATCTGCGCGCACCCTGCTCGCCGCCGACGCGCAGGAATGCCTCGTGTGAGATGACTTCGGCACGTATGAAGCCGCGCTGGAAGTCGGTGTGGATTTCTCCGGCGCCATCATAGGCGGTCGCTTCCTTGCGCACGGCCCATGCGCGCACTTCCTTCGGTCCGGCGGTATAGAAGGTCTTCAGACCCAGCAGCCGGTAGGCGGAGCGTATCACTCTGTGCAGTCCGGGTTCGGAGAGCCCCAGTGCATCGAGAAACTCCGCGCGCTCCTCGGGTTTCAGCACGGCGAGTTCCGCTTCCACAGCGGCCGAGACCACCACCACTTCGCTGCCGCGTTCAGCTGCCAGCTGCTTTACGCGTTCAACCAGTGTGTTGCCTGCGGCGAGGTCGTCTTCAGCGACATTGGCCACATACATCATTGGTTTGTCGGTAATCAGATGGAGTTCCCTGAGCAGCGGCAGATTGACCGCATCCACTTCCATGCCGCGCACCGGTTCGCCTTTCTCCAGCCGCGCCAGCACGGTGAGCAGAAAATTCCGGCGCGCAACGGCGCTCTTCTCGCCGGTTTTCGCATTGCGCTCGGCGCGATCCAGGCTGCGCTGCACGGTATCCAGGTCGGCCAGCAGCAGCTCCGTTTCGATGGTGTCGATGTCGTCGATTGGATCGATGCGGCCGGCGACATGGGTGACATCGTCGTCACTGAAGCAGCGCACCACATGTGCGATGGCATGGGTTTCACGAATATGCGCCAGGAACTGATTGCCCAGACCCTCGCCCTTCGAGGCGCCCCGAACCAGTCCTGCGATGTCCACGAATTCCATGATGGTTGGCACCACACGCGCCGGCTTGATCAGCTCGGCAAGCTGGTCGAGGCCGGTATCCGGCACGGCAACGACACCGACATTGGGGTCGATGGTGCAGAACGGATAGTTCTCCGCCGGAATCGCTGCCGCGGTGAGCGCATTGAAAAGTGTGGACTTGCCGACATTGGGCAGTCCGACGATGCCGCACTTCAGATCCATCCGGTTTCAGTCCTGGTCCGCATCGGGGGCGGACGGTTTGATTGTATGCAGGGTGTTCCTGGCCTTCTCCGGCCCCAGTTCGATCAGCGTGGGCAGGGCGTCAGCGGCCTGCCGCAGGGCATCCAGGATCAGCTGCTGCTGCTCGGCCGGCGCGCGTCCGAGCACGTAGCCCACCACCTGGTCGCGCTGGCCCGGGCCAGGATGGCCGATGCCCATCCGCAGCCGCCAGAAGTTCTGGCCGATGTGTTCGATGATGCTTGCAATGCCTCTGTGTCCAGCGGCGCCGCCACCCTGCTTGAGCTTGACGCGGCCTGGTGGCAGATCCAGTTCGTCATATGCGACGAGCACGTTTTCCGGCGCGATTCTGTAGAAGCCGGTGATTGCGGCGACCGCCCGTCCGCTGAGATTCATGAACGTGGAGGGCTTGAGCAGCCTGATGCGGTGACCGCCGACGTGAATGTCGGCGGTATCACCGTGCATTTTGCGGTTGTGCTCGAAACGGACGCCGCTATCCTCGGCGATCGCGTCGACGAACCAGAACCCGACGTTGTGGCGGGTGGCCTGGTATTCCGGACCCGGATTGCCGAGGCCGACAATTAGCGCTATGCGATCGTCCATCCCCGGCCATCCGGCGGGCTCATCCTGCCGACCCCGGAGGGCGGCACAACGCGCGGCCAGCGCCGCGCCCGGTTGGTCAGTCCTCGTCCTTGTCGGCCGTGCGGGTGTCGGCAACCGTCGGCACTTCGTCGGCTTCGACGGCACCTTCGTCGACTTCCTCGCGACGCGGCGGGCTGATCGTGACCACCGGGAGATCCTGCTGATGTGCCAGCGCAACCAGCGTCACGCCCTCCGGCAGATTGAGGTCCGAAAGGTGCAGGATCTGGCCCAGCTCGAGCGCCGAGATGTCCAGCTCCAGGAATTCGGGGAGGAAGCGGGGCAGGCAGGTGACTTCCACGTCGGTAGCCAGATGCTCGATCACGCCGCCCTGGTCCTTCACACCCCGGGCGACGGCTTCGCCGGTGAAGTGGATGGGGACATGCAGCGTGATTTCCTCGTCTTCAACGATGCGCTGGAAATCCACGTGCAGGATCAGCGGCTTTGCCGGGTGACGCTGCACCTCCTTGACGATCGCCGATTCAGCGCCGGATCCGACGCGTATCGACAGGATCGAGGTGAAAAACGCCTCTTCCTGCATTTCGCGCAGCAGACGGGTGTGGTTCAGCGACATCTGAACAGGATCCTTGCCGCCGCCATAGATGACGGCCGGCACGCGGCCCTGCCGGCGCAGCCGGCGGTTGTTGGCGGAACCCTGTTGCTCTCGCTGTTCGGCTTCCAATACGAAACTGGTCACGGTGCACTCCTCCGGAAGGGCGCGGATGATACCAGCAGGCGGCGGCAGCGGCTAGTCACAGTCGCCGGTGGCCTGGCTGGTACCGGGTTTTGGTGGATGGGGCGGTTCGGGCCATTCAGTCCGGCGTATAGTCCAGAGGATCAGTCCAGATATAGCGAGCTGACCGATTCGGCATCGCTGATGCGGCGAATGGTCTCGGCGAGCAGCTCGGAGACGCTGAGTTGGCGGATCTTGGGGCAGGCCGCCGCCGCGGCACTGAGCGGGATCGTGTCGGTGACGACCAGTTCATCCAGCACCGAGCGTTCGATGCGCTCCACGGCCGGCCCGGACAGTACGGCATGGGTGATATAGGCCACCACCCGAACCGCGCCGCGGTCCTTCAGCGCCAGTCCTGCCTGACACAGCGTGCCGGCGGTATCCACCATGTCGTCGATCAGTACGCAGGTCTTGCCGCTGACCTCGCCGATCACATTCATCACCTCGGCGGAATTGGCCTGCCGGCGGCGCTTGTCGATGATGGCCAGCTCCGAATCGTCCAGCCGCTTGGCCAGTGCGCGGGCACGTTCGGCGCCGCCGACGTCCGGCGACACCACGACCATCCTGTCGTACTTCTGCTTCCACGCATCGCCCAGCAGTACCGGCGATGCATAGATGTTGTCCACCGGAATATCGAAAAACCCCTGGATCTGGTCGGCATGGACGTCGACGGTGATGACCCGGTCGATGCCCGATGCGGCAATCATTTTCGCGACCAGTTTGGCGGTAATCGGTACGCGGGCCGCCCGCGGGCGCCGATCCTGGCGACTGTAGCCGAAGTAGGGAATCAGCGCGGTGATGCGGCTGGCTGACGCGCGCTGGCAGGCATCGGCCATCACCAGCAGCTCCATCAGGTTCTCATTCACGGGCGGGCATGTGGGCTGGACGAGAAACACCTCGTGGCCGCGGATATTTTCCATAATCTCGACGGACACCTCGCCGTCGCTGAACCGGCTCACCGAAATCCTGCCGATCGGCATATTGAGGTGGTACGCGATTTCTTTCGTCAGGGTCGGGTGTGCGTTGCCCGAAAATAACGTGATCTGGCCCAGATCCAAGCTGTATTACTCCAAACCCGTGGAAGGCGAATGATGGCTGGGGTGGCAGGATTCGAACCTGCGCATCACGGGATCAAAACCCGTTGCCTTACCACTTGGCTACACCCCAACATGTCTGCCGAACTGATCGGAACGGACTGTTCCGCATTTCCTGCGCGGGCGTATTGTGCTGGCGTGATACCGCTCAGTTCAAGCGCACGCTGTCCGCGGTGGCGTGCGGCGCGAAATCGTCGACGGTCAGTCGCAGTGAGAGCTCGCCGTGACGCATGTCGATGCGACGTGGCAGCAGCAGTCCGTGACTCAGCTGATAGGCCGGATATTCC
Organism: Gammaproteobacteria bacterium; assembly: GCA_050485545.1. GTDB lineage: Bacteria > Pseudomonadota > Gammaproteobacteria > Steroidobacterales > Rariloculaceae > JBJHBP01. The sequence continues at coordinate 75,657 of JBJHBP010000009.1, forward strand.
ACTCGCCACAGGCGCTGCTCCAGCGCACTCAGCGTGCGCGACGGACCTGCTTCGGTGTGCGTGGGATAAGCAGGATCGGGCGATCCGACCAGCCAGGTGCGCAGACTGCCCACCGGCATCCACCAGCCCAGCAATTCCGACAGCTCGGCCTCCGGGTCACCGAGCTGCCAGGTGTCGCCGCGCGCCGTCACGATGAGTGACTCGGGGGTGCCGTTGACATTCAACAGGGCGGCGCCGAACGGACCGCGTACTGTCAGTTCGATCGCGTCGGCCATGCTGCGCCACTGAAAACTGCCCTGGAACCCGCCCGCCGTGGAACTGACCGCAACGCGACCGCGCATGTCCCAGCCGGGCATTGCATTCAGCTGTGCCTGTCGTTCGCTCTGCGAAAGGCCGTCGCCCTCCACCGGCAGGTGGGCACAGGCGCCGAGCAGCAGCGCGGCCGCCATGGCTGCCGTAGCTCTGATCATTGCCTGAGCCTGCGATTCAGGTCGTTCAGGTGCGGGCTTTCCGGGTCGCGCTCATAGGCCTCGTCCAGCAGCTCCAAGGCCAGCTCGCGGTTGCCCAGCGTCCAGTGAACTTCGATCAGATGGGCTGCGATCTCGGCTTCGTCTTCGAGCCGGTAGGCGCGTTCCAGATAGTCCAGAGCGGCTTCCGCATCACCCATCCTGAACAGCAGCCAGCCCATGCTGTCGATGATGGCGGGATTGTCCGGGTCCATGGCCAGTGCCTGCTGGATGTAGCCGCGCGCCTCTTCATTGCGGTTCATTCCGTCGGTGAGCACATAGCCAAGGGCGTTCAGATAGGCCGGACTGTCCGGATACTCCGCCACCAGCTGCCGCAGCAGATTCACCGAGCGTCGTGCGCGGCCCTGACGTTCATACACCAGTGCCATCGAGTAGCGCAGCGTTGGATCATCCGGATACAGCGCCAGCCCGCGATTCAGTGTGGTCTCGGCTTCATCCAGCGCGCGCCGATCCAGCGCGTCGTGCGCGAGAATCACATGCATGCGCGCATGAACGGTATGCAGCGATTCGTCGTCCGGGTTGGCGGCGACTGCCTCGGTGATCAGCTCCATGGCGGCCTCCGGCCGCTCCATGTGCAGCAGGATCTGTCCGCGCGCGACCAGCAGTTCGGCGTAGAAACGCGGATTGGCGTTGCCGAACTCCTCCAGATGACGCAGCGCACCCTCGCCATCGCCCATTTCGGCCAGCAGCACGCGCGCGGTGCGCAGCTGCGCCTCGACGGCATGATTGCCTGACGTGACGCGCTGATAGGATCGCGTGGCCTGCAGGAAACGTTCCTCGGTTTCGGCGATTCGTCCCAGATAGAAGAACGCCTCGTCACGATAGCGCGGTTCGTTGCGCAGATCATTGAAGTGAGCGCTCGCCTCGGTCAGGTCGTTCTGCGTCAGTGCCAGATAGCCCAGTGCCCTGGTGGCCTCGGGCAGCCCGGGGTTGTCCCGCAGTATGTCGCTCAGCAGCGCGCGCGCCTGTTGTGGACGGCCGGCGGAAATCAGCAGCTCGGCATGCTGCAGGCGGGTCTCCAGATCGTCGTGCTGCTCGGCCATCCGTTCCGCGATGGCCAGGCTTTCACTCGTGCGTCCGGCCACCAGCAGCGTTCGCGCGTACAGCAGCTGGGCGTCCACCCAGCCTGGTCCCAGCGCAGCCGCCGCGGCGGCATTGTGCAGCGCCATGTCGAAATTGCCCGAGCGCAGGGCGAAGCGCGCCAGGCCGTAATGGCCTTCGAGCGTGTCCGGGTAGCGCCCCAGCAGCGCCGACAGCACCTGCACGGCGGCCTGCGTGTCCCTTTCGTGGTCGAGTGAGTCCGTAATCAGCGCCATGGCGATGCCGGGGTCGCCGAGTGTGTCGATCAGCCGGATGAACTCCTGGGTGGCGCGCTCGGGCCTGCCTGAGCGCGCTTCGAGTACGCCGGAGAAGTAGTGGATGCGCTCGTCGTCGGGCGCCAGCTCGCGCCAGCGGTCGAGCGCGATCCGGCCGGATTCGGTCATGGCCAGTTCGTGGGCCATCCGTGTCGCTCTTTCGGCAACGGCCGCATCGTCGGAAAGCAGCGAGGCCTGGACATAGTGTTCGGTGGCCGGGCCGAGCTGCTGGCGCTCGATCGCGATGTCGCCACGCAGCAGCTGTGTATCGAATGCGATGCGCCGATCCGCCGGATCCTGCTGCGGCAGGGTCGCGCATCCGCAGCTGATGGCGGCGACCAACAGCCCTGTGAGCCGGCCTGTCGTCTTTAGATTCACGGGGTTAATCCATACACTGGGTCTGTCCTGTCATGGTCCGGTAGCGCTGCCGGCGGCCAACCCGGCCATCAGCCGCAACACTATACCTCAGCGGATTCTTGTGGATACCGGGCGATTCCCCGACAATCTCGCCCGCTTCCTGCACCACCCGGGCCGTCCGCGCTGTTGCCGGCCTCGCCAACCGGTATCCGCAGTCACGTGAAAGACTCGATTCGCAACAAACTCGCCACGCTGGTCGAACGCCATGAGGAGATCTCCCGACTCCTCAGCGAGCCGGACGTGATTGCCGACCAGAACCGGTTTCGCGAGCTGTCCCGGGAGTACGCCCGACTCGAGGAGCCTGTGGCTGATTTCAACGCCTGGCGGCAGCTGGAAGCCGACACCGAGGCCGCGAATGAGCTCTGCGCCGGCGACGACGCCCAGATGCGGGCACTCGGCGAAGAAGAGCTGGAAGTGCTGCAAGGCCGTCGCGAGGCGCTCGAGCGCACGCTGGCGCTGCACCTGGTACCGCGCGATCCCGACGATGATGCCAATCTGTTTCTGGAAGTGCGTGCCGGTACCGGAGGCGATGAGGCCGCGCTGTTCGCCGGTGATCTGTTCCGCATGTACAGCCGCTACGCCGAGCGTCAGGGCTGGCAGGTGGAGGTCCTGAGCGCCAGCGAGGGTGAACATGGCGGCTACAGAGAGATCATTTCGCGTGTTGTCGGCGCTGGCGCGTACGCCCATCTGAAGTTCGAATCCGGTGCACACCGCGTGCAGCGGGTGCCGCAGACGGAAGCGCAGGGACGCATTCACACGTCGGCCTGCACGGTCGCGGTACTGCCCGAACCTGATGAGATGGAGGAAGTCGCGATCAATCCGGCCGAATTGCGGGTCGATACCTATCGCGCTTCCGGCGCCGGCGGTCAACATGTGAACAAGACCGATTCGGCGATCCGCATCACGCACCTGCCCTCGGGCATCGTCGTGGAGTGCCAGGACGAACGCTCACAGCACAAGAATCGTGCCCGTGCGATGGGGCTGCTGGCCGCGCGCCTGCGTGAGCGTGAGGTGACGCGCCGGGAAACGGAGACGGCTCAGATGCGTCGCAGTCTGGTGGGCAGCGGCGACCGGTCCGAGCGCATACGCACCTACAATTTCGCGCAGAAACGGATCACCGACCACCGCATCAATCTGACCCTGTACAGGCTGGATGACGTGCTCAATGGCGATCTGGAAGCGGTCATCGAGCCGCTGCGCAACGAGTACCAGGCCGAACAGCTGGCGGCCGCCGGTGTCGACGTCTGAAGACACCGGTGCTCGCGGCAGCGTCGTGGGCGACCTGCTGCGGTCGGCACGAAGCCGGCTGAGCGGCATCGTTGACCATCCGGGCCTGGAAGCGGAGCTGCTGCTGGCCCATGTCACCGGCTGGCAGCGCAGTACGGTGATGGCCTTTCCCGAGCGTGAGGTGACTTCCGAGGTCTCGCAGCACTATCGTGCGCTGATCGAGCGCCGCGGTCGCGGTGAGCCGTATGCGCTGCTTGTCGGCCGGCGTGAGTTTCATGGACTGCTGCTGGAGGTCACGGCCGACACGCTGGTGCCGCGACCGGAAACCGAACTGCTGGTGGAGCTCGCCGTCGCGGCGCTGCCCGAGGACAGGCCTGGCGCGGTGCTGGACCTTGGGACCGGCACGGGCGCGATCGCGCTGGCGATCAGGCATCTGCGTCCGCACGCCAGCGTGAGTGCGGTGGATGTGAGTGAGGCGGCATTGAAGGTTGCGCGCCGCAATGCCGCGACGCTCGGACTGACTGTGCACTTCGTGCATTCGCACTGGTTCGATGCGCTGACCGACACCCGCTACGACGTGATCGTGTCCAATCCGCCCTATGTCTGTGCCGACGATCCCGCGCTGACGTCGACGCTGCGCTTCGAGCCGCGTCTGGCGCTGGCAGCGGGTGCGGATGGACTGGCGGCCATCAGGGAGATCGTGCGCGCGGCGTCGCCGCACCTGTGGCCGCATTCCATGCTGCTGATCGAACATGGCAGTGCGCAGCGCGCCGAGGTCGCGGCGGTGGCTGTCGAGGCGGGTCTCGTGGTGGCCGGCGTCCATCAGGATCTGGCCGGTCACGACCGTGTGACCGCGCTGCGCCTGCCTACAGCGTCAACGTGACCTGATCGACCAGTGCGCCGGGCAGTCGCATGGATTCGGTGCTGCGTTCACCGTAGGTGGACGGGCTGGCCCGCCAGTCGATGCCGCGCGTCAGACCCAGCAGATGCGGGCCCAGCATGCGCAACACGGAATCATCGAACCGCATCACGTTCAGCGGCGCCACGATGCGCCCTCGTTCCACGACGAAGCAGGCGAACCGGGTAATGCCGGTGACGCGGCAGGCATCACGATCGGAATAGTTCAGGTACCACAGATTGCTGATCCACAGGCCGTCCTGAAGCGCGGCGGCGATGTCGTGGGTGGCCAGGTTGCCAGCCTGCATGGCAAGCGACTGCGGGCGTTCGCTGGCGTTCGCGCCATTGGTCGCGACACCGTATTCCTGCGCCGACCGCGCCGAAATCATGGCGTCGCGATAGCGGCCGCGTTCGATGAGGGTCACATCGGAGGGGCGGATGAAACCGGCGTCATCGAAAGCCGGCGCCAGCCCGCCGGCGGTGTCCTCCCGCAGCGTTACGAGTTCGGACAGCGGTTGGCCATCGTCGATCATGCGCAGCAGTGGCGTCTGCCGGGTGCGGTGGCTGCGCAGGCCGAACGCATCCCAGCACAGCAGTTCCCATATCTCCTTCAGCGCCGCCGGCGCCAGGTAGACGCGGTAGCTGCCCGGCATGACCGTGCGCGCGGGTTGCGCCAGCAGGGCGAGTTTTTCACGCACCGCATCCAGACGAGCGGTGAACGCCGTGTCGTCCCATTCGGTGCCCGTCATGCCGTCCTTTACCGCCCGGTCTTCCTGCAGGTAACAGCTGAAGTCAAAGTTGAAGCTGCGGCGTTCATGCCAGTTACGCTGTCCAAGCGAATTGGCGAAGCCTCTCTGCACGGGTCCGGAGGCATAGATGCCGACCAGGTCCAGGTCCCGCGCCGCGTCGGCAATCGCAGCCACGGTGTCGTGTGCATCCGGCAGGGTCGTGGCGACGATGGATTCGCTGCTGTGCGGTTCGGTGGCGTACAGCAGGTGCGGATCCTCCGGCAACATCGTGAGCTGCTCGCGCAGCGTCGTCAGCGCGTGCGCAACCCGTTCGCGGTCGCCGGCATTGCCGGACAGCGTCAGCGTCGCGCTGGCGTTGCGACGCCTGTGGATCAGGCGCAGGTTCAGCGTGGCCTGCTGCACACAGCCGGCCTGACGGATGCGGGCACGATTGAAGCGACAGAACTGCGAGGATTCGGCCGACAGCGAAGCCGTAAACACTTCTTCGCCGCCGAGCAGCGACGTTGCATGATCGGCCAGTTCGTAGAACAGCTGCTGCATCAGTCGGCCCCGAATACGTCGGCGTCGCGGAACAGGCACGCGGGGGAGGCGTGGCCGACGAACACGGCCTGATTCGGTTCGCCCTTGCCGCAGTAGGGTGTGCCGAGCACACGCAGGCTGTCGCGATCTCCGACTCCGGCCAGGCTGCGCCAGAAGTTCGCGGAAATACCGCGGTAGCCAGGCTTGCGAACGATGCGCGTGAGCCGGCCGTTCTCGATCATCTGGCCCCACTCGCAGCCGAACTGAAACTTGTTGCGTGAGTCGTCGATCGACCACGAGCAGTTGGTACGCATGTAGATGCCGCGTTCAACGCCGGCGACCATGTCCTCGAAGCGGCTGTTGCCGGGTTCGATGTTGAGGTTGGCCATGCGGTCTATGGGTGGGCGTCGCCAGCTGTCGGCGCGCGAGTTGGCGGTGCCTTCGAAGTCCGGCAGCTGCGATGCCGCGCGGTCGCGCGACAGGGCGCCGCCCAGCGGCCGCAGCAGCACGCCATCGCGAATCAGCCACAGCTTGTCGGCCTGCCTGCCGTCGTCGTCGAATGCGTAGCTGGCAGCCTGCTCGGGCATCGTCGGGTCGAAGGTGACGTTCAGCAGCGGCGATCCGTATTGATAGTCGCCGAACATGTCCAGAGTGACGAAGCTGCGGCCGGCATAGTTGCGTTCGTCGCCGAGAATCCTGTCCAGCTCCAGCGGATGGCCGATCGATTCGTGGATCTGCAGCATCATCTGATCGGGTGCCAGCAGCAGGTCCATGCGCCCGGTCGGACAGTCCTCGGCATCCAGCAGCATTACCGCGTCGGCGGCGATTCCTTCGGCGGCGTCGGCGAAGCCGCACTCGTCCAGCACCTCGAATCCCTGCTGACGTACCCAGCCCAGACCGCCCAGGGTGCGGGACTCGGTACGCGTGCCGCGATTCGCGGTGGCACGCAGCATCGGGATCAGCCGGTCGAAGGTCTGTTCGACGTGGCCGCCAGCGTCGGTGACATGGACACGGCGCGAGCGTGTGTGCCACAGCGTTGCGGCGCTGTCGACGATGCTGGCGTGTCCCATCAGCGCCTTGCAGGCTGACTGCAGCAGCCCCACCTTGTCGGCCAGCGCCACCTGTTCCCACGGCTTGCGCACGGGGCTGCTGAAGGTGCCCTGAGGATGCTCGACCTGCATGCCGCGTGTGTCGACCAGACCGAGCCGGGCCGTGACCTGCGCCCAGTGCAGTGCCTGCCGGCAGGCATGCTTCAGGCCGCTGCGACTGAGATCGGCCGTGGCTGCGTAGCCGGTGCCACCCTCGGCGTGCACGGTGACCATCGCGCCTTCGTCGAGTTCGGAGCGCATCGGCAGCACGTGGCCGTGACGCACCGTGATTTCCTGTTCGACGTCACGGTGATGTCGCAGACTGGCGAAGTCCAGGCCGCTCGGCAGCGCCTGGCGAAATCGATTTGCCAATGAGTCTGTCAATGCAGCCTTGCGCCCGGTGCTTCGCCGCGCAGCACGGCATCGATGCTGTGCTCATCGTAGCGGAACGCGCGATTGCAGAATTCGCAGTTCAGTTCCACCCAGCCCGGGTCGGTCAGCAGTGAGCGAAGTTCCGCTTCACCCAGCATGCGCACGATGCCGGCGAGATGATCGGGTGTGCAGCGGCAGTCGTGCATGACCGGTCGCGGTCTGAACAGGCGCAGCGTGTGGCCGGCAAACAGGCGTTGCAGCAGGATGTCCGCCGGCAGGTCGTTCAGTTCCGCGATCGACACGGTGCTGGTCAAGGCCGTCAGTTCATCGAACAGCTCCGGTGTCTGCGTGGCGCCGGGCATCACCTGCAGCAGCAGTCCGCAGACACCAGCGTCGGCGCCGGCCACCGCCGCGGATTCCTCGGCGGATCGCAGCAGGAGTCGCGTGGGCAGCTGTTCGGATTGCCGGAAGTAAGACTCCAGGCACTCGCTGAGCACATTGCTGACCAGCGGCACGATGCCCTGATAGAGGCCGTTGGCACCACCGGTTTCCACATTGACCGCCATCCGTCCGTCGTGCAGCCATGGCCCGCCATCGGGCTTTTCGCGCCACTGCGCCATCCCGCGTACGCGCAACGCGGCGGGAGCGCCGTTGCCGTTGTGCGCGACGTCCGCAGCCGCGCCCCCGTCATTGCCCGGGTCGCCGGCCGATCCGCCGGTCTGATGGTCCGCCTGCGCGGTCGGCCCGGTCCGGTCGGCGGCGCACTGCACCAGCAACAGGCTCAGACGGCCTTCGCCCTGCAGCTGCATGGAGACCTTGGGCTGGTCCTTCAGCGCGCTGCTCAGCAACAGCGTGGCCGCCACGCTCTCGCCGAGCAGGCGCTCCAGTTCGCGAGGGTAGTGGTGATCGGCAAGCACGCTGCGCCAGGTTTCGCGCAGACGCACCAGCGCGCCGCGCACATGCAGCCCCTCGAACACGAACTGTTGCAGCTCGTTCATGAGCTGCCGTCCAGTTTGCGACGCAGGATGTCGTTGACCTGCTTCGGATTCGCCTTGCCGCGCGAAACCTTCATCACCTGACCAACGAGAAAGCCCAGCACCTGCGTCCTGCCGTCGCGATACTGCTGTACCTGAGCGGCATTCGCACCGATCACATCGTCGACCATGGCTTCGATACTGGCCGTGTCGGTGATCTGCGTGAGGCCGCGACTGGCGATGATCGCGTCGACATCGCCCTCGCCGTTCCATGCGGCATCGAATACTTCCTTGGCGATCTTGCCGGAGATCGTGCCGTCGGCAATTCTGTCGAGCAGCGCCGCCAGCATCGATGGCGTGATGCGTGACTGATGGATCTCCAGACCTTCGCGATTCAGCGCGCCGGTCAGTTCGCCGGTGACCCAGTTTGCGGCCGCTTTGGCTGTCGCGGCCGTCGTGCCCGCAACGTGCTCGAAGTAATCGGCCAGCGCGCGGCTGGCCGTCAGGACGCCGGCGTCGTAGGCCGACAGTTCGTACTCCTGCACGAAGCGTTCGCGCTTGGTGTCCGGCAGTTCCGGCAGTTCATCGCGCACTTCGGCAATAAACGCGTCGTCGATGATCACCGGCAGGAGGTCCGGATCCGGGAAGTAGCGGTAGTCATTGGCCTCTTCCTTGCCGCGCATCGGCCGCGTCTCGTCGCGGTCCGGGTCGTACAGGCGGGTTTCCTGCACCACCTTGCCGCCGCTCTCGATCAGGTCGATCTGGCGTTCGGCTTCGCAGACGATGGCTCGTTCGATGAAGCGGAACGAGTTCAGGTTCTTCAGTTCGGTGCGCGTGCCGAGTTTCGAATCACCGCGTGGGCGCACCGAGACATTGGCGTCACAGCGGAACGAGCCTTCCTGCATGTTGCCGTCGGAAATGCCCAGATAACGCACCAGCGTGTGGATCTTGCGCAGGTAGGCGCCGGCCTCGGCGGCCGTACGCAGGTCCGGTTCGGAGACGATCTCCAGCAGCGGCGTGCCGGCGCGGTTCAGGTCGATGCCGGAATGTCCCTGATAGTCCTCGTGCAGCGACTTACCGGCATCCTCTTCCAGGTGCGCGCGCGTGATGCCGATGGTCTTGACGCTGCCGTCCTCGAGCACGATGTCCAGACTGCCGCCGTGTACGATGGGCAGTTCGTACTGGCTGATCTGATAGCCCTTGGGCAGGTCGGGGTAGAAGTAGTTCTTGCGCGCGAATACGCTGCGCGGCGCGATCGTGCAGCCGGTGGCCAGCCCGAACTTCACCGCCATGCGTACCGCCGCGCCATTCAGCACCGGCAGCACGCCGGGGTAGCCCAGATCCACCAGGCTGGCCTGGGTATTGGGTTCGGCGCCGTAGCGCGTGGACGCACCGGAAAAAATCTTGCTGGCCGTGGCGAGCTGGGTGTGGACTTCAAGCCCGATGACGATTTCCCAATCCATCCTGCCGGTCCTCAGGCGTAGGCCTGCGGTGCGCGCAGGTGCCAGTCGGTCTCGCGCTGAAACCAGTGCCCGGCATTCAGCAGACGGGCTTCCTCCAGATGCGGCGCGATCAGCTGCAGCCCCACCGGCAGCGCATCGACGAAGCCGCAGGGGATGGACAGCGCCGGCAGGCCGGCGAGATTGGCGCCGATGGTGTAGATGTCGTTCAGATACATCTGCACCGGATCGTTGAGCTTCTGCCCGAGGCGAAACGCCGGTGTAGGCGTTGTGGGGCCGGCAATCAGGTCGACATCGGCGAAGGCGGCGGCGAAGTCGTTGCTGATCAGCTGACGCACCTGCTGTGCTTTCAGGTAGTACGCATCGTAGTAGCCGGCCGACAGCACGTAGGTGCCGGTGAGAATGCGCCGTTTCACCTCGGGGCCGAAGCCCTCGCCGCGATTGCGCATATAAAATGTCTGCAGATCATCGTCGTCGGCCTGCGACCGATGGCCGAAACGCACGCCATCGAAGCGTGCCAGGTTCGACGAGGCTTCGGCCGGGGCGACCACGTAGTAGGCCGGCACGGACAGATGAATGTTGTCCAGGCGCAGTGGCCGGATTTCCGCACCAAGCTGTGCGAAGACTTTCAGTGCCGCGTGCACCGCTTCGGCATTGGCGGCATCCAGCCCGTCATCGAAGAAATTGTCCGGCACGCCGATGCGCAGGCGCCCCATGGGCTTGTCGAGCAGCTGCGAGTATGCCGGCACCGGATCGTCCAGCGACGTGGAATCGCGCACATCGAAGCCCGCCATCGCTTCCAGCAGCAATGCCGCATCTTCGACCGTGCGCGTCAGCGGGCCGGCCTGATCGAGGCTCGACGCGAACGCGATCATGCCGTAGCGGGAAACGCGGCCATACGTGGGCTTGAGCCCTGTCAGGCCGGTGAGCGCGGCGGGCTGACGTATCGAGCCGCCGGTGTCGGTGCCGGTGGCCGCCGGCGCCAGACGCGCGGCCACCGCGGCGGCCGAGCCGCCCGAAGAGCCGCCGGGTACCAGGTCGTGATGCCATGGATTGCGCACCGGGCCGTAGTAGCTGGTTTCGTTCGACGAACCCATCGCGAATTCGTCCATGTTGGTCTTGCCCAGCGTGACCATGCCGGCGGCACCGAGTCGCTCCACCACGGTGGCGTCGTATGGCGAGACGAAACCGTCGAGCATGCGCGATGCGCAGGACGTGCGGATGCCCGCCGTGCAGAAGATGTCCTTGTGCGCGATCGGAATGCCGGTGAGTGTCTGGTGGTCGCCACGCGCGATGCGCTGGTCGGCGGTGGCCGCCTGGCGCATGGCGTCGTCTTCGGTCACCGTGATGAACGCATTGAGCGGACCATCGTGTGCGGCCACGCGTTCCAGAAAATGGCGCGTGAGCTCCACGGATGAGATGCGGCGGGAGCGCAGTTGTTCGGCAAGCTGGGCGACAGTGAGGTCGTGCATGATGAATGGTGTTGTGATCAGGGTCCGGCCCGATCAGAAATTGTCGAGGTGGCTGGTTCCCGTGCAGCTATTCAATAACCCTGGGCACCAGGTACAGGCCATGCTCCACCAGCGGCGCATTGAGCTGGTACAGCTGGCGCTGATCGTGCTCGGTCACCACATCGTCGCGCAGCCGCTGCGGTCGTGACAGCGGGTGGGCCATGGGCGGCACCTGCGTCGTGTCGGCGGAATCCAGCTGATCCACCAGCGCGACGATGTCCGCCAGCTTGGCGGCAACGTCGGCCATCTCCTCAGTGGTGATTTCCAGACGGGCGAGGTGGCAGAGCTTCTCGATTGACTGCTGATCCAGCGACACGATGACGACTAGTGACCGGTTTCTCACTAATATACACGTCGCTTGCTGATTGTCCTACCCGTTGCTAAAGTGCCTCGTTGGCGTAATTCAGCAGCCTTACCACCCAATGTTAAAGAGCTTTCTCGGGTATTTCTCGAACGATCTGTCCATTGATCTGGGTACCGCAAATACCCTGATCTATGTGCGTGGCCGAGGTATTGTCCTCGATGAACCGTCGGTCGTCGCCATTCGCGAGGAACCTGGCCGCGGTGGCAAGGTGCTGGAGGCGGTGGGTCTGGAGGCCAAGCATATGCTGGGCCGTACGCCAGGTCATATCACCGCGATCCGCCCGCTCAAGGACGGTGTCATCGCCGATTTCAACGTCACCGAGAAAATGCTGCAGCATTTCATCAAGAAGGCGCATGGTTCCCGGTACTTCCGTCCCAGCCCCCGTGTGCTGATCTGCGTGCCCTACGGGTCCACCCAGGTGGAGCGCCGCGCGATCCGTGAATCGGCCGAAGGCGCCGGTGCACGCAAGGTGTATCTGGTCGAGGAACCAATGGCCGCGGCCATTGGTGCCGGAATGCCGGTACACGAGGCACGCGGCTCGATGGTGCTGGATATCGGCGGCGGTACATCCGAAGTCGCGGTCATTTCGCTCAACGGCATCGTCTATGCCGCTTCCGTGCGGATCGGTGGTGACCGGTTCGACGATGCCATCACCAACTACGTGCGACGCAACTACGGCATCCTGATCGGCGAGGCAACGGCTGAACGCATCAAGCACACCATCGGTTCCGCCTATCCCGGCCAGGAGGTCAGGGAAATCTCCGTCAAGGGCCGCAACCTTTCGGAGGGCGTGCCTCGCAGCTTCACATTGAACAGCAACGAGATTCTCGAGGCGCTGCAGGAGCCCTTGCAGGGTATTGTCGGTGCGGTCAAGGTCGCGCTGGAGCAGACCCCGCCGGAGCTCGGCGCGGACGTTGCCGAGCGCGGCATCGTACTCACCGGTGGTGGTGCGCTGCTCACCGATATCGATCGACTGCTGACTGAAGAGACCGGGCTGCCGGTGGTGGTGGCCGATGAGCCGCTGACCTGCGTGGCTCGTGGAGGAGGCCGGGTACTGGAATTGCTCGACGAGTACGGGCCCGGCGCATTCGCTGTGGAGTGACCGTGTTCGTGATCAGCTGACAACCAGGGGGCGCAATTGATGAGAGCGCCGCGACGAAACGCCGCCGGCCTTGCAAGAGGCAAGATCGCTCTCGGCCTGCGTTTTTCCCTGTTGTCCATTGTCTGCCTGGCGCTGATGCTGATCGATCATCGCCAGGATCATCTCACCCGTTTCCGTCAGGCGCTGACGGTCGCCGTTCACCCGGTGCTGGTGGCTGTGGACGCGCCGTTTCGTGCCTGGCACTGGTCGCGCAGTTCGCTGGCCGACCGTCGCCAGCTGCTCAGCGAAAATTCGCATCTGCGGCGTGAGGCGCTGGATACGAGCGTACGGCTGCAGCGCCTCGCAGCACTGGAACGTGAGAACAACCGGCTGCGTGCGATGCTGGATTCCAGCGAGCATGTGGCCGAGCGCATGCTGATCGCCGAAATCCTGTCCGTGGACAGCAATCCCTACCGGCACCGCTTCAGCCTGAATCGCGGCCTCGTGGACGGGGTTTACGTTGGCCAGCCGCTGCTCGACGCCAAGGGCGTGGTGGGACAGATTGTCCGGGCCGGGCCGTGGACGGCGCAGGCGGTGCTGATCACCGACGCCGATCATGCGGTGCCGGTTGCCGTGAACCGCAACGGCCTGCGCACCATCGCCGTGGGCACCGGCGACAGTGGCCAGCTGCGTCTGCCTTATCTGACCAATTCCGCCGACGTGCGGGTCGGCGACCTGCTGGTGTCGTCGGGCCTGGGCGGCGTGTTTCCGCCCGGCTATCCGGTTGGCGTGGTTCGTGAAGTGCGCTTCATGCCCGGCCAGTCGTTCGCCGACGTGATTGCCGAGCCTGCGGCGGAACTGGATCGGCATCGCGAGGTGCTGCTGGTCTGGAGCGGCAGTGACTCTCCGCGTGAATCGGCCGCGGCCAGGCTGCTGGAGGGCGAATGAGACGACGTCGCCGCACAAGCTGGACCTGGCCGCTGGTCAGCCTGCTGGCAGCACTGGCATTGTCCATCGTGCCGCTGCCCGCTGTCATTGCGCCGTTCCGGCCCGACTGGGCACCGCTGGTGCTGATCTACTGGGCTGTTGTCACGCCGGGACGCTTCGGCATGGTCAGCGCGTTCCTGATGGGGCTGGCGCTGGATGCGCTGACCGGCGCGCTGCTGGGGCAGCATGCGCTGGCACTGCTGCTGGTGGTGTACATCAGTCAGAGATTCTATCTGCGCATCCGGGTGTTCCCGGCGTCGCAGCTGGCGTTCACGGTGGCCGTGCTGCTGGTGCTGTATCAGCTCGTGCTGTTCTGGATCGATGGCGTGGCCGGACGCACGGTGCCGATGATTGAGCGCTGGGCGCCAGTGCTCACCGGGATTCTGCTGTGGGCAATGATCGTGACCTTCACTGACCGTCGCACCGACCAGGCGCACGCGCCGATCTGAGGCATACAGGAAACCACATGGCACGGCGTTCGGCAGCATTCAAGGATCACTGGAAGGAACAGCGCATGTTCCTGTCGCGGGTGATCGCGGCCGCCGTGATCATCGTGCTGCTGACCGGGGTGCTGGTGGCGCGGCTGGTGCAGCTTCAGGTGATGGACCATCAGCGCTTCAGCGAACTGTCCCAGGGCAACCGGCTGCGAATCGAGCCGCTGCCGCCGACCCGCGGACTGATCCTCGATCGCAACGGACTTGTCATTGCCGAAAATCTGCCCACCTGGCAGCTGGTGCTGATTCCCGAGCAGGTGCCCGACCTGCATCAGACGCTGGCCGAACTTCAGGACATCGGCCTGGTCGACGACGGCGAATTCGACCAGATGGTGGCGCTGATCCGTTCGCACCGGCGTTTTGAACGCGTCCGCCTGCGCAACCTCAGCGAGGCCGAAGCAGCCACGTTCGCCGTGCGCCGCCACCTGTTCCCCGGCGTGGACATTCAGGAAGGCCTGGTTCGCCACTATCCGTTCGGCGAGATGGCTGCGCATGCGGTCGGCTATGTGGGCAGCATCAGTCCCGAGGATCTGGAACGCATCGATCGACGCGATTACGCCGGTACACCACATATCGGCAAGACCGGTGTGGAGCGCAGTTACGAAGGTGACCTGCACGGTACGGTGGGCTACCGGCAGCAGGTCGTCAACGCGCAGGGCAGGGTATTGCAGGATGTGGGCGGCGATCGAAGCGGCGGGCAGCGCTTCACCGCGTCTCAGGGAGGGCTGGAGACCCGCTGGCCGGTGCCCGGCGATAACGTGGTGCTGGCACTGGACATGCGCCTGCAGCTGGCGGCCCATGAGGCCATCGGCGACATGCGCGCGGCGGTGGTTGCCATCGATCCGCGCAATGGCGATGTGCTGGCGCTGGTCAGCACGCCAACGTTCGACCCCAACCGTTTCGCGGTCGGCATGAGCCGCAACGACTTTCTCGCGCTGAGCAACGATCGCGACCGGCCGCTGTTCAATCGCACGCTGGCGGGGCGCTATCCACCCGGATCGACGATCAAGCCGTTTCTGGGGCTGGGTGCGATGTTCCACGACAGCATCAATCCCAGGCAGGGCATTCACTGCGGTGGATTTTTCACGTTGCCCGGGCACTCGCATCGGTATCGCGACTGGCGTCCGCAGGGGCACGGCCTTACCGACATGCACAAGGCCATCGTCGAGTCCTGCGACGTGTATTTCTATCAGCTGGCGGTGGGTCTGGGCATCGACCGCATCGAACCGTTTCTGAAGTCCTTCGGGCTGGGGCAGCGCACCGGAATCGACATCCCCGGCGAAGTCACCGGCATCATTCCCGGCCGCGAATGGAAGCGGCAGAACTTCAGTCGACGCGAAGACCAGTCATGGTATCCGGGCGAGACCGTGATTGTCGGCATCGGTCAGGGCTATATGGAAACGACACCGCTGCAGCTGGCGCACGCGACCGCGACGCTCGCAGCACGTGGTCAGCGCTATCACCCCCGGCTGGTGATGGGCACCGAGAACGGTGTCAGCCGGGAAGTGAACTGGGCCGATCCCGTGGATCTGCCGCCGGTCGCCGGGATCGACCCGGATCAGTGGCAGCTTGTGCACGACGCGTCGGTCGGTGTGACGGCCGAATTGCGCGGCACCGGTCGCACGGCGATGCTCGATGCAACCTACGTCGTTGCCGGCAAGACCGGCACCTCGCAGCTGTTCAGCATAGGCCAGACCGAGCAGTACGTTGAGGATGATGTGCCCGAGCACCTGCGCGACCATGGCCTGTTCATCGCCTATGCACCGGCCGAGAATCCGACCATTGCGATTGCCGTCATCGTGGAAAACGGCGGCGGCGGTGGCCGCACCGCGGCACCGGTCACCCGGCGCATCCTCGATACCTATTTCGCCCACTACGCGGAAACTGATGAAGAGTTCGTCGCTAGGCAGCATTGATTTCGGACCGCGGCAGCGAGCCGGCGCCCGTCCGTTCACGGTCCATGGCCTGATCGTTGATGTGCCGCTGCTGCTGCTGGTGGTGACCATCAGTGCGATCGGTTTTGTCGTGCTGTACAGCGCGGTGGCTGAGCAGAATGCGGCAGTCGTGCGTCAGTCGCTGCGCCTGGGCGCCGGACTTGCGGCATTCTTCGTCGTTGCGCAGATTCCGCCGCGCTACCTGCGGATCTGGAGTCCGTGGCTGTACCTGGGCGGTCTGTTCCTGCTGCTGATGGTCATGGTGGACGGCGAGGTGGGCAAGGGCGCGCAGCGCTGGCTGGATGTCGGGCTGTTCAGTTTTCAGCCGTCCGAACTGATGAAACTGGCGGTGCCGATGATGATCGCCTGGTTCCTGCACGACCGCACGCTGCCACCCACGACCATGCAGCTGGTTGTGATGGCGCTGATCGTCGTAGTGCCGGTGCTGCTGATCGCACGACAGCCGGATCTGGGCACAGCCCTGCTGGTGATGGCGGCCGGCGGCCTGGCGATCCTGCTCGCCGGCATCAGTCTGCGCATCATCGCGTTTCTGCTGACACTGGCTGTCGCGACCGCGCCGGTGATGTGGATGTTCATGCTCGACTATCAGCGTGCGCGCGTGCTGATGTTCCTGAATCCGGAAGTCGATCCGCTGGGTGCGGGGTACAACGCCATCCAGGCCAAGATCGCGATCGGCTCCGGCGGGTTGTTCGGCAAGGGCTGGCTGAACGGTACACAGGCGCACCTGGAATTTCTGCCCGAACGGGCGACGGACTTCATCTTCGCGGTAATGGCGGAGGAATTCGGCCTCATGGGCCTGCTGCTGCTGCTGGTGCTGTACCTGATACTGGTCGGACGCGGCCTCTACATCGCCGCCTGCGCGCAGGATACCTACACGCGTCTGCTGGCCGGTGCGCTGAGTCTGACGTTCTTCGTTTATGTCTTCGTGAACGCCGGCATGGTGTCCGGACTGCTGCCCATCGTCGGTGTGCCGTTGCCACTGATCAGCGCCGGCGGCACGTCCATGGTGACCCTGCTGGCCAGTTTGGGTATCCTCGCCGCGATACATGGACACAGGAAGTTGATGGCGCCATGACCGTATCGAAAGTCTTGCGAACGCTCCTCATCGCTGTTCTGCCGCTGTTCCTTTCCGGCCATGCCGTTGCGCAGGTGGATATGGTGGCCGTGGACACCGCGCGCCAGGCCTTCATCGAACGTATGGTCTCGAGCCATCAGTTCGATCGAAGTGAGCTGGTCGAGATCCTCGATGACGCGCAGATCGATCAGCGCGTGCTGGATGCGATCTCCCGTCCGGCCGAACGCGTCCGGCCCTGGCACGAATACCGGCTGATCTTCGTCACCGACGAGCGCATCGATGCCGGCGTCCAGTTCTGGCTCGAGCATCAGGACCTGATCGCCGCAACGGCCCGCGAGTACGGTGTGGATGCCCAGATGCTGGTGGCGATTCTCGGCGTGGAAACCTACTTCGGCCGACGCATGGGCACCTACCGGGTGCTGGACTCACTGGCCACCCTGGCTTTCGCCTATCCGCCCCGATCCACATTCTTCACCTCGGAGCTGGAAAATTTTCTGCTGCTGGGCCAGGAAGAGAGTGTCGACGTGTTGGGAGCGCTGGGATCCTACGCCGGCGCGATGGGCGCCGGTCAGTTCATTCCTTCCAGCTATCGTGCCTACGCCGTGGACGGCAGTGGCAACGGTCGCCGCGACCTGTGGGGTGACTGGCAGGACATACTCGGCAGTGTTGCCAACTACTTCAAGGTGCATGGCTGGCGTGCCGGCGAGCCGGTGGCCGATCAGGCGACACGATCGCCGCGTGCCGAACAGCACCAACCCGCGAATCGCCTGGAGCTCGATCAGAGCGTGGCGTCGCTCAGTGAACTGGGCTATGTGTTCGCAACGGAAATGCCCGGCTCGGCGCGTGCGGCCGTCTACGCCCTGGACGGCGTGGATGGAACTGAATACTGGGTTGGCTATCAGAACTTCTACGTCATTACGCGCTACAACCGCAGCCACATGTATGCACTGGCAGTGCATCAGCTGAGCGAGGCCCTGCTCGAGGCCTATCAGGCGGCAGGAGGGCGCAGCGCAGGAGTGTTGCAATGAGCAGTTCGAACAGCCGCGGGTTCATGCCGGTGTCCAGGGTTGTCCTCACCGGGTGTGTGACGGCATTCGCGCTGCTTGCATGGGGCTGCAGCTCCGCGCCGCAGCGTGCCGCGGTGCCGGGTACGGCCGGCGTTCCCGGCGCACCAGGGCCGAATGTCGTCATCGACGCACCACGCAGTGCGCGCGGCAATCCACCATTCTACGAGGTGTTCGGCCGCCGCTATCACGTGCTGGATACGTCCGAAGGCTACCGCGAGCGCGGCGTCGCGTCCTGGTACGGACAGGACTTCCACGGACTGCAGACATCCAACGGCGAAATCTACGACATGTATGCGTACACGGCTGCGCACCCGACCCTGCCCATCCCGACCTGGGTGGAAGTGACCCATCTGGGCAACGGCAGTCGGGTGATCGTCCGCATCAATGATCGTGGGCCGTTCGTAGGCGACCGCATCATCGATCTGTCGTATCGCGCTGCACAGACACTGGATATGGTGCGCGAAGGTACTGCCAGGGTTGAAGTGCGAGCACTGGGTGCGCCAGCTGCCGCGCCACCTCCACAGCCGATACAGGCCGAACGACGCAGTTTCTCGGTGATCAGCGAAGCCGTTGCGGCGGTACCCGATGATGAACGGCGTCCCCGTCAGCTGTTCATCCAGGTGGGCGCGTTCAGTGAACAGGGCAACGCACAGCGCTTCGTGGAGCGGCTCCACGCGAGCGGCTTCCAGAATTCGTTCATCGTTTCCAACAGCGAGCGCGGTACGACCATGCATCGCGTCAGGGTGGGACCCGTGAATGATTCGGACGAGTACGACCGCGTGGATGCGCGGCTGCAGTCGCTGGGATTCAGCGGCACCCACCCCGTCGTCGACCATTGATGCTGCCACGCTCACTGCCACGGCGCCTGCGCGGTGCTGTGCTTGCAGCCTGCCTGATGGCCGCCGGCCTGCTGTATGGACAGCAGACCGATGATGAACCGCCTGCACTGACAGCCTCGAGCTGGTACCTCATCGAGTACGCCGGTGGCGCAGTGCTTGCCCAGACCGATGCCGCTTCGCGCCATGAACCGGGCGATCTGGTCAAGATCATGACGGCGTTTACCGCGCTGGACGCGCTCAGTGCCGATGGCTCAGCGCTTGTGCTGGACGCGCCGGTGCAGGTCAGCGACGCTGCGGTCCGGGCGGGGGGGGCACGCATGTTCCTTGAGCCGGGGTCCGAAGTCAGCCTCGGCGATGTGCTGCGTGGCATCATCGTTCAGTCCAGCAACGATGCCGCGGTCGCGTTGGCCGAGCATGTCGCCGGCACCGAACAGGCGTTCGTCGAGCGCATGAATACACTGGCACGGTCGCTGGGCATGCGCGAAAGCCGGTTTCTGGACACCACGGGGATTCTCGAAGGTCAGAGCATCAGTGCCCGGGACGCGGCGCTGCTGGCACGCGAAATGATCGCGCGCTTTCCCGATCAGTATCACTGGTATGGCCAGCGCGACTTCACCTGGCGCGATGTAACCCGCCACAGCAACAACCCTCTGCTGTGGCGCGACAGCAGCGTGGACGGACTGGCCGCGGCCCGCCATCACAATGACGGCGGCTATGCACTGGTGGGCTCGGCCGAGCGTGCCGGCGCGCGGCTCATCGCCGTGGTGATGGGCGGCAAGGACCCGGAGTCCCGCAGCGAGGGTGGCCAGGCACTTCTGGACTACGGGTTCCGCCACTTTGAAACCCATCTGCTGTACCGAGCCGGCGATTCGCTGGGCAGCGTGCGTGTGTGGATGGGGGCCGGGAACGAAGTGCAGCTGAGTGTTGCCGAAGACTTCTACGTGACCATTCCGCGTGGCCGCTATGGCGACCTGGCGGCACAGATGCAGCTGCTCTCGCCGTTGCGCGCGCCGCTTCCGGCTGGCACTGTCGTGGGTGAAGCGCAGGTGCTGCTGGATGGCGATCAGCTGGTGAG
This sequence comes from Gammaproteobacteria bacterium, assembly GCA_050485545.1. Lineage (GTDB taxonomy): Bacteria > Pseudomonadota > Gammaproteobacteria > Steroidobacterales > Rariloculaceae > JBJHBP01. The sequence goes on from JBJHBP010000009.1 coordinate 95,690, forward strand.
TCTGCCGGTGGTGACGCTGGATACGATGGAAGCAGGTGGTTTCTGGCGACGTCTTTCCGACAGGGTTTCGCTGTGGTGGCAATGAGCGACGGCAACGACAGCCTGATGGAGTTTCCGTGCGAGATCCCGATGAAGATATTCGGTCGCAACAGCGCGGGATTCCGTGAAACGGTGCTGACCATCATGCGCACTCACTACCGCGATCTCCATGCCGAACAGTTCGATGAACAGCCCAGTCGACGTGGCAACTACGTCAGCATTACCGTCACCGTGACCGCGGCCAGTCGCGAGCAGATCGATCGTGTCTATCAGGACCTGACCGCCAGCGAAGCGGTATTGATGGTGCTGTGAGCACGGTCATTCGCGATCTCGGACTGCGGCCCATGGCTACGGTGTGGCGGGAGATGCGGCAGTTCACCGACGCCCGCGTCAGCACCACCGCCGATGAGATCTGGATGGTGCAGCATCCGCCGGTATTCACACTCGGCATGCGCGGTGATCCGAACGATGTGCTGGATGCCGGAGATATCCCCGTGATCGCCATCGACAGGGGAGGCCAGGTGACGTATCACGGTCCCGGGCAGCTGGTGATCTACCCGCTGCTCGATCTGAAACGTCTGCGCCTGGGTGTCAGGGATCTGGTCACCCGGCTGGAAAGCGCGGTGATCGCAACCCTGTCCGGCTACGGCATTGTGGCCGTGGCGCGCCGTGATGCGCCGGGCGTTTACGTGGATGGCCGCAAGGTCGCGGCGCTTGGTCTGCGTGTACGGCGCCACTGTTCGTACCATGGCCTGGCGGTGAACGTGAACATGGACCTGTCACCGTTCTCGCGCATCAATCCGTGCGGTTTTCAGGGGCTGGAAGTCACGCAGATCGCGGATCTGTGTGACGTGCGTGATGTGCAGCAGTTCCGTGCGGATTTTCTACCGCTGCTTGCTAGGGCGCTGGGATCGCCCGAGTCGGAGAACTACTTCTCTGCGGCAGTCTGATAGGCCGCGGGTGGTTCGGCAGATACGAACTCGTACTTTGTCTTCCACGCCGCAACGGACTCTTCGAGTTTGGTGATCTCCGTTTTCAGACGCAGGGTTTCCGAATCGGATCCGCGCAGTCGCGCCAGCTTGCGATCGCGCTCGTCGGCATCGGCCTGCAGCTGTGCAATCACCTGATTGCGCATGTCCAGTTCATTGCGCAGCCGGCTCAGTTCGTCGGTAGCTTCGTCCCGTTCGCGCAGCGCGTTGCGTGTGGTACGCAGTTCGGTCTCCAGAGCCGCGATCAGTTCCGCCTGCGTATTCAGACGCTGCTCCAGCGCCTCGACCCTTGAGTCCTGTACTTCGGCGGTCGCCTGTTCAGAGGCTGGCTGTGCCGCGGCTTCCGCCGCCACGCTGGCTGCGGCTTCGTTCTGTGCAACCTGCTGCGCCAGCTGTGCACGCAATTCCGCCAGTTGGGTGTCGGAGTCGCTGAGCCTGGCCATCAGGTGATCGATCCGCGCCAGCAGCTTGTGCTGGTTCTGTTCGGCTCTGGCCTTGTAGGTCCTGAGGCTGTCGACCCCGGCCTTGAGCGCGGTGTTGGCCTTGTACTTCGCGCGCAGTGCAGCAAGCAGTGACTGGATCAGTTTCTTGCGGCGGCGTACGAGGCGCTCGAAATGTTCAGCCTGCGACAGCCGCCAGCGGGCTTCCTCGTAGCGTTCTTCGGCTTCCTCCACCCGCTCTTCGAGTTTCGTAATGCGGTCCTTGCGGTCGTTGGACACCTCACTGATGTTGGCAACGTGCTCGCGTTCTTCGTGAAGATCGGCCTGCAGTTGTTCGATGCGCTGCTCGGCCTGGTGCAGACCGTCGCGCAACGCAGTGATTTCCTGGCGGGCCTGCTCGAGTTGCGGGCCCGTTTCATCCCGTTCCGCCTGTGCGTGTCTGGCGCTTTCGGCCGCTTCGGCACGGGCCAGGGCCAGTGTGAGTTCGTTTTCCCGGGCGGCGATGTCCTGACGCAGTTGCGCCGCGGCTTCGCGAAGCTCGATGACTTCCTTGCCGGTTTCCTCGATACGCCCCCGCCAGTAGTTCACTTCCTTGCGAGCGACGGCGTCCGGACCGGACTGCGCCAGTTCCAGACGCTTCTTCAGCTGCTGGATCTTGGCTCGTTCGACCGCTACGACTTCTTCCAGCTGTCCGGCTTCGCGGCGCCATCGGGCGCAGTCGGTCTCGGTGATTTCGAGGCGCTGGCTGAGCAGCTCCACCTGTTCTTCCAGCTGTGACTTGGGCGCATGGCGCTGTCTGAGCTCCGCATCCAGTGCGCTGATGCGCGCTTCGGATTCGCGCAGCGCCTCCTGCATCAGCTCGAACGCCTGTTGTGCCAGGTCCCTTGAACCGCTCATTACGTCAAATATCGATTGTGGTGCACTGTAGCGAAAGGGTAACGGCTTTGCGGGCGCATGATCTGGTATTCAGTCACGTTTTGACATAAAGGACCGTGGCATACTCTGCCGCGCGCTTCAACTCTCTTCCGACCCTTCGTGACCGTATGACGAACTTCGCGGACCGGCTGCTGGCGGGCGATGACGCCGCACTCGATGTCTTGGCCGGCGGGCTGCTGATACCTGAACGCAACAACCTGGTCGAGCGCCCATGGGGCGGCACCCGGCTGCGCGAATTCAAGCGTCTTCATCCACTGCCTGACCAGTACGAACTGACCGGTCAGGGATTCGGTGAGGCGTTCGAAATCGCGGCCTGTGATGCCGATGCCGAGGCGCGTCAGTATCCCAGCCGTCTGCGATTCGAGGACGGATCGCGTCTGTCGCTGCCGGTGCTGCTGGCGCGGCATGGACCCCGACTGCTGGGTGATGCGTTCCTGCGTCGCTACGGCGCCTGCTATCCGCTGCTGCCCAAGATCCTGGACGTCAAGGAGCTGCTGTCGGTGCAGGGGCATCCGCCCGGACACACCGAGGTCTACGTCATCATGGAGGCCGAGCCGGGCGCGAGTCTGCGACTGGGCTTCCGGTGCGACATGGATCGTGGCGCGCTGGTGGACAAGCTGGAACACGGTCGCGCACGCCAGGAATGGCTGGCCGGTCAGCTGACGGCGGGCCGTGAACCGGGCGAGCTGCAGACACTGCTGGCGCCCTGGTTCGCTCAGCGCGAGTCTGATGTCGCTGCAGTTGCAACCCGGTTCGACGAGCTGTTCGCCGGCGGTGCGTCACACACTGAACTTGTGGCATGCCTGACCGGACTCAAGCAGCTGTACTGGGACGTGCTCGACAGCCTCAATGCGATTCCCGTGACGGCGGGGCAGGTGATACTCAACGAGACGCCTTCGCGGTTTCTTGCGCCGGGCGCGCTGCCATCGGCGGAAGTGCATGCGCTGGGCAACCCGGAGCGACGCGAGGTGCTCGCGCTGGAAGTGCGTCTGCCCGGACCCACCTTCAGGGCCTGGGACAACGTCCGGTTTCCGGTGCGTCCGATCGACGTTCGCGCCGCGGTGGATGCGCTGAATCTGCGTGCGACCAGCGCCGTCGATTTCATCATGCAGCCGGTGCCGGTTGCGGGCACAACGGGCGTGTTCGTGTCTGTGGATACGCCGTTCTTCCGCATCGAACATCTGCGCCCCGCGGCCGGCGATCCGATCGTTGTTGACTCCGGTGGCGCACACAGTCTGCATGTGCTTCACGGTGAAGTGGCTGTAACCATGCAAACCGGTACGGCGCAGCGGCTGCAGCGGGGCGAGTCGGCGATTGTCCCGGCGCCGATCCAGCGCTACACGGTGAGCGCGCAGGCCGACGCCGAATTGCTGCGGGTGACGCTGCCGACGACTCTGGTATAGTCCCCGCCATTCGCATTCCGCAGATCTCCACTACGTCTCGATAGCCCATGCACAGCGATTCAACGTCATCCGGCGAACTCGTCGTTGACCTGGATGCGCTTGCGCGCAATTACAGGCGGGTAGTGGACGCCGCGCGTCCCGCCGAGTGCGCGGCCGTGGTGAAGGCTGATGCCTATGGCCTGGGCGTGGGCCCGGTGGCCAAACGGCTGCACACCGAAGGTTGCCGGCAGTTCTTCGTGGCGACCGCGGCCGAGGGTGTCGAGCTGCGTCAGCTGCTTGCCGATGCCACGATTCATGTGCTCGATGGCGTGCAGTCCGACACCATCGGGATGCTGGTGCAGTCCGGGCTGTGCCCGGTACTGAACTCACTCGAACAGATCGAGCAATGGCGGCCGCTTGCAAGACCGGCGCTGCTGCACATGGATACCGGCATGTCGCGGCTCGGTATGAATTTCAACGAAGTCGAGGTGCTCAGACGGGATCCTTCACGGCTGCGCGGCCTGCGCATCGAGTATCTGATGACCCACCTCGCCTGCGCCGATCAGCCGGCACATCCGCTGAATCGTGAACAGCTGCATCGATTCGCCGCCCTGCGCGAGCTGCTGCCCGGCGTACCGGTGTCGATCGGCAACTCCGCCGGCGTTTTTAACGGTGGCGACAGCCGCGGTGACCTTGTGCGGTCCGGCATCGCACTGTATGGCGGCAATCCCTTCGTCGATCAGGGCGACCTGCCGGTGGCGCTGGATGCGGTGGTCAACCTGCGCGGCCGCATCCTTCAGCTGCGCGAAGTGGGCGTGCCCGTCACGGTGGGTTACGGAGCAACACATGAGGTGACGCCACCCGCGCTGCTGGCCATCGTTGGCGTGGGTTACGCCGACGGCTACCGACGCAGCCTGGGCAATCAGGCGCATGCCAGCGTGGCCGGCGTGCGCGTGCCGGTCGTCGGCCGCGTTTCCATGGACTATCTGTGCGTGGACGTGAGCGCACTGCCGGCCGGCAGCGTGCACTGCGGCGATCACGTGAACCTGATCGGCAACGGCGTGTCGCTGGACGAACTGGCACAGACGGCCGGAACCATCAGCTACGAGATCCTCACGGGTCTTGGGGGGCGATTGCAGCGGGTCTACAGGGGCAACGACGAGACAGCATTCGAGGCGGGCGTGGCGTGAACAACATCGGCTTTCAGAGCATGACCAATGTGGACGGCGTGATTACGCCGACGGGCGAGGCGCGCGTGCCGGTGCTGGACCGCGGCTTCCTGTACGGCGACTCGATCTATGAGGTGTTCCGAACCTACGGCGGCATCCCGATGCTGTATCTGGAACACTGGGCGCGTTTCGAGAATTCCGCCGCGCTGGTGCGCATGAGCGCCGGACTGTCGCTGGACGAGATGACGGCGCAGGTCCGCGCGACCATCGCCGCCACCGGTGCGGCGCAGGCCGGTGTGGATGTGTATGTGCGTTACACGGTCACGCGCGGCGAGGGGGCGGTGGACCTGTTCCCGTCGGCCGGCCTCAAGCCACGATTCGTGATCATCGTGCGCGAGGTGCCGCGCTGGAGTGCGCATTTCTATACGGAAGGGGTGCGGCTCGCGGTTGTCGGTACCCGTCGCAACCCGATCGATGCGCTGGATCCGAACATCAAGGGCGGCAACTATATGAACAACGTGCTTGGTGTGATGGATGCACGCGAACTGGGCGCGGACGATTGCGTAATGCTCAACGCCGCGGGATTGGTGACCGAGGCATCGAACAGCAACGTCTTCTTCGTGATCGACGGCGAACTCGTTACGCCCGGCGATCGTGCCGGCAACCTGCGCGGACTGACAAAGACGGCGCTGCACAGCGCCTGCGCGCAGCAGGGCCTGGCCAGCGCTGAACGCGATATTCATGAGGCGGAGCTGGAACGCGCCAGCGAGTGCTTCATCACCAGCGCGACTCGCGAAGTGATGCCGGTGGCCAGCCTGCGCCTGGCCGACGGCCGATCCGTCGACTTCCCACCCGGCGGCGGAGAGAAAACCCGGCTGGCCATGCGGTATTACCGCGACTACGTGCAGGAATATCTGGCCGGACACCCGGAAATGGCGCTGATGTAGCGTCCCCCTGCGATTCTGCGCCGCGATGCTGTAGAATGCGCCGCGCGAGCCGCTTCCCAAGCCGCCCGCCATCCAATCAGACAGCGCGCCCGTAGCTCAGCTGGATAGAGCATCGGCCTACGAAGCCGGGGGTCGGGAGTTCGAATCTCTCCGGGCGCGCCAACTTACATTTGCAGCTTTTGAGATCGGCCAACACCTTGAAGGGTAAGGCGAGGTCCGGAGTTCTAAACCCCTCGTTTCGGGTCGGCGGATGCGGTTCTCGCAGGCCGCGATGACCGAGGGCAGTTGCGCGCTGGCGGTCCGGTCGAGGAATTGCTCGACGTTGCGTTCGATCCTGGCCAGCTCGGCTTTCAGGCTTGCTTCTACGCTCGCGCCATCGAGGCAGCAGAGGGACGCACGGCATGTACGGCGTGGCGCTGGCTGTGGTGCATGACGCGGAGCTGCGTGAACGGATCTTCGAGAAATTCTATCGCGTGGACCAGCAGGGCCTGTCGGCCGACCCGCCGGTGCCTGGCGTCGGCATCGGGCTGTACCTGTGCCGGCAAGTGGTCGAGGCACACCGTGATAGCATCCATTGCGAAGGCGTGGAGGAAGGCGGCGGCACGAAGTTCGTCATCAGGCTGCCGGCCGGCATGAAGACTCCGCAATGAGGCGAGCCGGCGACACGCACCGGGGTCGTCGACAGCTGGAGGAAACGTGATATGACCGATAAGCCAGTGATGCCGCAGGTGGCGAAGGTTGGGGTCGGCCTGCTCGTACTGGATTTTCTGATCTCGTCACGAAGCATCCTGAGCCTGCTGTCTGGCGCTGACCTTGGTTCTCTTGAGCCCGGCAGCCTCCGCGCGGTACCGCTGATCGTGGCCACTCTGCTCTATTTGTTCTTTGGCCTTCTTGTGTACCTGGTCGCGACCGGGCGGCGGTGGGCGCTGATCCTGTCAGTGTCGATCTTTGTCGCAGGCCTTCTTTTGATGTCGCTGGTGGTTTCTGTCGGGCCAGGCGATTCGGACGTCCACCGCAACATTGCCATGGGTATGGTCTTTAACCTTATTCCGGTAGCAGGCTACGTCATGCTGTTCTCAAAGCCGTCGCGAGCCTGGTTCGCTGACTGTGGCCGGTGGCGGAAGCTGCGGCAGAGCCCGGCCGGAGCGTGAGTTCGGATCCGAAAGAGCCTGCCCAGGGCTCTGCAGGGTCCTGGTGCCTGTCCCCCCGCCAGACACCCGGGCAGACTCGCTATAAAGAAAACGGGGGACTCGATCATGCGCCGCTTCCGCTACCCACTCTGGCCTTCTCTTCACCCTGTTCATCGGGCCTCTCGCCGCCCAGCAGCAGTTGCCTGAATGCGACCAGCTTCTCGGCCTGGCAGGACTCGCATTTGACCCGAAGAAATCCATGCTCGAGCAATCCACACCTGAGATAGGCTTCGAACTCGTCTTCCACGTACCGCGGCAGCGCTCGCCCCTCGGCCAACCGCCGATCCCTGAACATGGGATAGTGCTCGGCCACGAGCTGGTAGAGCAGCGTCGATTCCGGCCGGTGCCGCCGATATCCCGGCGGCGCGATGAAGCCAGCGGCCTGCGCAATGTCGCGGTCCGGCGCGACCATGCCGTGCGTCCCTGCGCTGCTTCGGCGGCGTGAGCGTAGATGCAAGCCTGAGCGATACGGCAGGTCTCAATCTCGATGAATGCCGCCGATTCGTGGCCGTCATTGGTACTTGCGCCAACCAACAGCGTGCCGCAGCAATCCGGGCAGGTTACCGCGAGTCGTCGGGCAGCGGTCGCCGAAATTGGCATAGCGAGCAGAAGCGGAAATGCTTCCCAGGTCCGTTGGCGGTGGCGGAGTGAGTGCCAGCATGCATCGCCGCGAGGGCAATCTCCTGGTCGGACCGCTTCGTCATCCTCATCCATGGCGCGACCGGGGGGCTGAGCCGCATCGCATTACGTATAGACGGCCCGCTCCTCCCGCACCTCATCAGGCGGCTTCGCCCGCCTCACGAGCGCAGCCAGCCACGCCTCGGCAGTGCGGTCTCCGAGGTGTACCGGATCGGGGCACGCATCGTCGGCGCGATATCCGCAGCGCGGAATCACCCGCCCGTCGCTGCGCTCGAAACACACGTCGCCGTTGGCCTCCCGCCTGATCCGGAACCCGCCCTCGTGCACGAGCCGGTGATGATGCGAGCACAGCAGCAGCGTGTTCTCCAGGCTGGTCTCCCCGCCGTCAGCCCAGTGGCGCAGGTGATGCGCGTGCACCCAGCGCGTGCGTCCGCAGCCCGGGAAGGCGCAGCCGCGATCTCGCGACCACAGCGCGCGACGCAGTGTCGGTGGCACGAGGCGCTGCCTGCGGCCGACGTTGAGCGGGTTGCCGGCGCGATCCTCGGTCACTGCCACGATGCTGCCGTCGCAGCTCAGTCTGCGGATCACATCGATCGGCAGATCGGCCCGCGGGGCGCTGCGTTCGTGCGCCCCTCCGCGGAGGGGTGTATCCGCATCCGGATAGGTCTCGGAATCCTTTAAAGCATCGGCATCGTCCGTCGCAGTCGAACCCCCCAGCGCATCCGCATCGACATGAACAACAACCTGATAGTGGTCCGGTGCAGCAGGCTTATCCTGTTCGCCCCCGGAAAGATACGCCTGCGCGATCGCGACCAGCGCATCGGCCTGCTGCGCCTGCCAGCCGGTCTCTTCGAACTCCGGCCCGGCTGCCGCTTCGCCGAGTTCGATGACACGCTCCAGCGCCTTGAGCAGGATCTCGCCAGCTTCGACCGGCAACTCGCCGCTCAGCGTCATCGTGCCGCGCGAGGCATCGCGCCAGACGCTCAGCGACCGTCGCGCCCAGGCGCTGCGTGCCTCGGCTGCCGAGTCGGGGTGAACGTTGCGCATCTGCCGGCAGCGCTCCTCGATCTGCGATGCGTTGGCATCGATGGCCCAGGCGAGCAGTCGCGCCTCGTTGTACGGCTCGGCAACCCGCGTCAGCGCCCGAACCTTGGTATACGAAAGCCGGCCTTCGGCGAACGCGCGCGACATGCGTGGCAGCCGACGCAACGCATGCGCCGTTCGCAGCTGTTCGCGCGCCGCCGACACCGAGATGCCGCTGCGCCAGGCGAGCCAGTCCGAGCCGTTGGGAAAACTCCACTTCGCCCAGCCGAAGCGGTCGTCGAACTCGCGCGCGAGCACGAGCAGCTCGTAAGTTGCGGTATTGACCCGGCTCGCGGCGCGGCGGATTGCCGCGTCGAGCTCGTCGATCGACGCAGCATTCGCGGCATTCGGGGCAGCGGGGCGAAAACGCTCGGCAGTATCGCTGCTTGTGGCGACCATCGGGGCTCCCTGCGGGCACTCAAGGAAAGCTGTTATTATATACAGCTAATGTCTTCGAGCCAATCGCTTGTTTCCGAACGTTTTCGAGAATTTAGCCGACAGGAGGGTTGGTTCTGGGGGCGTACGGACTCGACCCCGGGTGCCGCTCCATCGGCACCGCTTGAGGAACACTTCGACGCCACTGTCTATTCGGAACTCAGCTAATCGGAACGCTCGAACTCAAGCAGATCGCCCGGCTGACAGCGCAGCACCTCGCACAGCTTCTCCAGCGTGCTGAATCGAATGGCTTTGGCCCTGCCTGTCTTGAGAACGGACAGGTTCTGCGGCGTGATGCCAACCGCTTCGGCCAGTTCATTGAGGCGCATTTTTCTGCGCGCCAGCATGACGTCGACGTTGACTATGATGGGCATGATCAGCCGCTCAGATGACGAGCTCGCCTTCCCGGCGCAGTTCCTGAGCTTCCTCGCTCGCCTGCCTGCCCACCTCCATGATCCAGGAGGCCAGAAGAATCAGACCTGCCATGATGAACATCGACAGTGAGTCGGGTCCGACGCCATAGCTGACCGGAGTCACTAAGGCTGCATCGACCACGCCGGCGCCGAGCAGCAGCCCGGAAAGTACAGGTACGACAATCTGGAGTACCGCGCTTGCCAGCGCCAGCACACCCAGCCGCCGAATATGAAGTACGTTGTCCCTTGTGTGTACGAGTCCCGAGGCGAGGTTGCCGAAAAGCCGGTAAAGATGCAGGAGCCCGTTGGCCATGATGCCGAGGCGAGCCGATGTCACGATGAATGCCCAGACCTTGAGTGATACGACGGATACTTGATCGCTGACGATTTCAGCGCCCAAGCCGAATATGGCGGCGGCCGACGTGGAGCCGAAAACGATGGTGGCCAGCATCAGGGGGCCAACAAGGACCAGCGGTACGGCCAGTAAGAGACAGAATGCGCGTGCGTACCGGCCGAACCTGCGAATGTTTCGCATCTCCGCTTCAAGGTTCATACGGGCAACCTCCGCTTTGGTTTTCCGCGATCTCGTATGCGGCCGAAGTGTGGCCCAAGAATTATCGTTTATCAATAAAAAACAATTGTACAACAATAATTCATCAGCACCGACGGGCGCCGGCCACGTCGCTGACGGAGCGAATGTCAGCGTTTGTTGGCGTGCTACCGTCAGTTTTCTTCCGGCCATTCGTATCAGGGATAGCGATAGGGAAAGGGAGGAGACCTGCGTGGCGATCGAGGACGCCAGGCGCTTCGAACGTCTGATCGAGCCGCAGCTGGGTGCGCTGTTTCGCGCAGCCTACAGGCTTGCTCGAAATACGGCGGACGCGGAAGACCTCGTGCAGGACACCTGTCTGCGTGCGTATCAGGTAGTGACCAGGCTGGACGAATCCCGGTCGGTCAAGGCGTGGCTGCGAACCATCATGCACAACCTGTTCGTGGACGGTACGCGTCGCGCCCGGCGATCGCCAGTGTGTGCCGCGACGGACGATACGGAGCTCGCCGCCCGCGCGTGCGCGGACCCGAACCCGGAGGAGCGGGCGTCGATGATACAGCGCGAAGAGCAATTGCATCACGCATGGTTGCGACTTGACCGCGGCCACCGTGCGCTACTGGCGCTGCGCGCCGAGGGTTACTCGTTAGCTGAAATCGGCTCGATAGCAGGGCTGCCGATCGATGCGGTTCAGTCGCGGCTCTATCGCGCTCGCCTGAATCTCGCGAGATATCTGGAGGAAGCGCAGGCGGTGCAAGTCGGAATCCCAAAGGAGATGTCGAAATGAATTGCCAGGAACTCAATACCGTTCTGGATACGCACGCGTCAGACCAACTCGATGCCGCGCACAAGCGGGATATCGAACGTCACCTCGCCTCGTGCCAGGCGTGCCGCGAAGCCTGGGCAGCGTACAACGAATTAGTTGCCGCGCCGATCCCTGATACGCCGCGGGATTTGCACCATCGCATCGCGACAGCGCTAAGGGAGCAGGCGTCGAGCGAGGCAAGTCCCGTGCGCAGATCCATCATCATCGGTAGCGTGTTCGTCGCTGGCGCCACCCTGGCTACGACACTTACGTTGGGATTGGCGCAACGCGAGCGGGCTTCCCCTGGAACCTGATTGGTCGTGCCGGGCGAAGAGGAGCTTGCAGAAGGCACGCTGATCTCGCACCTTGTCGAGCTGCGCCAACGACTGCTCAAAGCTGCACTGGCCGTCATCGTCATATTCCTCTGTATGACCCCCTTCGCGCGGCAGATTTTCGTCCTGGTGTCCGAGCCGCTGACTGCTGTACTGCCAGAAGGCTCAAGCCTTATAGCGATCGGAGTGGCCTCCCCGTTCATGACGCCATTCAAGACAACGTTTTACGTCGCTGTGTTCGTGGCTATGCCGTTTGTGCTCAATCAGGTGTGGCGTTTCGTCGCCCCTGCGCTATATCGGCGCGAGCGACGATTCGCGGTTCCACTGTTCCTGTCGAGCATCTTTCTTTTCCATCTGGGCGTCGCTTTTTCCTATTGGTGCTTGGTCCGGAGCGGTTGCCCAAGGTCACGAGCCAACTTGGCCGTTGGGTCGGGCGCGCACGCCGCGAGGCCCATCGATTGCTCCAGCAGCTCGAACGCGAGTTGAAATAGTCGATCCACTCAGCTCGCACTGTGCACGCTTTGAAAGTACCATCCTTCCAGCACCGCCAGAGAGAAATCATGAACCGCAGAAAAATGATGATGGTCATGGCTGCTTCGCCATTGCTGAGCGCGGGTGTGACGCGGGCTCAAATCGGCGCTTCGGCCGAAACATCGCGCGAGTCCGAGCGGGACGGGCGGGTCCAGGCTCGAGGCGGGGTGCGCCGGCATATCCGGGGAAAGGGGAAGATTCAGGTGCCCGAAAGTCGAGGGGTCGGAGCCAGAGCGCTCAGCGGTGCCCGGCTCGGATTTGCCGAATCGGACGACTCGCCGTCGCGACCAAGGTGATCGAGAATCCGCGCAATCACTGCGGGTTCCTCAATACTGGCGATCACTCACAGCTTCCCACCACAGCGCCGACAGACGCTCCGCAGCCGTTGCGCCCGGCGGCGGCAGTTGCGTCGGCGTATGTCGGGAGCACGCCCTTCCAGAGGCACGCCCTTCCAGAGGCGCGCAGTCTCGATCGAGCGCGCATGCCATTAGCCGGTCAGTGAAGCCGCTGATGCAGTTTTCGCACCGCTAATGCAGCGGAGCGTCCTACCCACACTGCCGCTCCGTACTATGTGCCACCCCTCTCAGGCGCATCAAAAGGTGTCCAGCACATGTTTCGTCGTAGCATGATTCGTTCCCTCCAGCGTCGCGGCTGGCTAACGCTGCTCCTCGTCGTGCCAGCCGGTGTCTCATACGCGGGCGCTATCTCGGTCGACGTCGTCGACGCCGTGACTACAAGACCCCTGGCAGGTGTGACGGTAACTGCCGTATCCAGAAGCGGTGCGTCCAGGAATATGGCAACGGGTTCTGACGGATCGGCTTACTTCGAGGACCTGGCAGACGGCTTCTACGAGTTTCGCGCCGAAACCGGTGGTTACGTTCCGGGTGTGGAACGGGCTGTTCGAATCATCGAGCGCCGAACGGAGCGGCTTCGCTTCGAACTGCGGCCGCAAGCGGCTTCCGTCGAGGAGGTCGTCGTCGTGGGCACACGAGCCCGAGGAGCCGATCCCTACGGCTCGGCAGCGGACCGCTTCCTGACGCGCGAGGAACTGCGCACCACGCCCGGCAGCGGCAGTGACGTGATGCGTGCCCTGGTCGGCCTGCCGGGCGTTGTATCGAGCGGGGAATTCGCGAGTTTCTCGGTGCGTGGCCACGGGCCGAAGAACAATCTCATATTCATCGACGGCTTCCCCTTCCCGCAGGTCGCGCATTTCGAGCAAACGCTCGGTAACCAGACCGACATCGTGAACGGAGGGCGCTACTCGATATTCGCCCCGAACGCGGTGACGGGCGCCGAGTTCTCGCCCGGCGGTTGGAGCGCCGAATTCGGCGGCCGCAAGGCGTCGCTGCTCCAGTTCGAGGTCTCGGAAGGTGCACCATCACCGGTGGGCCGCCTGCGACTGGACCTCGCGGGGATCGAGTTATTGTACGAGGGGCCGAGTGGCTTTCAGGACAATACATCGATGTTTGTTCAGGCACGGCGCTTCGACTTCGGCAGGTTCTTCGAGATTATTGATGAAGAAGGTTTGGGTTCCCCGGTGTCGAGTGACCTGATCTTCAAGACAAGAACACGTCTGGAAAACGGCGACATCGAGTTCCTGGCCATTCTCGCGCCCGAAACAAACGCACGGACCGTCGAAAACATTCTTGCTGCCAAAGAGAAGGGAGAAGGAGCCGAGGATCTGACGCTGCAGGATGACAAGCAGGATCTGATGCTGACAGGAGTTACCTGGCGGAGGCTATTCGGCAGTGACGGCGAATGGACGAACCGAGCGTACTTCCGTGAGAGCGATAAGGTGTCCTCGGAGGGCGAAGCGAATCACGATCTCGTGCCGGACGGGACCCCCGCCGACCAGGTGCCGGTGCGGGAACGCCTGCTGACGGTGATCGAGAAGGACACAGAATTCGGCTGGCGCAGCGACATCACGGTTGGTAACACTCTGGGCCGATTCTCCGCTGGCCTGCACCTCGTGAACATCGATCTCGATTACTCGACCACGTTGCGCGAAGACTGGATTCACTTCATCTACGAATCGGGCGACCCTCGCCCGCCCGGTGCGAACTACATAGTCCTGCAACCGGCCGAGATCAATTCGCTGTACCTCCAGAGTGAGACGAACTTTGCGCTCTACGGCGAACAGGTGTTCGACTGGGGACGAGCCAGTCTTCGAACAGGCTTGCGCTATGACTACGATGGATTCAGCGACGAAAGTCTCTTGTCGCCGCGTATCGCTTTCAACTATCAGCTCTCGCCGTCGTTACGTATTTCAGCGACGACCGGCGTGTTCTACGAATCTCCGAGAAATCTCGCCCGCGCTCTCGATCCGGCCAACTTCGGCCTGAAGAACGAGAAGCTCACTCACATTGGCGGAGGAATGGGTTTTCGAATCGGCGAGAATTTGAATCTGCTGGTGGACGCGTACTCCCAGCGCATCGACCGCCGCCTCGTGGAAGGTAGCCGGGTAACCGCCGAGATCAGCAACGATGGCAAAGGCAGCAATCGTGGCGTCGACCTCGTGTTTACGCGCGCATTCGCCAATGGCTTTGCCGCCGATTTCGTCTATTCCTGGAATCAGTACCGCGTCGATGACAATGACGGCCGGGGCAGGTACGACTGGGATTTCAATCGCGTTCATTTCGCCGCTCTCGGCGGCCGCTGGGAACTCAACCGGCGCTGGCAGATCGCGGCACGCTGGAGATACGGATCGGGACAACCCGGATATCGGTTCATCACGCATGATGATGTCCTGGCACCCGACCTGCCCGTGCGATTCTCGCAGGAGATCACTGAAACGAACGTCGGTCGCGGCAGGGCGTTTAGCGCGCTGGATTTTCGGGTCGACTACCGGCGCCCGATAGGCCGACTGGACCTGGTTCTGTTCCTGGACGTTCTGAACTTGAATGGCGGACCGGCCGGTTTGCCCGATGAGTTCAATATACTGACCGGGCGGACGATCAAGGAAGACGAGGAAACCTTGCCGCTGATTGGACTCACGTTCGAGTACTCGTGGTAGCTTCCTGGAGGCTCCGTATGAATCGCAACGCCGTAGTCAGTAACGGAACAGTTTTCGGGACGTGGGCGCTGGGGCGCTCCATTGCGGTCGTCGGCGCTCTCCTCGTCGTTACGTTCGTGGTGATCGAGCCAGAGGCCAGCCGGGGGTTGGGCGTAGCGGCAAGAACGGTCTTCTGGGTGATTCACATAGGACTCGCGCTTGTATCCCTCTACGCCGCAAGCTGGCTCGTTCTGCCGCACATGATGAATTCCTTGCCGGCGTGGCTCGTATTGCTAATCGCTGGGATCGGTGGTGCGTTACTCGTCGCGCCGGCGAGCTACCTGGTGGAACAGGCGCTGCCGGCATCGCTGAGCCCTCTCGAAGACGATGACGGGTGGCTGGATGTCTTCGCCAGCCGCGGTTGGTGGCAAGGCATCGTGGCCGAGTTCCTCCAGCTTGCACCGGCAACGTTGGCCTCATGGATGATCATCAATCTGCCGTTTCTTGCGAATCGCCGATCGTTCGGCGATTCGCGAGACCCCACTCTTGCCGGCTCGGCCGAAGTGGCCGATCTCGACAAGGCGGAAGCGGGTCGCTACGCCGAATCCGCCCGGGCGGAGTTCATCAGCCGGTTGCCCGAATCGCTGGGGACGAACGTCATTGCGATTTCGTCCGACCTTCACTATCTGCACGTCTACACGGACCTCGGGCGCTGCATGATTCTCGGTTCTCTGCAGCAGGCCGCGGATTCGATGGGGGAAGCTGGCTTGCGCGTCCATCGAGCCCACTGGGTGGCGCGACGCGCCATCGTGAAAGTCGTCAAGACCGGCGATCAATGGTACTGCCTGCTATCCAACGACCTGAAGATACCGATTAGCCGTCGTAACAAATCCACAGTCGCGGGCTGGTTCGGTCATACGACCCGGATCGTCCCAGTCAGGAAAAGCAGTACGGACGCGAGTTGAACATCCCGCGGCAGGCGATCGCTTCAGGTGAACATGCACTCCGCGGCTTCGTCGCCTTCAATGAGAGCGGCGCGGAAAGCTTCGAGTCGATCGTTTATCAGCAGGAGTAATCCGTCAGCTATTACCGGCTTACCGTTATTGTGGTCTGGGCAACCAGGCGGCCGACCGGCTCGACAACAGGGCCCTGAAAGTCGGCATCGGTGACCACCAGTTTGGCCCAAAGACCATTCTGATCCCTGAACCACGAGGTTTCACTCGCATTTCGTAATGCTTCCATGCTGTCTTGCTGTATCCCGTTGGCTGCGTTGATGTAGCCCGGAAGTTCAAACACGACCCATGAGCCTTCGTCCATTTCCCTCACACTAAGGTGAAGCTCCTCTCGTTCGGTATCCACCCGGATCTCGGTACCGGCGCGTACATTGCTCTGATTGGCCGTGATTGAAAAGTCCTTGCCCTTGCGGTGAAGAGAGACGGGCAACCCGGCAGCCAATTCAGCGAAACCACCTCCTGGCCTGTTGAGAAACAGGCGCCCGACGTCACCCGTACACACGGCGGCGTTCCAGCTTGGATGAATGTCACAGGTCTCGTCAGTGGCAACGCTGTCGTTCTCGCCGTCGTGGATCAGAATATAGGAGTCAGGCTTGCCACCGACCGAGCCGTCCAGGTCGTGGATCACGGCGGTCCGCCAGGCCACCCCACCCCGGTTGTCATTGTCGAATCTGGCATCGAAGGTCGGAAAATGCACGGGTTTGGCATTGATGAATTGCGCGCCCGTGATTGTGTTGTCGGTCGTGACCCCGGAGCTTGTGAACAGCAGCCAGGAAAGCGCTCCTGTTTCCCGCCTTTCGTTGTCCTGGTAATTCACGAAGGTCGTGTTCACCACGTCATCACGGTAATCGTAGTATTCGTAGCCGCGGATCGGGAAATCCGGTATCGAGGGCTTCGGCAGGCTGCGGCCATAGGCGATTTCGTCTGGCGTTGCAGGGTTGCCTATGTTGCCGGTTTCGCCCACGAACAGCGAGTCAACGACCAGCGAGGAAAATGGGTCACGACCGGCCGAACCGGACGCATGCGTGAATCCCATGGCATTGTCGGCGAGCTTCATGTTGCGGAAAATGTGATTCTCACCCCGACCCCAGATGCCGCCATTGCGGTTCTTGTAGCTGGTGAGATCCTCGAAGACTGATATCACAGCCTTACTGTTCGGGTCAGAGGGATCTTCCAGGGGCATATGCGAGTTGCCGGTCAGGCCAAAGGTGTTGTCCTCGTTGATGTTCCGGTCGAACATGAATCCGTCGAAGTTGGAATGGGCAACGTTGCCCCTGAATTCGCGTATCGGCGTTCGGCGCGGCCAGGTGTTGCGGCTGATCTCGGTGCCCAGGAACTCACCGTTCGGGTGTTCCGGCAATGACATCCAGAAGCCTATCTGGTCGGAACCCGCAGCCACGTTGTCCCGGTAGACGTTGTCCGGGTTGGTGATCCAGAAACT
>JBJHBP010000010.1:0-104358 GCA_050485545.1 Gammaproteobacteria bacterium
CGACCAATGGCGGCGCGGTGGATCTGAGCATGGTCCCGTCGGTGCTCGTCGGTCGTATGGAGACGGTGACCGGCGGTGCCGGTGCAACCTACGGCTCCGACGCGGTGGCCGGTGTGGTGAACATCGTGCTGAACCGCGAGATCGAAGGTACGCGCATCCAAACCGGCTTCTACCAGACGCATGCCGGCGATGGCGATCAGTTCAACTTCAGTATCGCCAACGGCACCCGTCTGATGAACGGGCGCGGGCATCTGACGCTCGGCTTCGAACGCCAGTACATCGACTCCATCCTGAACTGCCAGGACGCCCGCGACTGGTGCGGTCGTAGCTGGAACTTCATCGACAGCGGCGCAGCCGGTGGTGCCGGCGCGATTCCCGGGTCTTCCGATCCGCGGAACTGGGAAGAACTCCCACCGCTGGCCGATCCCAGGCTGCCGGGCCAGCCGCGCTATGCGGTGTACGAGGATGTGCGCCGTCTGCACAGCAGCCGCACCGGGTCGGTGCATGTACACAACAACCAGCCGCTGGATGATCCGTACTTCAACACGCTGATCCAGTTCACCCCGGACGGGCGCAGCATCGTCCCGTATCAGACGAGTCTGAGTCCCGAGTGGTACGACTATGCGCTGATCGCCGGGGCCGGCGCGCGCGTGGTCGGCGGTGAAGGCGACATGTTCTCCGAGGGCTTCCCGCTGCGCCAGGGTTCGGACCGGGACAACCTGTACGGTCGCTTCATCTATGCGTTCAACGATCATACGTCGTTCACGGCTGAGGTGACCTGGGGCCGCAACGAGGCCTCGGTGCCGCAGAACCGCACCGGGCGCCACCAGCAGACGGTCTGCATGAAGGAAGACAACGCATTCCGCGATCCCATGTTCATGGATGCGGAGGCGAACCAGGCGCTGCTGAACCGGGGCACTGCCACCCAGTGCGGCGGAAGCTATTACGACTACAACTTTAGCGCCTTCTGGGGTGGAGCCGGCTCAGACCCGGGTACCCTGCTGCTCAAGAACTGGGCGGATCAGCTGATGGATGCCCGTACCGAGTCGAAGACGGACACCTGGCGCGTAACCCTGAGTGGTCAGGGTGGCCTGTTCGGTGGCCGTAACTGGCAGTACGACGCGTATCTGGCTTTCGGGTCGTCCGACCGCTACCAGGGGATGATCAACAACCCGACCAACCGCCGGCGCAAGATGGCGCTGGACTCCATCATCGATCCCGTGAGTGGCGATCCGGTGTGTCGTGTCAATGCTTCCAACGGCATTGGCGCAGCCAACCGGGCCGCATGGCGCGACATGCTGCTGGTAGGTGCGGGCGATGATCTGCCGGATTCGGCGCGGGTTACGGAGTTCATCGATGCGCTGGCTGATGGCTGCGTGCCGCTGAATCCGTTTGGCCTGGGGGCTTCGGCCGCGGCGATGGACTATGCCTGGGACGACCTGATCGAGTTCACGAAGCAGCCTAACCACAGCGCGTCGGTGTCGTTCTCGGGCGCGTTCTGGGATGGTATCGGCGCCGGTCCGTTCCAGTTGGCCACCGGTATCGACTATCGCGAGACCGAGACCAACAACTGGACGGGTGGTGATGACAACATCTATCGGCGCACCGACTTCGCTGCGCAGTATGGTGATCCGTGGCGCGGCGGTACGAAGAACGCCGACATCTTCGCCGAGCTCGAATTGCCGCTGCTGCGCGGCCGGCCGGGTGCGGATTACATGATGATCAACCTGTCCAGCCGGCGGGCGCGTCAGGAGTCCTACCGGGTCGATCCGGAGGAAAGCCTGACGGCGATCCGCTACTCGGATTCGCACAAAGCCTCGCTCGTGTACAACCCGGTCAACTGGATGCGTATCCGCACCACGCGCTCTATGGATATTCGTCAGCCGAGTGTGCGCGAACTGTTCTATCGCCAGAGCTGGACGTCCGGGGCGTTGCCGTTCACCGTGGACAATCCCTGGCGTGAAGTGGCGGATCCTCAGGACGTCTACGAGTTCGTGATTGGTTCGAATCCGGGCCTTCGCAACGAGTTGTCGGTCACGAACACACTGGGCTTTGTGTTTACGCCCAGTGGCTGGGGCCAGGGTCTGCAGTTCTCGGTCGACTACTACAAGATCTTCGTGAAGGATGGCATCAGCTACTCCAACCCGAGTGATCCGGACAACGAGGACAATCTGCCGTACCCGATATACCGGTGTTTCGAGTTCGATGATCCGTACTACTGCGCCCTGATCACCTTCGGTGAGCCGGACGCGCTGGAGCCTGACAATCCGCGCAGCAACATCGAGGAGATCTGGACCACCCAGGAGAACACCGAGCCGTTCTGGTCGCGCGGGTTCGACATCTCGGCCGCTTACAGCAAGCGGTTGAGCGGTGGCGGCAGCTACTCGGTGCGGTTGATGGGCACGCGTTCGCTGGAGCAGAGCATCTGCACCAACATCACGCGCCTGAGCTCGACCGAGACCCGGTGTGAAGAGCGCGATAACGTGGTGGGCCAGACTGGCGGCGCACGTGGTGGTGGCATCTTCGCGAACTACACGCCCACGCCGACCTGGTCGGGTAATCTGTTCGGTACGTATCGCAAGAACGCGTTCTCGTTCACCGCACAGGCCCGTTTCATCGGCAGCGCCAAGGGGTCGGTATTCTGGGTCGGACCGGAAGATCCGCGCTGGGCACCGGATCTGCATTTCACGATTTCGCAGAATCGTATGCCGAGCTGGACGACCTGGAACTCGACGATTGCCTATGACTTCAATCAGTCGCGATTCGCACCGAATCGTCTGAATGAGCTCAGCCTGTCGCTGAACATCGACAATGTGTTCGACAAGCAGCCGAACTTCTGGTCCGGCGGCAACATTGCCGGTGTGAACACGCGGTTCTACAACGGCATCGGTCGGGCCTACCGGCTGAACGTGAGGATGGGCTTCTGATGAGGGGATAGCGGCGGTTGCGGATCGGGCTGGCGCCTTGCGGTGCTGGCCCGATCCACGCACTCCAACAGCCGTTTCGTTGCAACTGATGCCGTGCTCCAGCGATCTGGGGCACGGCATTTTTTTGGTGCGCCGTTCTGGGCGCGCAGCGCCATGAACGGCGCTGGAGAACCGGTAAGCGAAAGCAAGCCGAACAGCAACCGCGTCGTCGCGAGGCGGGGTGGGAAGGAAGCTGTAAGCAAAGCTCCGGCCTGACGAACAGGAACCGCATACGAGGCCGTGCATCAGGTGGGCGAGTGATCGCCCCAACTACCCGATCCACCATGCGTTGGCACGCTTCGCGTGCAACGAGATTCAGCGCCGGGCGCCGTTCAGTTGCCCGGCACCTGGCGCCGGACGGCGATCGTTCCGTCAGCGGACCTGTTCGACCATGTATTCGACGGCGTCGGTGACTTCCTGGTCGGACAGTGACGGGTTGGTGCCCCGCGGTGGCATGAAGCCTGCCTGCCCGGTGAAACCCTCGATGGCATGTCGCACGAGTACATCCATGCCCTGCTCCAGCCTCGCCGTCCAGGCGCTGGCATCGCCGGTGACTGGAGCGCCGCCGATGCCGGTAGCGTGGCAGGACGTGCAGGCGTTGTTGTAGGCCTGCGGACCGGTCAGGGGTGCCGCGACCTGTTGCGGGGCGGCTGCGATGACGGGCGCGGCGGCGAGTTCTTCGGCACCCATCAATACCACACGGCCCAGCGGCTCGGTGCGCTGATCGATTGCCGCGAGGTACCGCGCGTCTTCCTTGACGAAAACGGCCTGCGTGTTCGCGGAGATGTATCGGACCAGGAAGAACACGCCGATGGTGATCAGCACGAGGATGCCGATAACGAGCACGAAGCTGTCGAAGAATTGATCGTCCTGATTACGCAACGGATGCTGCCTCGCTTGGTTTGCGGCGGGCGATTATAGCCCAGAACGCATGCCTCGTAACGCCGATGGCGGGCGTTTGTGTTGTGGAAATCCGTCATATCGGCCTGTCCAGGCAGCGCAGCTGAAGCGCTTCGGCCACATGTTCGCGCAGCACGGCATCGCAGCCGGCAAGGTCGGCGATGGTGCGCGCCACCTTCAGCACCCGGCTCACGGCGCGAGCGCTCAGATGCCACCGGTCCACCGCGGTCTCCAGCAGCGCGTGGCCGTCCGCATCGGCAGTCGCCACGCGCCGCAGTTCGGCGGCCGACAGCCGGGCATTCAGGCGCGGCCCCCGCTGCCGCTGGCGCGCCCTGGCGGCCGCAATGCGCTCACGGGCGGGTCCGGTCTCGCTGGCAGCCGCCTTCCTGCCTGGACCGCGCCAGACGACCCTCGGAACTTCCACATGCAGGTCCACCCGGTCCAGCAGCGGGCCGGAGAGTCGCCCCCGATAGGCGAGGACGCGGTCATCCGCACAGCGGCAGCGGTCGGTGCCGTCGCCCCGATAGCCGCAGGGGCAAGGGTTCATTGCCGCGAGCAGCTGGAACTCGGCCGGAAAGCTTACCGACCGCTGTACCCGCGAGACACGCACCACACCGGTTTCCAGCGGTTCACGCAGCGCTTCCAGCGCGCCACGCGCAAATTCCGGCAATTCATCGAGAAACAGCACGCCCTTGTGCGCCAGCGATACCTCACCTGGTCGCGGCCGGTTGCCACCGCCGACCAGCGCTGCCGCGGACGCCGTGTGGTGAGGCGCGCGGAACGGCGCTGCCCGCTGACCGATCAGCTCCGCCAGCCCCGCCACCGACGCGATACTCGCCACGCATAGCATGTCGTCGAAGCCTAGTGGCGGCAGCAGCGCGGGCAGACGTTCGGCAAGCATGCTTTTGCCGCTGCCGGGCGGGCCGATCATCAGCAGGTTGTGGCCACCGGCCGCGGCGACCTCCAGCGCACGCTTGGCCGTGTGCTGGCCGATCACATCAGCCAGCTCGCGTCCGGCTGGTTGCGTCCGCGTCTGCGACGGCGGCGCGGGCGCGACTTTCGCCAGCCGCGTGCGTCCGTCCAGATGGGCAATCACCTCGACAAGGTGGCCGGCCGCATACAGTTCGGCGCCCGGCACCAGGGCCGCTTCGGCGGCATTGGCTTCGGGCAGCACCAGCGCATGCCCGGCATCGCGCGCTGCCAGCGCCGATGGCAGCGCGCCGGTGACCGGCCGCAGCGCACCGCTCAAACTCAGCTCGCCGACGAACTCGATGCCGTCGGTACGCCAGTTGCGACCGGTCTCGGCCTGCACGACGCCCAGTGCGATCGGCAGGTCGAACCGGCCGCCGTCCTTGGGTACGTCGGCCGGGCCCAGGTGCGCGGTGATTCGCCTGCCAGGCCAGCCCAGGTCGTTGCCCTGCAGCGCGGCGCGTACCCGCTCGCGACTCTCGCGTACTGCGGTGGCCGGCAGGCCGGTGATGGTGAACGCCGGCAGGCCGCCAGCCAGATGGACCTCCACCGTAACCGCATAGGCACCCAGCCCGTGCAGGCCGCGACTGCTCAGCGTCGCGAGCGACACATGTCAGCCGGTGAGTTGACGCCGACGCCGACGCTTGCGTCGACGACCCCGTGAATCCGGTCGATCCGGTGAATCCGATGAACCGGGGCGCGAATCAGTGCATTACGGCTCGGGGCATCACAGCCCGGGCAATCACAGTTCCGGCCGGGTGGCGCGTTCCAGTTCCGCCACCCGTGCTTCCAGCGCCTCGAGCTTTTCCCGAGTGCGTTGCAGCACCGCCGATTGCAGATCGAATTCCTCACGCGTGACAAGGTCCATGCGCTCGAAGCCCGAATGCAGCAGCGCACGGAAATTGCGCTCCACATCCTGGCCCAGCGCCTTGATGTTCTGCGGAACCGCCTCGGCCAGCTGTCTTGCCAGTTCGTCCAGGCCGGGGCGCTTGGGATCGTCGCTCATTTCACTCTCCATGGTGTGTCGCAGGCGAGCCGCATTTCTCGCCATTGTGTCCTGATTGGTTCGGCCAGTCCCGATCATACCGATTACCCGCCAGCTTCTGGCGCGGACAGTGCCGTGAATCCTGCTCCGGGCCGTGAACCCTGCTCCTGACCCTGTTCCGGTCCCTGCAAGGACCTACATCATCGGGCACCGCATATTCGTCGCCCTCGCCGGACTTGAACCGTGTCACAGAACGCGGATGCGGTCCGCTGTGATCAACAGACCGCGTGCTAGACTCGATCACGGTCCTGCCGGAGAGAATTTGTTGTGCGGATACTGTGGCTTACTGTGCTGGTATTGACCGCGACTTCACTGGGCGTCACCACACTGGGCGCACAGGAGGTCTATCGTTCCTTCGATGCCGAGGGCAACGTCGTCTACAGCGACCGTCCCCATGGAGCGGATGCCGAGGCCGTTCGCGTGCTCACAGCCTCGCCGGCGCGTGCCGCCACCGCGACCCCGGCGCAGGCACCTGCCGAACCGCCGCCGGGCCAGCAGTCCGAGGCGCTGGGGGGCGAAATGACCCGCGAACCCACCACCGAGGAACTGCGTGAGCTGCGTGCCCGCAACTGCACCGTGGCCAACGAACGCCTCGAGAACTACACCCTGTCTCACCGCCTCTACCGCACCCTGCCGGACGGCGAGCGCCAGTACCTGTCCTCCGAGGAGATCGACGAGGCCCGCACGCGCGCTGCCGCGGATGTCGACACCTGGTGCGACTGACGACGCGCCTTGCCTTGCGACGCGCCCTGCGATTGACCCCACGATCGACCCTGCACCTGGCCCGCGGTTGACGCCCCGGCCGGCTACCTGCGCTATGCTCGCGCCGTAACGGGTCTTATGTGACCGGACGGTGGGATCACCATGAGCGGCGAGCGCACAGACGAGCACACCACGGAACAGCAGAAAGGGCAGGCCGCCAGCACAGCCACCGTTGCACCGCTTGCGGCACTGGCCGCGATGGCCGTGGTCTGCGTCGTGCTGATCGTTCTGCTCGGCGCGCTGTGGTTTCAGCAGCGCGAACTCCAGGCCGAACTGCAACGGGCCGGCGTCGACACCGCGGTTGCACTGGACCGTTCGGCGTCCACCACCGATCGTCTCAGCGAACAGTTCGAAGCGCTGCAGAGCGCGCTGCGCGAACAGCAACGGCTGAATGAGCAGATCGCCTCACGGGTGAACACGCTGCCCGAACGTATCGCCGACGTGGAAACCCGTGTCGACGCGATGCAGGGCGGCTCGATGGATGCGCGCGCGCGCTGGCTGCGCGTGGAGGCCGAGCATTATCTATCGCTGGCCAGCGAGGAGCTTCAGCTAGCCGGGCGCTGGAGTAATGCCATCCGCGCGCTGGAACTGGCCGACGATCGTCTGCGACAGCTGGCCAACCCGGCACTTGGCCCGGTGCGCGACAGGATTGCCGCGGATCTCGTCACGCTGCGCGGCGTCGAGCGCCCCGACGTGGACAGCATCGTGCGACGCATCGGCGGCGTGGCCGCGCGCGCCGGTACGTTGCCGCTGAGTGCCGGCCCGCAGCGTTCGCAGACGCCGGATACCGCGGCCGAGCTGACCGATATGGAACCCGGCGTTCGCCGCTTGTGGCGCAGTCTGCAGCTGGCGCTGCGCGGCATCGTCTCGGTGGAGCGCAGCGATGCGCCGGTCGACCGGACGCTGACTGCCGATGAGCGCGCACTGGTGCGGCGCCAGCTGGAAGTGTCGCTGGAGACCGCCAGACTCGCCGTGCTGCGGGAATCGACGGTGAGCTACCAGGAGGCGCTGCAGGCCGCGATACGTGTGCTGGAGCGTGAGTACGAGCGCGGCGCCGCCGTTGACGGCACGCTGGCCACGCTGCGCGAGCTGGCCGAGGTGGATGTTGCGCCGGTGCGGCCCGACATCAGCGAACCGCTGGTGATGCTGAGACGGCTGGGCGGCGGAGAGCGTTGATGCGTCTTGGTGTCTGGGCGCTCACGGCACTGATCCTGGGTGTGATCGCCAGCCACTTCCTGCTCCAGGATCGCGGCTATGTGCTGATCGAGTTTCGCGGCTACCTGCTGCAGATGTCGGTGCCCGGCCTGGTGCTGCTGATCGTGCTTGTGTATGCGGCGGTGCGTTTTGCGCTGGTTGTGTGGCGCGCCCCACGCGCGCTCGGCGAACAGCTCGCCGATCACCGCGCACGGCGGGTCACGCGCCGGCTCACGCAGGCGGTGACGCAGATGGCCGAGGGCCGCTACGGCAAGGCTGAAAAACTGCTCACCGGCGGCGCCCGTGGTCACGATGCGTCGCTGGTGAACTACCTGATGGCCGCACGCGCGGCGCAGTCACAGGGTTCCTCCGAACGTCGCGATCAGTGGCTGCAGCGGGCCATGGACGAAGCGCCCGATGCCGCGGTCACGGTCCTGCTCACCCAGAGCGAACTGCAGTTCGAAGCCGGCGAATATGGCCGTGCGCGGGCCACGCTGCGACTCCTGCTGGAACGCAGCCCGGATCATCCGCTGGCGCCGGGTCTTCTGGCACGCACGCATGCGCAACTGGGCGAGTGGCGGGCGCTGCTGGCACTGATGCCGCGCCTGGGGGATGCGCGCCTTGCGCAGGACGAACTGGAGCGGCTGGGCTGCGAAGCGCTGCGTCGCTACAGTGCCGGCGCTGATGTCACTCACGAGGAGCTCCAGCGCGTGTGGAGCACGTTGCCGTCGACGCTGCGCAGCGCGCCGGCCATGCTGCGTGTGCGCGCACTGGCGCTGCAGCGGCTGGGCCATGCCGATGATGTCGAGGTCGAGCTGCGCAGCTGGCTGCGGCGGCAGTGGCATCCGGAGCTGGTCGCCAGCTACGGTGAGGTGGTGGGCAGCGATCCGCGCGCGCAGCTGCGCAGCGCCGAACAATGGCTGGGCAAGCACACCGACGATCCGGTGCTGCTGCTCACCGCGGCCCGCCTGTGCATTGCCAATGAACTGTGGGGCAAGGCGCGCAGCTATCTGGAATCCAGCCTAGCGATCGCGCCGCGCCCGGAGTCCTACGCGCTGTATGCCGAGCTGCTGGAACAGTTGGGTGAGTCCGACGGCGCCGCCGAGGCCTACCGGTCCGGACTGGGACTGGTGACCGGGCGCAAGGCGCTGCCCGCGCCGTCCGCCATGGATGCGGAACCGGGCACGGCTGTGCAGGCCGGCGCCGCCGGCACGGACAGCCAGACCGCCTGAGCGGTCTGGCGCGGCGCAACAGTCAGCGCGGCATCGAGCCCTTGGAATCCAGCCATTCGAGGATCGGATCCCACTGTTCCCAGTCCGGCCAGGCCAGATAGGGCGGCAGCTCATGAATGCCAAGACCGCGCTGATAGGCACGTATGTAGTTCTGTGCTTCACGCAGCGTGGCGATATACGGCACCTTGAGCTTGCCCAGGTATTCGTCCAGTTCCTCGAAAATCAGCGTGTTTTCCTTCACGCGATTGGCAACCACCGCCACCTTCGCCTTCTTGTCGGCGACCTTCTGCACATGCAGCAGTTCGTCGACGAATTTGCTCGCCGCGTTCATGTCGATGGGCGATGGCAGGACGGGCACGATGATGGTCTCGGCGCGCTTCACCAGCTCATTCAGCTCCTTGCCATGCGATCGTGCCGGGGCATCGATCACGAGGAACTCGGCTGAACGCGGCACACTGCGCAGGCCGTCGTCGAATCCGGCGATGCCGGTGATCTTCGCGTACTCTTCGGGTCGCTGTGCGAGCCAGTCCATCGACGACCCCTGCGGGTCGAAGTCGGCCAGCGCGGTTTCGAAACCCTCCGACGCCAGATAAGCAGCAAGATTGGTGGCCAGCGTGCTCTTGCCGCAGCCGCCCTTTGCGTTGGTGACGAGAATGTGTCGCATAGGCACTCCCGGAGCGATTGATTCGCCGTTGTTCTTGTTCAGGCGCGATGTGTCACTTCGCACATTTACGCTAAGGTAGCCAGCCTTATGACAAATGTCCAATGAATGGTAAAAGTCATCTTCGTGAGTTCATCCGTGTGAGCTGACTACTGCGTGTTCGATGTGCCGCGCAGGGTTTGCCACAAAGCATCGATGCGTTCCTCAACGTCCCTGTCCATACTGATCGGCCGCCCCCATTCGCGGTTGGTTTCGCCCGGCCACTTCGACGTCGCATCCGTGCCGATCTTCGAGCCCAGACCCGCCACCGGCGAGGCGAAATCCAGGTAGTCGATGGGCGTGGACTCCACGATCACCGAGTCGCGCGCCGGATCCACGCGTGTGGAAATCGCCCAGATCACGTCTTCCCAGGACCGTGCGTTGATGTCGTCGTCGACGACGATCACCCACTTCGTGTACATGAACTGGCGCAGGAACGACCAGATGCCGAACATGATGCGCTTGGCGTGTCCGGGGTACTGCTTGCGTATGCTGACCACCGCGACGCGATACGAACAGGCCTCGCTGGGCAGGTAGAAATCCACGATCTCCGGGAACTGCGTGCGCAGGATCGGCACGAACACGTCGTTCAGCGCCAGCCCGAGCACCGCCGGCTCATCCGGCGGGCGGCCGGTGTAGGTGGTGTGATAGAACGGATCGCGGCGGTGGGTGATGCGCTCGATGGTCATCACCGGAAAGTTTTCCACCTCGTTGTAGTAGCCGGTGTGATCACCGAACGGCCCTTCGGGCGCGGTTTCGCCGGGCTCGATGTAACCCTCCAGCGTGATCTCGGCATTGGCCGGCACCATCAGGTCCGAGCCACGCGCCTGCACCAGTTCGGTGCGTCGTCCGCGCAGCAGGCCCGCGAACGCATATTCGGACAGCGTGTCCGGCACCGGCGTGACCGCGGCCAGGATGGTGCCGGGGTCCGCGCCCAGGCTCACCGCCAACGGAAAGCGCTGGCCCGGGTGGCGAGCGCACCAGGCGCGAAAATCGGTGGCGCCGCCGCGATGCGCGAGCCAGCGCATGATCACCTTGTTGCGGTCGATCACCTGCTGGCGATACACGCCCAGGTTCTGGCGCGTCTGCTCCGGACCGCGCGTCGTGGTCATGCCCCAGGTGATCAGCGGGCCGGCGTCGTCCGGCCAGCAGGTCTGGATCGGCCAGCGCGTGAGGTCCACATCGCTGCCTTCCAGCACCACTTCCTGCACCGGCGCGTTGCGCACCGTGCGTGGCGCCATCTTCAGGATTTCCTTCAGCAGCGGCAGCTTGCGCCAGGCTTCGGCCACGCCGCGCGGCGGCTCGGGTGCCTTCAGCGAGGCCAGCAGCTGGCCGAGCTCGGCAAACACCGAGGTGTTGTCGGCGCCCAGCGCACCGGCGATGCGGCGCGCACTGCCGAACAGGTTGCTCAGCACCGGCACACCGCTGTCGCCCACATGGCTCAGCCACAGCGCCGGCCCATCCTCGGCCAGCGCGCGCCGCGACAGCTCGGTCAGTTCCAGGTGCGGGTCGACCTTTGCATCAACGCGCAGCAGATCACCCTGCTGCTCCAGATGCGCGAGAAACTCCCGCAGATCGGCGTACACTCGTTGCGATTTCAGCCACAGAGATTCCATCTATAATTCCGCGAGTCACTTCCAACCGGTCGCGAGCACGCTAACGCGGGCGCGGCCGCAATGCCAGTCCGGGCGAACGATTCGATGCGACTGAATTTCACCAAGATGCAGGGTCTGGGCAACGACTTCGTCGTGCTGCGCTGGCCCGCCAACCAGCCGGGTCCGTCAGCGGAGCTGATCCGCCGCCTCGCCGACCGCCGGCTTGGCGTCGGCTTCGATCAGCTGCTGCTGGTCGAGTCCAGCGCGCCGGCCGGGCACGATGCCGCATACCGCGTATTCAACGCCGATGGCGGTGAAGTGGAACAGTGCGGCAACGGTGCGCGCTGTATCGCGCAATTCATTGCCGGTGCGCGCACCGGCACCCGACTGAAGCTGCACAGCGCCGGTGGTCTGGTGGACGCGCAGGTGGATGCACAGGGGCGCGTCAGCGTCAGCCTGGGCGAGCCGGACTTTGCCCCGCAGGCACTGCCGTTTCGCGCCGACCGTCAGGCCGACAGTTACCGGCTGCAGGCGGCCGGTCGGGAGGTGGATTTCGGGGCCGTGTCGATGGGCAATCCGCACGCGGTGATCAGCGTTGATTCGGTTGATGACGCGCCGGTCGGTATACTGGGTCCGGCGCTGGCGCAGCATCCGGATTTTCCGCGCAGCGTGAATGTCGGTTTCATGCAGATTCGCGACCGCGGACGGATCAGACTGCGGGTCTTCGAACGCGGTGTCGGTGAGACGCCGGCCTGCGGAACAGGCGCGGCCGCGGCGGTGGCGGTCGGGCGATCGCGCGGTCAGCTGGACGAGCAGGTGGACGTGGAGCTGCCCGGCGGCGTGCTCACGGTAACGTGGCCCGGACCAGGCGCCGCTTTGTGGCAAACCGGGCCCGCACAGACAGTCTACGAGGGACAGATCGAGCTATGAGTCAGCCCAAAAGCGAAGCGATCGTCACCGAGAGTTTCACCGAAGACCAGGTGGTCAGCTACCTGCGCAGCCATCCGGACTTCTTCGAGCGCCATGCGACCCTGCTGGTCAGCCTGAAACTCCCGCACCGCACCTCCGGCACGGCGGTGTCGCTGGTTGAACGCCAGGTGAGCATGCTGCGGCAGCGCAACACGCAGCTGGACCGCCAGCTCAAGGAGCTGGTGGCGGTGGCCAGGCTCAACGACCAGCTCGTCGAGAAAAGCCATGCACTGGCGCTGCGTCTGATGACCAGCCAGGGGTTGCCGGCGCGGGTGGACGCCATTGAAACCGCGCTGCGCGAGGATTTCGCCGCCGAACGCGCGGTGCTGGTGCTGTTCGCCGATCAGGGCGTCGAGGCGCCGCCACGCGGCTTCGTGCGTGTGCTCGATCGCGAAGACGACGCCCTCAAGCCCTTCGCCACGTTCCTGCGTACTGCACGTCCGCGCTGCGGCATGATCCGCGAGCGGCAGCGCGAAGTGCTGTTCGAGCACGAGGCCGATGCCATCCAGTCGGCAGCAATGATTCCACTGGGATCACAGGCCGATCTCGGCTTCCTGGCGATCGGCAGCCACGACGTGGAACACTTCCATCCCGGCCAGCGCCTGGATTTTCTCACCCGGCTGGGTGAGCTGATCACCGCGGCGCTCACCGGCGCCCGCGCGGGCGATGCGGCTCGCTGAACACCTCGAGCCGTACCTGCGCCGGCTCGCTACCGAACGCAGGCTTTCCGCCCATACCGTGAGCGCGTATCGGCGCGACCTCACCGTGCTGCTGGAATTCTGCGCACGCGAGACGCTGGCAGACCCCGGCGATCTGGACAGTTTCGCGGTGCGCCGTTTCGCCGCCGAATGCCATCGTCGTGGACTGGGTGCGCGCAGCATCGCGCGCCGGTTGTCGGCGGTGCGCGGCTTTCTTGCCCATCTCGCCGAACTGGGTGAAGTGAAAACCAACAGCGCGGTGCACGTGCAGGCACCGAAGGCGCCCAGGCGGCTGCCGGCGACGCTGGACACCGATCAGGTGGCGAGCATTCTGCAACTCACCGGCGACGACATTCTCACCGTGCGCGACCGCGCGATCATCGAACTGCTGTATTCCTCCGGCCTGCGTCTGGCGGAGCTGGTGAACCTGGATCTGGTGGATCTGGATCTGGCCGACAACACCGTGCGCGTGCTCGGCAAGGGCCAGCGCACACGGGTGCTGCCGGTGGGCCGCAAGGCCGTGGAAGCACTGCAGGCGTGGCTCACACAGCGCGGCAGGCGGCTCACGCCGCGATCGGTGCAGCTGCGCCTGGCGCAGTGGTCGCGGCGCGCCGGTGCGCCGGTGCGTGTCCATCCGCATCTGATGCGCCACTGCTTCGCCAGCCACATGCTCGAATCCAGCGGCGATCTGCGCGCGGTGCAGGAGCTGCTCGGTCACGCCAGCCTGTCCACCACACAGGTCTACACACACCTTGATTTCCAGCACCTGGCCTCCATATACGACAAGGCGCATCCGCGTGCGCGGCGCCGCAGTTCATGAGGCGTCCGCGCCGCCTGCGTCTGCCCGCCCCCTGATCGCGCGGCCCGCAGCACCCGGCCCCGCCCGGCTGCGCTGGACCTGCCACTGACGACAACGAAGCCGGACCCCTCCATGCACCCATCGCAGGACACGAAAGAGAGCAACATGTTTCACGGCACGACCATCCTCTGCGTACGCCGCGCCGGCCACGTCGCCATGGGCGGCGACGGCCAGGTCACGCTGGGCGACAAGATCATGAAGGGCAACGCGCGCAAGGTGCGGCGGCTGTCGTCCGGCAAGGTGCTGGCCGGCTTCGCCGGCGGCACCGCCGACGCGTTCACGCTGTTCGAATACTTCGAAGGCAAGCTCGAGAAGTACAACAACCTCACGCGCGCGGCCATCGAACTCGCCAAGGACTGGCGCACCGACCGCATGCTGCGCCGACTCGAAGCACTGCTGTGCGTGGCCGACGACAAGGTTTCGCTGCTGATCTCCGGCAACGGCGATGTGATTGAACCCGAGCACGACCTGATCGCGATCGGCTCCGGCGGCGCCTACGCACAGGCGGCCGCCCAGGCGCTGATCGACAACACCGAACTTTCCGCGCGCGCGATCGTTGAGAAGTCGCTGACCATTGCCGGCGACATCTGCATCTACACGAACCGCGACATCACGATTGAAGAGCTGTAAATGTCTACGATGACCCCCCGAGAGATCGTCCAGGAACTGGACCGGCATATCGTCGGCCAGCAGGAAGCCAAGCGTGCGGTAGCCATCGCATTGCGCAACCGCTGGCGGCGCGCGCAGGTGCCCGAGCCGCTGCAGGCCGAAATTACGCCGAAAAACATTCTGATGATCGGCCCCACCGGCGTGGGCAAGACCGAAATCGCACGGCGCCTGGCGCGACTGGCGCAGGCACCGTTCATCAAGGTGGAGGCGACGAAATTCACCGAGGTCGGCTATGTGGGTCGCGAGGTGGACTCCATCATCCGCGATCTGGTCGACATGGCCGTGAAGATGCAGCGTGAAAGTGCGCTGGCGCGCGTCACGCATCAGGCCGAGGATGCCGCCGAGGATCGACTGCTCGACGTACTGCTGCCGGGCAGTTCCGACGCCAGTAACGAGCGCGACACCCGACAGCGCTTTCGCAAGATGCTGCGCGAAGGTTCGCTGAACGATCGCGAGGTGGAAATCGACGTGCAGGCGCTGCCGGTGGGTGTGGAGATCATGGCGCCGCCGGGCATGGAAGAAATGACCAACCAGCTGCAGAGCATGTTTCAGAACCTGGGCACCGGCAAGCGCCGCCACCGCAAGCTCAAGGTAAAGGATGCGCTGAAGCTGCTGCGCGACGAGGAAGCCGCGAAGCTGGTCAATGAGGAAGACATCAAGATCGAAGCGGTGCGTGCCGTGGAGCACAACGGCATCGTGTTCCTCGACGAAATCGACAAAGTGGCGCGCCGCGCCGAGACCACCGGCGCGGACGTGTCGCGCGAGGGCGTGCAGCGCGATCTGCTGCCGCTGGTGGAAGGCTGCACCGTGAGCACGCGTTACGGCATGGTGCGCACCGACCACATTCTGTTCATCGCCTCCGGCGCGTTCAGCGTGGCCAAGCCCTCCGATCTGATTCCCGAACTGCAGGGACGCTTCCCGATTCGCGTGGAGCTGTCGGCGCTGAACGCCGAGGACTTCGTGCGCATACTCACCGAACCCAGCGCGTCGCTGACCGAGCAGTACCGCGCGCTGCTGGGCACCGAGGAAGTGTCGCTCACCTTCGATGCATCAGGCGTCCGTCGTATCGCCGAGGTGGCGTTCCAGGTGAATGACCGCAGCGAGAACATCGGCGCACGGCGCCTGCATACAGTGCTCGAGCGGCTGCTGGAGACGGTGTCGTTTGAAGCGGCCGATCGGCATGGCCAGCAGGTCGTTGTCGATGCGGCGTATGTGGATGAGCATCTTGGGGAGCTGGTGCAGGATGAGGACTTGAGTCGGTACATACTCTGAGCGACGCACATGACATCGACGACGCCTGCCACGCCCTATCCTGTTGATATCAAGCTGCACAAGCGCTCCGGGGTGCTGGAGATTACGTTTTCGGACGGTATGCATCGGCGGCTGAGCGCTGAACTGCTGCGTGTGCATTCGCCTTCGGCGGAGGTGAAGGGGCACGGTGCCGGCGAGGGCGTGCTCGTCACCGGCAAGGAGAACGTGCTGATCGATCGCGTTGACCCGGTGGGCCGTTACGCGGTGAAGCTGGTGTTCGACGACGGCCACGACACCGGGCTGTATACCTGGGCACTGCTGCATGAGCTGGCGCTGGATCACGAGCGCAAGTGGGCGCGCTATCAGGCGCGTGTGGCGGCGAAGGATGGCGCAGCGGGCGTGTAAGAGCGGATGCAGACCGAACCGATCGAACTTCACTTCTGGCCGACACCCAACGGCCGCAAGGTCGCCATCATGCTGGAGGAGACCGGGCTGCCGTACACGCTGCACCCGGTGAACATCGCCCGCGGCGACCAGCTGGAGCCGGATTTCCTGCGCATCAGCCCGAACAACAAGATTCCGGCGATCGTGGATCCGGAGGGACCGGACGGTCGCGAAATCTCGCTGTTCGAGTCGGGCGCGATTCTCCTGTATCTGGCCGACAAGACCGGCCGATTCATGCCGCGCGAGCCCGGGGCCTACTGGCGGGCGATGCAGTGGCTCATGTTTCAGATGGGAGGCATTGGCCCACTGCTCGGCCAGGCCCATCACTTTCGCCACTACGCGCCCGACCGGATCGAATACGCGATCCAGCGCTATACCAACGAAGCCGCGCGCCTGTACAACGTCCTCGACCGCCGACTCGGTGAGTCGGAGTACATCGCGGGCGACGAGTACGGCATCGTCGACATGGCCACCTGGCCGTGGATCAATTCGCACGAGCGCCAGGGCCAGAACCTCGACGACTTTCCCCATGTTCGTCGCTGGGTCGAGGCGGTGCGGGCTCGTCCGGCCGTGGCGAAGGCCATGGCACTGCTGGTCGACGATGCGCGTCGCGGCAAGCAGGGCGAGGGCTTCGATGACAGGGCGAAGGAGATTCTGTTTGGCGCCAGGCAGTACGAAAAGCGCTGACGCGCCGGACCCCGCCGTCCTGCGCCGCCATCTCGAATCGGTGGCAGCGGCGGGACAGACGGTCACGTACCAGCAGGTGGCCGGTGCGCTCGGCCTGTCACCGCCGCAGACGATCCACCGCGTCGCGCTCGCGCTCGAAGGTCTGATGCGTGAGGACGCCCAGGCCGGGCGGCCGTTCCTCGCGGCGGTCGTTACCCGGCGGGCCGAGCCGCTGCCTGCCCCGGGTTTCTTTATTCATGCCGCTGCCCTGGGTGCCCATGACGGCCCCGACAGCGGGCCGCTTGCCGCCGGCTTTCATCGCGCCCAGCTGCTCGCCGTGTGGCGGGATCACGGCGCGACTGGGAACGACGACTGAGTGACGATGGAGAGATGACCGGGATGGTGGCTTGCATCCAGTCGATGCTGCCGTCCCTTATCGCTCAGCCGGATGGGCCAACCTGCTGATGACGAACGGCGAAACGCAATTGGCGCTGGATGCGCAGGCCTGGTTGAGCTGCGACTGGAGGTGCTCCGCCGTGACCCCTGTGCCCGACAACGCCTCGGCACCCACAGCCACCGACCAGGACCAGTCCGTGTCGAATCGCACGACCAACAGCATGCCGGGCACGAATTCGAAGCGCTCTCTGGCCACGACAATCGAATTCCCGTCAAAGCGAATGTCGTAATGGGCATGCCTGCGGGGGCTCTGCCGGCTCACGGTGCCGTCAGCGCCACGCTGCACCCATGTCATGTTGTGTCGAAATCGGTCCGGCCTATGCGCCGTTCCCAGCCCGCCGCCGATCCGGGTCCAGTTGTTGCCGGGCGGCGGCTCCACGTAGATCGCAAACACATCCATGCGCGCAGACCAGTCACAGCGTCCCTGATGACAGGGATATCCCCGACAATAGCCAAGCACGCCCGCAGACGGGGACACCATCCCGCACTCGCCCAGCCTGACCGGCATGTCGTCGTAGCGAGCCTGCAGCCACCGCTCCAGCGCACTCGTCAGAGCGAGCGCGAAACCGAAGGAAAGCACCATCGTCGCGACGCCTCCGATCAAGCCACTCGCAACGATGGATCGCCCCGAATCCACTCTGGTGTGCGTCCTGCGGTGCAGGAAGCCTCCGTAGATGAGGCCCAGCGCAGCGGCGGGCAGCCCGCCGACGATCAAGGCCCAACTCAGAATGGGCGTCACATACGCCCTTGCGGTGCGCTCACCGTACTCACTCAGCACATTGAACAAAGGCTGACCGGCAGGTGCCCGCATGACCTGTCCGACCAGCTCTATAACCACAGAGCACAGCGCGATCATCAGACTGCCGGCAACCAAGGTTGCGAACGCGATACCGGCGCCCATCGCAAAGCACGCGGGCAGGTTTCGAACGAATTTCATTCGCTGTGCACAGGCGCCAAGCATCGTGCTGACCGCATACGCTGCAAGCAATCCGGGTACGGCCACCAGGGCGGTCTGCCAATGGAGTCCGAAAAAGACGGCCGGCAGCGGTAAGGCGAGTCCGGCACCGATCGCGGCAAAGGTCGTCGCAAGATTCCACGGGACGTGCTTCATCGAAAGCCCTGTTGTGTGATCTGGCAGCGGCCTGTGGTCGATCAGGACGCCTGGCGCGCGTCCAGTCCCAGATGCTCCAGCACGTGGCCGCGCATGATGATGAATCCGCGCAGGCGGCCGGTGCCGTCTATCGTGTAATCGAACACATAGGTGCGCTCGATGCGCATTCC
The DNA here is from genome assembly GCA_050485545.1 of Gammaproteobacteria bacterium. Taxonomy (GTDB): domain Bacteria; phylum Pseudomonadota; class Gammaproteobacteria; order Steroidobacterales; family Rariloculaceae; genus JBJHBP01. Next base: position 18,657 of record JBJHBP010000010.1, read on the forward strand.
GCCGCTGAAGCGCGGCTTTGTGGCTGCGAGCGCGACGGTGCCGTCGAGAATCTGCAGCGACTGGCGCTTGCATGCGTCGTGCGCGATCTTGTTCGCGATCTCGCGCACCTGCATGCTGTCGTGCCAGATGCCGAATGCGGTGATGGCGACAACCAGCATCAGAAGCGCGGAGTAGCTGAAGTACACGTGATTGACCGTTGGTGGTTGCTGTGGCGATGCGCAGGATGCGGCCGCCGCGGAACGGTCATCTTACCGCGAACTGCGGAACGCGCGCACCGGGAGGCGGGGGCGGCCGATAGACCCTGACCTCGCGGATCAGCTGTTCTGCTAAAGTGCGCGCCATGCCGCGCCGCACCCAACGCCGCCGCTCCAGGCGTACGTCCCGTGCCCGCCGCGCGGGGTTTCCCCTGCGCCAGCTGAAGGCCGCCTGGCGCGGCATCGGACGCGCGTTCAGACTGTTCCGGCGCACGCCGCTGGCCGTGCAGCTCATCGTTGGCACCGCGCTGCTGCTGATGCTCTGGGTGAGCGCGAACTGGACCTACCAGACGATCCGCAAACCGTCGGAACTGTTCTTCCCGGTGAGCGGGCGGCTCAACAAGACGCCGTCGCAGACCTGGTCGACCTACGCGCCGCTGTTCCACCGGCACGCAACGGACGTGATCTCACCGGAACTGCTCGCCGCGCTCGCGCAGGTGGAGTCCATGGGCAACCCGGTGGCGCGCACCTACTGGCGCTGGTCGTGGACCATGCGGCCGTTCGACATCTACCGTCCGGCGTCGAGCTCGGTGGGCATGTATCAGATCACCAACGGCACATTCGCCGAAGCACGCCGCTACTGCATCCACCGCAACGAAGTCGTGGAACAGGGGCCGTGGTACGCGTGGCGTTCGTGCTGGTTCAACAGTCTGTATACGCGCGTGATTCCGTCACACGCGATCGAGATGACGTCGGCCTATCTGCATGTACGTGTGGAGCGGATTCTCGCCCGCAATCCGCAGCGCACAGCGACCGTCGCGCAGAAGCAGGACCTGGCCGCGGTGATCCACCTGTGCGGCGCGACGGCCGGCGCGCGCTTCGCACAGGCGGGCTTTCAGGCGCAGGGCCGGTGCGGTGCGCATGACATGCAGGCGTATGTAACGCGGGTGCGGGCGATGAAGGTGTTGTTCGGGCGGTTTGTCATGGCTGGCTAACCCGCGCATGGCGGTGCCCGCCCTCGGCGAAGATCAGGTCCGGATGGCGTTGCGTACGGTAGCGCACGGACCACACGCCGCACTCGCGGTAGTGTCGGACTCTGAGGTCGACTCGACTCGACTCGACTCGACGCATCTGCGCAACAAGGGAACAACGCATGAACTACGACGCTCCAGTGCCGAATCTGCTCGCCCGCTTCGCACCGTCCGCAACTTCCTGCGTGCGTCTGATCGCAGCCACCTTCGTGCTGGCGGCCTGCCTGCCCGCACAGTCTCTCGCGCAGCCGGCCGATCTACCCAGAAACGCGCCGGGCGCGCAGGGCATCGAGGCCTACATCAGCAACAAGGCGATGCAGGCCCTGTATACGCGCCGAGTGGACATGGGCGAGCTTGGCAACAACGAAATGCGTGCCGGCTTCTTCATCAATGAGGAGCGCGACCTCATCCTCGTAGGTGACATGCTGGCCGATGTAGGCACCGCCGACCGGCGTCCCAACTGGGGTCTGCAGGTGGGACCCCGCGTGTATGGTGCGCTGCTGAGCAACATCGACAACGACGATGTTTTTGCAATCAGCCTTGGTGGCAGGCTCAGTTACTACATGGGACGCAACAGGGCGACAGCTCTCTCCGTGGCCGCATACTATGCGCCGGAGATCATTACCTTCGGAAACGTCGATAGCGTCAGCGATGTCTCGGTCCAGTTCTCGACGCGGCTCACGGAAGCAACGCGCGTCTTTGCGGGCTATCGAACGTTCCAGTTCGCGCTGCCGGGAGACAATGACCGTAAAGTGGACCGCGGCGGTCACATTGGTATCGCCTATCACTTCTGAGTCGGTGTTGCTGGTGTCGACGCCGGGCACGACGGCGCCGTAGGGCACCGATCACCGGCGGCATGTTGATCGCGCGCAAGGGCCGCGTTATCCACCAAACAGGACGCTGCGCATCGATATCGATCCCATATCAAATCCCTCGACGGGAAAGTGCACCGCGTCACTTTCATCGGCAGCCCCAAGCGCGTAGAACAGCGGCAGCCAGTGATCGGGCGTCGGATGTGCGATTCGACCGTCATCGGTGTCCGGCCATGACCTGATCAGGGCGCTGGCGTCGTGTTGCGTCAATGCCTGCGTCACGCTGTCGTCGAAGCGGGTTGCCCAGTCTGGCGTATCGGTTGCGCCCGTGCGCATGCGCTGAAACGCATCGCGCAGGTTGTGCACCAGGTTGCCGCTGCCGAGTATGAGCACGCCCTGGTGTCGCAGATCGGCGAGCGAGCGGGCGAGCTCATGGTGCTGTGCGGCAGAGCGCTGTCGATCGAGGCTGAGCTGCACCACCGGGATATCCGCTTCGGGGAACATCCACCGCAGCACGCTCCAGGTGCCGTGATCCAGACCCCAGTCGGTGGACAGCGACGCACGCTCATTGCCGATCGCCTCGCGTACGCGCTCGGCAAGATCGACCTGCCCCGGCGCCGGGTATTGGACCTCGTACAGGGCGGCCGGGAACCCCGAGAAGTCGTGAATGGTTCGGGGATGGAGGTCACCCGTCAGCCAGATGCCGGGTACGTACCAGTGTGCCGAAACGGCGAGAATCGCCGAGGGCCTGGGTACGAGCTCGCGAAGCGAGGCGAAACCGCGGCTCCACCGATTGTCTTCAACGACGTTCATCGGCGAGCCGTGCCCTACGAACAGCACCGGCATGCGGTTGTCGGCGCGAACGGCGACGGTGTGTTCGGGTTTGTTCGGGTTGGTCAGGATGCTACCTCCGTGCAGGCGGAGTCGCTGTTAACGATCACAACGGCGAGTCCTTATCGTACTGCGTGTACTTCGACGCACTGCCGCGCACCCTGTCGGCCGGATACTTCCTGCGGTTGGTCGCGATCTTGGCTTCCACCGCGCTGGCCATGTCCACGCCAAGCTTGTCGGCCAGGCGCAGGAGGTAGATCTGAACATCCGCGATCTCTTCGGTAACCTGCCGCATCACCTGCGCCGACAGCGCGCGTGACTGGTCTTCGCTCAGCCACTGAAAGTGCTCGAGCAGTTCCGCCGCCTCGACGCTCAAGGCCATGGCGAGGTTCTTGGGCGCGTGAAACTGGTCCCAGTCCCGCTCGTCGGCAAAGGCGCGCAGTTCGGCCTGAATTGCATCGATGTCCATGGCGCTCCTTGGCTCCTGTACGCGGCTGGCGGCGGTGAGGCATGAATTTTACGCGCTTGTAGTTGCTGTCGGGCGAATGTGGCTGTGCAGAGGTGCGGGACCCCATTGCGCCCCAAACCGACTCAAATCCGCCTGCCACAGGTGGTACCCTCTACCCCAACCCGATCCCACCAGGCCCGATCCCACCAGGGATCTGGCACAATCATCCTCCACAGCCATCCTCCAAAGGGAGCCGCCGTGTCCGCACTACGTACCATGCACATCTCCATCCCCGATCACCCCTTCAGCCGGGCCCGGCGCCTCGTTGCCTCCGCCGGCCTGGCCATACTCGCCGCTCTCGTCATCGTTTCCCCGGCCCACGCCCAGTCCGGGGCGAGCGCGGGCACCGACGCCGACCGCATCATCGTCTCCGGCGCCTCCGGCAACCTCGGCGGACTCACCGTCGAGGCGCTGCTGGCGCGCGGCGTGCCGGCCGAGCGGCTGATTCTTGTCAGTCGCACGCCGGATACGCTGGATCACTACGCACAGATGGGCGCCAGCGTGCGCTTCGGCGACTTCACCCAGCCGGACTCGCTGCCCGCTGCGTATGAAGGCGGCACGCGCATGCTGCTGATCAGCATCGGCTCGTCACGGCTGCCGCGGGTTGAGGCGCATCGCAACGCGATCGAGGCCGCGGTCGCCGCGGGTGTGCAGCACATTGCCTACACCTCGTTCGTCACGATCAGCGCCGGTGAGACCGGGGGCATGTCCGAAGATCACGCCGCCACCGAAGCGATTCTGCGCGACAGCGGTGTCGCCTGGACCATGTTGCGCAACTCCCTCTACATGGACGGCGTCGTGCAGCAGGCTGCCGGCATGGTGGCCAGCGGCCGCGCCAATGTGCCGGAGAACGCCGCGCGTACGAGCCTTGTGACGCGCGAGGACTGTGCCGAGGCCGCCGCCGCGGTGCTGGCGACGCCCGGTCACGAGAACCGTGTCTACGACATCACGGGCCCGGGCCTGGTCGGGCCACGCGAGATCGCCGAAGCGGCGAGCGCCGTCACGGGCACAACCATCGAGATCGTCAGCGGCGGTGGCGGCGGTCGCGGCATGGGCGGCGGCATCGCCATCGTCAGTGACGACGTCGAGACACTCACCGGCCGCCCGGCCACCAGCGTGCGCGGGTTTCTGGAAGCGAACCGGGACCGACTGCTGAGGTGAGCCAACCATGAGCGTCACGCATGATCGCGGGCAGCGGTCGTGGATCATGCTGGAGCTCTCGATCATCATCGTACTCACGGTGATGTACCTGACGCTGCTGCCGCAGCGTCCGGCCTACGTTGATGCCGTGCTCGGACTCGTGGCCGTGACGCTGATCGGCCTGAGCACGGCGCGCAGCCGCGCGTTGTGGGCCACTCAGCCGCCTGTGATCGGGGATCGGCGTGAACGGCTGATGGCGGCGAGTCGCGCCATGATCGTTTTCAGCGTGCCGATTGCGCTGCTGTTTCTGGTCGCCGGCATCGCGATTGGTCATGCCGACAATGGATGGACCGGCGCGCTCGAACGCGTGGGCAACTGGCACCTGTGGCTGGCGCTGCTGCTGTACTTTCCGTGGGGGCTTCTGCAGCAGTTCGTGTTTCAGTTCTACCTGCTCGGCCGGCTGTCATACCTGCTGCCGCCGGCCGTGGCTGTCGGCGTCACGGCCGTGGCCTTTTCGCTCGTCCACTATCCGCGCTACCCGATCATGGTCGGCACGCTGATCGCCTGTCTCTTCTGGTCGCTGAGCTACCGACGCCACCGCAGTCTGTTGCCGTTGGCCGCGTCGCACGCCCTGCTCGGTGCGACGATGCACTACTGGGTCATGGGTCGCGACCTGCTCGCCGACTGGCTTTAGGTGCATGTGGGATCTGGTTACTGAGAGGTGCCGGCACCTTTGCTCCCTGCCGAGCGATCGCGGAGAATGATTGCTCATCAGCGTCGCGGCACGGGAGCCAGCATGACCACGTTGAAGTTCACGGCGGATCACGAATGGGTACGCGCGGAGGGCGATGGTACCGCGACGGTCGGCATCACTGCGTACGCCGAGGAGCAGCTCGGTGACATCGTGTTTGTCGAGCTGCCGGCCGTCGGGCGGCGGTTCGAAGCGGGCGATGAGGCGGTCGTGATCGAGTCGGTCAAGGCGGCGGCCGACGTGAAGATGCCGGTCGCGGGCGAGATCGTTGCGGTCAACGAAGCGCTCACGGATGCACCGGAGACGGTCAACCGCGATCCGCTCGCAGACGGCTGGTTCCTGAAGATCCGCCCTGACGACCCCGGCGCGATCGATGAGCTGCTCGACCAGGACGCCTACGATCGGCTGACCGGCGGCTGATCGCCGGCTGACACGGCACGAAGCCAGGGGGATCTTCAATTGGACATGCCGACCGGCCGATCAACCGATGAAGACGACCTGACCGCCGCCGCCACGGGTGACGCGGATTTTGTGACCCGGCACATCGGCCCGGACGCCCCAGCGCTGCGTGCCATGCTGGCAGAGCTCGGCGCGGAGAGCCTCGACGAACTGATCGAGCGCGCGGTGCCACGTGCGCTGCGCGCACCGTCACCGCTCGCGCTGCCGGAAGGTATCGATGAGACCGCGGTGCTCGCCGAGCTGCGCGCCTTCGCCGATCGCAATCAGGTGTTCCGCTCCTTCATAGGGCAGGGTTATTACGGCACGCACACGCCGGCGGTGATCCGCCGTAACGTGCTCGAGAATCCGGCCTGGTACACCGCATACACACCGTATCAGCCCGAGATCTCGCAGGGACGGCTCGAGGCGCTGCTGACGTTCCAGACCATGATCTGCGAGCTGACGGGGCTTGCGATCGCCAACGCGTCGCTGCTCGACGAAGCGACCGCGGCGGCCGAGGCGATGGCGTTCTGCCGCCGCGTCAGCCGCAGTGCCAGCAACCGGTTCTTTGTGTCCGATGACTGTTTTCCGCAGACCCTGGAGGTGCTTCGCACGCGCGCGGCACCGCTGGGCTTTGAACTCGTCGTCGGCAATGCGCACACGCTCGCCGCCGAGGGTTACTTCGGTGCGCTGTTCCAGTATCCGGGCGCGAGCGGCGCGGTTTCCGACTGGCGCGCCGCGATCGCACAGGTGCGGGCGGGCGGCGGGCTCGCGGTCGTCGCCACGGACCTGCTCGCACTGACGCTGCTGACGCCGCCCGGCGATCTGGGCGCGGACGTGGCCGTCGGCACGTCGCAGCGCTTCGGCGTCCAGCCGGGCTACGGCGGGCCGCACGCGGCGTACTTCGCGACAAGGGAAGAATACGTACGCTCGATACCCGGCCGGCTGGTCGGCGTGTCGGTGGATCGTCATCGAGCGCCCGCTTACCGGCTCGCGCTGCAGACGCGCGAGCAGCACATCCGCCGCGAGAAGGCGACCAGCAACATCTGCACCGCGCAGGTGCTGCTGGCGGTGATGGCCGCGATGTACGCCTGCTATCACGGCCCGCGCGGCCTGCGTGCGATCGCCGATCGCGTGCACGGACTGACACGAACGCTCGCGTCGGGACTGCGCGCGCTCGGTTACACGATTGAGAACCCCACGGCGTTCGATACGCTGACGGTCGGCGTCCCTGCAGGCTCCGCTGCGACCGTGCACGACGCCGCCCGGCTGCGCCGGATCAACCTGCGCGAGATCGACCCGTCGCGGGTTGGCGTGTCGCTGGACGAGACGACGCGGCAGCAGGACGTCGAAGCGCTGCTCGAACTGTTTGCATCAGTGCGGGGCACCGGCCACGCGGCCGCCCCGTCGTTCGCCGAAGCGGTGCAGGAGGCTCGGGGTGAGCGGGGGGCACAGGAGACACAGCCGCTGCTGCCGCAAGCCCTGCGCCGCACATCCGCCTTTCTGACCCACGAGGTATTCAATCGCTATCACTCTGAAACCGACATGATGCGCTACCTGCGCAGACTCGCGGACCGCGATCTTGCGCTCGATAGGACGATGATTCCGCTCGGCTCGTGCACGATGAAACTGAACGCGGCCGTCGAGATGCTGCCGATCACGTGGCCCGAATTCGCCTCGATTCATCCGCTCGCGCCGGACGGGCAGACCGAAGGCTATCGCGCGCTGATCGAGGACCTCGAGCGCATGCTCTGCGCCTGCACCGGATACGATGCGGTGTCGGTGCAGCCGAATGCAGGCTCGCAGGGCGAGTACGCGGGACTGCTCGCGATCCGCGCGTATCACGCGGGTCGCGGCGAGGGTCATCGCGACGTCTGCCTGATCCCGAGCTCCGCACACGGTACCAATCCGGCCAGCGCGCAGATGGCCGGAATGCGTGTCGTCATCGTCGCCTGCGATGCGCACGGCAACGTCGACGTCGACGATCTGCGCGCGAAGGCGGCGCAGCACTCGCGCGAGCTCGCCGCGATCATGCTGACTTACCCTTCCACGCACGGTGTTTACGAAACCGCCGTGCGTGAGCTGTGCGGGATCGTGCATGAGCACGGCGGCCAGGTGTACATCGACGGCGCCAATCTCAACGCGCTGGTCGGGCTGGCGTCGCTGGCCGACCTGGGCGGTGATGTCTCGCACATCAATCTGCACAAGACGTTCTGCATCCCGCATGGCGGCGGCGGGCCGGGGGTCGGGCCGATCGGTGTGAAGGCCCATCTGACGCCGTTCCTGCCGGGGCACGGCGTCGGCGCGGTCTGTGCGGCACGCTACGGCAGTGCCGGCATCCTGCCGATCAGCTGGGCCTACATCCGATTGATGGGCGCCCAGGGCTTAAAGCGCGCGACCGAAGTCGCGATCCTGAGCGCGAACTACATGGCGCGCAGGCTCGCGCCGCACTATCCGGTGCTCTACACCGGCGAACAGGGCATGGTCGCGCACGAATGCATACTCGACCTGCGGCCGATCAGGCAACGCACCGGCATCACGGTGGATGACGTTGCCAAGCGCCTGGTCGACTACGGTTTCCACGCCCCGACAATGTCGTTTCCCGTGGCCGGCACGCTGATGATCGAGCCAACCGAAAGCGAATCGAAGGACGAGCTCGACCGCTTCTGCGACGCGATGATCCGGATCCGCGAGGAGATCGATGCCGTTGCGGATGGCACATGGCCGGCCGACGACAATCCGCTGGTGAACGCGCCGCATACCGCGACCGAGCTCGCGGGCGAATGGCCGCATGCGTACACGCGTGAGCAGGCGGTGTTTCCGGTCGCGGGCCTGAAGGCGGTGAAGTACTGGCCGCCGGTCGCACGGGTGGATAACGCGCATGGCGACCGGAATCTTCTGTGCAGTTGCCCGCCGATGTCCGTGTACGCGGACGCCAGCGATGCCGATGCCGATGACTGACAGCGCCACGCCGGGTCTGCTGCGCACACCGTTGCATGCACTGCATCAGGAACTCGGCGCCCGGTTCGTCCCGTTCGCCGGCTACGCGATGCCGCTGCAATACCGCGACGGCATCATCCGTGAGCACCTTGATACGCGCGCCGCCGCCGGGTTGTTCGACGTCTCGCACATGGGGCAGATCTTCGTATCCGGCAGCGATGCGGCGGCGGCGCTGGAATCGATTCTGCCGGCTGATGTGATCGGGCTTGCGCCGGGGCGCCAGCGCTACTCGTTCCTGACGAACGATGCCGGCGGAATCCGCGACGATCTGATCCTTGCGAATCTTGGCGAGCGCTACCTGCTGGTCGTCAACGCCGCACGCAAGCACGCGGACCTTGAGTATCTCGTGACGCGTATCGGCCGGCGCTGCGAGATCGGGATGGGCGAAGACCGATCGCTGATGGCGCTGCAGGGTCCGGCCGCGGTCGACGTGCTTGCGCAACATGCGCCGGAACTCGCCGGGCTCGATTTCATGGCGATCACGGAAACGACGGTGGCCGGCTGCGCGGCGATCGCGGGACGCTGCGGCTACACCGGCGGAGACGGTTTCGAGCTCGGCGTCGCGGCTGCCGACGCTGAACGTCTCGCCCGGGTGCTGCTCGCGGACGACAGGGTCACGCCAGCCGGGCTTGGGGCGCGCGATACGCTGAGGCTGGAGGCCGGACTGTGCCTGTACGGCCAGGACCTGGACGAACAGACGACGCCGGTCGAGGCGGATCTGGCGTGGGCGATTCCGCGCGTGCGTCGACCGGGCGGGGCGCGCGCCGGCGGTTATCCCGGCGCGGAGGTGATCGCCCGTGAGCTGAGCGCAGGCACCGCGCGCCGTCGCGTCCGTCTCATCGCCGAGTCGCGCAGACCGGTGCGTGCCGGCTGCCCGCTTGAAGATGATGCCGGCCAGCCAGTCGGCAGCGTGACCAGCGGCGCTTTCGGCCCAGGCGCCGGCGCGCCCGTCGCAATGGGCTACGTAACCGCTGCTCTCTCCGCCCCCGGCACGCGACTGTACGCTTTCGTCCGCGGCACCCGCGTCACTGTGCGGGTTGTATAGTTATTGCGTGTGCAGGTGCCGGAGCTTCGATTTCGATTACGGGCGCCCCGTACGTCCTCAATTGTTCTGGCAGAGCGCGCGAAGCACCAATAATCGAAATCGAAGCTCCGGCACCTACTGAGACAGCAGTTCGTCGGCTTGTGGTCGTGAGATCGGCTTGAACGGCCCGAGCATACAGGCAGGGCCCTGAACGTACGCGAAACCGAAATCCTCGAGCACGTTGATTGTATCCACGTCACAGAGCTGGTGTGCCGCGACACGATACATAAACTTCCCCTCCCGGGACAGGCCGGGGCAGGCGTGTATCAGATCGTTGCGATAAATCGTCCCGTCGCGCATGTAGAACAGTATCGTGCGATCGTCAACGATTGTTGTCCGGGCGATTGCCGGAAGCGGTACGCACCGGCGCTCTTCGGGAACGGCACCCTCTTGGGCGCCGACTGGAATCGACAGGTGAATGATCAGTAGCCATGCAATGGCTGCTGCGAGCGGCAATCGTTTCATCTGGCAGGCATCCGGTTTCCGAGTCGGGACGAGTACACGTCATGCCATGCTCATACTCTGCTCACGCCTGGCCGAAAGCACCATAGGTATTGGCCGCAAGTCAGTGCCATCTGCGCAAGGCCGCCTCGATTCAGGGCCGCCTCGCTCAGAGAGCACGGCTGACCGGGCGTGCCCTCCGGGCACAGACTCATCGGTCCGTGGTCGCAATGATCATACGTAGAACTTCCGATACCCTCGCCCCGGTACAGCGGATACCTTGGCGTTCCTGGAACGTTGCATATCGGGACATGAGACGCGGAGTCCAACTTGGCCGCATCGCCGGCATCGAGATCGTCGCAGACTGGAGCCTGCTGATCATCTTCGTGCTGATCACGTTCAGTCTGGCACTGCTGGTGTTTCCGACCTGGCATCCTGACTGGCAGCCGGAACTTGCATGGATCACGGCGTTCGGCGCAGCCGTGCTCTTCTTTGCGTCGGTGCTGGCGCACGAACTTTCGCACGCATTGGTTGGGCGCCGGGGGGGCATTATCGTCAGGCGCATAACGCTCTTCGTGTTTGGCGGAATGGCGCACATGGAGAAGGAGCCGCCTGACTGGCGGTCCGAACTCGTCATGGCCGCAGCTGGACCGATCACCAGTCTGGTGATCGGCATCATCTGCCTCAGTCTGTCGGCAGCGCTGACCGGGCCGCTCGAGCTCGACCCCGGGAACGGAGCAGCGCACCTAGCGGCGCTGTCGCCGATGGCCACGCTGCTGCTGTGGCTAGGCCTGATCAACGTTCTGCTGGCTCTGTTCAACCTCGTGCCTGGATTCCCGCTCGATGGCGGCCGAGTGTTGCGCGCGATCCTGTGGGGTCTGACCGGCAGTCTGCGGCAAGCCACGAGGTGGGCGTCGCTGAGCGGTCAGGGCTTTGCGTGGCTGCTGATAGGCACCGGCCTGATGATGATCTTCGGGTTCCAGGTGCCGCTGTTGGGCGTTGGGTTCCTGCCCGGCCTGTGGTTGATGTTCATCGGCTGGTTCCTGAACAATGCTGCGCTCGTCAGCTATCGCCAGTTGATCGTTCAGGAAACACTTGAAGACGTGCCGGTCACCAGAATCATGCAGACGCGCGTCACGCGGATCGACCCGCAAACGAGCTTGCGCACGCTGATCGACGAGCATCTGATGGCGAGCGGACAGCGGGTCTTTCCCGTAGAGGACAGCGGGCGTTTCATCGGCATGGTCTGCCTGCAGGATCTAGCGCGATCCAGGCCCGACGATCGGTCACGACTCACTGCCCAGGACGTCATGACGCCAGTGGACAAGCTCGCCACCGTTTCCGTCAATGAGGATGCCTCCGAAGCGCTCGCGATCATCGCGCAGCGGGGCGTCAATCAGCTGCCGGTGCTGGACGGGACGAAACTTGCAGGCCTTGTGCGCCGCGAGGATGTGCTCAAGTGGCTGTCGTTTCACAATACGCGCGAAAAGCGCGATCGCGTTCCTCAGGCCTGAGTTCCGGCACACGGCCGCTGCGCGCACCCCTCGAAGTGCGCGGCACACCGGTTTCTACTTATATGTCGAGGCGCGCTTGTCACTGAGAATCCCGGTAACGGTCAGACTCCGTCGCCATGCTCTGAGTCTGGTCCGAAATCGCCAGCTGAGGAGAGCATTGATGCCGACGGAGAAAAAAGCAGATGAGGATCAACGCAGACGCATGATCGCTGATGCCGCGTACTTTCGCGCTGAACGACGCGGCTTCGACGGTGGGGATCCCGTTGCCGATTGGCTCGAGGCCGAGGCAGAAGTCGACGCGCGCCCGCGCGAGACGGGCGGAAGGTCTCTGCTCGAGGAGCTCGACGAACGGCTCGCGCTTGCGAATGGCAGGCTCCGCGCGTTCAAGCGGAAGCTGTCCGGGATGAAGGTCGACGTTCGCGACGAATGGACGCAGGACGTCGAGAAGCTTGCGAACCTGCGCGACGGGTTCCAGGAGAGACTTGCCGAGATTCGGAAGCAGGGCGAGCACGCCAGCGCGAAAGCGAAAGCCCAAGCCGACAAGATCTGGCATGAGATTTCGGAAGTCATCGAGCGCGTGAGCTCGCGAATGTCAGAACGCTGACGTTTCCCCGGGATTCAGACGCTACAGCCGATCAGGGCAAACGCCCGGATCGCTGTGAGGCTCAGGGCTGGGCACGTCCGGCCCGACGATGCGCACGTTGGTCGTCAGATGGTAACGTTCGGCGGGACCGTACTCGAACTCGCCAAACATCGCCGCATAGGCGGCACGCTGGCGTTGCAGCGTGAATACCTGCACGTCGCCGCGCGTGCGCACGCGCCTTGAGGTCCATCGGGCCTGGCGAAAGTCGGTGCTGTCAGACTCGGCAATCCAGACACGTGTATTGCGTGGCGGGACATCCGAGCGCATGCACAGCGCCGGACCGTTCGCAGTATCGATAAACTCCCAGGCGAGATCCGGCATGTAGGCGCCTTCGGCGACGTGGCGATGCAGCTGTGTAATGGTTGGCAGCATGCGTCCCAGGTCGCGCAGGCCATGTCCGTTGTTGGGCAGGTAGAGCAGGTACTTCGTACCTTCCAGTCCCGGCCAGTAAAGGTTCGCCGAATCCAGCGGGAAATAGGAGTCATTGGTGCCGAGCACGATCAGCTTGGGCAGAGTCAGCTGGCTGCGATAGCTGTACGGATCGACGATGGTGCGCAACGCACGGCCCTCATCGGCACTCAGCACCTTGTCCAGCCCTCGTCGCGTATAGGGGCTGATGTCTTCCGAGGGTGCGCCCCAGACGGCAGTCTGATTGGGCAGGTGTTCGGCAAAGTTGAGAACATCGATGACCATGGGCGCGATGGCGGTCACGCGTGGATCCACGGCTGCGGTCAGCCAAGTCGTCCAGCCGCGCTTTGATCCGCCGAAGACCGTGAAGTGCTCCAGCGACAGACCCCACTCGCTCGCCGTGTAGGCCTGCGTGGCGTCCATGGCACTCACTACACTGCGCACCATGGGCAACAGAAGTGGCCAGTCCGCCTCACCACTGGCCAGATACTGTTCGAACGTGTGTGCGATCAGTTCATCCTCGGTTCGATCGAATAGCGGCTGAAACGGTACCTGCGCAATAATCGCGACCACGCTCTGGAGTTGTTCGGCGATCCTGACATACAGCATCGCACCGTCGGGCAGGCGTCTGTCCACCTCGTGTTCATACTCCGGCCGCCAGCGACTGCCTGCCACCATCACTACGCCATTGGTGCTGTTGACATCGGCATTGGCCGGTCGGATCAGATACAGACGATGACGCCACTCGATCCCGCGCCAGGTCTGCGAAGTCAGTCTGAGCTCGACGACCTCCGTGCCGCCTCGGTCAAAACGCGCGTGTTCCTGCCAGTGGAAAGCAGGATCCGGGTGCGCCACGTAAGACGCCAGCGCGTTCTCCGGGTCATGAAAAGGGGCCTGAGCGGCAGCGCCTGCCGCTGCAAGCAGGACGCCAATGGCCAACAGTGCTTTTCGCAAACGGCTGTGCATGTAAGGATAAGACCAGGAAATCGCCACATGATTCCAAGGGCAAGGGTGCCGGAGCTTCGATTTCGCCTATTCGCACCTCACAGGCTCAGCGCGGCGCCCAGCTCGACACGGCCGCCATGAAGGCGAAAGTCTCCGCGTCCAGCGCGGCGTTGTTCCCCGGCGGAAAGTAGCTGAGCTTTACCGCCACCGTGCGCGTCGCCGGGTCGATATACACGTACTGGCCCTGAAGGCCGATCGCGGCGTAGGCTTCGCCGTCGCCGACCATCCACCAGTGCAGGCCATAGTTGCCGCGTGCGACGCCCTCGCCGCCGGAGGATCCCGTCGATGCGCGCACCCAGTCCTCGGACACGATGCGTTGACCGTTCGCCTCGCCGCCATCGAGCATCATCTGCCCGAAGCGGCCCCAGTCGCGCAGCGTGGCGCTGAAGCCGGCACCGCTGAACTCACGGCCGACGCCGGGCGGGCCGTCCATGATGTAGTGCCCGTCCGCCTCCGCGCCGAGCTTCTCCCACAGGCACTGCGCGGTGTAGGCCGCGACCGTGCTCTGTGACACGCGCTCGACGAGCCAGCCGAGCACGGCGGTGTCGATGGTCTTGTACTGAAACAGGTCGCCAGGGGGATGAATACGCGGCAACGTCGCCGCCACGTCCGTGAAGCGGGCGGTATTGCGCACCAGCGCGGCGATGTGGTTGCTGGCGGCGACGCCCGGGTTGGCGAAATCGTAACGCTCTTCGTATTCGACACCTGAGCGCATCTGCAGGACGTGCCGGATCGACACACCGTCATACCCCCCGCCGGCGAGTTCGGGCAGGTAGTGCGTGATTGGTGTATCCAGCGAGTCGATGCGTCCGTCGGCGAGCGCGCAGCCGATCAGCACCGAGGTCAGGGACTTGGTCATCGACCAGCCGATGAAGCGCGATTGATTGTTGCTGTTGTTGCGATGGATCTCACTGACGATGTGGCCGTCCTTCAGGATCAGCAGCGCATTCGTATAGGTGCGTTCGAGAAACGCTTCAGCCGGCAGTGTTTCGCCCTGCCAGCTGTAGGAAAAGTCCAGCGCATGATCGCGGCGCGGCAACGCCCACACCTCGCCGCTGCGCGCGACGCTGCGGGTGGTGAAGAGACTGTCCATGTGCTGGAACATGAACGCATTGACGTTGTCGTCGAGCATGTGCCAGCGCAGCACCTGCACGGCAACCGGCACGTCGCTGGGCGGCCCGCCGATCAGTGGCGCGGGCAGCTGCTGCTGCGCCGCAAGGGTCCCGACGTACAGGCCGAGCAGAAGGCCACAGAGACGGTTGCAGTGGCGGCGCATGATCTAATCCCCCGGATAAGTTATGGGCAGTCTAGCCTGTACAGCAGCCGGCACCCCACCGTCAATCGGCGTTGGAAGGCAAACTGATGACGAACCTTGTGCCGCGGTCGTCGTCTGCCGCTTCGCAGTGAATGCTGCCATCATGCGCGTCGACGATCTGCCGGCAAAGATACAGCCCGATGCCGACGCCAGGCACCGGCGGGTCGGCAGACATTCCCTGCTGGTCCACGCGATAGAACTTCTCGAAAATCCTTTCACGCAGTTCCGCCGGCACACCGCGGCCGGTGTCCGTCACGGTGACGGTGACCTTGTCGGTATCCGGCCCTTTGCTGCCGTGCACTTGGATCCCGACCTCGCCACCCTGCGACGTGAACTTCAGCGCATTGCTGAGCAGATTGGAGAACACGATGCCCAGTCGCTCGCTGTCACCGAGGGTCAGTGCCGGGTCCGTGTCATGCATCACCTTCAACGCCACCCCGTACTCATCGAACCGCGAACGCAGCATCGCCACCGCATGATCGATGACCTCATGCACATCGATGCGGCTCAGTGACAGACGCAGCTGCCCGGCCTCGATGCGCGACAGATCCAGCAGCTGATCCACACGCGCGGCCAACTGCTCGCAACCATCGGCGGCCGCCGCGAGGATCTCCCGTTCCCTGGGTGCGAGGTTCTCCGCTTTTTCGGCAAGCAGCAGCAGATTAACGCGCAACGTGGTCAGCGGCGTCTTCAGTTCATGGGACGTGACACCTATCAGATCCGCGCGCAGCTCATCGAGGCGATGAAAATCCGTCACGTCATGCAGCACCAGCAGCGTACCCAGCGGACCGGTGGACAGTTCCGGCAGCGGCACGACCACGGGCTGAAACTGACGCCGCCATCCGGAGCGCTGCTCGATCGCAATCGCTTCCGCGATCACGGCCGGCCCGCTGGCGGCCGGTACCGGGCGCTGCGCGATCACCGCCTGCACGACGTCTTCGGGCAGCGGCAGATCGGCCAGCTGTACCGACTCCAGCGCGCCTGCCGCCCCGAACAGCGCCGTCGCCGCGGGATTCGCGGACTCCACGCGTCCGTCCAGGCCCACCACGAGCACCGCGTCGGGCAGCGCGCGCAGCGTGGCCTCCAGTGTTTCCTTGGCGCGCAATACCTCGCCCAGGTTGGTGCGCCTAAACGTGGCGAGACTGTCGGCCATGCGGTTGAACCCCGCCGCCAGTCGTCCGAGTTCCTCGATGCCGCCGGCGGAAACGCGCCGATCGAAATCGCCGCGTCGCAGCGCATGCACCGAATCGGTCAGCTCGCTGATCGGGCGCAGCACGGTACGCGCCAGGTACCCGGCCGCGGTCAGCGACAGCAGCAGCGCACCCACCGCAATCGTGGCGACGATGCCGGTGGCGCGCCGCGCCGCATCGCGCGCACTGACACCAGCCGCCTGCATGGCGCGAAAGCCGCTCTCGCGAAGTCCGGCCGCATCGGTGACGGCATCGCGCAGCGCGGGGTTCACGGTCTGATGATAGTGCTCGTAGGCTTCCGGTTCCCCCGGCTGCCGTGCGGCCATGCGCATCAGGTCGTCGCCCAGGGCACGGTAGTTGACGATGTTGTCGCGCAGTGTCGCGGCGATCTGTCGGTCCGCATCGTCGACGATGAGTTCTTCGAGACGGCGCAGAGCGTCATCGCCGACGGCACGCTCGGCGGTAAGCTCCCGCTGCGCAGGATCCGTCTGTCCGGCCAGTGCGAGCAGCAGTGCGTCGTCCTCGCGTTCCAGTCCCGAGGCCAGCGTCGCCGCATGTTCGATCAACTGTTCGCTGGCGCGCACGGTGTCGTCGACGACATCCGCGAGCCTTGCGAACATGGTCACGCTCCAGGTGGCCGACGCGATCGTCGCGATCACGACGAGGGCGCCGGCCAGCAGGAACCGGCCACGCAGGCTGTTGACGAGCGTGCGCAGCATCAGGCGAGATCGTAACGCTTGCGCTTGCGCTTGCGTTGCAGCGTGCTGGGGTCAATGCCCAGCGTTTTCGCCGCCGCCTCCAGCGAGGGCGCCCGTGCGACGACGCGCGCGATGTGTTCCTTTTCCATGTCCTGCAGCGTCACATCGTGACCCGGCAGGGCCGTCGCGTTTGCATTGAGGTCGTCGTCCGTGCCTGCGGCGGCGCTCAGCCCCAGCGCGGCGGCATCCAGCGACGGACCGGCAGCGAGAATCACGGCACGTTCCACGGCGTTGCGCAGCTCGCGGATGTTGCCGGGCCAGCGATGGGTCTTCATCAGCTGCTCGCAGTCCGGCGAAAAGCTCAGATCGTTCCGCCCCTGGGACTGCTGGTAGATGCGCAGATAGTGTCGGGCCAGCGGTACGATGTCTTCCGGGCGTTCGCGCAACGGTGGCAGTTCCAGCGCGATGACATTCAGACGAAAGAACAGGTCGCGGCGGAACCGCCCGCGCTCCACGTCTTCCTCCAGCGCGCGATTCGTCGAAGCAATGATGCGGCAGTCCGCGGTGCGTTCCTCGGTGTCGCCTTCGCGTTCGTAGGTGTGTTCACTGAGCAGGCGCAGCAGCCGGCTTTGCACCTCGTCGGTGAGGTCGCCGATTTCGTCCAGCAGCAGCGTGCCGCCCTGCGCCTGTTCCACCTTGCCGGTGACGGCTGCGGCGCCGTTGACTTCACCGCGTCGCCCGAACAGCTGCGACACCATGTTGGTCGCGGTGAGCATGGGGCAGTGCACGGTGACGAACGGTCGTGCGGCGCGGCGTCCGCGTTCCACAATCCAGCGCGCCATCACGTTCTTGCCGCTGCCGCTCTCGCCGCGCAGCAGCACCACGGCGTCAGAATCGCCCGCGCGCGCGGCATTGTCCATGAAAGCCCTTTGGATGGGGCTCGCCGTATCGAACAGCAGATCGCCTTCGGCGGCGCGAACGCGTTCCTCCAGCTCCACCACGCGCCGTTGCAGGGCGGTCGCCTTGACGATGCGCGCCGCGGCGTGGCGCACCTGATCGGGCGTGAACGGCTTGGGCAGGTAATCCACGGCACCCAGACGCATGGCCTTCACCGCGCTTTCAAAGCTGGCGAACGCGGTAATCACGATGATCGCGGCCTGCGGTTGCAGCGCGCGGATGCGGGCGATGGCATCCATGCCCGACTCCTTGCCCAGCCACAGATCCAGAAACACCACATCGAACCAGCCGTGGCGCAGCGCTGCCAGCGCGGCGGCGGTGGAACCGACGCCGAGTACTCGCACATGATCGCTCTCGAGGCACAGCCGCAGCGACTGCCGCACGCCGGGATCGTCATCGACGATCAGGGCGGACCAGGGGGTGTTGGCGGCGGTTGCTGACATGGTGAGACGGGTTCGCGAAGGTTCATCGCGGCAATCCTGCCGTCATCCTGTCATTCGGCAGGCTTGTGCTCAAGCGGCGCCACCAGCTTGTACATCGCCGGCATCGCCACAAGGATCAGCACCAGCGCCGATGTCAGCCCGCCCATCAGCACGGTGGCCAGCGGCCGCTGAATGTCCGAACCGATGCCGGTGGCCAGCGCCGCCGGCATGATGCCCAGCGCCGCGACCAGCATCATCAGGATCACCGCGCGCATGCGCGCCAGGGCGCCCTCGACGATGGCCTCATCCAGTGGCCGGTCCAGCTCGCGCCGGCGGCGATAGATCTCGCTCACCAGGATCACGGCCGCCATGACGGTCACGCCGAACACCGAAATGAACCCGACGCCGGCGGAAACATTCAAGTGCATGCCGCGCAGCAGCAGCGCGATGATGCCGCCGACGGCCGCAAACGGCACGCTGGCCAGCACCAGCCCCGCATAGCGGGCGGAGCCGAAGGTCACGAACAGCAGCGCAAAGATGATGCCCAGCGTGGCCGGAATCAGCACCGCCATGTGCGCCCGCGCGCGCTCCAGGTTCTCGAACTTGCCGCCCCAGCTCACGCGATAGCCGGGCGGCAGCTCGATCTCCGCGGCGAAGCGGCGCTGTGCTTCGGCCACGAAACCGCCTTCGTCGCGGCCACGGATGTTGGTGCGTACGTTCACCTGCCGCTCGTTGTCCGCGCGCGCGATCATGCTCGCGCCATCCACGATCTCGATGTTCGCCAGCTGCGCCAGCGGTATGCGGGCGCCATTGCCGGACGGCACCAGGATTGCGCCGATGGAGTGGATGTCGTCGCGCACCGTATCGGGATAGCGCACGGTGATGTCGAAGCGCCGTTCGCCCTCGAACAGTTCGCTGACCGGGCGGCCGCCCAGCGTCAGATCGATCAGTTCCTGCACGTCGGCGATGTTGATGCCGTGGCGGGCGATCGTGGCGCGATCGGGCGTGATGCGCACCTGTGCCTGGTCGGCTTCCTCCTCGATACTCGGGTCCGCGGCGCCGCGAACCGTTTCGACCATGGCCAGCGTCTGCTCGGCCAGCCGCCGCAATTCGCCAAGGTCGGGCCCGGAAATGCCGATCGCCAGATCCGCCGAGGTGCCGGTGGCGATCTCGGTGGAGGTGTCGATGATGGGCTGCGTGAAGTTGAACGTGGCGCCGGGTATCGCGGCGCGCAGCCGGTCGCCGATCTCCGCGACCAGGTCGTCGCGCGTCTTGCCGCGCGGCCAGGTGTTGTACGGGTTCAGTTCGATCAGGAACTCGTTGCGATTGGGTCCGAACGGATCCATGCCGTCTTCGTTGCGCCCGGACTGCGAGGCCACCAGACGCACCTCGTCCGACTGCAGGATCAGCTCGCGCACATCGGTGGCCACCGCGGCGGACATCGCAAGCGATGTACCCGGCGGCAGGTTGGAGCGGATCCAGATCACGCCTTCGTCGAGCTCGGGCAGAAACTCGGTGCCGAGCAGTGTGGCAAGACCCGCGGTGCCGGCCACGATCAGCGCGACGATGGCCACGGTGGCGCGGGCGCGCGCGATCGTGAACCGCACCAGACGTTCGTAGCGCGGTCGCAGCCACTCCAGCAGGAACTGCGGCTTGGCGCTGAAGCCCTTGCGGAACACATAGCGTGCCAGCACCGGCACCAGCGTCAGCGTCATCAGCAGCGCGCCGGTCAGCGCGAAACACACGATCAGCGCCATCGGCGTGAACAGCCGCGCCTCCACCTGCTGCAGCGTGAGCAGCGGCAGGAACGCGGTGATGATCACCGCCATCGAGAAGAAGATCGGCCGCGCGACGCGCAGCACCGCCTCGCGTATCGAGTTTCTGACGGCCGCGGCCGACGCGCCCACGCCCAGCGCGGACAGCCGCTGCAGGATGTGATCGACCAGCACCACGGTGCCATCGACAATGATGCCGAAGTCCAGCGCGCCCAGACTGAGCAGGCTGGCCGGTATCCCGGCCAGATGCATGCACAGGAACGCAAACAGCAGCGACAGCGGCATCACGATCGCGGTGAGCAGGGCGGCGCGGGCGCTGAACAGGAAGAAGAACAGCACCAGGAACACCACCGTGAGGCCTTCCACCAGCGTCAGCGACACGGTGCGCAGCGTCTGGTCCACCAGCTCGCTGCGGTCGTGAATGGTGATCAGCTCGACGTCATCGGGCAGTCGCGTTTCGCGGATCTCCTCGATGGCCTCGCGAATGTTCGCCAGCACCTCACTGGGATTCTCGTCGCGGCGCATCAGCACGATGCCCTGCACGCCACCGGTGGTGCGATCAAGGCCGAACACGCCGGTCTGCGGCGCGTTGCCGATCTGCACCGTCGCCACGTCGCCGATGACCACCGGCACGCCGTCCTCGGCGCCGAGCACGATGCTGGCGATGTCATCGATGCTGCTGATCTGTCCGACGCTGCGGATCGCCATCGCCTGCTGGTGATTCTCCAGCAGCCCGCCGCCGGCGTTCAGGTTGTTGTCCTCGATCGCCGCCGCGACGTCCTCGACAGTCAGGTCGTAGGCTTCGAGCGCGTACGGATCGAGCACCACTTCGTATTGTTTGAGCAGGCCGCCGAAGGTCACGGCCTCGGCGACGCCGGCAACCTGCATCATGCGCGGCGCGACGATCCAGTCCTGGATCTCCCGCAGTTCGCGGTCATCGCGCGTGTCGCTGCTGAGCACGTAGCGGTAGAACTCGCTGATGCCGGTGGACGGCGGACCCAGCTCGGGGGCCGAGGCGCCTTCCGGGAGCTCGACCTCCTGCAGCGCCTGCAGCACGCGCTGGCGGTTCAGGTCGTCGTCGGTGCGGTCGTCGAAGGTCAGTTCCACGACGGACAGACCGGCGATGGTGCGCGAGCGGCGGTCAATCACGTTCGGCACCGCATTCAGCGCCAGCTCGATCGGTATCGTGACCTGCAGCTCCACTTCCTCGGCCGCGTAGCCGGGGTAGGTGGCGATGACGACGGCAAACGGATCGGAGATGTCCGGATAGGCCTCCACCTGCAGCTCGCGCACGGCCCAGAGGCCGGCGACCGCGATCGCGGCCCAGATCACGACGACCGCCAGCGGCCGCTCCCATGCCAGTGTGACGAGACGGTCGATCATCGCGCGCGCGGTTGTCCGAGCAGCAGCAGCGCGCCGTCCGTGACAACACGCTCACCGGCCGTGAGCCCTGATGCCACCGGCAGCCAGTCGCCGCTGCGTGCCGCGACGGTGACTTCACGGGGTTCGAAGTGACCGTTGCCGTTCTCCACGAGCACGAGCGCGCGGTTGTCCTGCCAGATTACGGTGCCTACCGGCACGGCCGCAACGGCCTGTTCGGCGCCGCTGAAGCGCACCGAGCCGAACATCGCCGGTCGCAGACGGGCATCGGGGTTGTCCACTTCGACATAGACGCGCAGGCTTCGGGTGTCCTCGTCCACGACATCGGAGATGCGCACGATGCGCGCGTCGAAGGTTTCGTCCGGATAGGCCGTGAGTGTCAGCGTGGCGGTGTCGTCCGGACTCACGAAGCGCACGCGGTTGTCCGGAATTGATGCGATCGCCCACACGCGGGACAGGTCGGCGATGGTCAGGGCCGGCTCCTCCGGCTCGGCAACGAACTCGCCCACGGCCACGTCGATGTCGAGCACGCGGCCGGCGCGCGATGCCGACACGGTCAGTGACTGATCGAGCTCTCCTGCGGTCAACCCCATCGTGCGCAGCAGCCGCGCGGCCTGCGACAGTTCGGCCTGCGCCACCGTCAGCTCGGTCTGCGCGGCCATCAGTTCGCGCCGCGCCACGGCGTCGGCCTCATACAATTCGCGCACGCGCTCGTAATCGCGCCGGGCCTGCTGTTCGGTGGCCTGCGCCTGGGCGTGCTCGGCCACGGCGCCATCGGCTTCCGGGCTGTCCACGGTGAGCAGCGCTTCACCCGCGCTGACCCGCTGGCCAGGCTGTACGTGTACGGCGGTGACCACACCGGGCGCCGGCAGCCTGACGCGATTCACGCGCGACGGATCCGGTGCGATACGTGCCGGTGCGGTGAAGCTGTTCAGCGGCAGGTCGCGGCTTTCCACGTTGGCCAACGTGATCCGATCGCGCATCGGCGATTCGGCGGCGAGTTCGATTACCCGGTCCAGCACGTCGGTGGCCGTCGCGTTGCCGGCATTGCCGTTGGCGATACCGTCGCCATTTGTCTGTCCGCAGCCGATCAGCAGGGTGGCCGCCAGTGCGACACCGATGCCGGTTGCGCAGCGGATGCGTTCAGGCTGTGTGTTCATCGGTATTCCGTCTCCGCGGTCAGTGCGTCGAGCAGATACAGAACCCTGGCCTGCTCGGCGCGTGCTTCGTTGTAGGCCTGCATGGTTTCGTTGAAGGCCATGTTGGCGTCCAGCAGTTCGAGCAGGCTGGCTTCGCCGCTGCGATAGGCGACCTCGGCGATCTCGCGCACGCGGCGGGCGTCTTCGAGCATTTCCTCGTCCATGCCTGCGATCACTTCGCGAGCGTGCTGCCACGCCGAGTAGCCGCTGCGCAGTTCGGTGTGCACTTCGGCGATCATTGCTCTGAGCTCGCTCTGGGCCTGCAGCTGCTCTGCGCGTGCGCGGCTGATATCGCCCTGGCCGCGATCGAACAGCGGCAGCGGCACGCTGAAGAAGAAGCCGAGATAATTGCCGTCGTCGGTGATGCGGCGCAGTTCCGTGCCGACCGTGAACTCGGGACGGCGCTCGCGTTGCGACAGCCGCAGTTCGGCGGCGCCAAGCGCCTCGTTTTCGCGCGCCGCAGCCACATCCGGACGCCGTTCCATGGCCAGTGTCAGCAGGTCTTCCAGCGCCGGCACTGCGCTTGCGGCGCGGAATCCGTCGTCCACGTCGACAGGCTCGGAATCGGAGTCGCGGCCAAGCAGCAGCGCCAGCTCGCGGCGCGCGTTCTCAAGCTCCATCGCTTCGGCGCGCACTTCGTTGCGCACCTGACGCGTGGCCAGCCGCGTGCGTGCCAGTTCGCCGCCATCGATGTCGCCGGCGTCGTAGCGGATCTGGCTGATCGTGAGGATCTGTTCGAACGCGGCGAGGTTGTCTTCGGCCAGCGCGAGATTGGCCTTCGCGAGCAGCACGTCCACCGCCGCTTCCTGAACGTCGAACACCAGCGCACGTATCGCGTCCATGAACTCGAGCTCCGCCGCGCTGGCGCCCAGTTCCGCGACACGGATCCGGGCGGCACGGCGAGCGCGTCCTTCGATCGTGAAGCCCGCCGCCACCGCGTACTCGGTGTTGCCGGTGCGTCGCGCGCGGGTGCTCAGGAACTCCGTCTCCACTTCCAGCTCCGGGTTCGGGCGGGTGCGTGCCGTGATGATCTCGGCGCGTGCGGCATCCACGCCGTGTCGGGATGCGATCAGCGACAGGTTGTGCTGCAGGGCTTCCTCTACCGCGCTGTGGATGGTCAGCGTAGTGTCTGAGCGCTGTTCGGCATGCAGCGTCGCGGCCGTCATCGACAGGGACAGCAGCAGTGCAGCGACCAGCATCAGTCGCCTCAGTGGTGATCGCCTGATTGGTGGCGTGACAGGTGTATCTGGGTGGCGCATGGATTCGTCCCGGTGGCAGCGGTTCGTATCCTAGGCGCATCGACCGGCCACGGACGGTGTAAGGCAGGTCCCGGAGCGTGCGTTCAGGCGATGTGCGGGTGCCGGGAGGCGGTCATCGGGCAGAGTGCGGGTACAGGTGAAGGTGGCACCTACTAAAAATAGCCGGTGAAGCTCGCGAACAGGGTTCTTGCGGCGAGTCCGTACTCGCTTCGCGCGCGCCCTGATGCATCGATGCGCGGCCCGACCGGCAGCTGCGCACCGAACATCACCTCGCTTTCGTTGCCGGTGGACCAGCGGGCTGCAGGCACCCACAGCACGGAGCTGTCATTCAGATTGGCGAGCAGCGTGTTATCCAGCGACCACAGTGGATGCAGATCCCACGCCAGCGCCAGACCGACATGCCGGCGCCCAAGCGCATTGACTTCGCCGCGCGACACGCGGTCGGCCGATGCGACCTCAGCGAGGTAGCGCGCCGGCTCACTGACACCGTAGCCATTGAAGGCCACCTCCGCCGTAATCATCAGCACCGGATTGATCAGGCGGTCGAACCCCACACTGCCGCGCCAGAACCGCCTGCGATCACGACCCGCATCGAATGCGTCGCCGGACCGGGTATGCGTGACTTCCGCGCGCAGCGTCGCGCCGCGGACATCGGCAGTCACGAAGCCGCCCAGCACGTTGTCGCCGTGGAAGCGGCCACCCATGAAACCAAGGTCGGTGCGCCCGAAGTTCAGTCGCGCCAGCATGCCGGTCGACGCATCGTCGCTGCTGGACTCGCCCTGCACAGCTGCCACCGCCTCGATTTCGGAGAAGTCGCCGATGGGCAGCGTCATACGCAGCGCATCCACACCCGGCTTGTAGTCGCGATCCAGGCGGTTCGGCGCGAACGGCGCAAACAGATCCAGCGCCGGCCAGAAGTAGTTGGTCCCCCACGTGATGGCCTGGCGGCCGGCAACCAGCCTGACGCGCCCTATCCGCCCCTGCACGTTGAGCCGGTCCATCTCGGCGCGCAGCGAGGCATCGCTGCCCTTGGCGATGGAGCCGTCCAGCGGCAGATAGGTGCGTGTGGTTGCGGTAGCGACACCTGTGATGGCGGTCGCGGGCGGTGACTGCAGGGTCAGCACCGCGTGCGCATTGATGCGCCAGTCGTTATCGAAGCGCGTCTGCTGCGTAATGCGGTAGATCGCCAGTTCCGTATCACGTCGGTCAACCGAATCCGGCAGGCTGCCCAGTCGCGCGAACACGAATGCGCGCAGCGAGTGGCCCCAGGTTGTGTCGGCTGCCGCCGCAGCGTGTGGCCAAACCAGCCAGCCCAGTACGCTGCCGGCAACCAGCGCAGCGGCCCACCGCCGAGGGCGGATCACGGCGCCGAAGCCTGCGCTTCGCCCCGGGCGCGATCGCCGCCTCGCCGCTCGTCCTGGTCGATCTTCCCGTCCACCATGCGGATGCTGCGTCGTGCGCGCTCCATCACACGCGGGTCGTGTGTGGAGAAGATGAAGGTCGTGCCATGGCTGCGGTTCAGGCGCTCCATCAGATCCAGCAGCGCCACTGCCGCCTGGCTGTCGAGATTCGCGGTGGGCTCATCGGCCAGCACCAACGACGGCTCGGCGACGATCGCACGGGCCACGGCGACACGCTGCTGCTGGCCACCGGACAGCTGCGCGGGCCGGCGATGTTCCAGGCCTTCCAGTCCGACTTCGGCGAGCACCTTCGTCACGCGGCGTTTGCGTTCGGTTGGCGGCACGCCCTGCAGCAGCATCAGGAACTCCGTGTTCTCTTCGGCGCTCAGCACGGGCACCAGGTTGTAGGACTGGAACACGAAACCCAGATGGTTCAGCCGCATCGACGCACGCTCGCGACGGCTCAGGGTGCCGATGTCCTGCCCATCCAGCGTAACCCGCCCCTCCGTTGGCAGGTCCAGACCCGCCGCGACGTTCAGCAGCGTGGTCTTGCCGGATCCGGATGGCCCTGCGACAACGACAAACTCGCCGCGCTCGAAAGTCAGATCAACGTTGTCCAACGCCCGTACGGTCTGTTCGCCCTGATGATACAGACGCGATACGCCGCGGAACTGGAGAATGGGTTCGTTGTTTGCCATCAGATCATCGTCTCCCGAGCTGGGCCACTTCGGCCGGCCGTGCGGCACGGCGTGCCGGCGCCAGTGCCAGTACCAGCGTAATGCCGAACACGACCGCGAGAATCTGCGCGATGCGTTTCGGACTGAGTTCGGAGTACAGCACCGGGTCCAGCGTCGTGCCGGCCAACGCCACGTCTTCGTCGAAGAACACCGTCAGCGGCACGCCGGTGGTCGCGAAATACAGGTGCACGCCATAACCGATCGCAAAACCCACTGCGATCGCCAACACGCCGATCACACTGGCTTCGGCGATCACCATCGCGAACCGGCGCCCGGGTGTCAGCCCCAGCGCATCCAGCAGCGTGAACTCTCGTGAGCGTTCGAGCACGGCCATCATCATCGTGTTCAGCACCATGAATGCGACCAGGGCCAGAATCATCGTATACAGCAGCACGTCGCGACCGCCCACAAGCTGGATGATGCCGAGCAGCTCCGGATGTGCTTCACGCCAGTCCAGCACTTCCGTGCCGGGCAGGTGCCTGCTGCCGGCCGCGGCAAGCGGTCCTGAAGCGCTCTCTTCGCCGAGCACCAGCGCGATCTGGTGCACACCGTCGTCCAGCGCAAGAAAATCCTGTGCTGTGGCCAGTGGCATCAGCACCAGTGCATCGTCCAGCTCCTCAAGGCCAGTGCGCACGACGCCAGCGACCCGCACCAGCACCGATTCCAGTTCCCCGTCCACCGCCTGCGCCATCAGCACGACACGCGCACCGGGCTCGGCCTTGAGCCGCTCCGCAACACCGCTGCCGAGCAACGCCTCACCCACGTCGTCGGGCGCCAGGTAGCGCCCCGCCACCAGCGACTCGTAGAAGCGCGAGGCGTCGCGCTCGTGATCGGGTTCGACGCCGATGATCCGCACGCCCACCGCACCATCGGCCGACGACGCCAGACCCGACGCATACACGCGGCGCACCTGGTGTTCGATTCGGGGCACGCCGCCGAGGTCATCCAGCCAGCGCTGCGCGTCGCGAACCTGTTCCCCTCTGAGGTAGCGTTCGACATTACCGCTGGCCAGATAGCCGCTGTCCTGTATCAGCACGTGTCCGGAGCCAAGCCGCACCGTGCTCTCGATCATCTGCTGCAGCGCGCCATCACTGAGTCCCTTGTGCATCATCAGCAGCGCCACGCCAAGCGCGATCGTGCTCATCGTCAGCAGCGTGCGGCGCGTGTGCCGCCAGGCGTTGCGCCAGGCAATGGTCAGGACCACTCGCATCTCAGGCCTCCGTTGGCGCCGACATGGCTTCGACGGGATCCAGACGCAGGATCCGGACAGCCGCGATCAGCGATGCCACAAGGGCTGCGATCAGCAGACCGATCGCAGCCTGTGCAACGTCAGCCCAGACCCATGCGCCGCGCAGCACCGGATCGAGACGTGTATCGAGCAGCGACAGTTCGCCGGTGAAGCGTGTCAGATCCCAGCCGCTGTGAATCAGATTCGTCATCACGGCCACGCCGAGCCCGAAGCCGATCAGCAGACCGAGGGCAGCGATCAGCAGCGCTTCCACGAGCAGCGAAACCAGCAGCAGCGAAGGCTGCGTGCCGATCGCATTCAGGGTGCCGAACTCGCGTGTGCGTTCGAACACCGCCATCAGCATGGAGTTCATCACGCCGAAGGCGGCGAACACCGCGACGATCAGGATCAGAAAGCCGCCGAGACCTTCGTTCACCGATATGTAATCGCGCAGTTGTGGCGACAGCTCGCCCCAGGCACGGACGTGTGTCGTCGCCGGCAGCTCGCCGCTGTCATTGAGCGCGGCAGCGATGGCGTCAGCTGAGAACGGGTCCTCGATCAGCAGCGCCAGTTCGTGCACGTCGTCGGGTGCGAGGGCGAGCATAGGCTGCAGATCCTCGACATGCGCAATCGCGAGCGTGCGGTCCAGACTGCGCAGGCCAGTGCGCACAAGCCCGGATACGCTGAACAGCATGTTGCCCAGGCTCCCATCGGCGGCTTGGGCAACCACTGCGATTTCCGCGCCAGGCTCCACGTCGATCTCGCGTGCAAGGTCAACGCCCAGCAGCATCTGGTAGCTGCCTGCCGCGGGTATCGTGCCACCCGGCTGGATCTCGTCCAGCAGCGTGGTCACCTGCTGTTCACGATCGGGCATCAGGCCCAGCAGCGTGCCGCCGGCCGACGCGTCACCTGACGACACCAGTCCGTAAGCGCGCACCCGAGGCGCAACGGCCGAGATGTCCGGACGATCACCGAGGCGATCGAGCAGCCCGGTCAGATCGGCCGTGAGTATCGTGTCGGCGACGTGACGATCGACAATGTATTCGGTGTGGTGCAGCTGCAGATGCCCCAGCATCAGCTCGGTGCCGTTCCTCAGCAGCTGATCGCGTATGCCGCCGAGCAGGCCGATGAGCACGATCAGGATGACAAACGCGGCAGCAATCGCAAGGCAGGTAATGATGCTGCGGTGCGGGTTGCGCCACACATTGCGCCATCCCAGTCGCGATGCAAGCGCGAACTCCGACAGCTTCATCGCAGCGACTGCAGGGAGAACGTGCCCTCGGGAATCGCGACGTCAAACTCCAGCTCGTGGTACACCATCTCGGTGTATTCACCCTCCCTGTCCTCGGGGGTCATGCGCATGCGTGTGGGCACCAGCCGGCCGCCCATGTCGCGATAGTCGGAGAACGACATCGTGCGGCGCAATTCGCCGTCCTCACCGTAGTAGCGGCTGCTCACCGGCATCAGGTCGTCGGCGCGCACTTCGAGCACGATCGCACCCCAGACCACGGCCGCGTCTGCTCGCGGTGAGAGCGTGAACTCGAACACGTTGGTACCTTCGCGCTCGCCGACGAACGAAGTTTCGATGCTGTAGTCCTCGATCATGCGGCTGCGGCGCACGAGGTCATCGTTTGTGAAATGCGAGCCCATCCAGGCGGCCATCATCATCGATGACGGCACGCGTATGGTGCGGTCGACGCCCGGCAGATAGTTCCAGATGTCCGAGCCCACCATCAGCGTCGCCGTGCCGGCTTCCCGCCGTGGTTCGAGCACACGCACCAGCGACCGGTCGGTACCTTGCGACCAGATGGCCACGCGCATGCTGCGTTCCCAGCGGCGTGTTGCCACGTTCATCTCAACTTCGCCGATGGAGGAGTCGCCGCGCAGCAATCTGTCCACCCGGTCGACGATTTCGGTTGCGCTCTGTCCGTCCGGGAGTTCCGCACCAATGGCGAGAACAGGCGTGGTCGTCAGCACGGCGATCGTGAGCACACACAGCACTGTGAGTGTGCAGGAGGATCGCTGGGCTGAGTTTGACATGGCGGCAACTCTGTCAGACGGTTGCGGCGCAGGTGTGCGATGTGATGCTCGATTGCGCCGATGAATCAGATGAACGGCGTATTTCACCCTAATCCGACGCAGCCCAGCATCCGTGATTTCCGAAGGTGCCGGAGCTTCGATTTCGATTATTGCCGCCCTATAGATGGTCGATCACCTTGGCAGAACGTACAAGGCGCCAGCAATCGAGATCGAAGCTCCGGCGCCTTTCACCTACAATGATCGGCGACGCGAACAGTTGCTGAAAGCGCTAGCGACTGTCGCGAGCGAAGGCTATTTCGCGTCGGAGGGCAGGATGCGCTTCAATCGGAACTTCGACCGGGGCGTGCGCGCGGACCGGACCGTGTTGCGATGCGCTTTGCGTGCAGCATGAAAACAGCCGTTCAGCTCAATCACAGGCTCCCTGCGTTCTCGATGACGAAGGCGCAGGCGGAGCGGCTGCAGCGCGAACTGCCCGGCTGCGAGCTCGTGTTCTGCGATGATCGGGCGGCGCTGCTCGAGCAGCTGCCCGGCGTTGAGGCCGCGCTCGTATGGGAGTTCCTGCCCCAGTGGTATGAGCGGGCCCGGCACCTGCGACTCGTGATGACACCGGCTGCCGGCCGTGAGCTTGTTCACCCGGATCCGGGCGGCCGCGCCGAGACGGTGCATGGCACGTTTCACGGCCGCATCATGTCCGAGTCGCTGCTGGCGATGATCGGTTTCGTGAACCGCCGTTTCGGCGTCGCGCTCGAGGCGCAGCGGCGCAACGCGTGGGAGCGCGCCGGCTACCGGAACATGCGCCGGCTCGCGGGCCAGGTCGTGCTGATCGTCGGCTACGGCCATATCGGCCGGCATTGCGCGCGCCTGCTGAAGGCCGTCGGCATGACCGTGCACGCACTGAAACGCAACACCGATGCCGGCGCCGAGGGCGCGGACCGGCTGTTCGGCGCCGCGCAGTTGCTGGACGCGGTGGCGACGGCCGATCACGTCGTCTGCATACTGCCCGCCGACACCGGCACCGACGCGCTGCTCGGCGAGGCGGCGTTCGCCCGCATGAAGCCCACCGCCGCCGTATACAATATTGGCCGCGGCAACGCGATCGATCCCGTGGCGCTGACGCAGGCGCTGCGTGCCGGCGCAATCAGCGCGGCCTTTCTGGATGTATTGCCGGAGGAGCCGCTGCCGCCGGCGTCGCCGCTCTGGAGCACGCCGGATCTCTTCATCACGCCGCACGTCTCGGCACTATACGATGACTACCTCGATCTGTTTTTCGATGAGGTGGTCGAACGTCTGGGTGGTGCAAGAGAGGTCGAGTGAGCGGATCGCGCGGCGCGCATCGCAGACGGCGCCCGCTCCGCGCAGAGCTGACGGCGCCCCTCCGCGGAGGGGTGCTGCCGAATCCGGTATGAATTTCCGGAATATGCGCAATTCGGGCCGCATGTGTCCGGTGCCAGCAGCAGCTTTCCGCTGCGCGCGCCCGGCGCCACTAGCGCAGCGCGGCACTCAGCAGGCGATGCAGCTCGGGGTTCGCCGCCGCCAGCACTGTCGTCGTATCCAGATTCAGCGTACTGCCGTCGAGTTCGGTGAAGACTCCCCCGGCCTCGCGCACGATCACCGCCAGTGCGGCGATATCCAGGATGTTGACGTCGGATTCGATGACCGCGTCGAGCTTGCCGTCCGCCAGCAGCTGGTAGTGCAGGAAATCGCCGTAGCCGCGGAAGCGCTGCAGCTGCGGAATGACGTCCGCGGCAAAGCGCGCAAAGCGTGGCTGCGAAGCCAGCGTTCGGATGTTGCCTATCGACAGGGCCGTCTCCGCCAGCCGGCTCGCCCGGCCGACCTGCACAGGGCGAGCGACTGCTCGCGATGCATCGACGCCGTCGAAGCGATACGCGCCTTCGCCACGCACCGCGTAGAAAGTCTCGCCGCCGTTGTAACAGGGAGCGCAGGACACGCCCACCACCAGCTCACCGCGGTGCATCAATGCAATCTGCGTCGAGAACATCGGGTAGCCGCGCACGAAGGCCTTGGTGCCGTCGATCGGATCGACGAGCCACAGGTATTCGGCATCGAACCTGTCCTTGCCGAATTCCTCGCCGTAGAAGCCATGCTCGGGAAAGGCCTCTGCCAGCACTTCCCTGATGCAGCGCTCTGCAGCCTCGTCGATCTCGGTCACCGGGCTCGCATCTTCTTTGGTTCGCACGGCCACCGGCCTGGCATAGCCGGCGCGGATGACGTCGGCGGCTGCGCGCGCCGCCTGCAGCGCGGCATCGAGATAGGACTGCATGACTCCTCCCTGGTTGCAGACCGGGCGCACCTTAACGAATTGCCAGGGACCCGTCACTGCCACACCGAAGAAAACGTCGTTTGAGCGTACAGAAGGGACGCAGGCGATGGCCGCTCGAGGCGCCGAGCGCTCAGCGCCTCCGGCTTCATGCTGCATGCCGGTGCAGAACCCGTCGACGTGGAGTCAGGCAGCGCGCAGCGGTGGGTAGAGCCTGTTCTCCTTGGCGAGGGATCATAGGCCCGCTAGCCTGACTGAAATTATTACACGTAATGTGATTAGTAATGAGTACGAAGCGAAAGTCCACAGGCGAACACGTGAGCGCCTATCGATCAAGAAAGAAGGAGCGCGGACTTCGGCAGGTCAATTTCTGGTCGCCGGATTCACGTTCACCGGAGTTCGGGCGAGAGTGCCGGCGACAGTCACTCCTGGTCGTAGCCGCCGAGCAGGCACAGCCGCTGGACGAGCTGCTGGATGCCGCAGCGGGCGCGGTCGAAGGCTGGACGTGAAGCGCGGAGACGTCGTCACGGTGGCTGTCCAGGGCGACTATGGGAAGCGGATGATGCGCGCCACTCGTGCACTGACAGTGTGGCTCGGTATCGCCTGACCTGCTGTGTGACGACCGGACCATCGAAGACACGGCCCTCTGTCGCTGCACGTCACCGGCGCGAACGTTCAGATCACCGTATGGCGCGCGCCGCTTGCTCCAATGGGCTGCAACGGCTCATCTTACTCGTGGTGCGACCCGGTCCGCGGGCCACGGGAGCCTGCCGCGAGGGCGGTGGCAAGCGCCTGTATGAATTTCTCCCGCCACTGGCGCAGCGGAAACGGCAACGCAACCACCTCACCTTCGTGGCCAGCGGCCTCCGCCGCCTTAAGGACCTCGGCGGCGATCGACTTCTTCACGACGAAGATTCGTTCCGGCCTCACCGTGGTAATCAGCGACACCAGCTGGTCGACTCCGGAGCCAATGGCCGAAGCTCGCTCGCGATCCTCCAGTCGGTTGACGGGCCGGTCGGCGAGATCAACCAACCACGCGCCGCGCTCCCGAAAGTAGTGCAGGAAGGCAGGGCCGGACGGCACGTCTGCACCGAAGGCGCGGACGAACGCCTCCCGCATGGCGCGGAACAGATTCGAATTGGCCCGATAGAAATGCGTGCCGCCGGCGGGTGATGACTCCCCAACGAACAGCCACCGTACGGTCTGGGGCCGAAACTGGGCACGCAGACTTTCGACACCGCTCTCTGCATCGGTTTGTTTCGCCGCATTTCGAGGCGCCGGCTCATTGACGCTCGCCGTACGCCGTGTTCCGATCATGGCGTCGATGCGATCCAACTCGTCTGTGTCCAGCTCGTAAGGGATACCCTCGGCGTGAATGCGGTTGAGCATCTCATACAGAGAAATCTGCGCTTCTTCAGCTGCACGTGCCGCTGACATCTTGCCGTCGCGATAGCGCCGTACGGCCCGCTCGAGGCGTTCCCGTTTCAAGCCGTCGCGCAGCAGTCGGCGTGCCAGCTCGGCGCGATCCACCGACTCCAGAAGCGCCACTTCATCAAGCTCCGCGAGCAGTTTTCGCTCGAGCCTGATGTTTACCTGTGTTCTGTCCGTGGTCATCTTCGGCACCAATCATCGACTCTATCCAGAAGTTGTTCCAACGTCTCGATTCTCATGTTTACGAGTCTCGCAAGGCCGCGAATGCGGCAGGCGAGTCGAGCGCCATCCGTCGTTCTCGCGAACAGCAGTTCGGCCATGCCGACGACTGACACTCCATGGGTCCGCGCGACGCGGCAGGCCCGGACGTCGGCGATCGCTGCTGACCAACCGCGCGCTCGAGCAACCGTGATCGTCTCCAATTCGCCACGACCAAGACCTGGGACCTGCCGGGAAAGGGCGTCGACGGCGTCCTGCTCCGCCTTGTCCAGCAAGACCACTTCGAGGCGCCCTTTGCGGACCGAGTCATCGATCCGCACGATCTCCGGGTACCGATATGCCGCTTGCGGCAGGAGTACCTCTTTGCGGACCCCTTCGCTGATGGCAGCCGGGTCATCAAGACTGAAGACATCGAGCGCATCGAGCTTCGCGAGGTAGATCAGTGGACTCGCATCGATGATCAGTCGATGTTCGCTATCAAACGGTACCATTCGCTAGACGATATATCGAGGGCTCCTTCACGTCAAGCACTGCAGGCGGTGCCAGGCACCCGACTCGTGACGGCATCCTCGCCCGATCGGGCTACGCGGGCACTTCCCTTATCCGCGCGTCAGCGAAAGCAAAGTAGTGGAACGCAGAAAGTCGTAATGAAAAAGGCGGTCGGCGCTTTCGCACCGACCGCCCGTATCAATCAGCCAAGCTCGCCTTATCCAGTCTCAGCGACCGCCGCCATCGGCCTCTCGTGCGCGCTCGTCGTAAGGCGCTCCGATACCCGACGACCCGATGAACAATTCGGTACCGTCAGGGAAGACGATGTCGCTGGCATTGGCGCGCAACGAACCGTCCTTGGCCTGGAAGCCCCTGACGGTGATCGCCGTGTTGGCCGGCAGCGTTTCACGAGTCCAGCCGCGACGGATCAACGCGCTCGGCGCGCCGCCTTCCACCTTCCACTGCTCGACGCTGCCGTCGTCCTTCACGACATCGATGTGGATCCACGAGTGCGGATTCACCCACTCAAAGCGCGTAACAACGCCGTCCAGATCAACCGGCATCTCGCGATCGAACTCCGCAGCGAACGAGTGATGCGCAATCACCTGCCCCGTCGCCACCGCGCTCAGTATCGCAGCGCCTGCAACTATCCCGAGTGTCTTAATGCGCATGTCAGCTACTCCTTCATGAGCCGAAATTTCCGAACCATCTCAGCCAACCTGTCAGGTCTGGCTCTTGTAATGATTTGACCACGCTAAAAAGTACCAGTTCAGGAAAGTTCGTGGCTGAACAAGCAAGACAAAGCCAGTGGATTCAGGCTGTTAAAAGCCCTTGAGGAAAGTTGAGCTGCGAGCGCCCCACCAGATGGACTTCCCCCGGGTTCAATAAGCACCTCCGGGCTATGATTGACCTTCGTCTATGGCGAAACCGGAATGCGGGACAACAGGAAACCACCATGCGCAACGATGAAGTCAAAGCCATTTTTGACCAGCAGGCTTCAAGTTACGATGAGCGATGGGCGAGAACGGCGCCAATGCGCGGTGCCTTGTATTTCCTCCTGGATGCGGTATTCGCCGAACTGCCTGCAGATGCACGAATCCTTTGCGTTGGTGCTGGCACTGGTGAGGAAATGAGCTATCTGGCCAAGCGGTTTTCTCAATGGTCGTTCGTGGCGGTGGAGCCTTCCGGTGCCATGCTTGAGGTCTGTCGCAGCAAGGCGGAGAACGAAGGTTACGCTTCCCGATGCACCTTTCACGCGGGATATCTGGAGTCGCTGCCTGACCATGACGCATTCGATGCAGCAACATGCTTTCTGGTATCACAATTTATTCTGGAACAGAGCGCCCGTACCGACTTCTTCCGAGGTATCGCCGCAAGGCTTCGCCCCGGGGGAATTCTGGCGAGTTCAGACCTGGCGTCCGATATCGACTCCAGCGAGTACGACGCTCTTCTTCAGATGTGGCTGAACATGCTGCTGCTGGCAGGCCTCCCCGCTTCTGGGCTGGATCAGATTCGCACCACCTACAAGAAAGATGTCGCCGTCCTGCCCGCTGAGCAGGTCGCCGCCATCATCAGGTGCGGTGGCTTTGACATGCCGGTACAGTTCTATCAGTCGGGGTTGATTCATGCCTGGTTCTCAAGGCGCGCAATCTAGCAGCAGGGCCTTGAATTCGCTTCTGCACCGCGTACCCTGGACGAAACCCAGGAACCCGCTTTCCCGATGCATTCAGCGCACCAGGATCGATCCGGTGGCTACGCCGGCAGCAACGTATCGCGCTGGCTTTACGCGGACAATCTTGCGGACTTTCTTCAGCGGCCCTCCGAACATGTGCTGGGCGAGTTGTCGCAGGCGGCGCGTGACGACATCGTGCTCGAGCAGCGCAATGCATGGCGAGTCCAGATTGAGCTGTTGCAGCGTGAACTGAGGCAGGTTCCCGGCAGAGGCCGGATCTATTTCGAGTACGTCATTCCCCGACTCGGCAAGCGCGTTGACTGCGTGCTGCTGCTAGACCACGTGCTGTTCGTGGTCGAGTTCAAGGTCGGAGAGGATCGGTTCACAACAAGGGTGAGACGGGCATCCGCGCATGGTTCGAGGCCATTCTTCAGCAGTTTCCCGATTGGCACGTGCACATGTCGTCGACACTGCGCGGATCGGAATACGGTGTGGACGATCTGTTGGCCGCGCTGCAGCAGCGGACGAACGTGCGCACGCATGACCAGCTGCACCTGGCAACGTCGATGCGCCCGTTTCGAGCCGAACGCCTCAGCGAGTTTGTTCGCCTGGTGCTCGAATCCGAGGTCGAGTCGGCGGCAGAGCTCTACACCAGCCTCGCGTCCAGTTATCCGATCGTTCTGACACGCGACATCAATCTGGCCAGAGCCTGGCTACGCAGGCAGGCTCGGGGTTCCGAGCGCTTCGGCATCGTTAGCATCACCATCCTGCCGTTGACCAGCACGATCGTCGATGCGCCCCTGATTCGACTCACAGTCGATCCCGGCCGAGAGAACGGACTCACCCGAGTTTCGCACGTCATGGTGGACAAGGTACTCACACTGCCCCCGCGAAAAGATTGGTGAAGTCGTCGGATGCCTCGACGAGGACGTGATGACGCGCGCCCCTCGTGCACGGACAGTGTGGCTCGGCATAGCCTGAACTCGGCTCTGACGACCGGGCCATCATCGTCGCCCTGAACCCGTGGTGCCGATGTTCGGGCAGGCCCTTGCATCAGTTCAGGTTATTCGTTGCTTCCGCGCGGTGAGGCGTGGCGTTCGGCAACACGGGCGACCTCTTCCACAAACCTGTCGTGTTCGGCCAGAAACGGCAGGTGCGCCGAGTGCTCGAACTCGATCAGCTCCTTGTGCGGCGCATCGATCGCGTCGTGGTACTCGCGCACCAGCGACAGCGGCGTGTTGTAGTCATTCGCGCCGGAGAAGAAGTACACCGGCACGTTGACGGACGGAAACCTCGCGATGTGATCGTAGCCGGCCATCACACCGCCATCGTGCATCGGGCCGCCGCCGCGATTCATGCCGCGCACCAGCCTCAGGTAGTCGATCCACGTGTACTCGGGTGCGCTTGCAGCGATTCGTGCCAGCTGCAGCAGTGACAAATCGAAGCTGCCACCGTACGCATCGACGAGCCGATTCAGCGCACGGTATTCGCGGTGCTGTCGCGCCGGGATCGGAATCTCGTTCAGCGTCCGCCAATCCGCCGGTGCAGTGTTCGGGTTGATCTGCTCCCGCAGCCAGTCCCGGGCGACCGCGGTGGCACGCTCATGATCGACGGTCTGGCTCACGCCGATGTACGCACTGAAATACTGCGGATACGCGGCGATGAGCTCGACGCCGATCTGCGTACCCCAGGAATGACCAAGCAGCACGATCTGCTCCCGGCCGAAGCGCCGACGCAGGCGCTCGATCAGCTCGCGCGCGTCCTCGACATAGCGATCGACCCGCATCGTGCGCTCGTCGAAGCCGCGGTGATTGGATTTGCCCGCACCGCGCTGATCCCAGTGCACGACGACGAATCGTCGTTCGAGCGCCCTGTCCAGTTCATGCGCGAACGGCATCTGCGCCGCGCCCGGGCCGCCGTGCAGCCACAGCAGTACCGGATTGTCGACACTGGCGCCCCGGATCAGGATCCACTGCTCAAGACCGCCCAGCTCGATGCGCTCGAGCACGGCGATGCTGCCGGGCAGCGCATCACCATCGGCGTCCGCTATCGGCGGTGTCGAAGCGGTCACGCCCAGCGTCAGGGCCGCGGCCACGCACACCAGTGCAACCAGCGCGAGCAGACCGCCTGCAATCTTGACGGCTGTCCGGGCAATTGCCATCTCAGAACACTTCCGGGAATTTCAACGCCACCATTCGGATGGTACCGTCAATACTGCGAACTGTGGGGACTGCCAAAGCGGAGGTAAGGGATGAGAACGGCAGAAAGAGTATTCGCCACCATCGGAGTCTTGTCAGTCATTGCAATATTCGTCGGCGCAACAATTGATATCGCGAGCTTTGATCGTACTCGCGGCGGCTACGAGCCGCCGTATACGGAAGTGACGGGAGAGCCGATCGACTGGATGGTTCTCGACAAGACGCCCACTGGTCTGGTCAGCCGCGGCTTTGTGATCGATACACATGTCAACGGCACGACGGGGATGATCAGCTTCGAGATCTTCAGGCTGACGTTCAACTACCGCCCACTGTCGGAGAGAGCTTTGGTGGTGCATGGTGCGAGAGAGGGACTGATCCAGCGCGGGTTCGAGCCCGCGTTCTGAGCAACGCTCGCAAGTACGATCCTGAGGTATGCCGGCTGAACCCTCACTATCTCCCGCTCCGGTTCCGATCGACCCAGTACCCCCACGCCACCAGCAGCCACATCGCGTGGCCCGCCCACGCAATCGCCTCGACGCTGGGCGGCGGCGGCCCGAAGAGATTGCCCAGGTGCATCACGACCAGAAACCCGACCAGGCCCCACAGCGCCCAGGTCCCCGTGCGGTTTCGCGCGACCGTGGTGCGCAGGTAAAGCCACACGCCCACGGTGAACAGGCCGAACTCCAAAACCAGCGTGCCGGGCAGAGAGTTCCACAGCCCAAGTCCGACCACCGGACCACCGGACCACCCGGCAAGATGGGCAGGTCGGGCCGGTGGGTAACCAGGTCGAGGATCCAGTGGCTGACGACCAGCAGCCCGATCACGAGTGCGCCGCGCACGCTGCGACGGATGAGCATGTACAGCGCGGCGAGAACACAGGCCCACAGCGCAACCGCCACAAGGCTGTGCGAGACGGGGTAGTGAACGAAGTTCAGCGGTGTGACGACGGTGTTGCCGGGATCGATTTCCACGCGCTCGATGCCGAGAAGCAGCAGCGTCGGCCACAGCAGGTCGATGAACTGCGCGGCCAGGAACAGCGTGCCCAGCGAGACGGCCGGCGCGGCCTTCTTGGCGGCGAATCCGAGGGCGAAGTGTCCGATGAACATGGCGCTGTGTTCCGGCGAATTGAAAGCTTTGCTTTGGCCCGCAGGCTCAGGTCGCGTACAGCGCCGGCAGCTCGTTGACCCGGTCGGCAGCGATCTGGAACGGATCGGCGACCCGCACTCTGCCGTAGTGGCGGCCGTGCTCGAAGTCCTCGGAGAGTATCTGCGGAACACCGTGGACCTCTGCATGCGCCCACAGATGCGCGTCGAACCACGAGAGCCCATACGCGGACACGCCGCGCAACGCGGTGCGCAGTACTTCGGGTGTCGGGTAAACGATCGGGAACTGCGCCATGTAAGACTCCGCTTCCAGAGTCGCCCGCTCCAGCGGCACCAGCGGCTGACCGTCGAGCGCCGGGCGCGGACGCGTCACGGCAGCGATGAACTCCACGATCGCCTGATGCGGGAGGACCAGGTCGCCGGCGATCAGCCCGTCCTGCAGCACTGTGGTTGCAATGTCCTGCTTGACCGGATCACGCGGGTCGAAGCGGTAGACCAGCACGTTGGTGTCAACGAGGCTTGCCACGGGCGTACAGATCGTCACGGGTCCAGTCTCGATTGCCGGCAGGCTCGACCGGCAGCGGCAGTCGCTGCTCGTACTCGCGCTGTCGCCTTGTCGACAGGTCGAACAGGCGCTGACGCTCATCAAGGCTCAACTGCGCTACCAATTGCCGGCCGGGTGGCACGAGGTGAATGACATCGCCAGCAGGCACGAACTCCACCTCATCGCCGGGCTCGATTCCGAACTGCTCGGCGATGCGCTTGGGCAGCGTCAGCTGCAGCTTGCTGGTGACTTTCGACATGTCCTTACTTTAACAAGGAGTCAATCCTTGTCAATAATGGACCGAGGACGCACGCAGCTGGCCGAGGCGGCCTGTCAGCGTCGCGGTCTCAGTCCCTGGCCCGCCGCCGCTTCGCGCGCGGGCCGGCGACGCACGCCATCCCTCCCGCCGGGTCCTGATCCAGCCACGCCTCGCCGCGCTCCCCGTTGAACAGGGAGGTGAACAGGCGGCGCAGGATCGCCGTCTTGGCCGCGACGGGTTTCCCTTCAAAGTAAGCGTGGCCGTTGCCGACCAGAGGCGCGTCGGTCACATCGACGTAGGTGGCCAGACGCGAATCCAATCGGCGGCGCAAGCGTCCGAGCCGTCCCCGCTGGGCCTCGCCGACCTTGATCTCCGAGGCCCGCAGCGCCCGGTCGTTTTCGTTGATGACGATGAGGATGCGTTCCCGCGCCCGGATGCGGTCCACCCACGCGGCATGGCCCTCGTTGTTGGTGTCGGCCGCCACCAGCACCACGTTGTCAAAGAGCGAGCCGATCTCATCGGAGGTGGAGGATTTCAGGGTTTGCTTGAGCAGGTAGTTGCCCATGCTGTGGAGCATCAGGGAGAGCCGCACCGGGCAGGCTTTGGCCATCAACTCCTCGAACAACAGGTCCCGTTCCTCGTGGTTGTCGGGGTGTCTGGCGGTGGCGCGCCGCATGCACTCCGCTTTGGCGCTCCCTTGCAGGCGGTCCAGGTGGTTTCGGGTGGAGACCAGGAACCGCTCGAAGGCGCAGACCGAGGCCTTGGCGTCGCGTTTGTCCTGCCGGTAGCTCAGGAGTCCGCGCGCCCCACCGCCTCGCGCCGGCCAACTGAAGCAGACCACCAGCACGCCGTGGGTTTGTTCGAGGTCGTGGGCACGCTGCAGGATCACGTCGATGTCGTTGTTGTAGCCATGTACGAAAAACAGCAGGTTCTTCTTCTCGCGGCGCGCGCGGTCCAGCATTTTGGCGGCGGCGTAGTGGCTGGCGTGCAGGGTCTGGTCCGGAGCAAGGCCGGCGCCGCCTTTGAACTTGCGGGTCAGCTCGTCCCGCAGATCCTCCCCGATCTCGTCGGGCAGGATGGTGATGGCCCAGCCTCGGCCGGCCCTGGTCACCTCGGCAACCCGCAGGTTGTTGGCCCCTTCCGAATTGGGCCGCGGCCCGAATTTCGCCGTTCCCGTCGCGTCGGGATTCACTTCGCGATTGGTCACGATAAACATGGGGTGGAGTATATCTCCGGCCGGCCCGGGGCGGGCTACGGGCCGGCCGCTGCCCTATACTAAGGCGTTCGAATGTCAGCAGACGCCGAGCAGGACCTCGCAGCATGAGCACGCCAGCACAGGAACCGGAAGACCACTACGCCGATTTCGGCTATCAGCAGGTGCCGCGCGGCGAGAAGAAGGCGCGCGTGCGCGGCGTGTTCGACTCGGTGGCTGATCGCTACGACCTGATGAACGACGTGATGTCGTTCGGGCTGCACCGCTACTGGAAGGCGTTCACGATCGCGCGCACCGGGCTGAAGGCCGGCC
This sequence comes from Gammaproteobacteria bacterium, assembly GCA_050485545.1. Classification (GTDB taxonomy): domain Bacteria; phylum Pseudomonadota; class Gammaproteobacteria; order Steroidobacterales; family Rariloculaceae; genus JBJHBP01. Next base: position 59,776 of record JBJHBP010000010.1, read on the forward strand.
AGCAGGCGCTGGATGTGGCGGCCGGCAGCGGTGACCTGAGTGTCGGGCTTGCGCGCCGTGTCGGGCGCAGCGGCACCGTGATCGTCTCGGACGTGAACGAGGCGATGCTGGCGCGCGGCCGCGAGCGGCTCACCAACAGCGGCTTCGCCGGCAATGTGCACTATGTGCAGGCCGATGCCGAGCAGCTGCCGTTTCCCTCAGCGGCCTTCCACTGTGTAACGATCGGTTTCGGCCTGCGCAATGTCACCGACAAGAACGCCGCGCTTGGCGCCCTGTACCGTGTGCTCAAGCCCGGCGGCCGGCTGCTGGTGCTGGAGTTCTCCACACCGCTGCTGCCGGCTGTCGCGCCGGTTTACGACCTCTACTCATTCAGTATCCTGCCGCGTCTTGGCCAGCTGCTGGTCGGCGACGCCGACAGCTACCGCTATCTGGCCGAATCCATCCGCATGCATCCGGACCAACAGACGCTGCGCGGCATGATGGAAGCCGCCGGTTTCGAACGCTGCGAGGTCTACAATCTGTGCGGTGGCATCGTCGCGCTGCACATCGGCTACCGCATCTGACACGCCGCGCGTGCCGGCTCACGCCGGCCGTTGCCGCGCCCGCTTCCACACACCCACGGAATCCTTCGCGCCCGATGAATCGCTTTCTTCTGCAAACCGGTGAACGCTGGCTGAACCGCCAGGTGGCCGAGTCCACCGCCGCGCAGGCCGAACTGCGTGCGCTGGACGGGCGTTCCATGGCCGTACATGTAGAGGGCCTGGGCATTTCGCTGTGCCTGATCGTCAGCGACGGGCAACTGCGCGTGGAGAATCGCCTCGACGCCGCTTCCGTCACGCTGCGTGGCACGCCCGGCGCGCTGGCCGCGCTGCTGCGTCGCGATCGCGACCGTCCGCTGGCCGGGCAGTTTCGGGAGTCGGGCGCCGAGCTCACCGGCAGCATCGATGTCGCTGAACGATTCGCGGAGATGATCCGGCTGGCGCGCCCGGATCTCGAGGAGGAACTGTCGCGCTGGATCGGCGACGTCCCCGCGCATGAGCTGGTGAACGCCACGCGACACGTCGCGGACTGGGCGCTGGACACCGGCCGTACGATGGAACAGAACACCGCCGAATACCTGCAGGAAGAAAGCGGCACACTGCCGGCCTCGGCCGAGATGCGCGCCTTCGCCGAAGACGTGCAGGATCTGCGTGACGACGTGGAACGTCTGGCCGCACGCATCGATCGGCTCGCCAGGTTGGCGCGCGGCGGCGATCGCGACAACCGCGATCACAGAGGAACGCATCGCTGATGCGCCGGCTGCGTCTGCTGATGCGCATGATCGTGATCCAGCACACGCTGGTGCGTCATGGTCTGGAAGAATTCGTCTGGCAGACCCATCTGTTCCGGCCGCTGGCGTTCATTCAGTCGCTGCTGCCGCGGCGCCGGCTGCGCCGCATGCCATTGGGCGAGCGCCTGCGTCATGCGCTGGAGGAACTGGGCCCCATCTTCGTGAAGTTCGGTCAGGCCGTGTCGGTGCGGCGCGATCTGTTGCCGCCCGCCATCGCCGACGAGCTTGCCAAGCTGCAGGATCAGGTGCCACCGTTTGCATCCGATCAGGCGCTGACCATTCTCAAGGCCGCCTATCATCGCGATCCCACCGAGGTGTTCGACGAGTTCGATCCGCTGCCGCTGGCCGCGGCGTCGATCGCGCAGGTGCATACCGCCCGACTGCACAGCGGCGAGCGCGTCGTGCTGAAGCTGCTGCGGCCCAATGTGCGCTCGATGATTCAGCGCGATCTGGAAGTGCTGTATGCACTGGGCGAGCTTGCCGAAACCTACTGGCATGAAGGCAAGCGACTGCATCCGGTGGACGTGGTGGCCGAGTTCGAGAAGACGCTGTACCACGAGCTCGACCTGATGCGCGAGGCGGCGAATGCGTCGCAGCTGAAGCGCAACTTCGCCGGCTCCGACGATCTGTACGTGCCCGAAGTGTACTGGGACTATTGCCGGCCCAACGTGCTGGTGATGGAGCGCATCGATGGCATCCCGGTGGGCGACATCGAGACGCTGCGTCTGCGTGGCACGAACTTCGAAAGGCTCGCCGAGGTCGGCGTGAACATCTTTTTCACGCAGGTGTTCAAGCACAATTTCTTTCACGCCGACATGCATCCGGGCAACATCTTCGTTGACGTCGCCAATCCGCAGGAGCCGCGCTACCTCGCGGTGGACTTCGGCATCGTCGGCAGCCTGAGTCCGCGCGATCAGCACTACCTGGCTGAAAACTTCCTCGCCTTCTTCAAGCGCGATTACCGGCGCGTGGCGCTGCTGCATGTGGATTCGGGCTGGGTACCGCCGGACACGCGCGTCGATGAACTGGAATCGGCGATTCGTGCCGTCTGTGAACCGATCTTCAACAAGCCGCTGAAGGACATCTCGTTCGGCATCGTGCTGCTGCGGCTGTTCGAGACCGCGCGTGCATTCCACATGGAAGTGCAGCCGCAGCTGGTGCTGCTGCAGAAAACGCTGCTGGCCATCGAGGGCCTGGGCCGACAGCTGTATCCGGAGCTCGATCTGTGGCGCACGGCGCAGCCGATTCTCGAACAGTGGATGCGCGAGCGGCGCGATCCGCGTCGCCAGATCCGACGCATGATCGAGGCCTGGCCGGAGATCAGCGAAGACATCATGCTGCTGCCGAAGATCGTGCACCGTGCGATCCGGCGTGCCGAAAATGAAGGCGCGCTGCGCCAGGCCGAGGAGTCGGCGGAAATGCGTTCGGAGCGCCGCCGTGGGCACTCCGAACGCCTGTTCACCGGCGCGGCACTGCTGATCGGCGGCGTGCTGTGGACCGGCCTTGCGGCCGAACCGCCCTGGATCGGCTGGCTGGCTGCGGTCGCCGGCCTGGTGCTGATGTTCGTGCCGCGGCGCCGCTAGCCGATTCCGCTCGCGAGCAGGTCCTGCGCCTGTTTGAGCTGGAAGCCCTTGTAGAGCATGAACGCCCCTACCGGGGTCAGCAGGAAGCTGACCAGCGCCAGCTCGGTAGCCAGCAGCGCGAGTCCACCGACAGACAGTGGAATTCCCCACAACAGCCAATACAGCATGCTGATGCTGTAGGCGATGCCGGTACCGTCATTGCGGATCAGGATCGCCTTCATGCCGCTGCCTCCATCGGTACCCACCACGGTCGCGTCGTCGCCATCGGTGAGATCGACGCCGCCACCTTGTATTTTCATCACCACCGGCTTCTTGCCGAGGCGGAAACTGATGACTTTCTGGGTGCGGAACGTCGTGCGCCCCATTCCCCATGCGCCCGTGGTGGTATTCGCGCTCTTGATCTGCGTTTCTTCCCTGTAGTTGCTTACGGGGCCGGACATCTTTACCAGTGCCATATTTCAGTCTCCTTCGTTGTCGTGGTTATTGGCGGCGCTTATTCAGCACCAGGCCCATCGGGCCCTGAAGCTGCTCGCCGCGGCGTGCCAGAACCAGCGTGCCCTGCGGCCCGGTGACCAGAACGGTGTCGTTGTCGAGCCGGTACTCGGCAACCACCGTCGCGCCGAGCACCGACACATGAACGCGGCCGCTGCCCTGGAACTCATAGCGCGTCATGCCGAGTTCGTCTTCGTAGGTGCCAACGAGATCGTCCCGCGCGCAGCCGGTCAGGCCGAGCCAGATCGCGACTACCAGAGCGCCAACCGGATGCACGCGCATGACCCCGCAAGCCCTAGCGAGTGATCGCCGGCCGACGCTTCAGCGGAAACTTCGCGTGTCGGATCATCGGGACTCTCTCTGCAGTTGGCGTGGCTGAATCAGATTGCCGAGCGGGCAGACTGCCGAACCGGGCAGCCTTCCACCGCCCGTTCAGGACGCATCTTTGCGCTTCATGCAGGGCCGGTGCATCGTCAGCTAAGGCAACTTATCGGCAGATAAAGAAAGTTAGCGACGGCCGTCGCCGAATGCGGCGAGCAAAGCGGCTGTGTTATAACCGGGGAATGCGAATCCATCTGCGTATTCGCGCCGTGTCGACCGTCGAGAATTTGAACAAGAAATGACCAACGGCAGCCGCAGTACTCGCCGGCGCGGTGTCCGCGCCTCGCGGACGCGCCTGTATCGCGCGCTGACCGATGCGGGCTTTCGCAGCCAGTCAGCCCTCGCCGAGCACATCGCCGACCTGGAAACGCTGGAGCAGGCCCCCAAGGATCTCGTCAGCCGCGTGTTCCGCGAACAGCCGGTTGAACTGCAGACGCTCGAGCGGGTGGCGCGGGCGCTGGGCGTCGAGGCCTGGCAGCTGTATCGCACCAGCGACGAAGCCGAGTCTCCAACAACTGCCGGCCACGCCGCAGGCGCTGGTGTGGAACCCCGCGACGCGCCCCACGCCACGTTACCGCCTGGTACGCATCAGGCGACCCAAACCGGCAGGCCGGGTTTCGCGCTCGTCGGGGGGGTACTCGCCGCTGCACTCGCGCTGGCGGCCGGACTGTGGTGGCTGGCGGGCGTGCAGGCCCCCGACAGCACGAGCATCACGGCGGCGGACGCCGAGCCGGCATCGCCGCAGGTGTTTCGACCTGCCTGGGTGAGCGAACCCACGCTCGTGATCACCGCGTTCGAAGGTGATGGGAACGACACCGTGGCCGATGCGGTGCGGTCGCAGCTTGGCCGCCACTTCAGACTCAACTCGCCGAGTGCCCAACTGCTTGCGCACCAACTGGAACCCGGGCAGCTCGCCGCCCAGCTTCGCAGCGACGCGGTGATGGACGGCGAGGTGCGGCGTCTGGGACGGCTCCTTGGCGTGCGCGTCCATCTTTACAGCGGTGGTCTGCGCCAGCAGGTGTGGGCACAGACCGTCGAGGCCGCGCGCCTCGACGAGTACCTGGACACGATCGCTGTCAATGTTGCACAGGCCGCCGCACGGTCACTTGGCGTGCCGCTCGGCGACGGCACCAGAACCCTGTACTTTCCCCTCGCGCCGGTGCAGGACTACTACCTCGAAGGCCGCCTGCATCTGGACGGCCCAGCCAGCGAACTCAACATCCGCCGTGCGCAGGGACGTTTCGAGGCGGCGCTGCGCGTTGATTCGAACTATGCGGATGCGCACGCCGGATTGTGCGAAGCGCTGCTCGAGGAATACTGGATGGAAGATGCGCAGCGCGCGCTGAATGACGCGTCGCTGGCTTGTGGTCGGGCGATGCAGCTGGCGCCGCAGGCACCGGCCACACGCATTGCCATCGCGCACCTTCTGCGCGTGACCGGCCGTGCGCATGAGGCGATCGACGAACTCGATGCACTGCTGGTGGAAGATCCCGACGATGCCTATGCACTTGTCGGCCTGATTGCGAGCCTGCTGGCGCTGTACCGCGGTGACGGCAACGAGGCCTATCTGGAGCGTGCGCTGGCGGCGGCCGATCATGCCACCGCAGTGGATCCGGGCTTCTGGAAACCGCCGTTCTGGCGCGCGACGCTTGCGTACTTCGCCGGCGATCTGGCTGGCGCGATTGCCGCGGCCGAGAAGGCTCGAGATCGCGACGAGAACGAATACGTGCTCGCCAACCTCGGCACGTTCTACTTCTGCGCGGACGAGCTGGCACTGGCACGGGGCGCCTATGAACGAGCCCGCGTCGTCGCGCCGCATTCATATGTCGGCGACGAGTTTCTGGGCATGCTGCACTACCTGCTCGGTGATTACGACACGGCCGTCGATCTGCGTGCCGGTGCGATCGAGCGCCTCGTCGCGGTCGGCGAGCCCGAGATTCACGAGATGTGGGGCAACCTGGCCGATGCCTATCTGCGCAGCGGCCGACAGCAGGACGCGGTGCACGCCTTTCAGCGTGCGGCCGAGATCGCCGAACGCGATGTGCTGCAGGGGCTGAACTCGTCAGCCGATCGTGCCTCGCGTGCGTACTACTACAGCCGCCTCGAAAGACTGGCGCCCGAGCGCCTGCCGGCCGATGCCGCCGCGCGCATCGAAGATGATCTGCACGCGGCGTTGGAGGGGTCACTCGAGCCGGGCGCCGCGATACGGGTTGCCAAGGCCTGGCTGCAGTACGACAGGCCCGAGCTTGCGTTGCGCGCCTTTGCCCAGGCGGTCGATCGCTGCGGCGGCTACGCCAGCACACCCGAACTGGCCGAGCTTCGCCCGCTGCTGGTGGCGGAGTAACGGTCGAAGGTTACCGCTACCATTTGTGCGCTGCTAGCCGACAGGGACGGGCGCCCCGCAAGTACGCAGCGCTGCCACGGCAGCACGCTCGCGACAATCATCAGCGGTGCGGCGACCAGATAGTTGCGCTGCCCGTACACGAGGAAGATCGCGACGATGCCCGCGATGGCGCACAGCATCATCAGGTAGCTTGTCGTCTCTATCGCTGCCAGTTCGCCGCCATTCATCAGCTGCGCCATGGCTCGCTCCATCTCGCTGATGCTGCGCAGGTCGCCGTCCACATCGACGGATAAAGTTGCATATCGGCCGTCGACGGAGAATAGGAACTCGCCGGCGCGGCTGATCACCACACGAACTCCGCCGTTTCCGGATCGAGTACGCCAAGGCCCACGCGCCGGTTGCCGCCTGTGTCCGTCAGCACGTTGATGGCACCGGTGAAGCTGCCGGCGCCGGCATGGATGGCGTTATCGGACGCGACCAGCGTAAACACCGCCGTCGCGCTGAGCGGCTGCCAGTTGTCATCCACTGTGCCGGTTGCACGAGCAAATGCCGCCAGACCTGCACGCGCGTCTCCCGCGACGTTGCTGAGATTGCCGCCAGCATAGACGCGCTCACCGACAGCCACGAGCGCGTATACGGCACCGCTGATGCTGCCCGGGACCCAGTCGGTATCAACGGCTCCGGTTGTGGCGTTCAACGCGGCCAGCGCTGGCCGCGGCAGACCGCCGACCTCTGAGAAGTCACCACCGGCGTACACGGTGTCGTCGGCCACCGCCAGCGTCCACACGGTCACCGTTGCACCGGCGACACCGGGATCCCAGTCGGAATCGACGCTGCCGTTGGTACTGGAGAACGCCGCCAGGCTGGTGCGTGGCGTGCCGCCGAAGTCGGTGAATCGTCCCCCGACATAGACCCGGTCGCCGGATACTCTGAGCGCCGTAACCATGGTTGGTGGCAGACCTGAGCCTGGCGATGGATCTCCTGCGACATCGGGCGTCAGCACCGAATCCAGCAACCCGGTGATCGTTTCGAACGCAGCAAGTCGCGCACGCGGCTGACCGCCGGCTTCGGTAAAGGCTCCGCCGGCATACACCCTGCCTCCTGAGACTGCCAGGGCTTCCACCTGCGCATCGGCGCCTGGATTCCATATCCCGTCGAGTTCACCGCTGACGGCGTCGAAGGCTGCGAGACGGGCACGCGCTTCGCCGCCGGCTTCTGTGAACTGGCCACCGGCATATACCCTGTCGCCGGCAACGGCCAGCGCTGTCACAGGACTGTTGGCATCCGGACTCCAGTCGCCATCCAGGACGCCCGTCGCCAGGTCGAAGGCAGCCAGCCGTGTGCGCGCGATGCCACCGACGGTCGGGAACACGCCCCCGGCGAACAGGCGGTCGTCGGCCACGGCCAGTGCGTAGGTGAATCCATCCACATTCGGTATCCATGATGCATCGACGTCGCCGGACTGCGCGTCGATGGAATGCAGAAAGTAGAAGCCGCCGGCATACACCGTGTTACCGGCTGCAGTCAGGCTGCGCACCGCCGGATCACTGCCCAGCGAAGGACTGACTGCCGGCGTCCAGTCATCGACCAGCGCGCCGCTGGCTGCATGGAATGCGGCCAGATTGGCTCGAGGTTCGCCATGCGCCTCGGTGAATCCGCCACCGGCATACAGCCGGTCACCGGACAGGGTCAGGCTCCACACCGTGGCATCGAGTGCGGGATTGAAATCCGGGACGAAGCTGCCATCGGTGCCGACTGCCACCAGGCGCCCGGCGTGAGGTTCGCCATCGATTGTCGTGAAGGCGCCGCCCATATAGAGGGTGTCATCGGCGGCGGCGAGGGCGTAGACCCAGCCGTTCATCGTCGGGCGCCAGTCCGGATCGACTTCGCCCGTGATGGCGTCGAACGCCGCCGCGCCCGAGCGCGGTTCGCCGCCGGCATTGATAAAACCGCCACCGGCATAGATAGTGTCGCCCAATGCGGCCAGCGCACGGACCTCGTTGCTGGTGCCAGGATTCCAGTCGAGATCAAGTTCGCCGGTGGTCGCATCGAAGGCCGCCAGGCGGTTGCGCGTCAGACCGTCGACCGCCGTGAATGCGCCCCCCGCATACAAACGGTCGCCGGCCAGCACGAGGGCGTGGACAGTTCCGCTCACGCTGGGCGGTGACCATGCCGTATCGACACTGCCGTCGGCACGAATCCGCGCAAGGTTGCCGGCGGCTACGCCGCCCACGTGCGAAAACACGCCGCCGATGTACCAGCCGCCATCGCCATCGGCTACCGCCGCGTGCACATTGCCTTCCACGACAGGCACCGCACCGGCGAGGGCGCCGCTGTCCCGCGACAGCAGCGTACCGCCGCCGGTGCGCGTGGTCACACGCGTGAACGCGCCACCGACGTACAGTCGATCCGCACCGACTGCCGACGCCAGCACGTTGTTGTTGAACGCCGGCGGCAGCGGGCGGGCGCCGACCCGATTGGATCGCAGCCCCGCGGCGCTCTCGACGACGAAGAACCAGCCGACGTCCGGATCCAGTCCGTCGTCCATGGCGCCCAGGGTCAGCGCACCACCGCTGGCATTGGCCAGTACGCCGGCGGCCTCGCAGGTCATCACGTTGCTCCAGTCGCAATCGGCGTCCGACGAATACAGCACGTCCACAGAGTCGGTGCCTGCCCACACAAGATGAAGCTGCATGATGTCGGACGTTGCACTGAGTACCGGCACGGTATTGCAGTCGATCAGGACATCGGTGACTTCGCCTGCAACTGTTGCCTCGCCGTTCTGCACCGTGCAGACCTGCGCGGGGCTGGTTGGCTGGGTGAGCACGGTGACCAGGTAGGCGGTGCCGTTGTCGAGCTCGGAACCGAACGTGAACGCGCCATTCGCGGTCACGGTGAGGTCGTCGTCGCTGTTGTTCTGCAGCACGAGACCGCTGCCTTCCAGTCCGCTGACCGTGCCGCCGATCTCGAATGTGACCGGGGGCGGTGGCGGTGGCGGGGGAGGAGGCGGTGAAGGTGGAGGAGCTGAGCCACCGCTGCTGCCACTGCTGCAACCGGACAGGACCAGCATTGCGCCTAGTATCGGTGCCGCGGACTTCAACAGGGTGTTCATGGTTGGTTGTCTCCTTGCCTTATCTGATCTATGCGTAGTTCGCGGGGAAAGCGGCTCAAGCACGGTCGCTGCTGGCTGAATCGGGTGGTCCCGCACGCGACCGAACGGTCACTTCTGGTACGCTTGGCGGGCCATGTCCGACGGGCGCCCGCCACCGTCGCCCGGTTCACAAGAGAGCATCGTGGGAAGCATTACCGTACTTCTGCACCAGCTGAAGGAAGGCGACACGTCTGCGCACGAGCCGCTGTTCGAGGCGCTGTATGACGATCTGGCCCGCATCGCCGGCCGGCGGCTCGCGCGGGAGTCTGCCGACGTGGACCTCGAGCCGCATTCACTGGTGCACGAGGCGTACCTGCGGCTCGTCGATCTTGATCGCGTTGCCTGGAACGACCGTGGCCATTTCCTGGCCATCGCGGCGCGTGTCATGCGGCAGGTGCTGGTAGACAGTGCGCGGGAGCGACGGGCGCAGAAGCGCGATGGCGGAGTGAGAGTCACGATCAGCGGCATCGCTGCCCGCGGTCAGACGCTGCGCACCGACGTACTGCAGTTGCACGAGTCGCTGGAGCGGCTCGCGCAGATCGACCCCGAGCGCGCACGCCTGGTGGAGCTGCGCTACTTCGGCGGACTCACGATTGAAGAAGCGGCCGAAGAAATGGGCAGTTCGCCGGCCAGCGTGAAGCGCAGCTGGGTGGTCGCGCGCGCGTGGTTGTACGAAGCCATGCGGTTGCCTCCGGATCGGCCCGCGGCGCCAGCCGCTTGAGCGCACCTGCATGAACGACACTTCGCGTCACCGTGAGGCCATCGAGCTGTGCGATGCGGCGCTGGCGCTGCCGGCAAAGCAGCGGCAGGACTTCCTGCGCAGCCGCTGTGGCGATGACGCGCAGCTGCGCGGCATGGTCGAGCGGCTGCTGGGTGCCGTCGATGAAGCCGACGGATTTCTCGAGCCCACTGATGCGGCAGCGTTCGCACCTGGACAGATGGTCGGTCCGTATACGCTGGTGGATCGCCTTGGCGAGGGTGGCATGGGCACGGTCTATCTGGCCGAAAGTCGTCGTCCGGAATACACGCAGCGAGTAGCGGTGAAGATCGCACGTGGCCGGCTGGCGGGCCGTGAGGTGCTGGAACGTTTTCACGAGGAACGCCGCATTCTGGCGCGCCTCAATCACCCGTACATCGCAGGACTGCTCGACGCCGGCACGACGGACGACGGCGCGCCGTATCTGGTGATGGAGTACGTTGAGGGGTTGCCGATCGACGAGTACTGCGATCGCAACCGTCTCGGCATCCGCGCGCGCCTGGCATTGCTGATCAAGGTGATGATGGCGGTGCAGGCGGCACATCAGAGCCTGGTCATCCACCGTGACCTGAAACCGTCGAACGTGCTGGTGACGGCCGATGGTCTGCCGAAGCTGGTGGATTTCGGTATCGCCAAGCTGTATGCCGCAGGCGATGATGGTCATTCCGAGCTCACCCGGGTGTGGGGGCAGGTGATGACACCGGCCTACGCAAGTCCCGAGCACATCCTGGAAGGCCACGTCACCACCGCCAGCGATGTGTATGCGCTCGGTATCCTCACCTGCCAGCTGTTGGCCGGGGAACTGCCCTACGAGATCGACGCCCGCACGCAGCACGACGTGATCAGGCAGCTGGAGTCGGGCGCTGTACCAAGGCCCAGTGCGCGACTTGCTACAGCGGCGAACGCCGCAACGCTGCAGCGGCATGCCGAGCGGCGTGGCGTCTCACCGCACCGGCTGATCGGGAGCCTCACCGGCGACCTCGACAACATCGTGCTGAAGGCGCTGCGCTTTGAACCGGGCCGTCGGTACGACTCCGCCGCGCAGATGGCGGAGGATCTCAAGCGCCATCTGGATGGACGCCCCGTCATCGCGCGCCCCGATACGCTGGGCTACCGCGCCGGAAAATTTCTGCGCCGCTACTGGCTGCCCACCGGTGCGCTGACGGCGTTCGTTGTTGCACTGATCGCTGGCGCCGTGAGCTTCGCGTGGCAGGCCGAGCGCGCCCGTGCCGAACGGGATCGAACGCAGCTCGTGAACGAATTCCTGCAGTCCATTCTGATTGAGGCCGATCCGTATGAAGCCGGCGCCGACGCCACGATTCGTGACGTGCTCGTGCGCGCCGACGAAATGATCGCCGAGCGCTTCGCCACTTCACCGGATCTGGAAGCCGCGCTGCGGCGCACGGTCGGATACACGCAGCTTGGCCTGATGGAACTGGACGCCGCCGCGTTGAATCTGGGTCGCGCCCATGAGCTGAATCTCCGGCTTTACGGCGCGCAGGATCAGCGTGCGATTCAGACCGCGGCGGATCTTGCCTGGACTGCCTTCCGGCGCGGTAACTACGACGCGGCGCAGTCCGGTTATGAAGCTGCGCTGGCGCTGCTCGATCCGGGCCGTCACGAGCTCGGGTTCCGCATCAAGGTGCTGAACGATTTCGGTGTCGTGCTGATCGACCTTGGGGAACTCGAACGCGCGGTCGATCTGTTCGAGCAGGTGCGTGTGCTGATGGCGCAGACCGATGCAAGCGCCGAGGAAGAGGCCACGCTGCTGAACAATCTGGCCATCGCCTATCACGATCTCGGGGAACTGGATGCCGCCGAGACGGCCTATCGGCAGAGCATCGCGATCGGCCGCGCCCGGTCGGGGCCCGATACCGACCCGAATCTCGCGATTCATCTGAGCAATTTCGCGTTACTGATGCGCCAGCTCGACCGCGACGAGGAGGCGCTCGAGCTGTTTCGCGAGGCGCTGCAGATGCGCGAGCACATCCTCGGGCCCCGTCACGGCTTCACCGGGCTCGCTCACATGCAGGTGGGCCGCGTGCTGCTGGAGTTCGGCGAGCTCAATCAGGCGCGCCCGCATATCGAACTCGGTCTGGAAATCTCCGCGCAGTCGCTCACCGACGAGAGCCCGCAGCTGCTGCTGGCGCGCGCGCTGGCCGCACGCCTGCTGCATGCCGACGGCGATGCGGCCACGGCAGCCGCGAAACTCGGTGCCGTGGCCGATCGACTTGCTGCAGCGGGTGCCGGACATCAGGGCCTGTGGCGGGAGGTCGATGCCTGGCGCGTGGACGCAGCAGCCGACGCTGCGCGCTGACGCAGGAGCCTTCCCAGCAGCGCCAGCACCAGCAGTGCCGCCAGCAGGGCCGGATCGATGGCACCACGACCGCCGCGGGACTGCTGCGCGGGTGGTGCGGCCGCGGGCGGAGGCACGGCGATCGGCGGCGCCGGATCGGATATCGGATCCGGACCCGCGAACTCGTACTGCAGCACCTGGCCGGAAAAAGTCGAACCGGAAGTGACTTCTTCGATTGGCGTACCCGTCTCGTCGAAGGTCATCAGCGTGAGTTCATAGTGTCCATCTGCGATGCCGCGCAGCTCGACGTCGTAATCGTCGATCGGCAGTACCAGCGTCCAGCCATAGGTGCCGTCCTCATGCGGAAACGCCATGGCATGAATTCCGCCATCGAGTTCCTGCGTGATGATCCGGCCGCCCTCGGTCTCCACTCGCTGGCCGCGTGGATTCGTCACGAGTATCTCCACGGGGCTCGCCGTGGCCACGACCATCGCATCCGGCGCGAACGAACAGGTCAGGCCGTTTCCGGCGGCAGGATCCGGCGCCGGCGGTGTGCCACCGCCGATGACAAACTCATGGCCATTGTCCACGTACCGACCTTCAAAGCCGGTCATGGCCGGTGCCTCCGTGACTGGAAAGCCGGGAAAGCGATTGGCAGGCGTAAGCAGGTAGTAACCGCTCGTTGACGTCGCGAAGGTTGCCCTCGTTGTACCCAAAGGCGCGAGTACACTTCCGTACTGACCGATTTCGCTCGAGAAGTTCAGCGGCGACGGAGTTGGGGTACCGTTGATGATGATGCCCGTTTCCCGATAGTTGGTGCCCTTCGCGTAGACCACGACACCGACGTGTCCGGCCGTCAGCCAGTCATGGTTGATACCCGCAATCTGGTAGCTTCCGCTGGTTACTCCGCCATAAGACAGGTTGGCGAACGCGTGCGGATGCTCGGCGCGCACACCGTCCAGGCGTTCAAGAATCTCCTCCTTGTATGTATTGCAGGCGCTCAGCAGGGTCCAGGTTGAGTAGCTGAAGTGCTGGTCCAGAGTCTGCATTGCGTCACGCGTTGCGGAGTACGAACCGCTGCGGAACGGGATGTCGACGGCCACGATGGCTTCGTTGTTGGAATCCACCGCGTCTTCGTCAGCCGTCACGACGAAGTACACGCCCGGCCGTCCGCCTGATACCTCTCCGGTTTGCAACGCGTGAAGGTCCGTCGCATTGACAATGCGTGCGACGATTTCCACGGTCTCGGAATCGCCGACGTCCAGCGCTGGCCAGTTGCACTGGACATTGCCGCCCGGATTCATTCTGCTTCCTGGCGGCGGTGTGCCACCGGTATAGTCGGGTGCGGTGACCGTGTTCAATCGGCAGCTGTCGTTGGAAATTTCCTGGACACTGAGATGTCTGGGAAAGTTGACGTCCAACTGCACGTTCTCGGCTTCCTCTTCGCCGCGACTGGTTACAGTGGCGGTGTAGGTGGCCAACACCCGGCCGTTGTCCCAATCCGCGTCGGTCACCGAGCCCTCTGCTTCGACTTCCACGTCGATGTTGTCGAAGCGCAGATCACCGTCGATGGGGACGTAGAACTCCGACCATACGACGCTGCCGTTATAGCTGTCCGGGGAGTCCGCGCGGTTCACCTGCACCTGAACCTTCGCCCAGGTCGGGCCGTAGAGTCCGTCTGGTCGTCGCAGTCCTTCGAAAGTGATGTTGCAGGTCAGGGCCAGCGGTCCGCGGGTTCTCCAGACGGCGGCCTCATTGCTTGCCGGGCCGCCATAGACGTATACGGCGTAACTGGGCGTAGCGCCGCAGGTGGTGGCGCCGTTCCAGTCTTCATAGCCGTTCGGCCGACGTGTCGTGAACAGCGGGTTGGGCAGGTCGGCGGTGTCCAGGTACAGCGCCTGATTGCACGGGAGTTCGCGAAATCGTTCGCCATCGAGCAGATCGATCGTGGCGCAGGTCACGACTCGCGGGGCGGCCACGCGCGAGTAGCACGGTAATGGCGAAATTGCGCCGGAGCTCAGGCTCCACTGATCGCAGGCCGGATCCACCGGGTTGGTCGCCACCATAACGGATCCACCGGGCAGAAACCGCCCTGCCGCCGAGCCTGACAGATACTCGCTTTCAGCGGGACAGGCGCCGTGCCACTCCCCGTCCACAAAGGTGCACGGCGGCAGCGGCATGTCCGGCGCCGGGGACGGAACAGACTGTGCTTTGGCGGGCAAAACAGCCGTCACCCAGGACACGATCAACCAACGCAGGACGGTTACATGGCTTACGCTCATCAGCTCTTCGACTCCCACATACATTGCAACCAGGGGCCCCTGGTCTTGTCTCAAACCTTCTTCGCAGCGCTGGATTTGCGCCGCTTATCCTGTAAAGGCGTAATCAGCCGAAGAACCGGCTCAACAAGACCTGTCGGTGGTTTGTCCGACGTGGAGCAACAGCGCATGCTGAATGGATGGCTATGAGGATCTTGAGGCCGGGGCTCTTGCCGCGCTCACTGGTGGCCTGCTGGCCGGCAGCTGTTGTTGCCCTGGCCTGCATCGCGACGGCACTGTTCGACGAGGCCACTCGCGCCTGGGGGCGGTACGAGCGAACGGCCGTTGAGGCCGGTGAGCTGTGGCGGGTCATCACCGCACACATCGTCCATTTCGACGTCGGTCATCTGTTGCTGAATCTTGCCGGGCTTGCCGTGGTAACCGCGCTGCTGGCTGGGATAATGAGTGCCCGCGACTGGCTCACGGCCATGCTGCTGTCTGCGGTGGCAGTGGTGATCGGCCTGTATGTGCTGGATCCCGGGGTCCAGTGGTATGTGGGACTGTCAGGTGTGCTGCACGGCGTTCTTGCCTGTGGCGCGATGGTCTTCCTCCATCGCCGGGAGCGCTTCGGCGCGGCGCTCCTGATCGTGCTGATCGCCAAGCTCGTCTGGGAACATTGGGCCGGCCCGCTGCCGCTCGCCGGAGACGAGACGCCGGTTGTGATTCAGGCGCATCTGTATGGCGCGATTGGCGGAACGCTGGCCGGGCTGCCGCGCATGCGCGCGCCGATCGCGGACCGTTCAGGCGAGCAGGTGCCTCGCCAGTAGGCGAGCAGGTGCAGGCAGGTCGGATGATCGACGCGAGGGGTCCACCGACTAACTCGCTGTCGGCGGACGAAACCGGACGCCTGCCTGCACGTGCTTACCGCATGTTCAGCGCAGCGAACGCGAGTCGGTCTCCCAGTTCGGATCCTGACAGATACCGCAGTTGTCGCCGATGAAGAAGCCGCGGCCGGTTTCACCGCTGTCGCCCATGAGCTGCCACTTCAGCCACGCAACGGCTGCGATGCCGTAAGGTCCGCCGTTGTCCTGAAAGTAGGTGCCGCCGTGGCCGACGGACGGGTAGACGCCGTGAAATACAGGCACATGTGCCGGCATGTCTTCGAAGTCGCGTTTGCCGTTGGCATAGGCGATATCGGATTCTCCGCCGGTGACGATGATCACCGACCCGTGGATCCCGCTGTAAAGATCAGGGTCGGGCGTGAACAGTCCGCTGTTCCATATGCCCACGGTTGCGACGCGCGGATCGGCGGAAGCGCCGTAGGACATCAGGCCACCGCAGGACATGCCCATGGCGGCCACGTTGGTGACATCGACTCTGCCATGGAAACGACTGTCCGCATCGGCGGCTTCCGCTTCCAGCCAGTCCATCGCTGCGATCAGCTTCGTGCCGTTGACCATCGAATTGCCGGCTCCGGGGCCGGGTCCCCCCGGTCCTGCGCCGCCCGCCTGGGGCGGTCCGCCGGCACCAGCCGCTGCGGGCGGGCGGCCACCTGGCGGTGGTCCACCCGCGGGCCCGGCACCACCTGCCCCCGGTCCACCCGGTCCACCCGGTCCACCCGGTCCGGCACCGGCTGGCCCACCCGGTCCGGCGCCCACGGAACCCGGCGGTCCATCGGCGATGATCACGAATCCGTGCGACGCGATCTCGGACAGAAAGTCAGGGAACATCAGGCCGTTTGTGGCGCAGCCGCCGTTGCCCCAGACCAGCACCGGGTGCCCGTCGAGCGTCAGTTCCGCGGGTCGATAGATGGTGTGCGTGGCAAGGCCCGGGTCATGTTCGACGACCACGTCATGCGGGCCGGTTGGCGCGCGTCCCATCAGCTGCACATCGACGACCGTCAGCTCGCTGATCGCGCCGGTGCCGTCCTGAGCCATCGCCACCATCGACAGCGCGGCGGTGCCGCCTGCCAGCAGCATCGTTCCGAGCCGCTTCGCGACCAGGTGCCCGCAGTGTTCCCGCTTCATCTTTTTCTCCTGTCGTCGCAGTCAGTCGTATGCCCGAGTCAGTCGACGCTGGTCAGTCGACACTGTCATAAAATGTCAGCTCCACGCCGCCCTGCCCCATGCCGGGATTGGAACTGAGGTAACGACCGTCATTGAGATAGGCGTAGGGCCCATCGATGCGCGCTTCGAATGTCGGTACCAGCGCACCGAACTGGCCTCCGTTGCGGACGATGATGATTTCATCATCGTCGGTCTGCCATAGATAACGGGCGTCGATCGTCGCCGGCGGCGAAAGCAGCTGATAGTCCGCACCGCCCGCCAGCACCTCGCCGTTGATGCGACCGCTGATTTCACCCCCTGTGATCGGAATGATGTTTCGCGGTCCGCGCTTGCTCTCGCCAACCCGCTGGCTGGGCGCAAGCGTGACGAGCTCCCATATCAGCTGATCGCCCTGCTGCTCGGTGGCCGACTGCTGTCGATAGTCCCACGGCTGGGCCGGCACATCGGCGGGTTTCTCGATCCGGATCGCGCCGGCCTGTGTGACCGCAGCGGCAGAGACATCGTAAACGGCCAGGTGCAGCGACCCCTGCGACGCATTCAGCTCGCGACGCGCCACATACCGGCCGGCGTTCAGCCATGCATGGTCACCGGCGTTCGGTGCTTCGAAGTCGAGCACGACACGCACGTCGTCGCTGTTTGGCCCGACGCCGGCGCTTCTCACCAGAATGTAACTGCCGTCTTCCGCCTGCAGCACAAAGATCTGTTCGATTTCCATCGTGCCGTTGGAGAGCTTCAGTTCGAAATCGAGCGCACCTTCGGTCACCGTTCCGGACAGCCTTGCACCTTGCACGGTGCCCGCCAGGCCGACGGCCACACTGCGCTCGCCGAACGGTGTCGTGCCAAGTGTGTCGGCGCGGTCGAGCGGAATGCGCAGTTCGAAGACCAGCGTTCCATCCTCAGGGTTCGGAATCCCTTCCGGCAGATAGCAGTCCCACGCCGGATGCGGAATCAGCGCCACGCCGGGCTGTCCGTGCGCCGGCAGAACGACGGCGCCGGACAGGAGCAGAATCCCCGGCAGGGCGCAGACAACCCCCCTCACGCACTTGTCAATCACTCGTGTCACCGGAACAACAGGCTCGCGAAGTGATACAGATCGTTCTTCCAGACGGGGAACGTATGACCGCCCTCATCGATGTGCCAGACGTGCGGCACGTTCTGCGCGGTGAGGTATTCGTGTACGCCCAGACTGATGTTGAACAGACCGTCTTCGTTGCCGCACGACACCCACAGCAGTTCCAGTTGATCGGTTGCGGCGGCAGGATCGGAGACCAGCTCTGCCGGTGGCCGCGTGTTGGGCGCCGATGAGAATCCGCCGACCCAGGCGAACGTGTCGATATTGCCAAGTCCCATGTTCAGCGATTGCCCGCCGCCCATCGACAGTCCGGCCAGCGCGCGCCGCGTGCGATCGCTGTCGACCGAGTAGCGTGATTCGATGTAGGGAATCAGATCGTTCAGGAGCTCGCGCTCGAAGGCCGCATAGGCTTCAAACTCGACCATCATGCCGCCCATGCCGCCCATGCCGCCCGGCCCACCAGGACCTGCCTGGGCACCCGGCCCTCCCGGGCCACCTGGCCCACCTGGCCCGCCGGGCCCCATCTGACCACCCGGTCCTCCAGGCCCGCCCGGTCCGCCCGGTCCACCTGGACCCCCCGGCCCTCCGAACATGGTCGACGGTTCATTCGAGGCACGTCCGTGCGGCATCACAACGATCATCGGCTCGGCTTTGCCGTCGGCGATCAGATTGTCGAGGATCACGTCGGCCAGGCCGGGTTGCGTCCAGTGGGTTTCGTTGCCGCCGATGCCGTGCAGCAGATAGAGCACCGGATACTCGCGGTCGTCCGAATAGCCTGGCGGAAGATAAACCATCGCCGGCCGCGCGCTGTTTGTGACGCTGGAATCGAATTCGATACGTTCGACGCGGCCGGCAGGAACACCCTCGCGACGCTCGTCGAAGCCGGCCGGCGCCACCTCGAGCGTGGCCTCGGGCCGCGGGTTGGGCGCGCCGCCCATCATCGGTGGCTGCGCGAACGCTGTGTGGGCCATCAACACCGTGGCCGATGTGATTGCGGTGGTGCGCAGATGACTCATTACCTGGTTACGCATGCTCGATCCCTCCTCCATTCAATCTGTTTGATCTGTCGGCTTCAGCTGTACCGTCTGTCGCGGATTATCCATGCTGCCAATAGTGGGCCCGCCAGCGGGCGCAAGCCATCAAGCATGCATCGGGGAAGGTGCTGCGAACTTGTACGAAACGGTCAGGCGGCGCTGGTCAACGTGGCGCTTTCCAGTTCTCGCTGTCGCTGAAGAAACTGCCGACAACCGATTGCGGCATCGCCGCCAGCTCGCGCAGAAACGTGGACGGTATGCAGTCGCTGAATTCCCGAAACTCGGTAATGAGGTGGGCCTGATCGTAGTAGCCGGCGTCGATGCTGATATCGGTCCAGGACCTGCGAGGCGAGCTCAGTTTCAGGGCGACGGCATTGCGAAAACGGATCATGCGTGAGAAGCGCTTCGGCGCGATGCCGATCTGTTCCAGAAAGCGTCGCCGCCAGGAGCTGTCGCTGAGACCGGAGGCGTGCGCGATGTCCGACAGGCGAAAGTGGCCCCTCGCGTCAAGCAGAGAATCCGCCGCCTGCCTGAGCGGCGTGACGGGCAGTGCATGCCTGGATCGGTCGCGCAGCATGCTGTCCAGTGCCTGCGCCATCGCTTCGGGCGTCTTCTGCTCGCGTATGTGGTCGTGCGCCTGAGTAATACAGTTTCCCGCCACATCGACCGCGTTGAAAGCGAAGTTGCGAACTTCGTGTGGCGACGTATGAAAGAGCCGATAAAAGCCGGTTGGCTGGAACACAGCCATCAGACTTGCGTATCGGCCATCCGGATAGACGTCGGCTACACGGCGGTCACATGGTCCGATCACGACGGCTGGCGACAGGCGACGCAGGGTGGCGTCAGCGTACTCGAAGGCCCTGCACGGATTGGCCAGAAAAAAATTCACCACCGGGAACAGCGACACCGTCATCGGATGTGGCAGATCGGCTACCGGCACAAAGTCGCAATAGACGTAGTAGCGAACGAACTCGGCCAGCGCCGGCGACGGCTGTATCCGTCTGACGTCGATCGATGGGGAGCGATTGCCTTCCGGTGACGAGGGCATGTGGCAGGGATCTCCGCGGGCACGAGCAGGCTGGCTTCGTCAGTATGACGCGTGCCACCCGGACCACCAAGCACGCAGCTGCGTCCGAAGCCGATGCCCGCTTGACATGCCTCGTATTTCGAGGTATTCAGTATACCTATCGCCACGAGGCATAGGGCAATCGGCCCCCGGCGGCCTGCCGCAGAAGTCGCGCAGAAGTCGCGCAGGGGTCGCAACCGGGAGGGGAGTGCGATGATCGTCCGACACACACTAGCGATATCCCTTGGAGCCGCGATCACGCTATGCCTGCTGTTCATCATGCAGGCGCTGATCGCACGCGGCGATGCCGGTCCGACCGAGGCATCGTCATTGCGGATCGTCGATTTCGTACGCGTAGAACTGCCGCCTGAGCCGATCCCTCCGCGGCGCCAACCGCCGGAGAAGCCGCCCGAGCCGACGCAGCCACCAGCGCCGATGCCGTCCGATTCCGTCAGCATCGCCGATACGCGGGCGCCCCCCGACATCTTCAGGCCGGACATGGGTCACCGCTTCGGCGACGGCTCCCCCGTGCTGAACGCCGACAGCGACGTTCTCCCCATCGCACGCGCCACGCCGCTGTATCCAACACGCGCCATCCAGGCGGGGCTGGAAGGCTGGGTACTGGTGGAATTTACCGTTACGCGCGGAGGCACCACGCGAGAGGTCATCGTCATAGACTCCAGCAACAGGCTTTTCGAGTCGGCGGCGATTGATGCGGCGTACCGATTCCGCTATCGACCGCGCATGATCGATGGCGAGGCGGTTGAAGTCTCGGGCGTCCGCAATCTGTTCACGTTCGAGCTGGAATAAAACGCTCCTTCAGCCCGTCATCACAGTGACTGGACCAAATGGAGGAGTTGATTCAATGAAAACGCACATCTTGACTGTTACGGCACTGGCTATCGGCAGCCTGCTCGGCGGCATCGCCGCTGCAGAGACCATCACTGTGTCTGGTGAGGCCGCAGCCGATACCCAGGCAAGCGTGAACACCGCGCTGCGGGAGTCCCTGACCGCGTCAGTTGGCGGCAACTCCGCGTCCTCGTTGGCGATGGAAGTTGCGACGGATGTGGCCTCGGACCTGCGCAGCGATGCGTCAGCGGGAATCGCGATCGGAATCGGCGAAGAGGTTCGCGAGGAAGTTGCGGTGACCGTGGCCGCAGAGGCAGGCGCCAATGTGACGGCGGAGCTGGTGACAGAGCTGGCGAGTGAACTGCAGGCTGAAGTCGGTGCCGTCGTGCATGCCGCAATTCAGGGAGACATCCAGAGCGAAGTTCACAATGAGATCAATAGTGAACTGCAGGCCGAGCTGCAGGCGGACGTGCAGTCCGACCTCCACAGCGAGATCCACAGCGAGATGCAGAGTGACCTGCAGAGCGAACTCCAAAGCGGGGTCGCCGGCATGCTGAACGTCGGTCTGTAATCGATGCAGCAGGGCAGCGGCCGGCGGAACATGTTTGCCGCCGGCCGCCAGCCCTGATTCCGATCCGGCAGGCGGGATCTACAGCGTGAGCCCCACCAGCCATTCGCGAATGTCCACAATCTCCTCTGCACACACCGAGTGCGGCATCGGATACTGGTGCCAGTCGGGCTGATACCCCAGCGCTTCCAGCCGCCCGCGCGACCATGCACCGAAGCTGGGTGCCACGATCGGATCGTGACTGCCGTGTGCGAGAAAGATCGGAATGCCGGCATTCGCGGCACTGCGCTCTTCCGCCAGCGAATCCGCCAGCATCAGAAACGTGGACAGACCCATCACGCCGGCGAGGCGCTCCGGATAACGCAGCGCCACATGCAGTGCGACAACGCCACCCTGTGAGAATCCGGCGAGCACGATGCGGTTGGCAGGAATGCCGCTGGCGATTTCATCGGCAATCAATGCCTCTATGGCTGTGCCGCTGGCGCGCAGGCCCGATTCATCTTCCTCGGCGCCGACCTCCAGTGCGGTGATGTCGAACCAGGCATGCATGCGCAGGCCGCCGTTGATGGTCACCGCGCGTGTCGGCGCATGCGGGAACACGAAACGCGTCGCGAAGGGCAGTTGCAGTTCCGGCACCAGCGGCTCGAAATCGTGGCCGTTCGCACCCAGGCCGTGCATCCAGATCACACACAGCTCGGGTAAGTCACCCGTGTTCACTTCCACGGTCTGCAAGGCTGTCATCAGGCAACGCTCCGGCATCGACGGGGCCGGCGATCATCGCCGGAATTGCGGTCGCAGGGAACCCGGCGTGGACGCTACGCCGGAAAACGCGATCGCGAAGAGCGCTGACCTAGACTCCGGCCCGGCCCTCGCCCGGGCCCGGGCGAGGGCAACGGCCGCGAGCCACGAAGGGCTTGCAATCTTGCACATAATCCTTATCATATGCGCAACTTTATTCATGTGATCCCCATGCCCGTTGCAACCGCCCAGCAGCAGGAGCGGCGGCGCGTTATTGCGCAGCTGATCCAGACCAAGACCATCCGCCGTCAATCCGAGCTGGTGGAGATGCTGCGTGCGCAGGGTTATCCGGCCACGCAATCCAGCGTCAGTCGCGATCTGCGGCACCTGGGTGCGGCGAAGCTGGGCGAGGGCTACAGCCTGCCGCAGGCGGCCGTCACCGGTGAGGATGGTGCGCTGGCCAACGTCGCGGAGCTGGTCCGCGAGTTGCGCACCGCGGGGCCACACCTGCTGGTGATCACCACCGCGATCGGTGCCGCGCAGCGGGTGGCGGTGACACTGGATAGAACGAACTGGCCGGAAATCGTCGGTACGCTGTCCGGCGATGACACGATTTTTGTTGCGACCGCGGGCGCTGCGCAGCAGCGTCGCCTGCGTGCGCGTTTGCGGGAAGGTCTGGGAACCACGGTGCCATGAGCAATACAAACGCCCCTTTTGATGAAAACCTGAAAGGCGATCCGAACAGCCCGATCGTGCTGGCGTATTCGGGCGGTCTGGATACGTCCTTCTGCGTGCCCTGGCTGAAGGAAACGTACAACCGTCCCGTTGTGACGGTGACGGTGAACACCGGTGGCCTGGACGCCGCCACCGAGGCGCATCTGGATTCGCATGCCCGCAGGCTCGGCGCCGGCGATCACAGGCTGGTGGAAGCACGCGGCGAATTTTTCGATCAGGTGCTGAAGTACCTGATCATGGGCAATGTGCGACGCGGCGCGCTGTATCCGCTGTGCGTGGGCGCCGAGCGCGGCGTGCAGGCGCGGCATCTGGCGTCGACGGCCCGCGCCATGGGTGCGACCGTCGTTGCGCACGGCTGCACCGCGGCCGGCAACGATCAGGTGCGCTTCGAGGTGATCCTCAAGGCGCTGGCACCCGACCTCACCGTGCTCGCCCCGGTGCGCGATCACGCCTGGCCGCGCGCCGAGCAGGTCGCATTTCTGGAACAGCGCGATCTGCCGGTGCCGTCACGCGGTTCCGCGTACTCGATCAACCGCGGCCTGTGGGGTGTCACCATCGGTGGCACCGAAACGCTGGACTCGCGCGACACCATCCCCGAATCCGCCTGGGTGCTGAGCAGCGGTGCATTCGAAGCCAACCGCGCACCGCGCGAGCTGCGCATCGGATTCGAGCGCGGGGTGCCCGTGAGCCTGGACGGCGAGAGTCTGGATCCGGTGACGCTGATCGAGCGCATCGAACAGATTGGCGCCGGCTATGCGATCGGTCGCGGCATCCACCTGGGCGACACCATTCTCGGCACCAAGGGACGCGTCGCGTTCGAGGCGCCGGCCGCCGAACTGCTGTTGAACGCGCATCGCGAGCTGGAGAAGCTCACGCTGACGCAACTGCAGATGCGCATCAAGGACCAGCTCGGCAACACCTATGGCGACCTCGTGCACGAAGGCAAGGTGCTTGATCCGGTGTGCCGCGACATCGAAGCGCTGCTCGTGTCATCGCAGGCCAGGGTCACCGGCGAGGTACGACTGTCGCTGCGTCCTGGCAATGCGTTCGTGGTCGGCGTCACGTCGCCGCATTCGCTGATGGCCGCCAGCCGCGGCAAGTACGGTGAAGCGGCGGGTGAATGGACGCCGGCCGACGCAGTCGGCTTCTCCAGGATTCTTTCACTGCCTGGCATGCTGCATACCCGCGCCGCAGGAGAACCATGATGCGCCCCATAATCGTCGACAAGATTGCATCCGTTGCCGTGGACGCGGACCTGGGCCGTGAAATTCGTGTCAGCGACGACATTCCCTGCGAGGAAGGCGTGCTGATCGCCGTCGAGGTGCTCACCAGCAAGTCCTCGTACAACACGCTGGAGCTCACCAGCGGCCGCATGGCCAAGGTGCGTCGCGGCGACGTGATCGTCGGCGCACTCGGCCATCGCAAGGCGCTGTTCGGCTATTCCGGCCATCTGCCCACGGAACTGAAACCCGGTGACGTGATTCAGCTGCTGAATCTGGGCGGCGTCATGGGCATCTGCGATTCGATCAATCCGGAGCACGGCGTACCGTTCGATTGCCGCGTGCTCGGCGTGGTGCTGCAGTTTCCGTATCTGGGCGAACGTGTCGGTGTGCCGGCGCGGATCGGCCGCGAGCCGCTGCGCGACGACGAGCCGGTAACGCTCAATGGCACGCCGGTCATTGCCATTGCCGGCACCTGCATGGATTCGGGCAAGACCGCGGCGGCCAGCGCGATCATCAGCCGCTTCCGTCACAACGGCCTCACCGTGGATGCCTTCAAGTCCACCGGGGTCGCGCTGCGCCGCGACATCCTGGCGATGGAAGACGCCGGCGCGCGCAACACGGCGATATTTACCGATCTCGGCGTTGTCGCAACCACGTCGCGCAATGCGCCGGCGCTGACACGCAGGCTGTTAACGCTGCTCGGCCAGCAGCGGGCCGATGCGATCGTATTCGAACTCGGCGACGGGCTGCTCGGTGCCTACGGTGTGGAGGCCATCCTGCGCGACGATGCCATCCGCAGCCAGCTGTCGGCACTGGTGTTGTGCGCCAACGACCCGGTGGCCGCGTGGGGTGGCGTGAAGCTGCTGCGCGAGGAGTTCGGTGTCGAACCCACCGTGGTGACTGGTCCGGCCACCGACAATCTGGTCGGCGTCGACATCATCCGCGAGCGTTCCAGCGTGGTGGCCCTGAATGCGATCACGCACGGTGCGGAGCTGGCCGATCTGCTGCAGAAGGCTATCGGGCTGGGCGATCGCATCGCGCCCCCGATGGCGCCCGCCTGACCGGCCGCCGGCATGGCTGACGCATGCTCACTGTGTTGACTGACAACCCGAATCAGCTGAACGAACCATCATGAACGATCAAACATCATGGCCGGTACTGGTCCTGGGCGGATCCGGATACGTGGCCGGTGAAATGCTGCGCCTGGTCGCCGCGCACCCGAACCTGCGTCTGGGCGCCGCGGTGTCGACCAGCCAGGGCGGCGAACCGATTGCGTCGGTGTTCGCGCATCTGGCGCCCGTGTACCGCGATACGCCCTTTGTCACGCTGGATGCGGCGATCGAGCAGCTGGCTCACGCACCACACTGGCTGGTGCTGTCCGCCGCTCCACATGGCGCATCGGCGTCGCTGGTCGCCAATCTGCTGGCTGCCGGAGAGACGGCCGGTGTGCAGCTGACGGTTGTCGATGCCTCGGCCGACTATCGCTTCCGTGACCTTGATCTGTACGCTCAGGTGTACGGTCACGCGCATCCGGAGACGGCGCTCAACGAGCAGTTCGCCTGCGCGGTGCCCGAGCACGCGCCGACCATTGCGAAGCCGCATGTGGCGCATCCGGGCTGTTTCGCCACCGCCATGCTGCTGGCCATCGTACCGCTGCTGGCGGCCGATCTGGCCGAACCCGAGTTCTACGTCAGCGCGGTCACCGGCAGCACCGGCGCCGGACGCACGCCGCGCGACACCACGCACCATCCTGAACGCCAGAGCAATCTGTTCGCGTATCAGGCGCTGGTACATCGTCATGCGCCGGAAGTCATGGCGTTGGCCGGCGAGGCCACCGGTCGCGACATCAAGCTGCACTTCGTGCCGCATTCAGGCGCCTTCGCGCGAGGCATCCACGCCACCGTGTTCGCACGGCCCAGGGCCGGTGTGACGCTTGCCGCCGTGCGTGAAGCCTGCACCGAGTTCTACCGCGACTCGGCGTTCGTGCAGGTGCTCAACACCGCGCCGCGCATCAAGGATGTGGCAGCCAGCAACTATGCGGCGCTGGGTGCGCAGATGGATGCCGACAGCATCGTGATGCTGTCAGTGATCGACAATCTGCTCAAAGGCGCCGCCGGCGGTTCGGTGCAGTGGGCCAACCGTCTGCTTGGTCTGCCCGAGCACACCGGTCTGGTGCAGCCGGCCTCGGGCTGGATCTAGCTTCGGGCCCGAACGGGAAAGGAATCACCATGACCCCCCCTGAAAACCGCAAGTCCGCCAATCTCTCCGAGGTGTATCCGATGCTGCCCTTCACGCCCGTGCGTGGCGAAGGCGTGTTCATCGAGGATGAATCCGGCCGCCGCGTGCTGGATTTCTACGGTGGCCATGCCGTTGCCTCGCTTGGCTATGCGCACCCCGCCCTCACCGAAGCCATCGCCGGGCAGGCACGCACGCTGCACTTTCAGAGCAACGTGGTGCCGCTGCGTATCCGCGATGAAGCGGCCGAAGCGGTGGCTGCGTTCGCGCCTGAAGGGTTGACGCGGGTGTTCTTCGTGAACAGCGGCGCCGAAGCCAACGAGAATGCGCTCAAGATCGCGCTGGCGGTCACCGGGCGCCCCAAGGTGGTCGCCATCGAAAATTCGTTCCACGGCCGCACGGCCGCGGCTGCCGCGGTGACCTGGGGTGCGCGTAACAGCTGGTACGGCTTCCCGAGTACTCCGATGGAAGTGCAGTTCGTGCCTCGCGGCGACATCGATGCACTGCACGCTGCCGTGGACCAGCGCACCGCGGCCCTGATCGTTGAACCGGTGCAGGGGCAGGCGGGTGCCTATGTGCCCGGCCGGGCGTTTCTGCACGCGGCGCGCGAAGCCTGTGATCGTGCCGGCGCCATGCTGATTTTCGATGAGGTGCAGACCGGCGCCGGGCGTCTGGGTGCGAACTTCGGCGCCACGCTGTACGAAGTACGACCCGACCTGCTCACCGTTGCCAAGGCACTGGGCGGCGGCTTTCCATGCGGCGCGACGATCATGACGCAGGCCGTGGCGGGCGAGCTCGGACCGGGCCAGCTGGGTACGACCTTCGGCGGCGGGCCGTTGGCCTGCGCCGCCATCAAGGCCACCCTCGAAGCCATCGACAGCCAGAAGCTGGTCGCCAATGCGCGAGCCATGTCCGCACTGATCCGCGAGCGATGTGTGCGAGGCCATGTCACCGACATCCAGGGCGAGGGCCTGCTGCTCGGTCTGCGCACCACGCCGCGCGCCGCCGCGGTGCGCGATGCGCTGCTGGCGCGCAACATACTCACCGGTACCAGCGCGGATCCGCATATCCTGCGTCTGTTGCCGCCGCTGATTCTTGAAGCCGAACACGTGGAACTGCTTGTCCAGGCACTGGAGGACCTTGCTGATGAATCACTTTAACGATCTCGCCGACCTTTCGACCGATGAGATTCGCGACCTGGTCGAACTGGCCGCGCGTCTGGACAAGAACCCCGAGCCGCGGGCGCTGGCAGGCAAGGTGCTGTCGCTGCTGTTTCTGAGTCCGTCGCTGCGCACGATGGCGTCGTTTCAGGCGGCGATGGTGCGCCTCGGCGGCGGCTCGTTCGTGATTTCGCCGGAGATGTCCATCCACGGCCTGGAAACGCGCAGTGGCATCGTGATGGACGGCGTTGCCGCCGAGCACATCAGCGAGGCGGTGCCGGTGATCGCGTCCTATGGCGACGCGATCGGCATTCGCGCGTTCGCCGAACGCCGCGATCTGGCGCACGACGTGGCCGACAAAGACTTCAACGAGCTCACAGCGCTGGTCGACAAGCCCTACATCAATATGGAGTCGGCCATTCACCATCCCTGCCAGAGTCTGGCGGACTGGAAGACCATGGATGAGCTCGGCGTTCCGGCCAATGGCGGACGCTTCGTGCTGTCGTGGGCTTATCACCCCAAGGCGCTGCCGCTGGCGGTGCCGTCGTCCACGGTGCAGATGGCCGCGATGCGCGGCATGGACGTGGTGGTGCTGCGACCGGACGGCTTCGAGCTGCCCGACACGATCATGAACCGGGCGAGACAGGCGGCAGCGGCCAGCGGCGGCAGCGTCACCGAAACCACCAACCGCGAGGAAGCGATGCAGGGTGCGCATGTGCTCTATGCAAAGTCGTGGTCGTCGACGCGCCACTACGGCGACCGGGTCGGCGACCAGAAACTGCGCGAGCCGCTGGTGCCATGGTGCGTGGACGAACCGTGGTTCGCGAACGCGCTGCCCGACTGCCGCTTCATGCACTGCCTGCCGGTGCGTCGTGGTGTCGTCGTCGCTGACCGCATACTCGATGGACCGCGCAGCGTCGTGATCCAGGAAGCACGCAACCGCATGCTGGTGCAGATGGCCGTCCTCTACAGAATATTGAAAGGCTGAATCGATGATGAGCAGACTCTCAGGCAGTGAACGTGCGATCGTCGTCACCGCGCTCAGGCACGCGGTGCCCTACATCCGCATGTACAAGCGCAAGGTCTTCGTACTGAAGGCCGGTGGCGAGGCGTTCAGCACACCCGAACAGACCCGGCAGTTCGTCGAGCAGATCGGCATCCTGCATCAGGTGGGCATCCGCGTCGTGCTCGTCCACGGCGGCGGACCGCAGTCCACCGCGCTGGCGCAGAAGCTGGGTGTCGAGACGCAGTTCGTCGACGGCCGGCGCGTCACCGACGAACGCGCGCTGGAAGTCGCCACGATGGTGCTGAATGGCGACATCAACACGCGCATTCTTGCCGCCTGCCGCGATCTGGACGTGCCGGCAGTGGGCATCAGCGGTGTGGATGCCGGCATGATCCGCGCGCGCAGGCGTCCGCCGGTGACGCGCGAAGGCAAGCGCGGCACGGTGGACTATGGCTTCGTCGGCGACATCGAATCGGTGGATCCGTCCGTGCTGCTGACGCAGCTCGACAACGGCCTGGTGCCGGTGATCAGCCCGCTGTCGGCCGACGAGTCCGGCACGCTGCTGAACATCAACGCCGATACCGTGGCCGCGGCCATCGCCTGTTCGCTGGGCGCGGAGAAACTGATGCTGGCCACCGGCGCGCCGGGCATCCTCGAGTCGGTTGCAGACCCGCGATCGCTGATTTCGTATGTCGATCGCGCCGGGCTTGCGCGCCTGCGCGACGAGGGGCGGTTGCAGGATGGCATGCTGCCGAAGGTCGCGGCGATCGAAAAGGCGCTGGCCGGCGGCGTGCCGCGCGTGCATGTGATCTCGTATGCGCTGGCCGACAGTCTGCTGCTGGAGATTTTCACCAACGAAGGCAACGGCACGCTGGTGGTGAACGACATCAAACAGCTGACGCCCGAGGAAAAGTCCTCGCAGGGCTGACGCGCCGCATGAGCACGCTCCCGAAGACGGAAGACTGAGCATGGCAAGACTGTGGGAAAAGGGCCTGCCGCTGGATCAGCGCATCCTGCGCTTCACCGCCGGCGAGGATCACCAGCTCGATGCACGACTGGTGCCGTATGACGTGCGGGCGTCGCAGGCGCATGCGCGCATGCTCGCCGCACAGGGCCTGCTCGACGCCGCCGATGCCGACGCGATCTGCGAAGGACTGGACGCACTGGCCGCCTCGCATGCGGCCGGTGAGTGGCAGATCGAGCTGGAGGACGAGGACGTTCACAGCGCACTGGAACGCCACCTCACGGCGCGCATCGGCGAGGCGGGCGGCCGCGTGCATCTGGGCCGTTCACGCAACGACCAGGTGCTGGTCGCGCTGCGTCTGTACATGAAGGATGCCGTTGCCCGCCTCGGCGCCGCTGCCGACGACGTGATCGCCGCGCTGCACAATCTGGCGAAGGATCAGGGCGACATCGCGCTGCCCGGCTACACCCACATGCAGCCGGCGATGCCAAGCTCGGTGGCGCTGTGGGCCGGCGGGTTCGCAACAGAGCTGACCGACGATCGCGATGGCCTGCTCGCCACCTGCCGCCGCGTCGACCGCAATCCGCTCGGTTCGGCCGCAGGCTACGGTGTGCCCGGCCTGCCGCTGGACCGCGACGCCACCTGCCAGGCGCTGGGCTTCGCGGCCAATCACGAGCCGGTCACCGCCGTGCAGCTCAGCCGCGGCAAGGCCGAGGCGACGATCGTCTTCGAGCTGGCGCTGATGCTCGGCGATCTGGGCCGACTGGCTGCCGACCTGCTGCTGTTCTATACGGACGAGTTCGCGTTCGTCACGCTGCCCGGCGAGATGACCACGGGTTCGTCGATCATGCCGCAGAAGCGCAACCCGGATGTCTTCGAACTGCTGCGCGGCGCGCATGCCACCGCCAACGGTGCACTGGTGGAACTGCTCGGCATCACCGCCAAGCTCACGTCCGGCTATCACCGCGATCTGCAACGCATCAAGGCGCCGCTGTTCCGCACGCTGGATCTGGCGTCGGACTGTCTGGCCATTGCCGCACACGCCATTGCCGGTGTGCGCTTCAGGCCGGAAAACATTGCGCTGGCCGACGAACTGTATGCCGCCGAGCGCGCCAATGCGCTGGTGGTGAACGAGGGCATTCCGTTTCGCGAGGCCTACCGGCGCGTGGCGGTGGAGCTGGCGGCGGCACGGGCGACGAACAGCGGCGGGGCCAACCAGCCCACGATGAAGAAATGATGCGCGTTACCGCCAGAACACGTTCGATAGCTGCCGCTCTGCCCGTCGTTGTGCTCGCAGCCCTGCTGGCTGTGATGCTCGCCGGCTGCGGTCAGAAGGGGCCGCTGATGCTGCCGGGTGATCAGGAGACACGTTCGGGTGCGCCCGATGGCGGCACGACAACCGGCAGTCAGTCGTCGGACGAGGATGACGAAGAATCCACCACGGGTGCGCAGCGGCAGCCGCGTTGAGCCGCCATCACAGTCACAACGCTCCCAGGCAACACACGTGAGCTGATGTCGGCACGGCCAACCGGAATCCCGAGGTCTGCGAGTACGGCCGCCTGGGGTACCATGTTCTGGTGGCCACCTGATTTGTCTGGCACCGTGGAGGCAGTTTTCGATGAGAACTCTTGCCATATTCGCTGTGGGCGCCACGTTGGCCGGCCTGCTGATCGCCTATCTGCACTGGCCCCCGAGATCATCCGATACCGATGACCGATACGCGGGCGTCGAGTCGATATCTCAGGTCGAAGACCGCCTCGCGGGGCTCGAGGCTGAAGTCGGTGCGCTGGCAAACCGCGTGGATGCGGTAATGGCTGCAGGCGGGATACACGATGGCGGAAGGTCCGATGCTGTGCCCACGGCGTCGGCTGCCGGGCCGGCTTCACAGGAGGCGATGCGGCAAGGCGCGCTGGGGGCGGCGGCCGCGTCGCGGGCACTGCATGAGTTGATCGGTGCGCCGGCCGGATTCACCGGCATCGCGCCAGGTGCGCTGACACCTGAGGGCATCGCGTGGCGGGAGCGCACGAATCTGGAAGACGAGGGTTTCAGCCCCGAGCGTGCCGTCGAGATCGTTGCCTATATGGCTGAACGCCGTCGCGAACTGGTGGGCTCGGTGTCCATTGCGGAGGGCATCGAGCGGCTCAACGGTGAGATTCGTGACATGCTGGGCGACGACGACTACGAGCGCTATCGCCGCGCTATGTTCCTCGCCACTTCAGTCGAAGTTGCCGATGTGCTGCCTGGATCGGCCGCGGAACGTGCCGGGATCCTGCCGGGAGACGAAATTGCGGCGTACAGCGGCCACCGTGTGTTCGAACTGGGAGAGATCAACGCGCTGGCCGCACAGGGAATGCCCGGTCAACCGGTTCTGATCGATGTGAATCGCGACGGTCGGGTCGTGCAGCTCGCGGTGGAGCGAGGGGCGCTGGGTGTGACCGAGCGTGTCGACCTGTTCAGTGGATTAGCGGACCTCTCCCGTGCACCGCCTGCATCCGAATAACCACGCACCGCCTGCTGCCCGATGAAACGCGGGACGGCTCTTGTGATCGGTGCCACGCTGGTGGTGATGGTGGCGATAGCGGTCATGGTGGTTCCGTTCGCGGACCGGCACCGGGAGCGCAGCGGCGACGCGGCGGAAATGAGCTCGCTGGCCGTTCAGGAGCTGACTCGTCGCACCGCGAGACTCGGGGCGGCGGTATCCGAGCTGGCGTGGCAGATCGACTGGCTGGAATCGGTGCAGTCGGTGCAGGAAGAGCGGGATTCAGGTCGCGGCGATGCCTCGGATGCGTCCCTTGCACCGCCCGATGGCAGCCAGACCGCGAACGGGTTCGCGGCAGATTCGGTGCGAGATTCCCGGTCGGCGGCGGTGAGTGACTTGCATCGAGCTCGTTTGGTTCAACACGGCTTCTCGCTGGAACGCGCCGAATCGATCATGAACCGACGGGACGAACTGCGCCTGGCGGTGATGGAGGCGCAGTTCGAGCAGCAGCGCACTGGAGAAGGTGACTTGCCGAACTCCCTGGCAGCGGTGGCTCGGATGGACGTCGTGCACCGAAGCCTGCGTGAGGTGCTGGGCGACGATGACTACGAGCGCTACCGCCGAGCCCTGTCCCTCGGTACCGTCGTCGACGTTGCAGTGGTGCCGTCAGGATCGGCCGCCGAGCGCGCCGGGATCCTGCCGGGTGATGCGATTGTGAGCTATCACGGCCGTCGGGTTTTCGATTCGGTTGAACTCGATGTACTGGCTGCACAGGGCAGGCCCGGCGAGATGGTCGTGATTGAAGTGCTGCGTCACGGGTTGCGCACACAGCTGGTAGCCGTTCGCGAGCCGCTTGGTCTGCCGGAGCGGTTACACATATCGGCCTTTGAGCCGTCTCAGTAGAGATGTCGAAGTCGTAGAAAGCAACAATGTAATGGGAATTCGGGCGATCGGGAGGGGGAGGACACTCACAATCTGACGGTTCGCGCGCCGCAGGCGTTTGAGCGGTTGCCCGACGTTGGTTACCGCTGCCCTGACGAAGAACACGGCTACTTGTCCGTTTTTCAATTCCGAATAAGGGACAATTTCGGCCTATTTCGGCGCGAGCGTGATTGATGACAACACTGGGCAGTACTGGCTTGATGACCGAATGGAGCCGGCTATCGCATGGGGAGATTTCCTTGAGGACGTTGTCGACGAGCTGCGCGCTCAGCGTGGACCTCCGGATGTGGATACCACACGTGTACCACGTACCAACATCGTGCCGGTGCGTTGAGACGGATGCCCCGACGGCAGGCCGAACTATTGCCGCAGCAGTCCAGCGCCGGCCGAGTGTTCGCGACGCTTCAGCTGAAGCGTCCCTGCACCATGACGGTGCGTCAGGCGAAAGGCTCACGCTGATTAAGGAGTAAGCAGATGAGGGACTCCACATCACGTGTCAGATTCGCCTCCGGGCTGGCGCTTGTAATGACTTGTGCCGCATGGTTCGCAAGCGCTTCGCAGGCGCAGGAAGAATCTGTGCGTGGAGTGTCGGCGCCGAATCTCGCCCATAGCCTTCTGCGTCACCATGAGTTCGTAGCCGCTGGCGAGTTCGATGTGCCGGCTGAACTGGGCATGGATGTCGCGTCGCTCCTCCGAAGCAGAGAGTTCGACGTCAATTTTACGGTTCATGCCGTATACAAGGGGGATTTGCGACCCGGAGACGTTGTACTGGTGCGCTTGCAGAGCGATATGCTGGTGTACCCGGACGAAGACGTTTCTCGATTTGAGAAGCGGAGGCAGCTTCACCGGGACAAAACAGGCGAGCTTCAAAGCGCAGTTTCTGAAGCCGAACAGCTGTCGCGCGCCGGGCATGGCTCGGCATCTGAGTCCGAGGCGCGTATTCGGGACATCCTTGCCGCCGACTCGATTGACGGAAATCCTGGCTACTATCGGTTGCCTGAAGACGGTCCTGGTACCGTACTCTTCGGGCATGAGGATCAAAGACAGGACTCCGACCATGCCCGGCATCCACGAACTGGCCACACTCACGTCCAGGGGGCAGATCACCTTGCCCAGGTCCATCCGGCAGGTCCTGGGTGTGACCACCGGCAGCAAGGTCGCGTTTGAGCTGCGCGAGGGCGAAGTCGTGATTTGATGCAGCGTCACGGTTGGGTTCTGCCTGGCGAAGCTCTTCCCGACGTGGAGGAAATCCACCATCCTTTGCGATGTCTCAATGTCACCAGCCCCGATGATGCCAAAACAACCTTCGCCCTGTACTATCCGCTCGAACGCTTTCCGCCCCAGGCGCTGTACCTGCTGGACGAGTTGCTGAACCCGAGCCGTAGCAGGCAGCGCCCGGAAGCGACAGGCCGTCGGGCAACAGACAGGAGACAGACTGCATGGGTCCTGCCATCGAGACCGAGAAGCTCACCCGATACTTCAACGACTTCTGCGCCGTTGACGGCATCAATCTTCGCGTCGAGCGTGGCACGTTCTACGGCTTTCTCGGGCCGAATGGCGCCGGCAAGTCGACAACGATAAAAATGCTCACGGGCCTGATGGCCGCGTCGGGTGGGCATGCGCGCGTTCTTGGCAGGAATGTCTTTGAGGTCGACGACGCGCTGGAGCTGAAGCGGGCCATCGGCGTCGTGCCGGAGAACCTGGCGCTGTTCGACAACCTCACCGCGCGTGAATACCTCACCTTCGTCGGCAGAATGTACCTGATGCCGATGGCCACGATCCGTGAGCGCATCGAGGAGCTGTTGCAGCTGCTCGGCCTGGAAGAAGCGGAAAAGAAGCTGACGATCGAATACTCACACGGCATGAAGAAGAAACTCGCACTGGGCGCCGCGCTGTTGCCGGGGCCGGAGCTGCTGTTTCTGGACGAACCCTTTGAAGGCGTTGATGCCGTGGCCTCGCGCACCATCCGCGACATGCTCGCCGACTACGTGCGTCGCGGTGCGACGGTGTTCCTCACGTCTCATGTGCTGGACGTCGTCGAGAAACTCTGCACGCATGTGGGTGTCATCGTCGGCGGCAAGCTCGTCGAGCAGGCATCGCTCGACGACATCCGTCGGGGCGGTTCGCTGGAGGAACGCTTCCTGCTCACCGTCGGCGCGAACAGGGAAGCAACGCGCAAGCTGTCATGGCTCGAGGAAGCGGCCTCTTGAACTGGAACCAGCTGCGCGCTTTCGTCTGGCTGCGGTGGCGGCTCAGCCTGAATCAGGGCAAGCGCCTGAGCCGGGCGAATGTCGTGATTGGCCGGCTGATCAAGATCTTCGCCGTCCTGCTGGCTGTTGGTGGTCTGATGGGAGGCTATTCGGCCGGACGATACCTGCTCGCCGACGCGGAGCCGCTGCCGCTCATGCTGGCCTTCAGTGTGGTGGTCGTCGTCTATCTGTTCGCGCTGCTGATGGGCCTGATGAGCGAGATGCAGCGCAGCGAAATGCTGTCGCTGGAGCGGTTCCTGCATCTGCCGGTGTCACCTGCCGGCGCGTTTCTGATCAACTACGTCGGTTCCAGTCTCACCCTGACTTCCCTGTTGTTTCTGCCAGCGGTGACGGGCCTGATGGTTGGTATTCTGATATCGCACGGTTTGTCGATGTGGCCGCTGCTGCTGCTGGTGCCGGCCTTCTTTCTGATGATGACGGCGCTGCTGTTCCAGCTGCGCAGCTGGCTGGCGAGCATGATGGCGAATCGCCGCCGACGCCAGACAATCCTGGCGGTGGTGACGGCGGTGTTTCTCGGCGTGGTCATGATCCCCCACTTCCTCACACAGAACCGGGTCTCGGCCGGTGCGGCGCAACGGTCCGCACCGGTTGCGGTTCAGCAGCAAGCCCCAGCGGCCGATGCCGAAGCGACGACGCCACAGCGCATGCTTCGCATTGTGACGCAGCTGCGACTGGTGAATGCGATCGCACCGCCCGGCTGGTTGCCACACGGCGTCACCCGTGCGGCCGAGGGCAGCTGGATGGCGGCGCTGCCGCCGGTATTCGGCATGGGACTGATCGGTTTTCTGAGTCTGATGCGCTCCTACCGGACAACGCTGCGGCTGTATCGTGGCGAATTCGCTGGCGGGTCCGGCGGCGGCCGTCGCGCGGCGCCCCCGCCGGATCGTCGATCCATCGCCGCGCACGGCGGTGTTCGGACGTTGCTCGTCGAGCGTCGGCTGCCGCTGATTTCCGAGCATGCGTCGGCCGTTGCCGTCAGCTGTTTCCGGTCGCTATTGCGATCACCGGAACTGAAGTTCATGTTGTTGTCGCCACTGATCCTGGTTGTCGTTTTCGGCGGCATGTTTTCGAGTTCGTCGGCTGAAATCGGCGAGTACGGACGTGCATTGCGGGCGATGGCTGTTGCGATCGGCCTGCTGCTGTTCACGATGATCGGCTTCATTGGCAACCAGTTTGCTTTCGATCGCGATGCGTTTCGTGCCTTCATCCTGTCGTCGGCATCACGCCGCGACATCCTGCTCGGCAAGAATCTGTCGTTTCTGCCGTTTTCGTTCGCCTTCATGCTGCTGGCCGTGCTGGCTATCCACTGGTTCCAGCCGCTGCGCTCCGACCATCTGGCCGCGGTGATCGCCCAGTCGATATCGGTGTATCTGGTGATGTGCATGCTTGGCAATGCAATGTCCATCTACGTGCCGATTGCGATTCGGCCCACGAACGGTATGCCGATTCCGGGTCAGGGCGCGAAGATGTTCCTGCAGATGGCGATGCTGTTCGCCTTTGCGATACCGCTCGGCCTGACGCTGATTCCGTTCGGTATCGAGTACGCCATCAACGTGGTGGGCGGCCGCTCGGAGCTGCCGATCTTTCTAGCACTGAGCCTGATTCAGGCGATTCTCGTGGTTTGGCTGTACCTGAAGGTGCTGACCCCGCAGGGCGATCTGCTCCAGCGACGCGAGCAGACGGTTCTCGGTGTTGTCACGCAGCGGGCGGATTGACGGCAATGACCATTCTGCTCACAGGGCTGCTCCTGTTCTTCGGCATCCACAGCGTCTCCATCATCAACCGGGCCTGGCGTGACCGGGTCGTGGCGCGAATCGGGCGCAATGCCTGGCAGGGGCTGTACTCGATCGCCGCCGCCGCCGGTCTGATTCTGATCATCTACGGCTACGGCATGGCGCGTCAGGAGCCGAACATGCTGTATGCGCCGCCGCTGTGGCTGCGTCATGTGTCGCTGGTGCTGATGCTGCCGGTGCTGCCACTGTTGATCGCCGCGTATCTGCCGGGCCGAATCAAGGCGGTGGTCCGACACCCCATGCTGCTCGCGGTGAAGATCTGGGCGCTTGCGCATCTGTTGTCCAATGGTGCGCTGGCCGACGTGCTGCTGTTCGGGTCGTTTCTGATTTGGGCCGGCATCGACAGGGCTTCGCTGAAGCGTCGGCAGGATCACGGGCCGGCGTGGCTCGCACCCAAGGCGCGCAACGATGTCATCGCGGTCGTCGCCGGCGTTGCGATCTATTTCTGGCTGATACTCGGTGGCCACCTCAGAGTGTTCGGTGTGCCGGCCTCGCCTTGGATGCTGTTCTAGCCCGATCCGCTCAATCGATAGCGCCGGGGACTATCCAAAAAGCGCTACTGCGCGCGCCGCTGCGCGCCTGCGTTGCGCAGGATCTCCTCGATCACATCGGAGCCGGGTAGCGGCTGCCCGCCGACCGGCGTCAACACCACATCCAGCGGCGATACGCCAAGCGCGTCGACGATGTTCACTTGCGCGCCGCGTTCTATCAGGTAACTGGTGACACGCGCCCAGCCGCGTTCGGCGGCGGAATACAGCGCGGTCTGACCCTCGCGATCCGTCATCGCCGTCGGGCGGGCGATACGTGCCGTCCGGCTGTGGATGTCGGTGACCGGTGCGTTGACGTCGGCCCCTGCGTCGAGCAGGATCTGCAGCGAAGCGATCACCTTGTCCTCGATCAGCTCGTCGCCTTCGAAGTTAGGCGAGCGGTTCACGCCGAAGTCGATGTCGCGCACGCCGACACCGGTCGCCGCCATCAGCGGCGTCACGCCCATCACATTCGGCAGATCAACACGGGCGCCGTGCTCCAGCAGCACACGCAGCGCTTCGTGATCATGCATGATCGCGGCGCGCAGCAGTGGCGTTGCGCCCGTGGTCAGCAGGTAATCGGTGAAGCGGGCGCTGTTGCCGCCGCGGCCGGGCCTGTGCATGTTCAGCTGCGTGTCGACGTCGACGCCACTTGCAAGCAGGCGCCGCACGATGTGCATCGCCGAAATCTCTCTGGAACGCGACATGCCGCCCCGCGTCCCGAAGGTATTCATGTCGACCGCAAGGTAGAGGGCGGTGCGTCCCCACCAGTCCGCGTAGTGGGGATTCGCGCCTTCTTCGAGCAGCAGGTCGGCGGTAGCGAACTCGTAGTTGTCGAGCGCAAGCATCAGCGCGGTGACACCGTCCGGCGTCGGGCGATCGACGTCCTCGCCGGCCGCCAGGATTGCGCTTACGCACGCCGAACAGCCGGCCCGCGCCGCATAGAGCAGCGCGGTCAGTCCGCCAGTGGGTCGGTACTGCGCGCGCGGTTCGGACGTGATCTGCGATGCCCAGTCGTTGAACGCCGGACGGGCACGCACGTCGGCGCCATGGTCGATCAGCAGCTGCACCACTTCGGCGTTGGCGCTATCGGCCGCCCACATCAGCGCCGTCTGTTCACGCCACTGCTCGCGCGCGTTGACGTTTGCGCCATGAGCCAGCAGCAGCCGCGCGATTTCGATGGAACGGGTTCTGGAGGCCAGCATCAGCGCGGTCTGCCCATCCTGGTTCGGGGAGTCGGCGTCGGCGCCGGCCTCAAGCAGCAGCTCGACGATCGCCGGGCTTGCGACCTTGACGGCTTCCCCCAGCGGGGTGGCGCCGAAACGATTCACGACATCGGCCCGAGCGCCGTGCTCGAGCAGTCGACTCACCAGTGCCGCGTCGACGCGGTAGGCTGCCCAGTGCAGCGGCGTCGTGCCATCGGGCTGCGCGGCGTTGACGTCGGCCCCGCTGTCGATCAGTTCGATGGCGGCCGACACCCGGCCGCTCTCGATCATATCGGCGACGCGGCTGTCAGCCAGCGCTGTCGCGGTTGCGATCAACGCAATGCTCGCGAACAACAATCTGCCGATGATCCGATGCTTGTCCCTCATGCTGTTCCCCGGGTCGCCGATAACTACACGATGTCGTGCATCAGCTTGTTGTGATGCGCCCAAAGACCCTTGTGGGCATCGTAGATGAACCTGTAAGCATCATCGAAATCGCGTGCCAGGCCGGCCAGCGCCCCGGACGCGACGATGTCTTCGGCACTTTCCCCGAGGCGGATGCGCTCGACCATCAGCTCGAAGATCTCGAGCATCAGGTCATGTTCCGCCTGCACGTAGTCGCGCCGCACGACCGGGCCGTAGCTCGGCACGAACCGGGTCTGATCGTTGCTGATTGCAAGCAGGTGCGCCAGCGCATCGACTCGACCGCCGAGCCAGCCGCCACCGAACCAGTCGAGTTCGGGATCGCGCACCGGAGACAGCGCATCACCGACCGCGATCACATTCGCGTCGCGAAAGTGCACATAGATATCGCCGTCGGTGTGGGCGAGCAGCAGATAGCCGTACTCGATCCGCTCGCGGTCGGTCGTCATCCCGCCATCATTGAAAAAGCCCTGCGCGGGCCGGCCGGCCGCCGGCAGCGGCGCTTCGTAGCGATCCTCATCGGGCCGATAGAATCCGTTCGACAGCCGCAGGCGGGACTTCTCGTGCGCGATGATCGTCGCGCCGCGCTCGCCCAGCACCGCATTGGCGCCGGTCTGGGCAAGGTGCCAGTGGGTGTTGAACAGCGTGTGCACGCGCCGGGCACCGGGCAGCTCGTCCAGCGCCGCCAGCAGCGCGTCGCGATGCGCTGCCGCACCGCTGTCGACGAGCAGCCGGCCGTCGTCCGACACGTGCACCAGTATGTTGTCGCCGGCGCCAGTCAGGACGAAGAGCTCATCCGTCAGCCGCGCGACGTCGATGCCTTCGGCAGCGCGCACGGGCCGCACACCGAACGGCAGTGCGAGGCCGGCCAGACCCGCTGCCCCGGCTTTCAGCAAGACTCTGCGACTCGTCATGCGCACCTGTGTCCTGATCCTTTCCAGTTCGTGTCCCGCCTGCGTCCGCCTGCGCTAAACGCCGGCAATCTCGCCGCTGCTGTCGGCAAACGAGTCGAGCTCGTAACCGATCTTGTTGAGCATGGTCAGGTGCAGATTGGTCAGCGGCGTATGCGGTGGCAGGTCGATGTGCTGACCGCCGCGTGCCAGCAGCCCGGAGGCGCCGCCGACGAGCATGTTCGGCACCGGATAGTAGTCATGCCGGTCGCTGTTGCTCATGTTGGAGCCGTACAGCAGCATCGAGTTGTCCAGCAGCGAGCCTTCGCCATCGGGGGTGTCCGCGATTTTCGCGACGAAGTCCGCGAAGCGCTCAACGTGATAGCGCTGAATGGCCACGAGTCGGCGCAGGCGCTCCTCGTTATTCGCGTGGTGCGACAGCGGGTGAAATGCGTCGGGCACGCCGATGTGGTTGTAGGTGCGGTTCGTCGCTTCGCTCACCATCAGGTAGGTCGTGACGCGCGTGATGTCCGCCTGCCAGGCAAGCGCGATCAGATCGAACATCAGCCGCACCTGTTCATCGAAGTCGCTGGCGGCTCCGATCGGCGCGTCGGGCAGGTCGATGTCGGACAGGTCCCGCTCGGCGGCGATCGCGACGCGGCGCTCGATCTCGCGCACCGAATCGAGATAACCCTCGAGCATGACGCGATCGCGCGGGCCGAGTGTGCGCTGCAGCTCGTGCGTGCGCTGACTGATCATGTCGAGCACGCTGATCCGGCGGCGTGACAGCGTTTCGCGTTCTTCCGCCGTGTCCCCGGCACCGAACAGCTGCAGAAACACCCGGCGCGGATTGAACTCCATCGGCAGCGGTGTCGTGGCATTGCGGAACGACAGCGTGGAGCTGTAGAAGCAGCCGCTGCCGCCGCCGCAGGCGCCAGCCTGGGTGGTGGTCTCCGACGCGAGTTCCAGGGATGGTGTCGCCGTATCCTGGCCGATGCGTTCGGCGATCATCTGGTCGATCGTCGGCGCCATCATCGCACCGGTGGCGGACGCATCCGGCCGCACGCCGCTCAGCCAGGTGGCCGGGAACAGGCCGTGCACGGAACCGCGCGGTGCCTTGTTCTCGAGATGGCCGAAAGACGAGATGTAGTGTTTGTACCGCTCGAGCGGTTCGAGGATGGGACTCAGGCGGAAATCGGCACCCGCGCCGCTCGGTGTCCAGTGGTCCATCTGCGCGCCGAAAGCCGTGTTCCACATGATCGCGCCGTGCGGAATATAGAAGAACCCGGCACGCAGCTTCGGCGCTGCCGCGGTATTGGCCAGCGCCGTGGCGGCCGGAATCATCGCGTCGAGCAACGGCAGGCCGACGGCGACGCCGGCAGCCCTGAGAACGGTGCGTCGGGACAGATGCTTTCTGGTCAGATACATGGCGGTTGCACTCCCCTTGTCTGCGCGTACTCTTCGCGCCTAGTCCGCGCGTCCGGAGGCCTGCGGGCTGTCGTTGCCCGTCTCGGCCGACCGCGCCTGAGCCGTCACGACGACCGGTTCGTCCGTAACGGCCTGCATCCGGAACGCGTCGCTGCTGACAACGCCCGTGATCAGGGCGGACAACGTGTAATCGGCTTCCGCATTCCGCACGATAGCGCGAATCTGCGGCATATCGTAGTGCCCGAGCTCGCGGCCGAGCGCGTACATCATCAGCTTTCTCGTCAGCGCCTGCACGAACTGATCCGGGCGGCGCAGCAGCGCGTCCCTCAGATCGGCCGGGCCGGTCACCACCGTGCCATCGGGCAGCTCCGCGCCGGGGTCGATCGGGGCGTCGGCCGCGCCGTCAAAGTCGCGCCAGCGGCCGATGGCGGAGAAGTTCTCCAGCGGCAATCCATACGGGTCGATCACGCCATGGCAGGCATTGCAGCTGAAGTCGGCCCGATGCTGCTCCAGGCGGGCGCGCAGCGTCGTGGGCTCGTCGCCGGTGACGGGGTTGAGATCGGTCTCGACCTCCGGCGGCGGTGGCGCTGGCGGCGTACCCAACAGCGTCTCCAGCACCCAGGCGCCCCGCAGCACCGGTGAGGTGCGATCCCCGTATGACGTGCGCAGCAGCACGGCACCCTTGCCGAGCAGGCCGTGACGCCGGTCGTCGGCGAGCTCAACGCGGCGAAACTGCGGACCGACGACGCCGGGCACGCCATAGTGTCTGGCGAGGCGCTCATTCAGGAAGGTGTGCCCGGCGGTCAGCAGACTGCGCACATCCTGATCCTCAAGCAGCACGCTGGTGAGAAACAGCTGCATTTCCTCGTCGAAGTCCTGGCGCAGCGCTGCGCTGAATTCCGGGAAAATCGATCGGTCCGGTTCGACGGCCTCGAGGTCGGCCACGTGCAGCCACTTGCGCGCAAACTCCGTGACCAGCACCTCGGCACGCCGATCGCCGAGCATGCGGCGGACCTGCGCGTCGAGCACTTCAGGGGCCGACAGCCGTCCCGCCGCAGCCAGTTCGAGCAGCTGGTCATCAGGGCCCTGGCTCCAAAGGAAGAACGACAGCCGCGACGCGAGTTCGTAGTCGTCGATCCGGTATTGCTGCGCCTGCCGCTGTTCCGGTCGAGGTGGCGCGATGGTCCGATAGAGAAAGTCCGGGCTTGCAAGCACCGCCATCACAACAAGCTCGATGCCCTCGTCGAAGCCGCCCGGTCCCGCGCGTCCATCTTCGTAGAACGGCATCAGCCGATCGAGATCGGCCTGATCGATGGGCCTGCGAAACGCACGGTGCGCGAGGTCTGCGGCGATCCGCTCGGCGCAGGCCCGCTCATGCTCGGGCGCTTCGGGTTC
Organism: Gammaproteobacteria bacterium; assembly: GCA_050485545.1. Lineage (GTDB taxonomy): Bacteria > Pseudomonadota > Gammaproteobacteria > Steroidobacterales > Rariloculaceae > JBJHBP01. The sequence continues at coordinate 102,436 of JBJHBP010000010.1, forward strand.
GCAGATGAACACCTTGCGGCGGCTCTCGGTCAGCGACAGTCCCGTCGAGCCGAAGGGGCCCGTCAGGCTCACGCTGCCGCTGATGCCGGGCACGCGTGATGCGCTGTAGCTGAAACCCCGGTTGCCTGCGATCTGTTCGTCATCGGAAGCCCTGGCGCGCTCGATGAACGTGATGACCACCTCGCGCATGCCTGCTTCGACATGCAGCGGAACATCGGTGAAACGGCTCATGATCTGGGCCTGCCCCGGTGCGCCGCCGCGGTTGGCGAGTGCGAGATCGGCCGGCCCGCCGATGTGCTCGCGAAACACCTCGTCCCGGTCGATCAGCATGATCAGTGTGTGCTCGGTCTCGAGCGCGTTCGGGTAAAGGCCGACACCGAGATTGGCCAGCGTCAACCGGTACTCGCCATCGGCCGGGAACACATGGGTGAATCGGATGCCGCCCCGTGTGCCCAGCGGCATGCCGTCGATGTGCGAGCCCTGTCCCCCGGGAGCCTGGAAGCTGACGTTCGCCACACGCGGTCGCGGCTCACCGACGGCGAGACGCGCAACGACGCCAGCGGCATCCACATACTGCTCGACAAAGGCCGGTGAAGCACTGAGCGCGGCCGCGATATTCGTCAGCCCGGCGACCTCGATGTCGGATGGCAACAGCTGCGTGGGGTCGATTTCCACGGCCAGCAGACCCTTCACCGCGTGCGCATACTCGGCTCTGTTCAGACGGTGAGCCGGCACGTAGCCGACCTGGTGCACGTCGACCGCGTCGTCGATCGACCGCTCCAGCCATGCGATCAGCGCATCGACTTCGGCCTGATTCGGCTGCGGCCCTCCGGGCGGCGGCATCAGTCTTCCGCGAAGCTTGTTGATGACGGGTTCGAATATTTCCGGATGCTGCGACACGGAATGCGCCGCGAGACCGTCGAAGCTCAGTTCGCCGGCCCGCTCCAGGGAATTATGGCAATCAAGGCAGTAGGCCTGGACCGTGCTCCACGGCTCGTCGTGCGCAATGGGGCCTGTGCGCAGAATCAGCACCACGGCGATGGCCGCTACCGACCCAAGCGCAGCAAGCAGGGCGCCGCCACGGATCATTGTGGTCCTCCATCAAGCGCGAACACGAACAGCCGGCCCGATCGTCGAGAGCATGGCCGTGCTCCACAGCTGCGCGCGGGTTTATGACTTTTTCCAAGGCGCTTTTTCGCCGAGTATGCCCGAAGACGGCCCCGGATTCCCGTTTTGTGTCACCGCGACGATGTTATTCTTCCTGTCTTCAATCTGACCTTGCATCAAAGGGAGAGTCATGAGAACACTGATTAGTTTCGCCGCCGCTACTCTACTGCTGTCGCCGCTGGCCTTCGCACAGGACGACGCCCCTGCACAGGGTGGCGCCAGTCAACAGGCCGCCGCTGCCGGAATGAACTGCGAGGCGCCGCCGCCAACGGCAGTGCCGGTGACCGGAGATACGACCCGCGCCGGTCAGCTGGCCATGCTGGAGCACGATGATCCGCAGCTGGCGGCCAACAAGCGCCTGGTCTGGGATATGTGGCGGACCCTGCTGAATGGATTCCACATCGATCGCGCCGGCGAGTTCATTCATCCGGACTATATCCAGCACAACCCGATGGCGGACACCGGCCTGGCCGGCATGCAGAATTTCTTCCGCGCGCTGCGTATTCCTCCGCGCGAGATTCCGGATGCCATACCGGAAGGCGTGATCGACATCGTCGCCGAACGTGACCTGGTGGTGATCAGTTTTCCGCGGACGCACACCGACGCCTGCGGCCGAGAGTACACGACCACCTGGTTGGATATGTGTCTGCTGGCGCCGCAGCGGCGACGACTGAGCGGTGGTGATCGCTCGTTTTCATCCGCATCAGCAGCGCGTGCAGCATTTCAGTCGACAGACCGTGCAGCACCAGCCGGTAG
>JBJHBP010000011.1:0-47450 GCA_050485545.1 Gammaproteobacteria bacterium
TGTACCGCACCGGCGATCTGGTGCGCTGGCGTGACGACGGTGTGCTCGAGTTTCTTGGCCGCATCGATCATCAGGTGAAGATTCGCGGTCACCGCATCGAGCTGGGTGAGATCGAAGCGGCGCTGGCCGAGCACGCGGCGGTGCGCGAGGCCGTGGTCATCGCGCGCGAGGATTCGCCGGGCGACGTGCGGCTGGTGGCCTATCTGATTGCCGTCACGGCCGGCGATGAGCTGGACGGGCGTGTCCTCAGGGAGCATCTGCGCGGCCTGTTGCCGGACACCATGGTGCCGTCGCACTACGTGACGCTGGAGCGTTTCCCGCAGACCCCGAATCGCAAGATCGATCGCAAGGCGCTGCCGGCGCCGGTGGCCGCGGCGAGCAAGCGCGCCGAAGGCAGCGCCGAGGCCGGCCCGCCCGCCAGCGATCTGGAAGCGCGGGTGATGGCCGTGTGGCAGGAAGCGCTGATGCTCGATGCCATCGGCCTGGAAGAAAACTTCTTCGATCTGGGCGGTCACTCGCTGCTGGCCGTGAAGGTGCATCGCCGGCTGAGTGAGGAACTGGAGCGCCCGCTGGCGATCACCGACCTGTTCCGCTTTCCCACCGTGCGTTCGCTCAGCGAGTATCTGGCCGACGGTTCCGGCGGTGAAACCCTGCAGGCCAGCCGTGACCGGGCCGCGATGCGCCGCCAGGCCATGGCGGCGCGGCGTGGTGCGCGCCGGCCGACCGAAAAGGTGTAGTCAAGACTGTAGTGAAACGAAAAACGCCCCGGCCGGGTGACCCTGGCCGGGGCGTTTATTCGAGCGGGATGTGCGGTGTGCGGGCGGCGACTTCAGGCGGCCAGACCAGCGGTGCTGCGCACCGGTCCGAACCGGCGGAAGCGGCGCACCAGCGCAAGACTCAGCAGGCCGGCGCCCAGCAGCAGGAGCGTGGTGGGCTCCGGTACCAGCGCGACGTGCGACAGCGCCTGACGGCCCGTGACCGACCAGTCGCCTGACCAGACGCCTTCGCCGTTCGGATTCAGCTGGAAGCTGATCCAGTCCGGATCGGTGCGGCCCCAGCCGAACTTGAAGACGATGTGCAGGTCCGGAATGTCGAACGCAGCCGGGTCGATGGAGAAGGTGCCGGACGTGCCGCCCAGGCCGGTGATCGTCAGCAGGGAGCTGATCCCGTTGCCAATACCGTCCTCGACCTTGTCGAATTCCAGGTAGCCGAGATCCGACCAGTATTGTCCGCTGGGCTGCTGGTTGGTGGTGCCGGCCGGGCCGCAGGCCATCGAGCCGTTGCTGTCATCGAAGTTCAGCGTGGCCAGCCGGCCGTCGTCCGGCTCGTTGCAGGTGATGCTGACCGGTGCGGCGTGGGCGGTGGCCAGAGCGAAGCTCAGCAGTGCTGTTGCCGTGATGCCCTGGAGGATCCTGATGTTCATGTTGAATGCGCCTGCAAATTTTAAGGGGGCGAGAAACAAAGCGGTTATTCTGTGCACGTCGGAATCGTTCGCCGTGCGCAGTGGGTAATGCACAATTCATGCCGTTCTGTCTCTCTCATTGAAAACAATGGCTTGCAAAGCAGTTTGGCGCTGGCGTCAGCCGAGCTGTCAAATTTTCTGACAGATTCCTGTAGGGTCCGCGCATGGTGATTTCGTTTCGATTGAACGGTGAGGCGGTGTCGGTGGAGGCACCGGGCGACATGCCGCTGCTGTGGGTGCTGCGCGATCTGCTGGGCCTGACGGGCACGAAGTACGGCTGCGGACGCGCCATCTGTGGCGCCTGCACTATCCATATGGACGGCAACGCGGTGCGCAGCTGCGTGCTGCCGGCGCAGAGCGTGGACGGGCGCGACGTCACGACCATCGAGGGGCTGTCCGACGATGGCTCGCATCCGCTGCAGCGCGCGTGGGTGGAACTGCAGGTGCCGCAATGCGGCTACTGCCAGAGCGGGCAGATCATGAGCGCGGCCGCACTGCTGGCGCGCACCCCGCGGCCCACCGATGCGCAGATCAGCGACGCGATGCGCGGCAACCTGTGCCGCTGCGGCACCTATACGCGCATTCGCCGGGCCGTGGCCCGAGCCGCTGAAAGCTGACATGGCGGTCACGAAAATCACACGACGGGCGCTGCTGGTCGGTGCCGGGGGCGCTGCGGTGGTGGCCGGCGCCAGCGGCCTGTGGGTGGTCAGCGGACGCTGGCGCAACCGTCGCTACCGCATCGCCGTGGAACGCGGCGACGGCTTCTCACCCAGCGTCTACCTGCAGGTGCGGCCCGATGGCGAGGTCGTCATCTGGCTGAATCGTTCGGAAATGGGGCAGGGCGTGTCCACGGCCCTGCCGCTGATCATCGCCGAGGAACTGGACGCGGACTGGCGCCGGGTGCGCATCGAGCAGGCGGTGGCCGGCGATGGCTTCGATTATGGCCCGATGGCCACCTTGGCCAGCGCCAGCATCACTTCGCAGTGGACCGACCTGCGCCGCGCCGGCGCCACCGCGCGCCGCATGCTGCTCGCCGCCGCCGCGCGGCAGTGGGGCGTGTCCGCACGCAGCTGCCGCACCGAAAGCGGCCAGGTGCTGCACGACGACAGTGGCCGCGCACTGGGCTACGGCGAACTGGCCGCCGCCGCCGCCAGCGAACGCGCGCCGCTGCGGCCCACGCTCAAACAGCCCTCCGAATTCCGTCTCATCGGTCAGCCCATCGCCCGCCGCGACATCCCCGACAAGGTTTCGGGTCGGACCACGTACGGGCTCGACGTGCGCCTGCCCGACATGCGGTTCGCCGCGCTGGCCCGCGCGCCGGTGGCCGGTTCGGCGCTGCTGGAAGTCGACGACGCCGATGCCCGCGCCGTGCCCGACGTCGTCGACGTGATCCGTCTGGATGGCACGGCCGGCGCCGCGGTGGCCGTACTGGCCCGCCACACCCATGCCGCGATACGCGGTCGCGATGCGCTGCGCGTGCGCTGGCAGGCGCCGCAGGGCAGCGCGATTTCCGATGCCGATTTCAGCGTCCGACTGCGCGACCGGCTGCAGGCGGCCGACGCCGAGGTGGCGCGCGACGACGGCGGCGCGGTTGCAGCGCTCACCAACGGCACCACCCTCGGCACCACCCTCGGCACAACGCTGGCCGCCGACTACGAAGTGCCGTTTCTCGCCCACGCGCCCATGGAGCCGATGAACTGCGTTGCCCGCGTCAGCGATGACCGCTGCGAGGTCTGGGCGCCGACGCAGGTGCCCGACGATGCCCGGCAGGTGGCCGCCGACGTGGCCGGACTGCCGCTGCATCGCGTCACCGTGCATACCACGGCGCTGGGCGGCGGCTTCGGTCGCCGCGCCGTGTCCGATTTCGTGGCCGAGGCCGTTGCCGTGGCGGCGCGCAGCGGACAGCCGGTGCAGACGGTGTGGACGCGCGAGGACGACATGCGCCACGGCCTGGTTCGCGATGCCGCGGCGCAGCGGCTGCAGGCGGTGCTGGACGAACAGGGGCTGCCGATCGCGTGGCGGCACCGCGTCGTCAGCGCGGTGACGGGCGTGCCGCGCCCCGGCGACGTGAACTGGAACGCACTGATGGGCACCGACGATCTGCCGTACCGCACCGGCGCCCGGCGCATCGAATGGGCCGGCGTCACCTCGCCGCTGCGCACGGCCATCTGGCGGTCTGTCGGGCATTCTTACACCGCGTTCGCCATCGAGAGTTTCGTCGACGAACTGGCCGCGGCCGCGGGCCAGGATCCGCTGGACTACCGACTGCGCCTGCTGCCGGAAGGCCATCGCCTGGCGCGCTGTCTGGAACGCGTGGCCGAGCTGAGCGACTGGCGTGGGCGCTCACAGGTACCTGGCGCCGGCGCCGTCCCTCGCGCCCTGGGCCTGGCCGCCGTGTCGTGCTTCGGCAGCCACATCGCGCTGGTGGTCGAGATCGAGGTCGCGCCCGGCGACGACGCAGGCGGTGCCCCGATTCGCGTGCCGCGCGCCTGGGCCGCCGTGGACTGCGGCATTGCCATCCAGCCGGACAACGCCAGGGCGCAGATCGAGGGCGGCATCGTCTTCGGCCTCACCGCGGCGCTGCATGGCCGCCTCACGCTGCGCGACGGCGCCGTGGTGGAAGGCAACTACGACGACTATCGCCTGCTGCGCATGGACGAAACGCCCGACATCACGGTGGACCTCATCCCCGGCACAGACGAGCCCGGCGGGCTTGGCGAAGTGGGTGTGCCGCCGGTGGCCCCGGCTGTGGCCAACGCGCTGGCCGCGGCCGGTGCCGGCCGGCGTCGCAACCTGCCTTTGGTTTCATCCTGACGTGCTGATCACCATCACCTCCATCAGCTATGCGCTGGCCGCGCTCGGGTTCGTGCTGCTCACCGTGCTGCTGGCGCTGCACCAGCCGCGCAACCGTGAACACCTCGGACTGCTGCTGGCCTGCGCCGGCAGTGCCGTGTGGGCGTCGATCCTGCTGGTGATGATTGCCATCGAAAGTCCCGCCCTGGGCACCTGGGTGTGGCCGCTGGACGCATTACGCTCGGCCGTGTGGCTGATTTTTCTGGCCAGCCTGATACCGGTGTCGTCGGGCTGGAGCGCGCCGCGCCGCTGGCTGCCGGTGGTGGCCATCCTGGCCGTGCTGCTGCTGAGCGCCAATCCGCTGCTGGGACTGGGCCTGGAGCCGATGTCCGTGGGCGTGGTGACGCTGCTGCTGCTGGCGCTGCTGGGTCTGTTCGCCGTGGAACAGGTGTACCGCAACGCCGATGCCCACGAACGTCACATCCTCAAGCCGCTGTGCATTGCCACCGGTGGCCTGTTCGTCTTCGACCTGTTCATCTACTCGCATGCGCTGCTGCTCAATCATCTGGATGCCGCACTGTGGTCCAGCCGCGGGCTGGTGAACGCCGTGCTCATCGTGCCGCTGCTGATCGGCGCCAAGCGGCATCCGGCACTGACGCCGGATCTGCGTGTATCGCGGCGGGTGGCGTTCCACTCGGCCACGCTGATCGGCGCCGGACTCTACCTGCTGGCCATGGCCCTGGGCGGCTATGTGATCCGACTCAGCGGCGGTGTCTGGGGGCCGGTGCTGCAGATCGTGTTCTTTACGGCCGCCGTACTGATTCTCGTCTACATCTTTTCGTCGTCGAATCTGCGCGCACGGCTGCGCGTGCTGCTGTCGAAACACTTCTACCGCTACAAATACGACTACCGCGACGAATGGCTGCGCCTGATCGCGACGCTGTCGGACAGCGATGGCGGCAGTGCGCCGCAGCGGGCGCTGAAAGCGCTGGCCAACATCCTGCACAGCCCGTCCGGGCAGCTGTGGATCAGCCGCGGCCCCGGCATGCCCTACGAATCGATGGCGGCGCTGGGGCCGGGCAACGCGTCGGTGTACGACCCGGCGCACGGCCTGGTGCGCTTCCTCGATGACACCAACTGGATCGTCGACACCGCCGAGTACGAACGCGATCCGGGCCGCTACTCGCATGCCCTGCGCGACGTAAGCGCCGAAGACCTGCCGCCGGCGTCGGTGATCGTTCCGATGCGTCACGAGGACCGGCTGCTGGGCTTTGCGCGGCTCGACAGGCTCGCGGGGCTGGGTCCGCTGAACTTCGAGGACCACGATCTGCTGAAGACCGTGGGCCGGCAGATGGCCGTGTTCGTGCAGCAGGAGCTGACCCAGGAGCGGCTGGCCGAGACGCGTCAGTTCGAAGCCTTCAACCGCATGACCGCCTTCCTGATGCACGACCTGAAGAACCTCATCGCGCAGCAGGCGCTGATCGTGCGCAACGCGCCACGTTTCAAGGACAACCCGGAGTTCATCGACGACATGATCGGCACCGTGCAGCGCGGCGTTACGCGCATGCGCAAGCTGCTCGAGATTCTGAAAAGCGGCACGGCGGAGACGGCGAACAGCCGCATCAGCCTGACATCGGTGCTGGAGGAAGTGGTGGCCGACGCCGCGCTGCAGGCTCCGGCGCCGACGTTGCGGATCGATGGGCTGCTCGAGGTGCAGGCCGATCGCGACAAGCTGGCCATGGTGCTCAACCATGCGGTGCGCAATGCCCAGGACGCCACCGGCGCCGGCGGCCAGGTGGCGGTTCGCGCCTTCCGCGACGACGGCCACGCCGTCATCGAGGTGGAGGACGATGGCACGGGCATGGACGAAGCGTTCGTCCGCGAGCGGCTGTTCCGGCCGTTCGACACCACCAAGGGCGCGTCCGGCATGGGCATCGGCGCATATCAGATACGCGAGTACGTGCACAGCCTGGGCGGCCGGGTGGACGTGGAAAGCCGCGTGGGGCAGGGCACCACGCTGCGGCTGGTGATTCCGGCGGCCGGCGCCGGCGCCGCCGACAGGGCACCGACGTGATGCGCCTGCTGCTGGCGGCGCTGGTGCTGGCTGGCGCATTCGCCGTGGGCCTGGCCGACATGCTCGCCGTGCTGCACTTCAACTGGACCGAACTGTACGGGCACTTCGAGCACGGCTACCTGGTGCTGGCGCTGAGTGTGTGGATGGGGTGGCAGTACTGGCGCACGGCGCCTGCAATGGGGCGTACCGCGCCGGACTGGCTGGCCGCGGTGCCGCTGGTGGTGATCCTCGCGCTGCTGGCGGTGATGGGACACATGGGCATCAACTCCACGCGCCTGGCGCTGTTCCCGGCGCTGCTGCTGGCGGGCATTGCGCTGGTGGGCGGACGCGCGGTGATGCTGCGGCTGCTGTGGCCGGTGCTGTTCCTGTATTTCGCGATGCCCCACTGGTGGCTGTTCAACGGCCTGCTGCAGGACCTCACCACCGCGGTCGTGACACAGGTCGTGGCATTCACCGGCCCGCCAGCGTATATGGAGGGCAATGTGGTGCATATCCGCGCCGGCGTGTTCGAGATCGCCTCCGGATGCAGCGGCCTGAACTACCTGATGACCGGCACCGCGCTGGCCGGGTTCTACGCGCTGATGTATCTGCGCAGCTGGCCGGCGCGCCTTAAGCTGCTGGCGCTGGCGGCGGCGGTATCGCTGTTCGCCAACTGGGTGCGGGTGTATGCACTGATCGTGATCGGCCACGTGACGGACATGCGCCATTATCTGATCGTCGTTGAGCACCACAGCTTCGGCTGGGGCCTGTTCATGGTGATGATGGTGGGCGTGCTGCTCGCGGCCCGGTCGATGGAACTGCGCGAAGTCGCTGACGTAAGATAGGTGCCATGCAGGAACAGATCGACTATCTGCTGACCCAGGTGCGCAGCGCCTGGCGCTTCCGCTGGCTGGCGCTGGCCGCCGCGTGGCTGATCGCCCTGGGCGGCTGGGCCGTCGTGGCCATGATGCCCGACCAGTACGAAGCCAGTGCGCGGCTGTATGTGGATACCACCTCGGAGCTGCGGCAGATTCTGGGCGAACAGATCATCGAGCCGGACCTGGAGTCGCAGCTGAACTTCGTACGCGAATCGATGATGGGCCGCGCGCAGCTGCTGCATGTGGTGAATTCCACCGGCCTGCGTAACCGGGTGGAGCGGCCCGGGGATGCCGAGGCACTGGCATCCGCGCTGCGTGACCGGATTGAACTGATTGTGGTTGGCGACCCGCGTGGGCGGGTACGGGACAATATGTACACGATCCGCTTCCGCGACACCGAGCGCGGCGTGGCGCTGGGCGTTGTCGACGCCGTTGTGAATGCGTTCATGGAAGATACGCTGGGGCGGCGTCGTGAGGGCTCGGACCGCACCCGCGCGTTTCTTGAGCAGCAGATCGAAGAAGTCACGGAGGAACTGGCGGAGATCGAGCAGCGGCGGGCGGACTTTCGCCGCGAGCACGCCGAACTGCTGCCAGGCACCGAAGGCGGCTATGTGGAACGCCTGCAGGCGGCGGTTGCACAGCTGGACGATACCGAGCAGGAACTGGCGCAGGCCGAGGCGCGGCGCGCGCGGTTACAGGAGCAGCTGGCTGGCGAACGCGCGCTGTCGCCGGCGGTGACCGCTACCGGCGAACCCGTGCCGGGCAGCCTGGAAGCGCGAATCCGCGACTACGAAATCCTTGTGGACGACCTCTTGCTGAGATACCAGCCGCGGCACCACGATGTGGTTGCTGCCCGCGAGACGCTGGAACGGCTGCGAAGGCAACAGGAAGATCAGGCTGCGGCACAGGCAGGCGGTGCGGCAGTCGCCAGCGACAACCCTGTTTACCAGCAGATGCGAATCAGTCTCAACGAGGTCGAAGTCGACATTGCGTCGCTGACGATAGACAGAGATCGTCGTCAAGCGCGTGTCGACCGCCTGCGCTCGATGGTCGAGGAGATTCCTGAAATAGAACGGCAGGCCGCGCAACTGGATCGTGATTACGACGCCAAGACCGTGCAGCGGCAGAACCTGGTGCGCAGCCTGCAGACCGAGCGACTCACGCGCGAAGCGTCGGAAACGGATCAGATCGGGTTCCAGCTGATCGATCCGCCAACCGCACCGCCCGAGCCGGCGTCACCGCCGCGCGCATTGATGATTTTCTTTGTGCTGATGGCGGGGTTCGGTGGCGGTGGCGGCGTGGCCTTTCTGCTTTCGCAGGTGAAGCCGGTGTTCACCGATCCGCGCACGCTGCGCGAGCTCACCGGGCTGCCGGTGGCCGGCATCGTCAGCCGTACGTGGAAGGCGCGCCACAGAATGCGACGCCGTGCCGAAGTCGTTTCGTTCATGGTCGGCTGCGCGGCGCTGGTGGGCGTCTGCGCGGCGGTGTTCGTGTTCGAAATACTCGGCGGTGGATTGCGCGGCCTGATGGCCTGATGAGCTGCACGAGCACCGGGGCGGCGCACAGACGCGGTTGCGGAAGGGTCTTGTTTCCATTTGGCGGTTGAGTTGGTGGTCTCGCAGTGCGCGCTATCGGTGGCGCCGCCTAGGCCGCGATGATATTAGGCACAATAGCAACGACACTTCTCTTTGCATGGAATCTCTAATAGAGGGAAAATCATTTCTCTGATGCCACGAGCGGTGCGAGTATCAGGCGTGAATGAGAGGCGCAACCGAAGCGTCCATCGACAACGAATAAACTCGATACTTGGAAGATCAGTTTCAAGAACTAGATAGCGAAGTGCGGGGGTGAATTTGTATCCGGAGCGCAGCTCGGCAATCAGGGCGCCTAGTCCGTCGTGGGATACATTTGAGAGGAGTGGTAGATGAGGTTTACTGACCTGTTGACGAGACGAACAGAACTGCTGCATCGCGTTCGTGTTCAGCGGATGCTAAGAGGGCTGCAACGTCAACTGACCAGAGCCGGGTTAAGCACGGCGTACATTGTCGACTCGAAAGCAATCGCTTGTCGGATCGAAGATGTATTGTTCGAATATTCCATCGGCGACTATGGTGCGACAGGAAACGTCGACTACTTTGAACATGTTGAATCTGAAACGCGGAGTTTCCTGTATAGCGCAATCGGTAGCACGGATACGTTCTACGATGTCGGAGCTCACGGTGGACTCTACTCCTTGACACTGTTGCGGCGACTTGGTGAGGGTCGAATAATCTCGTTCGAGCCGCTTCCGGATGAATTGTTGAGAAACTTTGCGTTGAACAATCACCCGATATTGGATGTCCACGCGGTGGCTCTGGGCGAAGAGTCGGGTAGCTCGTGGATTACAACCTCCAATCGAGCTGCTAATCACCTGATCGACACTCAGCAGGAAGCAACACGACGAGTGGATATCGTGGTGCTTGATGAGTATACGGAGCGCCATAGCTTGCCTCCCCCGCACTGGATAAAAGTTGACGTGGAAGGCATGGAACTGTCTGTACTCCGGGGTGCGGCGGAGGTTTTGGAGAAGTACGCTCCGGTTGTGATCTGCGAGATCAACCATCTCTACAATCGTTATAGATCGACACTTCCTGAACTGCCCAGATTCATGCGTGAACGTGGTTACCAGATGTACCGACTGACCGGTGGGGAGTTATTGCCGGTCCAGAACCCGCTTCGTGTGGAGAAGCCGGCAGATCTGGGTCCCTCAGCTGACAACAACTATTGGTTCGTTCCAGTGAATCACCGCCTCGTTCCTTGTGCGATTTGAAGTGAGCGCAACAGGTGGCCGACGTGCCTCTTTGGCTCGCCGCAAACGGTGGCCACTTTGTCAATAGGCTTTGGTGTCGCGAAACACCTGGATGATGGTGCGGAGGATGATCTTTACGTCCATCACCGGCGACCAGTGACGCAGATAGTCCAGGTCGTATTTCACCCGCGCTTCCATCTGCGACAGCTCGCTGGTTTCGCCACGGCAGCCGTTCACCTGGGCCAGGCCCGTGACACCGGGCAGCACCTTATGGCGCATCATGTAACCCTTGATCAGATGCCGGTACTGCTCGTTGTGCGCCACCGCGTGCGGGCGCGGGCCCACCAGACTCATGCGGCCCTGGAGTACGTTGATCAGCTGCGGCAGCTCATCCAGCGAGGAGCGGCGCAGTATGCGTCCCAGTGGCGTGATGCGGGGGTCGTCGCGCTGTGCCTGCGGCACATGCGGACCATCCTCGGTCACGTACATGCTGCGGAACTTGTAGACGGTGATCTCGCGACCGTCCAGGCCGTAGCGGCGCTGGCGAAAAATTGCCGGGCCTTTCGACGTCACCTTGATCAGGATCGCGATGAGGGTCATCAGCGGCAGGGCGGGGACCATGATGGCGATCGTAAACAGGATATCGGTCAAGCGTTTCAATGCACCGCGGAAGCCGAAGAACGGCGTTTCGCACAGTGCGACCACCGGTATGCCGCGGATGTCGGTGGTGCGTGACTGGATCAGGTCGAAGACGAAGACATCGGGCACGTAGTACAGCGAGGCTGTGGAATCGCGCAGCTCGTCCAGCAGGTCGACCACGCGCTTGATGTGGCGGATGGGCAGCGAGACATAGATCACGTCGATGCTGTTGTCTCGCACGTAATCGGCGACTTCGGACAGCCTGCCGATCAGCGAGAACCCGCCATCCAGACCCAGCCGTTCGGCGCTGCGGTCGTCGAAGAAGCCCTGCACACGGGTGCACAGCTCCGGATTGTCGGCCAGCCGCTTCGCCAGCGTGAAGCCGGCGTCGTTGGCGCCCACGACAATCGCCGAACGCAGATTCTCCTGCGACAGCACCACGCGACGCATCAGATGACGCAGCGCCAGCGCCAGCCACAGCAGCAGCGCCGGCGTGATGAACATCCACGGCAGTATCGCGCGGCGGGCGTAGTAATCGGAGAAGCCGGCGATGTAGCCCAGGCCCAGAAGCACGCCGAGAATCAGCGTCCAGCGGACCAGGATTTCCATGCCGATTTCGGTGCGCGGCACCTGCACGGACAGCCCTTCCTCCGCCGTGGGACGCAGGATCAGCAGGGACAAAAGGCCCGCAGTGGCCGCCAGTGTGGCGTACATGCGGTCGAACGGCACGCCGGTGATCCAGACCAGCAGGCACAGCGTGCCGGCCACGACCACGGCCGGCAGCGTGTTCTGCAGCACGCGTACGATCGCGATGGAGAGGTTCTTTCTGAAGACGATGGGCTGGTTCATCGGATCGATTGACGAATGAGCCGCCGGTTGGTTGGCGGGACTCACGCGCGCATTGGCTAACAATAGTCCTATTGTGCAGTGTCACAGGCTGCGGCGGTGTGACGTGTGTCGAGTAGTCATGTTGACCGGGCTATTGTGCACGGTTCCGGATCAGTTGTGCGTGCAGGACGGCGGCTACCTGGTCCACGTGAGGTGGCTGCAGGAGGCCGAGATGCGTGGTGGGTACGGTATGGACCTCAATTTGGGGGGCTATGCCGTTCCAGCCCCAGCTCGTGTCATCGCCGGCCTCAACGGCTTCAATGAACAGTGCGGCCCCATGATACGGCGCCGCACGGTAGGCCCGCATGGCTTGCAGATAGTTGTCGTCGCGCGTTTTCATGGCTTCCAGATCCTGCGCGGCAATGGCGGCCACCGGCGCTTCGATCTGCATAGGTGTTGCCGGGGCGCCCGCCAACCAGCGCCGGATCCGGCGTTGCAACGCGCGACGTCCGCGATAGGTGAGGCGATGTCGCGCCTCTCCGGGCAGGTTGCAGTCGAGCAGGCACAGCAACTCCACGCTGTGGCCCTGAGCTGTCAGTTGTGTGGCGATCTCGAAGGCCAGTATGCCGCCGAACGAGAACCCGGCCAGATGGTATGGCCCTTGGGGCTGTCTGGTGCGGATCACGTCCAGATAGGCTGAAGCCAGTTCCGGAACGGTCGGCGTGCCGCATCGTACAGAAGGCTGCTCATGTGGGTGCTCGAGGAACTGGAGTTCGTCGGGGATGAAGACGCCATACACCGGCCGGTCCGGCGCAAAGTGATCAGCCAGACTCTGATAAAGGTGGATTCCGCAGACGCAGAACAGCGGTGGGTCGTCGCCGAGCGGTTGCAGCGGGATCAGTGCTTCGCCCGCGCTGTATTCCGGGGATTTCAGTGCCTCAGCCAGTGTGGCGACTGTGGGACTGCGAAACAGCATCGACAACCTGCAGCGAAACGCCGTTGTCTGGTTGATGCGGTCGACCAGGCGCACGGCGAGCATGGAATGCCCGCCGGCTTCGAAGAAGTTGTCGTGGACGCCGATCGCATCTGCGTGGAGCACGTCCCGCCACACATCCAGCAGCGCCCGCTCCAGACCGGTTCTTGGCGCGGTGGGCCTTGAGTCACGGACGGCGGAAAGCTCGGCCCTGGGCAGGCTGGCCCGGTCGACCTTGCCGTTGGGCAGCAACGGAATGGCATCCAATTCCACGAAGTGCTGCGGCATCATGTAGTCCGGTAGCCATTGACCAAGAAACCGACGCAGTGCGGCCGGGTCCGGCAAGCGGTTCCAAGGCGCAACGTAGGCAACCAGCCGGATGTCGCCGGGCGATTCCTCGACGGTGGTGACGACTGCGCCGGCAAGCTCCGGGTGTTCGGTCAGCCGTGATTCGATTTCACCCGGTTCGATGCGGTAGCCGCGTATCTTCACCTGGTGGTCCATCCGGCCGATGAATTCCAGTCGCCCGTCGTGCGTGAACCGACCACGGTCTCCGGTGCGGTACAGCTGCTCGCCGGGTGCGTCCGGACTCTCGATGAACCGGTCCGCCGTCAGCGCATCCAGGTTCAGGTACCCAAGCGCCACGCCGGCGCCGCCGATGCAGATCTCTCCGGGCACACCGATGGGTCTCAGCCGAAGGTTGTCGTCGACAATCCGGATGGACGTGTTGGAGATCGGTCGTCCCAGGGACAGACGCTCGCGGATGGGTGCTTCGACTTTCCAGCAGGAGGACCACACCGTGGTTTCAGTTGGACCGTACATGTTCCACACTTCGCGACAACGCGACAGCAACTCGGCCGCCAGGTCCATCGGCAGCGGCTCGCCGCCTACCAGGGCACGCATGTCGTCGCTGCCGCGCCAGCCACTTTCCAGCAGCATCCTCCACGTCGACGGCGTTGCCTGCATGATGCTGATGTGGTGGGTCTCGATGAGTCGACGCAGCGCCTTTCCGTCGCGCAGATCCTCGGATGAGGCGAGTACCACCTGCGCCCCCACCGTCAGCGGCAGCAACAGCTCAAGGATGGCGATGTCGAATCCCGGCGTGGTCACCGCCAGCAGTCGGTCGCTTGCCGTGATGCCAGGCGTTCGGGCCATGGCAGCCAGAAAATTCACCAGCGCGCGGTGTGGAATCACCACGCCCTTGGGTCGCCCCGATGAACCGGATGTATACATCACATAGGCCGGATCCTCGAGGTCTGCGACAGCGGGGCCGGTTGGTTTCGTCAGTCCGGGGGAGGCGGGTTGCGCCTGCGTTTCACTGCCCCTGCCATCTTCGGACAGCACGATCCGGTCCTGGGGCAACTCATAGGTCAACCCTGCCGTGGCTTCATCGTCGGCACGGTCTACGATGACCAGAGCGATCTCCGCATCGATTGCCATGAATCGCAGTCGTTCCGGTGGCCATGTCGGATCCAGCGGTACCCATGCGGCACCGGACTGCTGGACGGCGGCAAGTGCAACGATCAAAGCGGGCGATCGATGCAGGCATATGCCAACGTGGTGACCTCGACCGATTCCCCGAGTGTGCAGCTGCATGGCAAGCGCATGAACATTCGCCGCCAGGTCGCGGTAGATCATCGCCTGATCGCGCCAGCGAATGGCCACCGCCTCCGCATGCCCCGTCATGGTGCGTTGCAGGTAGTCGCCCGCACAGCGCGCTGGCAAGGCGAGCTGTTCCCCCTGGCTCCATTGAGTGACCAGGGCGATTTCTTCCTCTGCGAGCAGCGGCAGATCTGTCAGTGGAACATGAGGTATGCCGGCAATGATCTGGCGCAGCAGCTTCTGCCAGTGCCCGGCGATTCGCCCAATACCGATGGTCGTGAAGATTTCGCTGTTGTATTCGAAGGTGACTGACGGGTCCTGGCGGGTGTCGACATGCAGGGACAGGTCGAACTGCGCGGCACGCCGATCCAGTGCGACGGGTGTGCACGTCAGTTCGTTGAACCGTGGCATCCCGATCAACGTATCCCGCATGCTGAAAAGCACGCTGAATAGCGGGTGGCGATGACGTTCTCTCTTCAGGCCCAGCTGCTGCACAAGGACTTCGAAAGGCATTTCCTGGTGGTCCAGCGCGTCGAGCAGATTGGTGCGTACGTCGTCCAGCAGGCTTGCGAAGTCCGTAATCTGCGAGAAATTCGTGCGCAGAACCAGGCTGTTAACGAACGAGCCAATCAGTGCGCCGGCCGCCGGATGCGCGCGCCCCGAAACCGCGACTCCGATCGCTACGTCCATGTTACCGGTGTGCCGGTGAAGCAGCGCCTGCAACACGGCCATCAGCAGCGTCGGCAGCGTGGTCCGATGTTTGCTGGCGATTCCCGCCAGCGCTTCGATATCATTCGGTGCAAGCGGAAGCCGAAGGCTTGCGCCGGTGAATGTCGGATGCGATGGTCGCGGCTGATCGCCAGCCAGCGCCGTGGGCTCCAGGCCGGTGAGTTGCCTGCGCCAGTAGCGAAGATCCTTCTCCAGACGGTGATCCATGAACCACTGTCGGTGCCAGGCAGCATGCTGACGATAGGTCAGTGTCAGTGGTACCAGACCCGGTCCGTTACTCTGCAGCGCGGCGTTGTAAAATTCCGCGAGATCGCGCAGGAAAACATCTACAGACCACTGGTCGCCGATGATCTGGTGAATGTTTACCAGCAGAATCGATTCGTCGTCTCCCGCGTGAAACAGCGCCACCCGCAGCGGCGGACCGTCCTCCAGACTGAATGGGCGGTTGATGAAGTCACCGAGCAGATGACGCAGTGCTCCGTCATCCACGGTGCGCCCGTCGCGGCGCAGTTCGACCTCCACGAGGCTGATTGTCGTGTCGTCGGCCACGGAAGCAGCCACGCCATCGGGTGTGCGAACGAACTTCGTGCGTAGTGGTTCGTGCCTCCGGGCGACATATTTTACTGATTGCCGCAGTACGGTGATCTGGAGCGGTCCACGCAGCCGCACGGCATGAGCGTTGTGGTACGCAGTGCTTGCAGGCGCAAGTTCATGCATGAACCACATGCGCTCTTCGGCGAACGACAGCCTGTTGTCGGCTGGTCCGAATCGCGGGTCTGGGCAGATTGAACCGCCGGCGCTGCGCTTGGTGCGGATCGCAGCAAGAATCAGTCGGGTGAAATCGTCAGTGCTGTTGCACCGAAGCAGGGCGCCAGGCGGAAGCTGCGCGCCCAGTTCATGGTGAACGCGGGCGGCCAGTTGTGTGGCGCGCAGCGAGTCGAGCGGGAGGTCCACTTCGGCATATCCGGATGCAGACGCCTGCGGCACCGCGATCTCGCTCAGCCAGCTGGAGACGGTGTCGGCGATGGCGGCGTCGGGCATATCCGCAGGTTGGTGGCCAGTTCCGGTTTTCGCCATCGCTCCTATTCAATATCCTTACAGTAAGTCAATCATCGAGTGCGATGCGGCCGAGGTCCCGATGGGGCACTCGCTGGCGGTCTGCGAAATGGGCCGGCCCCAGAGGGTGCACTATACAGGTGCTCGCGAAATGCCGAAGCGATGATCCCCATGCCTGTGCGCCAGTTCTCAAATACGCTGGCTGACGGTCGCCAGATGGCGTGGGTTCCTTGACTACTGAACCGGCGCTGGATAACTTGCCATCACTGCAATCCAGTCGTCACCGGCGTTACCGCCAGGGTTTTTTGTGGACAGCGATCGCCACGGGTATTCCAAGATAGAAGTCGGCACAAGCCGGTCGTTCGGATTGGTGTTTTTTGTCGTATTCGCCCTGATCGGGTTGTACCCGCTGCTGTTTTCCGGTGGGGTTCGGGTATGGTCTCTGGCCATCGCCGGCGTATTCCTGTTTTTCTCGTTTTTCTTTACTTCCGTTCTGCAGCCGCTGAATGTGTTGTGGTTTCGCTTCGGCATGTTGCTGGCGAAGGTGGTCAACCCAATCGTCATGTTCGTGATTTATCTTCTTACCATAGTGCCGTTCGGGATCGGCGTGCAGGTGCTGCGTAAGGATCTGCTCCGGCTGCGGCTCGATCCGGCGGCGAAGTCCTACTGGGAAGTGCGTGATCCGCCCGGGCCCGAGCCCCGCTCGCTCGAAGATCAATACTGAAATCGCCAGGAGAGTGCGACGATGATTCTCAAGGAATTGTGGAAGTTCCTGCGTGTTCGAAAAAAGATGTGGCTGCTGCCGATCATCCTCGTGATGGTGATGCTGGGCGGTCTGCTGGTTCTGGTGCAGGGATCTGCCGTCGCACCGTTCATCTACACGCTGTTCTGATCGGAGTTCGAATAGATTATGCGCATATTGGGCGTTTCCGCCTTCTATCATGACAGCGCCGCCGCATTGATCGATGGTGGGCAGATAGTCGCCGCAGCTCAGGAAGAACGGTTCACTCGCAAGAAGCACGATGCCGGGTTTCCCGAGCATGCCATACGCTATTGCCTGGAAACCGGAGGGATTCAGCTCAGCGACGTCGACTTCGTGGTGTTCTACGACAAGCCGTTTCTGAAGTTCGAGAGGCTGCTAGAGACCTATCTCGCGTTCGCGCCCAGGGGCTTCAACTCCTTCCGGATGGCGATGCCCATCTGGCTCAAGGAAAAGCTGTTTCAGAAGACGCTGCTGCGCAACGAGTTTCGGAAATTCGATCCGGAGTTCGACTGGGAGCGCAAGCTGCTGTTTTCCGAGCACCACCTCAGTCATGCGGCCAGTGCATTCTATCCTTCGCCTTTCGAGGAAGCGCTGGTGCTGACAATGGACGGCGTCGGCGAGTGGACCACGACATCGGCCGCGATCGGCCGTGGCAACGACCTCAAGGTGCACAAGGAAATCTTTTTCCCGCATTCGCTTGGCCTGCTCTATTCGGCCATCACGTACTTCATCGGCTTCAAGGTCAATTCCGGGGAATACAAGGTCATGGGCCTGGCGCCTTATGGCAATCCCGTCTACAAGGATCTGATGCTCGAGAAGCTGATGGATCTGAAGCCCGACGGCAGCTTCCGGCTGGATATGCAGTACTTCAATTACTGCACCGGGCTGACGATGACCAACGAGCGCTTCAGCAAGTTGTTTGGCCGGCCCGTGCGTGGTCGCGAGGATGAGCAGCTCGATCAATTCCATATGGATATGGCGGCATCCGTCCAGGCCGTTACCGAAGAAGTGGTGACGAGGTTGGTTCGGAGTCTGGTGCAAGAGACCGGGATTTCGAACGTCTGTATGGCGGGCGGTGTGGCGCTGAATTGCGTAGCCAACGGCAAGCTGGTGCGCGAAGGCGTGGTCGACAAACTATGGGTGCAGCCCGCCGCGGGCGATGCCGGCGGCGCATTGGGTGCAGCGCTGCTCGCCTATTACTACTTCCAGCAGCAACCTAGGCACGTGGAACAGGGGCAGCTCGACGGTATGCAGGGCTCCTACCTTGGACCAGGATACGAACAGGCAGATATCGAGAACAGGCTGCGTGCCTGCGGTGCCGTGTTCGATGTATTGTCCGACGACGATGCGCTAGTCGACTCCGCATCGTCGGTGCTCGCTGATGAGCGCGTCGTGGGCTGGTGTCAGGGCCGAATGGAGTTCGGGCCAAGGGCACTGGGAAACCGCTCCATCCTTGGTGACCCTCGATCCGAGTCCATGCAGAAGGTCATGAATCTCAAGATCAAATATCGCGAGAGCTTCCGGCCGTTTGCTCCTTCCGTTCTGAGGGAGGATGTAACGAATTACTTCGAAACGGACATGGACAGCCCGTACATGTTGCTGGTTGACAAGGTGCGGCCGGATATCTGCCGCGATATGACGTCTGACGAGGCTTCGCTTTTCGGAATAGAAAAGCTGAATGTCAAAAGATCTGAACTGCCGGCTATTACCCACGTGGACTACACGGCGCGAGTTCAGACGGTTCATCGCGAGAGCAACGCCTTGTACTATCAGCTGATTGGAAAGTTCAAGGAGAAGACCGGTTGCTCCGTAGTGATCAATACCTCGTTTAATGTTCGAGGTGAACCGCCGGTGTGTTCGCCAGAGGATGCATTCAAGTGTTTCATGGGCACTGAAATGGATGCGCTATTTGTCGGCAGGTGTGTGTTGTACAAAGACCAACAGAATCCTGCGCTTAAAGTGGACTACAAGAATGCGTTCGAATTGGACTGATCGATCGGCGCAGGCTGAGCTCTTGTCAATTAAACATTGTGCGAGTATGTGAGCGGTTTCGGTAGTCGAAGATAGGGTGCTCCAAGCTGCCCGTTGTCCGTGTTTCGTTCGCTTTGACTATCCTGGAGTGATTGCCAATGGCTGCCGATGAGTTGTTTGTGCATGAAGGTCCTGTGGTGGTGTCCGATGTGATCAGCCCGCTGAACCTTCAGGCATTGCGACGTGATTATCTTGGCGCGGAGCCCTTCAGATTCTTTTGCATCGACGGATTCCTTCGTGAAGAGTTCGCGCGGAAAGTGGCATCCGCGTACCCAAGCTACGATGTGGCCCGGACGATGGGGCAGGAGTTCTCCAAAGTAAACGAACGTCTCAAGATTCAGGTAACGCAGTTCGACCGGTTTCCCGATGCGGTGAAGGTGCTGGCGAGTACGTTATCCAGTGCCGCTTGGCTGCATGCCCTGCAGCGCATTACGGGAATCGACGCGTTGTTGGCGGATGAACAGCTCGCTGGCGCGGGGATGCACCTTACTGGAGCTGGTGGTCGGCTCGATGTTCATGTGGATTTCAACTACCTTGAAGATCGGCAGCTTTTTCGGCGCCTGAATATTCTGATATACCTGAATCCCGAGTGGGACGAATCCTGGGGTGGTCGTATCGAGCTTTGGGACCGTGATGTGACCCGCAGTCACCATTCCTTTCTGCCCATATTCAATCGGTGTGTTGTATTCGAGACCAGCGAAATCAGCTATCACGGCGTAACGCCGGTCACAGCACCGCACGATGTGGTTCGCAAGTCGTTTGCCGGCTACTACTACACCCGTCAGCCACCAGCCAACTGGTCGGGCCAGGGACATAGCACCGTTTTCCGTGCGCGCCCTGA
Organism: Gammaproteobacteria bacterium; assembly: GCA_050485545.1. Lineage (GTDB taxonomy): Bacteria > Pseudomonadota > Gammaproteobacteria > Steroidobacterales > Rariloculaceae > JBJHBP01. The sequence goes on from JBJHBP010000011.1 coordinate 19,437, forward strand.
CGAACGCTTCAGAGAGTTTGTCATCATGCCCATGGAGCGCGCAAAGGCTCGTCTGGAAAGTGTAGTCTGGTTCGCGAAGCGGCAGGTGAAGAAACTTCTTCGTGCCGGGCGATGAGCAGCGTGGGTCACGTAGAGCGGTGAATTCTCATGGTGATAGACCGGTTGTTGTCGTTACTGGAGCTGGAGCTGGTCTGGGTCGGGCACTTTGTGATGCCTTTGTAAGAGCAGATTACAGAGTAGTTGGGCTGGGGCATAGGGAGCAGTCGCTGCGGGACACCGCAGTGAGTATCGGCTCGGATCAATTCAGTTGGATAGTCGCGGATGTGGCGAATCCGGATGCGGTTGATAGCGCCTTCACTGCAATCATGGATGACTGCGGGCGGATCGATGTGCTCTTCAATAATGCGGCTATCTATCCTCGTGAGGCCTTTCATTGCTCGGACATGCGGCAATGGGTACGTACCATTGAGGTGAATCTGTTTGGAGCTGCCTATTGCTGTAAGGCCGTTCTGCCATCCATGATGGCCAGAAACAGAGGCAGAATATTCAACGTTGGGTCGTTCGCCGATGGCGCTCCGATCGCGCTCAGTTCTGCATATTCGGTATCCAAGGGCGCGCTGCACCCGTTGGCCAAAGCCATCGTCGCTGATCTTGATCAGACAGATCTGGATATTCAGGTGCATGAGTGGGTGCCAGGCCACCTAAAGACTCGCATGAGCGACTTTACGGGCGCCGATCCGGAAGTTGCGGCAGCGTGGGCGCTCGCGATAGTCAAAGCAGACAACGCCAGTACCAGAAGTACACTGTATGTCAATGATCATGAGTACGCTCCTCCCAGATCCATGTGCCAGCGACTCGTCGACCTTATCAGGCTTCGTTTTCGGAGATGAACGCAGTGTTGATTGCCTCGTTCAGCCATCAGGCGTTTGGAGTTGAGCGATCGACGGTTCAACATGATTCGGGTTTGCCTGAGGCGCATCCACTGCTCCGGCAGTTAATACGTACACTGGGCTAGCCAGGTCGCAAACCCAGTATTTCGCGGCAGGCTTGACGTTCAGGGAGCATGACCGGATTGTCACGAGAAGGTACCGAGCTGGTTCTGTGTGTTGATCTGGACGGCACACTGGTTCACGCGGATCTAACGCTGGAAAGCCTGTTGGTGGGGATAAGAAACGCCCCATGGATATTGCTCTTCCTGCCATTTTGGTTGCTGCGGGGGAAGGGCTACTTCAAGGAGCAGCTCAGCCATCATGCTGACCTTGATCCCAGTGTGCTGCCGTACAACGCAGAAGTAGTCGCCATCGTCCAACAGGCGAGAACGGAACGTCGCAATACGGTGCTGGTCACCGGAAGCCATCGGAAGTATGCAGAACAGGTCTGTTCGCACCTGCTTATTTTCGACGAGGTCATGGCAACTGATGCGGATTGCAACCTTACGGGAACCGCGAAGGCAAGGCATCTGAAAGAGCGTTTCGGAGAGCGTGGCTTCGAATATGTGGCTAACGGCAAAGTGGACTTGCCGGTCTGGCAGCTTGCTGGCGCGTCGGTGACGGTGAACGCACCGGATCGCATCGTCCACAAGGTGCGCACGCTTGGGAGACCGCACCGGAACCTCGCAGGAACACCAGCCTCATTCAAGACGTGGCTTAGGACCATTCGGCTACATCAATGGACGAAGAATGCCCTGTTGTTTGTCCCGCTGATCATGGCTCACGACGTGCTGGATGGTCCGGCCTTCTTTGCTGTATTCGTGGCTTTTCTTTCGTTTGGTCTTTGCGCCTCGGCCACCTATATCGTCAATGATCTTTTCGATCTCGAAGCTGACCGGCACCATTCCAGAAAGAAGAATCGTCCCATTGCCGCGGGCGATCTCTCTGTACAGGCGGCTATCGTCAGTGCAGTTCTGCTGCTTGGCACCGGCATCGGAATCTCGATGGTTCTGCCCGTATCGTTCCAGTTGGCATTGGGGGCCTACATTCTCGCGACCCTGCTTTACTCTCTGTGCCTTAAGAAGGTGGCCAGCCTCGATGTCCTGATGCTCGCCGGACTTTATACTTTGCGAGTTATCGCCGGGACTTTTGCGGCGGGAGTGACTTTGTCGTTCTGGCTACTCGCCTTCTCGATGTTTGTATTTCTTTGTCTTGCTCTCGTGAAGCGAGTTGCAGAACTCGTTGAACTTCGGAAGCAGGTGCAACGGGTTGCGAATGTAGTAGCGCGCGGTCGAGAGTACGGCACGGAAGATATACCGATACTTCAGACATTGGGGGCATCCAGCGGCTATCTAGCAGTGCTCGTTCTTGCCCTGTACATCAATAGCGACGAAGTACTGGTTCTGTATCGATCGCCCGAACTTCTTTGGTTGATCGCGCCACTTCTACTCCTATGGGTTACGAGACTTTGGGTGGTAACCACCAGGGGCTACATGGATGAAGACCCGATATTCTTTGCGATCAAGGATCCGGAAACGTGGGTTACCGCTGTGATTGCCGCCTTCGTCCTTGTCGCGGCCGCATACTTCTCGCTATGAAAATCCATACCGGAAACGAGGGTTGTGAGGGCAGACATTTCGGAACCGTCAGATGACAGGAAGGCAGTTATCCTGGGGCCGCTATCCGAACTTTCCTCAGCGGCTCGAGCAGGTCCACTGGCGATCAGAATTGCCGGGCTTGTATGGCCGGATGCGGGATGCGTGTGGTTCTACGTTGCCGTTTGGTAATGGTAGAAGCTATGGCGATAGCTGCCTTGCAGTCAGTGATCAAGTTCTGTCTGTGCGTCCGCTTGATCGAATCATTGAGGCTGATTGGGCGAACGGAGTACTTGCGGTTGAACCCGGCATAACGCTGGGTGAGCTTCTTTCTATCTGTATTCCAAAGGGTTGGTTTCTACGCGTGACCCCAGGCACTCGGTTCGTAACTGTTGGCGGCGCGATTGCGAACGATGTGCACGGGAAGAACCATCATCGACGAGGTACATTCGGTTGTCACGTGTCGCGGTTCGGGTTATTTCGCTCGACAGAGGGGTTATTGACCTGTTCTGCACACGAAAACCCCAAACTTTACGGGGCAACTATCGGAGGGCTGGGTCTCACAGGTGTAGTCGCATGGGCAGAGATCCACCTCGAAAAGATCGAATCCAGCCGAATAGAATACGTGACGCAGAGATTCGGCTCCCTAGATGAGTTCTTTTCCCTTTCTCATGAGCTTGACCCCCTGTATGAATTCAGTGTTGCCTGGGTGGATTGTGTTGCGAAAGGCGCATCGACCGGGCGCGGAGTGTACACAGCTGGCGAGTTCGCCAGCGATGGCGACCTCTCCGTTTCGTTCCACCGAAAACTCTCTGTGCCCTTCAGCCCACCACTATCTCTGGTAAACAGATTGTCCCTACGATTGTTCAATGAGATGTATTGGCACAAACACTCGCGGAAAAGAACCGAGCGTGTGGGTAGCTTCGAGTCGTTCTTCTATCCGCTGGACAGCATATCGAACTGGAATCGGGTTTATGGCCCACAAGGATTTCAGCAGTATCAGTGTGTGCTGCCGGACGATGCTGGCGAAACCGGAGTGCGAGCTTTGCTCGATACCATTGCGGCCGCCGGTGACGGCTCCTTCCTTGCTGTTCTCAAGCGTTTCGGAGAGTATCCTTCGCCGGGATTGCTGTCATTTCCAAGATCTGGAGTGACGTTGGCGTTGGACTTTCGCAATAGGCCTCCATCTACCTCGAAGCTGTTCCAGCGCCTTGATGCCATCGTGCGGGAAGCTAGGGGAAGACTATACCCGGCGAAAGATGCACATATGAGCGCCGCAGATTTCCAGTCCGCGTATCCACAATGGCAACAGCTGGAGGTTCTGAGAGATCCTTTATTGGACTCCAAATTCTGGCGGCGAGTGACGAGATGAAGCGATACCTGATTATTGGTGCCACATCGGCTATTGCGCGGGCGTGTTGCCGTCAGTGGCTATCGGACGGAAACACGGAAGATCAAAATGAGCGGCCGCGTTTCTTCCTGTTGGGGCGCTCTGCCGAGAAGCTTGACGAGACAGCGAACGACCTTCGCGGGAGGGGGGCACAGGCCGTGAATTGGAAAGAAGTGGATCTATCGGACACTCTGTCCCATGCGGATGCATTGCGGAACGCGAGTGCCGTACTTGGCGGCATCGACGTTGCTTTGATTGCTCACGGGACTCTTCCTGACCAACTTGAATGCCAAGCGGACCCGGACCTTGCGAGGCGGGAGTTTTCGCTTAATGGGACTGTAACTATTACGCTTGCTGCCCACTTGGCGAACTCCATGGTAAGCCATGGAGCCGGCGTCATTGCTGTTATTACTTCAGTAGCGGGTGACCGGGGAAGGCCTTCGAACTACCTGTACGGCAGCGCGAAAGCTGCGGTGTCGACCTTTTGCGAAGGTTTGCGAGCCAGGGTCTATAAGTACGGCGTACACGTTATAGACATTCGGCCGGGGTTTGTCGATACTCCGATGACAAAGGATCTCAAACTTCCCCGTTTGTTGGTCGCAACGCCGGAACAAGTTGCCCGCAGCATTGTTAAGGGTATTCGAAAACGGAAAGACGTGCTCTACGTACCAGGATTTTGGGCAGTCGTGCTCTGGATGATCCGACGAATTCCATCTCCAATTTTCAAAAGATTGACTATGTAGTATTTCTTGAGCGAATCAGGGTCGCGCAGAGGCGGAGGGTAGTATGAATCAGAAGATTCACGGCTTCTGGGGCGGGGCGGGGCTCGTCAGTTTTTCGACTGTCTCTGGCTTGATCCTGCTAGAGTTTCTTGTGATACCGCAAACCGTCACGCGAGGGATCGATAGAGATCTGGCCCTGATGGGGTTCTATGCGTATCCGGGAATTCTCATAGACGATACCCCCATCAATTCGAAAGGATTTACCGGTCACGAACTATTGGAAACAGAAAAGTCGTCTGACATTGTACGAATACTGACTCTCGGCGGCTCCACGATGTTCAATAGAAGAATGACCGAACGAATGATCGATTCGTGGCATGACGTATTTCCATCTCCTCCGGAAGTGGTCGGTGGCGCACTTCGTACGCATACAACAAGGGCGAGCGTTATCAAGTATGAGTATCACTTCTCAAAATATCGCTTTGATTACGTGCTCATCTATCACGGGATCAATGATCTCTGGGCTAACAACGTGGACCCAGGCAGGTATTCATCAGACTATGCACATCAGAATCCATGGGGGCGCCGCACGGCTTTCCTGGATAATGTGGTCTTGGCTCGGATCATATATAACGCATTTCATCCTGGTGCTGGCGCGTTTCCCGAATCGGCGAGCAACCGCGCGAACTTCATGGCGGAAGAGTCATTCGAGGCCAATCTTCGTTCGTTAGTTCTGTCAGTCAGAGAGAACGATGGTAAGCCGGTACTCATGACATTCGCTTGGTATATTCCGGAAGACTACACGCTCGACAGATTCTTGGCGGGTGGTGTGGGTTACAACAACCCAACTCGCTACGATTACTGCCCGGTTGAGCTCTGGGGCGACGTGGCCTACGTAAATGCCGGTCTGGAACGAACGAACGCGATTGTTCGTAGGATAGCGTCAGAGCTCAATGTGGACTTGGTCGAGCAGTATGATCATCTTGGTCAGAATTTAGAGAACTTCGGTGATCCAGTCCATTTCAGTGAGATAGGTACTGAAAGGTTCATCGGTGAGCTGACCGAGTACTTTCGACGCGAGGTTCGTGTTTCATCCATGTAACCGAAATCGGTGGCGGCGATTGGCTTTTCTGCCATGACGGCTATTCCAATCATTGCTGGTTGCGATAGCGTTGTTGCACAACTGTCGGAATAGGGTATGCAGAGTTCTACACGAGTGGCTCGATAAGTGTGGCTAGTCTGCGAGTATTCTGGAGGCGGGCATGCTGCATTCCGAAGATTTCGAGACATGTGATTCCTGTATTCAACGGTATCGATTAGTTCCACAGGGAAGGTATGGAATTTACCAAGGGTAATGACGGGACGGGCTCAGAGATATTGAGCGCTTACTGCTTAATAGATAGGCGTTATCTACTTGTTACCTTTATTCCAAGCTATGTTGACGATGAGAACCGCATCTGGGTGGATGCACTCTGGCATCACGATCTTATAGAGCATTTTCAGTATCTAAAGGATTTTACGCTAGCATCACCGGTTCAGCGGTATGCGAAAGCGCCCAATAATGTAGTGGTATTGTCTCCGCCACCGGATGTCCGATTCAAACTCTTTGCTCTCCCGCATACAGCAACGCTGGGTCAGTCACTGCTCAATGTCCCTGTCCTCGTGGCCCGCTTGTGGAGGGCAGTGTCGCACGCAGAAGTTGTTCACTCTGGAATAGCAGGATGGCCCATACCACTGGGATGGATCGCGAACGCGCTGGCGTTGGTTCGGCGTCGCCCCCTAGTACTTGTGGTGGAGAGTGCTCCCTGGCGCATATCAGACATGACGAAAGTCACCTTAAGGAGGCGAGTTCGTTCGGCACTCACCGAGTTTCTTGGTCGATTCTTTATGAGGCGCGCAACTCTTGCTATTGCCACCCAGCCCGGGTACTTGAACACACTTCGTGGTGCTGGTAGTCGAGGTAGAGAATTGCTGGCACCGGCCACATGGATAAACGACGACGATATAATCTCTCGAGATCAGCTTCTCCGTAAATTGGGCTCGAACAAAGGTCGAGGTCACCTTCGATTGCTATTCGCTGGGAGATTGGCTTCCGAAAAGGGGGTTGAAGTTCTCCTCCGAGCCCTTGTCGCTCTGGATGACAAGGGCGTCGAACTTTCCTGCGACTTGGTTGGAGCGGGGCCACTTGGTATTGATTGCCGGAGGTTCGTCGGGAAGCAAAAGAGTGTGCGTATCTGCATACTGGATCCAGTGCCATATGGCAGCCGCTTCTTCCAGCTTATGACTGAATATGACTGCCTTGTGCTGCCGACACTAACTGATGAGCAGCCACGAGTGATACTAGACGCATTTTCTCAGGGACTGCCCGTACTAGCGACTGAAACGGATGGCAACTCATCACTTGTGCGACCTCAAGTGAATGGCTGGCTAGTGCCCGTTGGCGACCATGTGGCTCTTGCGGAAGCGCTACTTTATATCAATGGGAACAGAGGCGAAGTTGCGCGCAAATCAAAGGGCGCACTATCGAGTGCGTACGGATGGACCCATGTGCGTATGCATCAACATCGCTCCCGAGTGTTGATGGACTCCCTAACCCGCTATGAAAAAGGGATAGATTCCGAGCCGCATGGCTAGCGATGGGATGCGCTGCTTGCCCCAAGTCTTGGCCTACCGAAAAATGTGTGGGTAGATTTGGGTGACTTCAGGCTGGGGGTGGCATGCAGGTGACGATCTTCAGCGAAGGTGCTCCGCCAATAACCATGTTGTGAGGCACGACTGCAGATTTTCGTCGATCGCTAGGTGCTGCCGTTGCTATGCTCGATCGACTGCTGCATCGCTGCCGCGTGATCGACAGGAAGGGCCGTTCCTACCCACTACCCACCTTCAGCGCCGACGGCTTCTGGAGTATGGCTTCGCCTATGAGGGAATCTAGTGCGACTGGCGGCTCGTCACGACTGCTCTGGCAAGCCTTCTTGCATCTTGCTCGGACCATCATCAAGCCTCAGTCGAGAATATGAAACGAGAAGGCCAGCCAAGATCCAATATAACGTAGATATCGCTCCTATCCCACTCGCGGTCGATATGGTTACTAGTACTCCTGCCATAAGAGCAAGCAACGAACGACCAAGTCGTTCTGCTTCGACTGACGATCGCGACAATTTCGCACGAACTCTCCAGGTTGCGACTGTTGGAAACAGTAAGGCGCAGCAAAAAAGAGTTACACCAACAAACCCATATGGAAGGGCAACTTGGAGGAAGCTGTTGACTATGTCAATTAGGCCTTGCCCTTGGCGCATCTGCTCCATCATCGGGTTCTCGATATATCGGAGATCTCCGAGCAGTGGGTTCTGCCAGAACACAGCCATAGAGACGTCCCACAATCGTTGGCGATACTCCACGTTTTCTGTTTCCGCGCTGCCGATAAACGGTAGGAGCTCAAGTATCAGTCGTCCACGAGTTGTCGTAGACATGATGAGTACAGAAACGCCAGCGATTACCACGGACCAGACAATCCTCTTGGTAGCATTCGGGCCGATGGCTATCATCACCAGTGCTACCGCAACAGCACCTACCCACGGTCCACGGGACAACGAGGCAAGCAAGCCACCAACTAGTAGCAGCCAAATCGACGAAGTTCTCCAGAAGGGGCGAAGGCGAGGGGCAATATATGCAAAGAACCCCAAGCCAAACATGATGACGTAGCCCAGAACAATCGGAAACGTGGTGACAGTAATGGCCCGCAAAGGGCCACCTTCAACGCGCGGAATATAGACTTGCCCTCCATCCGGGACGCCTAGAGGAACGCGTAAACTTTCATATAGGAGCCAATGCCTGCCGGACTCAAATATCGCGACTGCGGCGATGATGGTGATGCCAAGCGTCGCTGCCCCCGCAAGTACTTTGAACTCAGAAAGAGTTCGTAGTCCTCGACTTGCGACGTAGTACGGTAGCCAAATATCGACGAACAGGTCGAAGAACGATCTTAGTGTCATCGTAACTGATCCGATAGCAGAATATTTAGCCGCACATAAGATCAGGAACAGGATCAACGGTATATCAAGCAGTAGAGGAACTCGTGATTGGCGATCGTAATTCCTCTGACAGAGTTTTAGCGCGATTGGAAGCAAGACAGCGAGATTCAATACTCGTATGTAGTTTACGTCGAAGAAATTGTCTATTGGACCAAAACCGGGTAGCGTTAGTACGAAGTGGGGAGCGGCAAAGAGTGTCGCAAAATAGAGGGCCATGGGATTTCCGTCACGCTTCGCGAACGAGTACATGGATAGTGCGACGAGGAAGGAAAAAACCCAAAAATTGTGGGATAAGAAGGCAATGAAAGTGACGAGGGACCAAGCGTATGTATGACGTCGAAAAGTACTAGCATCATAGGCATAAAACAGCAAAGTGGAGCGTAGTAGCATGAAAACTGGAAAGGCTATTCCAATGACAACGATCAGTGCTTTTAGATGATCAGGCATAGCGGCGCTACCCATTCAGCTCCGGTTGTTCGCGTTCAACTTTCCTTTGACAATCAGCCATTGGGCGTCTGGGCACGGTGGCAGATTCCCGATGAATTCTATTGCAAATTGCATCGGATTTGGCCCGATCGAAATGGCGGCCTGAGGATTTTCAAGAGCTGTGTGACTCTCGTCAGCCGGGGAAATTGCCTAAATTTGACCACGATGTTTTCACCACAAAGGCGGCCATTGTGACTCGCTGTTGATCAATCGCGTTGCAGCGGGAGCGAGCCGGAGCGAATCGCCTTGCGACATTCATCCGACTTCGCTGCTGACGACTCCGATACTGGGTCATCCGCCTCGAGCTGGTAGCGAAGGGTAGTTTGTCATCGCACCGCGTTCTCTGGTGTGATCAGCTTCTCGAACATCTACTTTGTTTACAATGGATTCGGCTTGCGCAACTTGGGCAAAGCAGGCTTTCGCCTGGATGGATAGACGGATCCAATTGCAATAGAAGTGGTAAAGTAGAGAGCCGTGTTTCCTTAGGCGATTCAATACATGACGAGCGAGAAGGCACCTCTTCCACTGGCGTCTGGGACTCCGGAAACCAAGCAGTTCTACGATGATGCCGGCTGGCACGAAGCAGACGGGCGTACCTACGATTCGGCACTGTTCGGTGTTCGTGAGGATGGGCCCATCAGAAGAGCGGCTCATGCGCTGCGCGTGCAGCGCGTCCGAGAGGCGTTGGGTGGGCCTGGGCTTGACCTACTTGAAGCAGGTTGTGGTGGTAATCCGGAGTTTCAGATTCTTGATCTCTGCGCTTCCTATACAGGCGTGGATTTCTCTACTACCGGTATCGAAAGAACGAGAGCCGCATTGGAAAAGACGAGTCTCCGCTATCGACTCAAGGTCGCTGACATCACCGCGTTGCCGTTTGAGGATCTTTCGTTTGATGCTGTCTATTGCGCGCATGTCTTATACCATATCGCGGACGCCAACGGACAAGCCCAGGCTCTGCGTGAAATCTTGCGTGTGCTTCGTCCAGGCGGGGCGGCTGTGCTCCTTGTTGCGAATCCGAGGCCTTTAGCTTTTCCCTTAACTCTAGCCAGAAGGCTAGTGGCGGACACCCCGTTTGTCTCTGCTGTTGCCAACAAGCTGCGGAAGCAGCCTCCGCTTCCTTACAAGCCTATGCCAATAGGCTGGACGATGCGACGCCTGCGCAATTTCGGCAAGGCATCGGTGAGTTGCTATGCGATAGCATCCACTGGCTTCAATCATCGTGTCAGCGAGATTTCCGGCGTCGGGCGGGTGATGTGGAGAGTAATTCTGTGGCTTGAACGGGAATTTCCGAAGCTGTCCGCGCGACTGGGTTGCTATGTACAGATTTCCGTCAGAAAGCACGCCCCTGCGGAATGAGGACAGTTGCTCCTGTAGCGCACTGAAGTTTACAAGTTATCAATCGGCACTTGCGGATCTAGGGGCTCAATAGCGTAACTCGATTCACGGACATAGTAGTTCGAGACTAGTCGTTCGACCCCGAGCGCAAGACGGGAGACGCTATATTACGCGTACGCCGATTGTCGATTAGTTGGAGCGAGTGGGCGGGGCTGAGAGAAGCTTCTCGCTAGTCATTCTCTCATAGATCAGCTTTGCAATCATCGCATAGCCCTTGCCATTGAAGTGGCCATGGCCGCATGCGACGTATAGATCGCAGATTTCATTTCCTTCAAGTTGCGCCATGATGCCTGCCCCGCCGTCTATGGCTTCTATCCCAAGCTCACGGAGGCGCATCACTAGGGCGACGTAAGGAGGGTCTTCGCCTCTTTCTAGTATCCTGAGGTCCTGAATGTCTGGGACAACCAAAAAAAGCGGATGTTGGCCACGTGACTCAGCTTCGGAGAAGAAATCACCTACGATGGCTGCTGTTAGAGCCAAGGCCCCAGAAGGGTGATCGTTGGAATAGAATGCAGCGTATGAGGGATTGCCACGCAGGCGAGCCTGTATTCGATAGTGCGACAACGCTCTTCCTACGGTGATCGTATACGGAAATCGCGCCTTAACCGGACCTCCGGTTCGCCCCGGCATCACATACTCGTGCTGAAGAAACAGCTCAGGCGAATCGAACGCCAATTTATATTGCTCCGCCGTCAGCGTGGGAATTGGAATTAGACGAAGCTCTCCACGCTCATCAAGGACTAGTCTGGGTTTAAAGCCAAATCGTGAATGGGCGTAGAAGTCCCTGAGTTGATTTACGTTGCGGACAATGTTGTCGGAATAGTGGCCAAGGACAACAGTTTCTGCGTTGTCGAGTTCGTTGAACTTGTAACGAAGAAACGCCTGATCAGAGCCATAGCCTCCGATACCGAAGTTTGAGACACGGCAGTCAAGCATGACGGAAAGGGCGTTTGGGTACGATTTCGATGGTGGCACCTCGTCACCCCAGGTGAAGGAATCACCATAGGCGGATACGCACGTTTGGTTGTTTGGGTCAGGGAAGGCGGGCACGATCCGGGAACCGCTGGTATCGAACTCCCCAGTTCCGATGGCGCTAGGTGAAGGCCAACCCAGTACGGGGTCTCTCTGAAGCAAGTATTCGTCATAGCCTTGCGTGTCTGGCGATTCGAGCACGATATTTTGTTGGCCGAGAATCTTTACAGCGAGCAGAGAAGCAAGCTCAATGGGAGCGATGAGTAGGAGGACTAGGAATATGTACATCCACCAGTTTTTCACACTGTACCCTCACGCGAACGCACCACGATGAGAAGGATATCAAAGGCAGCAGCTGCGAACACGGATTCGGGCTCCAGCTGCTACGATAACGCCAGATATATCGCGCGAACTACCTGAACGAAAAACCCGTCGATCATCTCGCCGGGTGAATGCGATATTCCAACCACGACGCTGAGAGCTAGCACACAGACAAAGTCGAGTCGGCGAGGCATCTCATAGAGCCACGGTGGCCGCCACTTGAGCAGTAAGATGAGCGTCAGGAAGACCAGCGACGTGATGTGAAAGTTCATCCAGCGGCCGTAGTCACCTGCGAGTATGTACAGAGGCAGAAAGACCAAGCCGGACGCAGCGATGTAAAAGAACCAGCGTTCAATACTTTTGCTGCCCTGAAGCAGAACTCGGAAGGAGATGAGACAGGCCGCGTAGATGAGCAGGAAGCTTCTGAAGTGTATTGACAGTAGGCGTCCTGGGTGCATCCGTGCTTCGTGGGGAGGTCTTTCGAGATATTCGATAGCGCCATCGCACACAAGTGGGTCAAGACCTCGCTGAACAACTTGCATGCATATCATGCCCGGGTCAGGGAAATTGGTGTAGGCAGACGCATAAATACCTCCGCCTAAGGCCAGCAGCCCAGGGACGACAATGACGAGGAGGCGTGCAGCAACACCAGGTTCTGGAGGAAGTACAAGCCACATGGCAATCCATAGAAATGGAAGGAAAAAGACGTTGCCTTCATGCGCGATGACCGCCACTGCATAGAATATGCACGAAAACACGCAAGCGACGATTCCACCTCGTCCCTTCACGGCTGCCAGCACAAGCGGAAGAAAGGCCAGGTAGACCAGAATCTCCTTACGTACGGAGCCCTGTGGATCATTGAACCAGAAGAAGATCAGGAAGGCGGGGGAGAGCAGCAGCAGAAGTAGCTTGTCGGGCGCCCCAAGTTTGAATGCTGCGATCCCTATTACGGCGAAAATCAGCACAATGACTGAAGCCTGAAAGGCAATCAGGAGTAGCAGCGGGCTCAGGCCCGCCATGTCTGATATCTTCAGCAGTCCCGAACCGAATAGCCCACGGCGGATGGGGCCAGAAAGCTCATTGATCAGCCAATCGCCCTGCTTCCAAGAGTTCCCGCCAAGCGAGAAATCCACATAGAGCTTGTAGATGAGGTAGATCAACACGCCGGCTAAAACGGTGGACAGCAGGATTGTGTTGCGAGTGCTCAGGGATGTAGTGGTGGGATTCATCGGGTCGCACCGTGAACACGCGTAAGGACATGTATGCTGGAAACAATGAACATGGGCGGTGAATCTGGCGTTGTCACAGAAATGACCTGGTCGATTTAGAGCTCTACCGCAAAACCGATAGCGCTATCAGGATGCCATCAGCAGTAATATATCGGCAATTGACCCGAAAACCTGAACTTCATTCTCCTTAGACACTCTAGGGCAATTACCTGCGAAGCGTCGGGCCAGCTAAGTCAAGCCTATTGAGGCGTCCAACGTCAAGTGCAGCCCGCACGGGAAGCCAGCCTATGCCTCCCGTAGCTCGCCCTTTGGCGGAAAACCGGTCAGACACCTTCGAAAGCGTATTCGCTAGGCATCCGGCTGGCGAAAGTCATCAGAATATTGGCTGGTGGCGGGGGGATGGGCTACGCTTCCCATCTGCTTTCCAGAGATCCTGCCCGGGGGTGCGCGGTAGCCACGATCCGTGCGTCCAGACTCATTCGGATCAGTTGGATCGTTCAGAGTTTGTAATCGGCTTATCCGGCTGAGCTTACCGATAGTCCTGCGCGGACACCGGCTGTTGATTGTTGAGAAGATGGAATCGAAAAATGCGTGATCCAAGAACCACACGAGTCCTTCTGCCAGGTGGCGCGGGCCTGGTTGGTCAGAATCTTGTTGCATGCCTTAGGTCACATGGCTACACGGATATAGTCGTCATAGACAAGCATGAACGAAATCTGGCAGTTCTCAGAAAGGTTCAGCCGGATGTCCTCGTGGAGTACGCGGACTTGGCGAAGCGGGGGGAATGGGAGTGCCACTTTAAAGACGCAGATGTGGTGGTCATGCTGCAAGCTCAAATAGGAGGCATTTACCCGGACGAATTCGCCAGAAACAATGTTGATTCTACGCGCAATATTCTAGATGCGATGGAACGTCATCGCGTGCCGTATCTCGTGCACGTCAGCTCCTCCGTGCTCGAGTCTGTAGCCAATGACTTCTACACCAGCTCCAAGCGCAAGCAGGAAGAATTGGTGTTGAAGTCGTCGATCCCGCACGTGGTGCTGCGCCCGACGTTGATGTTCGGCTGGTTCGACCGCAAGCATCTAGGTTGGCTCTCACGCTTCATGAAGAAGGTGCCGGTATTTCCAATTCCGGGGCATGGCCGGTATATGCGCCAGCCGCTATTCGCCAAAGATTTTTGCGAAATCATAGTCAGTTGCGTGAAAAGCAGACAGTTCTCAGGTGTCTATAACATATCCGGCCGCGCAGAGGTCGACTATATCGACATGATCAGGGAGATCCGGTCTGCTGTCGGGTCGCGAGCGCTGATTGTCAAAATTCCGTACGGGTTATTCTATTTTCTTTTGTGGGTCTGGGCGTGTTTCGATAGGAACCCGCCGTTTACTACTCAACAACTTTCTGCGCTCGTCGCCAACGATGAGTTCGAAGTGATTGACTGGCCGAACATCTTTGGCGTTACTTGCACCCCGTTCCCCGAAGCAATTGACCAGACTTTCAACGATCCACAGTACTCTCGAATAACCTTGGAATTCTAGATATGGGCGAGCGCATTGCGGTCCTGGGCGCCGGTCCGATGGGCTTGGCGGTAGCTTACGAGCTGGTTCTGAACGGCCATCATCCAGTAGTGTTTGAAGCGGATGATCGGGTCGGAGGAATGACTGCGACATTCGATTTCTCAGGGATTCAGATCGAACGTTTCTATCACTTCCATTGCACGTCCGATCACGCACTCCTGGATTTGCTCGAAGAGCTTGGTCTGTCGGAGAAGATGTGCTGGACGCGCACCAAAATGGGTTACTGGCACCAAAACCGACTGCAGGCCTGGGGCAATCCGATCGCCTTGCTGCGCTTCCGAGGGCTGGGGCTGGTTGCCAAAGTTCGCTATGGCGCGCACGTCTATCTGGCTACCAAGCGTACTGACTGGGAAGCGCTTGATACGGTGGAGGCCTCCGGATGGATCAAGCGTTGGGTCGGGCCTGAGGCTTTCGACGTCCTTTGGCGCCGCCTGTTTGAGTACAAGTTCTACCACTACAGTGAACAACTTTCGGCAGCTTGGATCTGGAGCCGAATTCGCCGCATTGGAAGGTCGCGTTACAACATCTGGCACGAAAAGCTTGGTTACCTGGATGGCGGCTCAGAGACGCTCCTGTCCTCACTTAAAGCGACCATCGAGGAGAAGGGAGGAGAGATTCGACTGTCGTCACCGGTGGACGAAGTGATCCTGGCGCATGGTCGCGTGACTGGAGTCCGGCACGCGTCAGGCACGATAGAGGCTTTCGACAAAGTGGTAAGCACAGTTCCGTTGCCGTACGTACCTCGAATTATTCCGAGCCTTCCCAGTAAGTACCTCGATGCCTATCGGTCGGTAAAAAACATCGCGGTCGTATGTGTTATAGCCAAGTTGGCGCGCCCGGTCAGCGAGAACTTTTGGCTCAACATCAATGATCCTGATATGGATATCCCGGGTCTCGTCGAGTACACCAACTTGCGGAGTCTGAGCAGCCATATAATCTACGTGCCATTCTATATGCCCGCTGACAATCCAAAATACTCCGACAGCGATGAAGTATTCATAGACAAGGTGCGAGCGTATATCAAGAAGATCAATCCTGATATCACGGATGATGACGTCATCGAAATGCGCGCCAGTCGCTACCGCTTCGCCCAACCTGTTTGCGAGCCGGGGTTTCTCCAGCGGTTGCCTCCAGTTGATTTGCCGATCATGGGCCTTTGGGTTGCGGATACTTCCTACTACTACCCAGAAGACCGAGGAATTTCCGAAAGTGTCGAGCTGGGTCGAAAGTTGGCGGCCATGGCATCTGTCTGATGCGGTCGTTCCTGTCGCGCCAGTTTATGCTTTTCGTGCTTACGGGAGGCGTCGCGGCATTCGTAAACTTCGGTAGCCGGATCATCTACAGCGGCTGGGTAGATTATTCAACCGCAATTATTGCTGCGTACGCGACCGGAATGATAACGGCATTCGTGTTGGCGAAAGTTTTCGTCTTCAAGCGAAGCAGACAGAGCCTCCGCAACTCTGCAGCTTATTTCGCATTAGTGAACGTGCTTGCGTTGGTGCAGGTTTTGGTTATTAGTATAGGCTTGGCGATCTACGTATTGCCTTGGGTTGGGGTAGAGCACTATGCGGAGGAGGTCGCCCACGCAGTTGGCGTGGCGTTTCCGGTGTTTACAAGTTATCTTGGGCACAAGTATTGGTCGTTTCGGTAGGACGCTTTGGTGCTTCTGAGCAGACCTTGGCCTTGAATTCTGCACTGCCGATTTGTATCGGCTGCTCAGCGACTTAGTGCTGATAGTAGGCGCAGGGAATTAAGTTCCTTCAAAAGCGTTGATCAAGAATTCCAAGAGCTTAGGGCATCTAATGTGAAGGGCGTCTCACAACTGTTGAATCGACACTACGTATACTTCACCATGGGAGTATAGAGTCAAGCAGCCGGATGCCTATTTGGAGGTTTAACAAATGCCTTTCGCTCGTCTGAAAGCTCGCGGCCCTAGTCGCACGAAGTCCGGACTCAGATCATTCTCGTTCTTTGCCTGTGTATTGTGGATGACCCTGCAAGCTAGCGGGCTTCTTTGGGCGCAAACTGCGCCGCCGGCGGCCCCAGTAATCTCCGCGGTAGACGGTGTTCCGATCCAACCCTCCGGCATGACGCATGACTTTACAGGATTGCCGATAACCGCGGACGGTTGGACGGACCTTTACACCATCATTCAGTCCCCTGGTTACGCGGATGCCAGAATCGTGTACGTGTCCAACAGCGGTAACGACAGTACGGCTCAAGTGTATGGGCGCGATCATGCAGTGCTCGGCAATAATCCACTCAATCCAACGGGCTCTGTCGCAGCCTTTTCATCGATATCCGCAGCGTTCACTCGGCTACGTTCAGGTTATCCAGACGTTATGTTGCTGCGTCGGGGAGATTCTTGGTCTGGGATAAGACTCTCAGTCAATAAGGCCGGACGAAACAACTCTGAGCGTCTGATTATTGCTGCCTATGGCCCAGAAAGTGCTCCACGACCACGCTTAAGGGAAGTGATTACCGAGAATGACGCACGGCATGTAGTGCTGTCCAGTATTCATAACGGCGCGGGAGGTGGGACCCGCGATGCGTTTTATCACGGAGAGAATGTCCTGATCGAGGATTTCTTGTGGGAAGCGTCGCCTGGCAGTTCTGCGACTATAGTAGTCAACATTTTGAATTATGGAAGCGGTACCATTCGTCGAAGCGCTGCGCTCTGGGTCTCCTTCTTTGCCGGAGTGTGGCAACCACAGCCAGCAAATAGTGCATCTCGTTTCGAAGAGGTAACAATTTCGCGCACACCGCTTGGCTCCGGCCTGAGCAACGTCTATTTCGCGGAACGAGCAAGAGGGATTCAATCCGTAAGAAATCAGTCGTTATTGACTGGTAACGCAGGCTTCCGACAAAGAGGCGGTGGGATTGTTCGAGAGAACCTGGCAGCTGGGACTCAGGGGATAACGTATGGTGGCGGCTTTGATGTTCAAGGAAGGGTTATTTTCGAAAGAAATGTAGGCTTACACAGTGCCGGCCCGCACGACCTTGTGGCGATGGATGCCTCTCTTGTGGAGGGTAACATTTTCGCTGCCTTCAATCCCGGCTCAGGAATGCCTATGCTTCAGCTGCCAGGAGAATACGAGGCACCAAGTGGTCCTGTTCATGGTGGCGTACGCGGTACTTCGGTGTTCTCGGATAACGTGTTCTACTCTGCCAATCAAGGGCAGTCGTCGATCGGTTGGGGTGGAGCGCTCGGTTCCGTGTTTAATTTTTTTAATCAAGGGGCGTCCTTTGAATTCTCAGGGAATATGTTTGTCAAACAGGGAGGAGGGCAGGTGCTCAACTTCCCTAGTGATTCACGAGTGAGCTTTCAGGGCCAGCGGTACTTCAGTTCGTCCAGTAACTCGAGTTGGTTTGGGAATCTTTCGTATGCGCAAGCGATTCCTTCTACTGGAGAGGCAATTCCCGTGAGTCACTTCCCTGATCCTACGAGAGATATGGTGACGTACCTGCGTACTTTAGGCGCCGAGCCGTCCAGCGTAGCAGAGGCACTTGAATGGTACTCGGACGGCGTGCCGGGTCGCCCTTCTCTGGCCGGTGCTCTTGCGAACCGGCGAGGAGCGTGGGATGAGCGATTTACCGCAATCTCAGTGATAAACTATATGCGGGAGGGGTTTGGTCTGGACGCGTTGTAGCACGGAGCTTTCATCCGGAGTCCAATTGCCTTTGATGTGGTTGATTGCGCGATGCTGACGTGAGTGGATTGGTGCGAAAATCGGTGCGGGCCCATTCGGCTATCTCCCGCCGGGTCGAGTTCGAGCGGAATTACAGTTCGAGCGGAATTACTATGCGCAAACAGGTTAGGTCACGCCAAAGCGGCACGAGTCAGACGAGTCTCCGGCGGAATTCCTCCCCGAGCAGTTCACTTCACTTCCCCCCTGTTTCAGCCTGACTTGACACCCTGTCTCTCCCTTTCCAAAACCGGACAAGACCGAAGACCGCGTGACCTAACCTCGTTACAGCAGGACGAGGCGTACTTGGCGCTTGCGAAGTTTTTCAGTCAATTACCCTATTGCCAACGTTGGTGTCGGTTGCTCGCATGCCATTAATCCTCCGCTCGAAGCCAAGAAATGGCGTAGCGAGCTGCCTCTATGCCCAGCATTGTATGAGAAAACTCCGAGATGTGGTTGTGGCCGTTCGGAACGTGAAGCTCCGCAACACCGTCGTATTCAGCTAGGAGATGCTGGCTATCCACGAATGCATCGCTGCTTCTTGCTACTACAGCACGTAAGTCGTCTGGAATGGAGGAAGCGATAGTTCCCTCATGCGTCTTGACCGGAATGTCCAATATGATTAGTTTGACGCCCGCTTCCTGGCACGCACTGTAAAGGCGATCAAGCAAGGCAGCAGTTAGGTTAAGTTCATACCTAGAATATACGTCTCTCTGCGGAATTGCGAAATCGCTGGCTTCTTCAGCTGACTGTTCGGTTAGCTGCAGTTTTGCAAACTCCCAAACTGAATTGAAAAGTAAGGAGTAGAAATACGAGTTCTCACCTAGCCACTTGATGCCGGGGATTGAGTACATCAGGTTCTGAATTCTTACACCGGGGATATGTTGATAGCTGGAAATTACTAGGTCGCCACGTTCATCAAGCTGATAGAGGCCGGACTTGATGTTGTCCTCAAGGTCGTTCGCGAAAAACCCAAGTACTACTACGTCGGGTTGGTAACTGAGGCCTTCGTTCTCAAGGAAAATTAGCTGCTCGGCCGTTCCAAAACCAGATACACCGCTGTTCAATACTTCCGCGTGGAAACCTTGCCGTTCTAGATAGCGCTCAATTACTGCAGAGAATGTATGGTCTTGTCGTACTTCGTATCCCTGCGTATGTGAGTCACCTATACTTAAAACTCGCAATTGGTTCTCGGGTTTATGATAGTCGAAGTCCTTGTGGTTTCTGAACCCTTGGCTATTCGTCATAAACGTCCAGGAACCGTCGATGCTCTTGTGGCTAAACGTCGCGTTCGGACGAATCCCGCGTATCGTGAATTCGCCATACTGGACGTCCGTATGATACCGAGGGAAGAGAACTGTAGTGTCTCCATACAGCGCTCTGACGAATACTTCGCAGAGCAACAGCATAGATAGTGTGACAGCGGTAAGTAGTGAAATATTTATCACGGCTTTTTTCATGGCAGCATCGTTCCAGGTCGATTCTTCAGGTGTCCAAAGGTATGTTTATACTGATTTCACTCCAATCTCAACGAACGACACCACGCTTTTCAACTGCTGCGTACTCTTTTCGTTGAGGCGATTCCGTGAAGGGCGCCGACCTGATTGCTCTAAGTGGGACGCCATCTTGGCGTTGCGCACTCTTTGGTGCAAGTCGGCTTTGCTGCGTAACGCGATAAGGTATAGTGTGATTCGAATCACTACCGTCTCTGAGACGCGAGCTGTACGCTGTATGCAGGTTCGTGTGCTGATGGATAGTGCTAGGGGGTTCCGGATCATCTGCATCGACGTGGATGGAATCAAGCTGTTGTCAGTTGGATACGTGCTGTGACCTAAACTGCGATGCTTCCCGCCATACAGGCAGAACGCCACTGTTGACTTCCATCACAGTGTTCGCTTGCCTGGATCCTACGAGCGGCATAACGATCGGAGAACGGTTATTGAATTTTTGCTTCCGCAGTTTGATCTCCCATCCTGACGCTGCTAGCCCTCGTCGGGTGTTCGTGGTAGCAGTTCGACTGCATGGCAACTTTAGCCGATAGACGAATCCCGTGTCGTTCACGGAGTTGGAAAGCAGACACCTCAATGCGTGACCATAATCATAGACCGAAGAGTGCTGATACTCCATCTACGCTGATTGGTGTTGACGAATGCCAGAAGATCGTTTGGGATGCCGTAGTCGTCGGGACTGGAATTGGGGGTGCGACGATCGGATACGAGCTTGCCCGACTGGGTAAGCGCGTACTGTTTCTTGAGAAGGGCCCTTTCGTTCACGCGACCAGCGAAGTGGCACCCGAATCTCTCAAGTCGGCGATTGTGCATAGCCCGCAGTTGGCAGAGGCGCCTGCCGCTATGTTGGACGGTAGATGGCCGCATAAAATGAACCTTAGGAGCAACATCGGGAACATGGAGTTTCCTGTTCCGGTGGGATGTGTGTCAGGTGGATCAAGCGCATTCTACGCGGCGGCCATGGAACGATTTTTGCCCTGTGACTTTTCACCAAGTGTCTTGCCGGCTTCGGCTTCAGGAAGTAGCCTGCCGAAGTCATGGCCGGTCACCTACGAGGAATTCGAGCCATACTACTGTGCGGCCGAACAATTGTACGGTGTCCGGGGGTCTGTAGATCCGTTGAATGGGACGGATATGGGGTCTCTGCTTGAGCCGTTTCCCCTGAACGAACGTGACCGCGTATTGATGGGGACTATGGAAAAATCCGGACTTCACCCCTACAGAGTACATGTGGCATGCGACTACATACCAGGGTGCAGGGAGTGTCCGGGTACGCCGTGCCTTCGTGGATGTAAGCACGATGCGGCTTGGGCTTGTCTGATTCCTGCGCTGAGCAGATATGGTGCCTACATCATGCCGAATTGTTCCGTAAAGCGATTGGTTGCTAGCGGTTCTTGCGTGCAGGAATCGGTCTGTGGGATGGGAGATTCCGAGGTCCGCATTCGCGGTCGGACGTTCGTGCTCGCAGCCGGGGGGTTCGCAACCCCTGTAATCCTACTCAAATCTAAGTCACCGTCCTGGCCCGACGGGCTCGGAAACCAATCTGGACTCGTAGGTCGAAATCTAATGTTCCACGGAGGGGATTTCTTTGCCATTGCGCCAAATCGTCCGGGGCAGACTGCAGGTCCGCAGAAAGCGCTTGCTTTGAATGATTTGTACACCGTGGGCGATCAGAAGTTGGGTACATTTCAGTCTCTTGGGGTAAGACTGAGCGTCGAAACGATTATGCAGTACCTGCGTGATTCAAGTGGGTATACGACGGCTTGGTGGCGATGGCTAGTGAAGCCGACGCCGGTATGGTGGAGAAAGGTTACAAGTCCGTTTGTTCGGGCTGCCGCAATGACCTATTTCTACTTGATGAATTTCAAGTACGCTGGTGTATGGGTCAGCATAATCGAAGACTACCCTTATCCCGAGAACCGAGTGCTCCCAGCTGGGGATGATGACGACGACATAGTTGTCGAGTACAAATACTCTGAAGACCTCAGTAGTCGTGTTCAGCAGTTTCGAAAACACCTGATGGTGGCTATGCGAGGGCTGCGTGTGATTGTTCTCTCGCCAAGGAAGAAGATTGACTACGCGCATGTCTGCGGGACCTGCCGTTTTGGGGATTCTCCACATAATAGCGTCTTGGACAAGAGCAATCGGGTTCATGGCGTCGAGAATCTCTATGTTGTTGACGCTTCGTTTTTCCCATCGAGTGGCGGGACGAATCCTAGCCTTACCATTGCGGCGAATGCGCTGAGGGTTGCTCGACTGATTTCGGGCCATGAGTTGAAGGTCGATGGTGAAGTCTGCGATAAGCAGATTGGAACGGCAGCGCCATAGCTATCACTGCCTCGGAGGGTTGGTGACGAATGTAGGGTGATGGCTTGCGGGTGGTGTTGTCGGCTAGGCCGACTGATAGAGTATTGACTTTCTCCAGATTCAACCGACTTCAGGAAGCAGTGTAGTTGCGCCCCATGCTTCTGGTGTGTCCCTGCGCCGTTTCCGTGGAGCTGAAGTGTCGGGCTGGCGCAATCAGTATCTGGGATGTCTAAAGCAGTCCAGATTACATGATTGGCTGTGCCTGAGAGCTGGTCGGTATAGGCGCCCTGCGTATTAGATGACGGATGATAACCGAAGTGGAGATATCCAAAGTGTCAAGAAAGGCTCTAATTACTGGCGTGACCGGTCAAGATGGCGCGTATCTGGCGGAATTTCTGCTGGGCAAGGGGTACGAAGTGCACGGCATCAAACGGCGCACATCCCTTTTCAATACGGATCGTATCGATCATTTGTACCAGGATCCGCATGATGAAAACCAGCGTTTCATCCTGCACCATGGAGACATGACAGACAGCTCCAGCTTGATACGAATAATCCAACAGGTTCGGCCCGATGAAATATACAACCTTGCTGCACAGAGTCACGTTGCTGTGAGTTTCGAAGAGCCTGAATATACTGCGGATTCTGACGCACTAGGACCACTTCGGATACTTGAGGCGATTAGGATACTTGGCTTGTCAGGTTCCACCAGGTTTTATCAGGCATCGACATCAGAGCTCTTTGGGCTCGTTCAGGAGACTCCGCAACGGGAGACGACGCCCTTTTACCCGCGGAGCCCCTATGCAGTAGCCAAGTTGTATGCCTACTGGATCACGGTGAACTACCGGGAGGCCTACGGAATTTACGCTTGTAATGGAATTCTCTTCAATCACGAGTCCCCGATTCGAGGTGAGACCTTTGTCACACGAAAAATCACTCGCGGCCTGGCACGAATAAAGCTTGGCTTGCAGGACTGCCTATATCTTGGAAACTTGGATGCGAAGCGTGATTGGGGGCATGCTCGCGATTACGTTGAGATGCAGTGGTTGATGCTCCAGCAACCGGAACCTGAGGATTTTGTGATTGCGACCGGAGTTCAGCACAGTGTGCGGGATTTCGTGGAGGTGGCGGGGAAGGAGTTAGGGATGGAGATCCGCTGGCTTGGTTCTGGAGTGGACGAGCGCGGATGTGTGGGGGATAAAGTCATCATCAGGATTGATCCGCGATACTTTCGTCCTACAGAGGTGGAAAGTCTGCTTGGGGACGCGTCCAAGGCGCGAGATCGGTTGGGGTGGAAGCCGGAAACTTCTTTCGAGAAACTTGTGGCAGAGATGGTCGTGGAAGATGTCAAGGCCGCGGAGCGTGATGAACTCGTCGTCAAACATGGATTCGATGCCTACCGAAGTCCCCAGTCATGACTGCAGTGCTCGGATTTGTAGCTGGAGGTTAGTCGGAAATGTCGGTACGAAAGACATTGATAACTGGTGCGCATGGGTTTCTCGGTTCGCACACCAAGGCGAGGTTTCTCTCTGCGGGGTACCGAGAAGAAGACATATATTGTCCCAAGCGGAGTGACTACGACCTCACACGGCTAGACAGAGTCCAAGCCATGTATGCTGATTTCCAACCTGAACACGTGGTGCACATTGCCGCGGACATTGGGGGCATCGGATACAGCAGAGCCAATCCCGGAAAGCAGCTCTACAACAATCTACTAATGAATACCTACGTATTGGATGAGGCATACAAAGCGGGTGTGAATAAATTTGTCGGTATCGGCACGGTTTGTTCTTATCCAAAGTTGACCCCGGTTCCGTTTCGCGAGCTGGACCTGTGGAACGGGTACCCGGAAGAAACCAATGCAGCCTATGGGCTTTCTAAAAAGATGATGCTGGAACAGTCTCGAGCGTACCGCCAGCAATATGACTTTAACGCGATACATCTGCTGATGATAAATCTCTATGGTCCGGGTGACGACTTTCATCCGGAGAATTCGCATGTTATCCCTGCGCTGATTCGGAAGGTGGATGCTGCAGTTAGAAACGGCGAAAGCGAAATCGTCATGTGGGGAGATGGTACTCCAACCCGGGAGTTCCTCTACGTTTCGGACGCCGCTGATGCAATTATCCGAGCGACCAGTGCTTACGATCACCCTGATCCCGTCAATATCGGATCCGGCACGGAAACGTCAATCAGTGATCTCGTTCGTGTTGTGTCTGAGCTAATGGGATACGCTGGCGACGTGGTTTGGGACTCAACAAAGCCGAATGGCCAACCGAGAAGGCGTCTAGACGTATCGAGAGCGAAAAATGAGTTTGGCTTCGAAGCGACTGTCGATCTTCAACGCGGACTGCGCAAGACGATAGACTGGTACCACAGCGGGCTGAAATAAAAACAGTCACCTACTGACTGGCAGCTTGTTCTACAAGCTCGATCAAGGGTTGTGCGAACTTGTCCATCGTCAAGTGCTGGCGTACGTAGGCAGCGCCAGCGGATCCCATCGCACTGCGCAGCTCGCTCGATTCGCGTAGGCGTCTGATAGCCGAAGCGATCTGGTCCGGGCGTTCAGGTTCCACCAGTATGCCTGCCCCAATCTCTTCAATATCGACAATGTCATCGAGCGTGCCAGTCCGAGTCTTGATTATGGGTAGACCAACCGCCATCAGTTCGAGTACATTGGTCCAGCCCATGGATGAACGTTTCCTATCGTCCCTCTCTAGCACCACAAGGCCTGCGAACGCACCCTCATAGAGCTTTCTAATATCCCACGGTGAGACGAAATCGCTCACAATGCGGATGTTTGCCAAGTCTGGAGCCTTTAGGGATTTGCCGCGCGCTGCGATGACGAGTTCATGATTGACTTGGCCTGCCGCGAGAAAGAGTGTCGGAAAATCTCGGCCAGTGACACCTGTGGAGAGCACATAGTCTCCGTCGGTGGTCATCATCTGGTGTAGCCGGGAGGTCGGGTCGATTCCCCACGGTGCGTACCGAACCCTCGTCTTCTCAAGGTGCTCGTACCACTGCATAGCGGTTGGAGTCATGCACAGGAGTCCGAAGTGCCGAGAAGGCAGCAGCAGCTTTTCCCGAGCGTAAGCAAGCGAAACCAGTGGCGGTAGGGACCGATCCACTAGGGTCTGGAGGGGCAGACGAATCAATCGATTGTGATTGCAGTAAATCATGTCGTAACGTCGGAGATCGGAAATCTTCCAGTCGTGGCCCATTCTCTCGAATCGACCACAACGCTGGGGGAGTACCGACACTTCGATGCCGGCGCCAATCATTTCCTTTACACCCCACGCATGGTGCTGATTCTCGTTCAGCAGCATTACCTGTTCAATGAGTTCAGCGCTGGTTGCAAAGGGTATCATCAGAATCCGGGCGCGAACGTGATCGGGCGTGAACGTCCAGCACAATCGATCGCGTGTTACTGTGAAATTCATTCTCATGCTCTCTCGCTGATGTACTGCATGACTGGCGGAAAGGCCAGCCTGCTTTCGGTTAGCTCGGCCACCCGCGCCATGCCCATGATGTGGCAATTGCTGAGCCAATAAGACCTATATAAATGGCATCAGGAAGGTAGTCGTGTATCCCATACTTTCGTGTCATCAACAGTAGGATCGGGTAGAACGTGAGCTGCGCCAGCGCGATGCCCCAAATCAGGCCGGAGATTCCTGCGAGCAACCCACCGGCCGTCATAACTCCGAGAAGGACGATAAAGCGAAAAGTCTGTAGCCACATATGGCGATAGGAGTCACCAAACGACATGGGGATATTGAGTATTGCGGCACCGGCTGAGAAGAACAGGGCGCCCGCCGCCATGATCTCCAGCATCCAGCCGGCACCATGGTATCTTGGGTCGTATAGAACCGTAATCAGGTCACGCCCCAACATGGAAAAGATAAGAATCAAGGGGCCGCAGATCGCGTACATCACCAACTTGACTTTGCGGAGTTGTACGTTGAAATTTTCGGTACGCTTGTGGCGCAGCTCTGCATAGACGGGAAATAAAAGAGACCAACTGATCCGCTCGATTAGTGTCTCGACAAGTTTGGCGAACGCGAGCGCGATACTGAATACGCCCAGCATTTCAGCCGTAACCCATTTGCTGACAATCAGGCTGTCTCCTTGTCTGGCAAGAAACGTCAGGCCAGATGCGATGAACAGCCATCGACCAATGGAAAATACTTCCCACGCAGAAGGACGGTGCCAGGTGGGTCTCATGGCCGGTCCTGGGAACAGCAGGTATGAGGCAATTGATGCGATTGCGGCACCAATCATCATGTTCGCAGCCAACGCCCAAATCGTTGGATGTATGAGCAGCCAGGCAAGCAGTACTAGCAGCCCCAGCGTTTGCGACAAGCAGGTCCAGAATACGACGCGTGCAAACCTGACCTGCTTTTCATGGATTACTGGCTGCAATGACCCCAAGCTCTGAATCAGCGGAGTAAAGCTGACAAGTGCGATTAGTCCGAAGAGCTGCTCTTGCCCATAGTAGACGCTAATCGGGTGAGCAAGCATTAGTGCGATTGCGGAGAGAATAACGCCGCGTATTACCCCCATGGTCCATGCGGTGCGTATGTACTGATCGTCTACAGCTTCCTTTCTGACTATGATTGCGCCGCGTATACCCAGATCGGACAGCATCGCGAGGCCGGAAAACACGAGAGTGATGATAAGCATCAGCCCGAACGCTTCCGGATAGAGGAGCCGGGTCATCAATAGGTTTGCGCCAAGTCGGATGGCATTGGAGTAAAGGTCGGCGATCATCAGGAGTCCGCCACCTTGTATTGTGCGCGAGCGCAGAGAGTCGGCCCCTGAGCCGAACAACCGATCCAAAGCTGCACGAACCTCTTTCAAGGGATTCAATTCGGCCATCTCATATCCGGAGCAGGTAGAGGTGCGCAGGAAGTGACAGTGGTCAGTGGGTCTACCTCTTCTACTTCTGTCCGTTTAGCGCGAGCCGATAGTCAGTGCCGAATGCATGCCCTATGTAGTTGCCGTAAAGTGGGTGGTCGAATGCGTGCAATATGAACATCGAATCATTCCACGGAGAAGGGAATATGCGCTTGTGTGACAGGCCGTTTATCGGGGCAAGTTTCCTGAATGAGTGTCGGCCATTGAACTCCCGGATTGCAAGCAGCTCGCCTGCGAACTTGGAATGCAGTTCCTGATCGGGGCCAATGATGTCATCGAAGTAACAGTAAACGCGAGGTAGGAGATGTGCATGGCCTTCTTCCAGAATTCTTAGTGCGTAAGAGGTAGATGAATAGTAGTCGAGGTCGAAGGATATGAATCCGATGGGCGCAAGCCCCTCTCGTTGTCGGAATTCAGGTACGGTTCGCTGTACGTCTCCAAGGACGAGCTGAGCAAAGCTCAGCCGGGCTTCCAGCGCCGGTATATCCATCTTGAATTGTCCGGTTTGCCACGCATAAGGAAGGTCGCGGTAGTCTTGAGGGGGTGGCAGACCGTCTCCCATGTCGAATCCGTAAACGTCCACATCTACACCGATCTCCCGTGAAGCGAGTCCGGCAATTTTCTCCATTTCAACCAACCCGTTTCCGCCTGCACAGCCAAATTCGATGACACTGATCCGACGGATGCCGAGCGCATGTGCCTGAATGCACGCACGGTGGATGCCGTATCCGAAGTGAGTGCGTGGCAGCGCCTCCCATTCCACCTTTTCTGCGAGGGTGGCATCGTTCGAAGCCAGAACACGTGCCTGCTTGTGCTTTAGGGGATCGAGTAGGAGCAACAGTCTGTTTCTGATGCGGCGAAGCAGTCCGGGATTAGGTGTCACGGCGCGTAGATTCCTTGTTGAATTCAGTAGCGGTACTTGTCTGTCTATTTTTCGTTTCGTTTCGTTTCGTTT
>JBJHBP010000011.1:47460-103258 GCA_050485545.1 Gammaproteobacteria bacterium
GAGGAGGAGTGCCTGAGTTGTCCGCTTTGAGGATGGCCTGCGCTGCGTCAGTTCATCTTTCGATAGGCGTATGTCGCCTGAGTGCTGCGACGAGGATTCTCACATTGGGTTCCAGTACCATGCTGTCGTGGTTGCCCGGGACCTCAACGATACTCAGATTTTCGACGTAAGGGGACCATAGATTGTCTTCGTTGATCTCGCGCCGGTCGGAGTTTAGTCGGCGCCCTCCGGGTAATCGGTACCTCACTTCCAACTTGGGTCGGAATAGCACGACGTCCACAGGCACCGCTGGAGTCTGGTACCGCTGCACTGCACGAGCAAAAGCATCACCTATCCGTTGCGATTGAAAGCTGACCGGATCCGTCATGCTGGGAGTAACACCGCTCAGTACGCGCCGCCGCTTCTCCCATTCGACTCTGGAGCGTAACTTCGCGATTAGCCCGCCTCTTCGCACTTCCTGCAAGAACATCAGAGCGCGGTCGCGCAGGTCGACGCGGGATTCATCGGGCACCGGCGTATCTAGCAGGATGAGTTTCTGTACTTTCTGCCCCTTGTCGATCAACTGCCGGGCCATTTCGTAGGCCGTGACTCCTCCACCAGAAAAACCTCCCAGCAGATAGGGGCCCTCCGGCTGCACCCTGCGAACTTCTTCGAGATAGTCCTTCGCCATGTCTTCGAACGTTTCGTGCGGCTCTGCGTCGCCATACAGCCCTCTGGCCTGCAAAGCATAGAACGGCCTATCCTCGCCCAGAAGGTGAGCCATGTGGCTCAGATTCAGCACGTTGCCGAACATGCCTGACACAATGAACAACGGGGTTGCATTGGCAACAGATCCGCTGTGCATCGGCACGACATATCGAAATTCCGGACCGCGCTTCTCTTTCGAGGCGGCGTCCGTTTTTGATTCGATGTCTGTCGTAACGATTCCCGGGGATCGATCACGAAGCAGGTCACCAAGATCCGCGATCGTAGGCGCCTGCATCAGCACCGACATCGGCAGATCCACGTCCCAGCGATCAGACACTTCATTGAATAGCCGCACCGCAATCAACGAGTGCCCGCCAAGATCAAAAAAGTTATCCCGAATGCCAATCCCTTCCACGCCCAGCAGTTTGCCCCAGAGGTCCGCCAGCGCCCGTTCCAGATCATCGCGGGGCGGCTCGAAATCGCTGTCCAGCTGCGGCCGTGAGAATCGCGTTTCCGATGACGCGTTCGCGGCACTGGCTACGGCATCAGCCTGACGTAGCAGTGCCGGAAGCGGAAGAGAGCTGACGATCAGCGACGACGGTGTGGGCTCAGTGGCCAGCAGGCGCATCAGCGCCTGAATGCCGCGATCGGAATCGATGCCCTGGGTGACATTGTGGCCTAGGGCGAGCTCGGCCGGCGATTGGACCTTTCTGCGACCGCTGTCCGGTGCGCCACCTTCGCCCAGCACGTGTGCGCTGGCCGTTGGAACCGGTGCGGGCACGGCCAGCGCGCCGTCGATCCTGCGCAGCGTGAGACGATCGACCTCGGCCAGCACGCGCCCTTCGCGGTCGGTCAGCGTGGCGTCGAAGGCCACGAAGCCGTCTTCCGGCCGGCTTTCCGGATGCAGCCGTATCCAGCTCGCGATCTCCGCTGTCAGTGCGCCGAAGAGCCGGAATCCGCGGTAGGAGATTGGCGCCCACAGGTGACTGGTCACATCCTGTCCCGCATAGCCGGGAATCAGGTCCATCGCGCACCCGGTGGCGACGTCCAGTAGCCCGGGGTGCAGTCCAAACGACGTGGTGTCGCCTTCCATGCCGATGGGCAATGCCAGCCTGGCCAGCGCCTCGCCGTTACCCAGGTCCATGCGTTTCAGCACCCGCCATCGCGGGCCGAACTTGAGGTGATCTTCCTGCCGAGTACGCAGCGCGCTGCTGCCGCCGGCCATCTGGTGGGCGGCGTTGCAGCGTTTACCGATGTCGTCCAGCGCAAGGTCTGTGGGCGTATCGGGCTGCTGGCGCAACACACGGGCAGTGGCGCAGGTGGTCCATCTGTTATCCGGATTACGTGCCTGCACTTCGGCATCCCAGTGATGGTCCGAGCCGCGCAGGCGGACACGGAATGCGCGGGGCTGGTCGTCAGTCACGAACAGCGGATTCTCGAAGACCAGATTCGTCAGCTGCCATGGCGCGTTTGAACCTGCCTCTTCCAGTGCCGCGCGTATCAGCTCCAGGTAGCCGGTGCCGGGCAACAGTGCTTCCCCGCTTCCCAGACGATGCTCATCGACGATCCAATCGTCCTGCGCTGACAGCGTACCGTCCAGCACATGCACCTCGGTCACGCCATCACGGGCCGAGCGATGGATGGAAAACAGCGGGTGCCGGGTTGGCAGCTCGTTGGCATGTGCCAACTCCTCGCCGCCTGTGCGGTTGCCGCCCACCATGCCCACGTCGCGCCATATGCCCCAGTTGATTGCCGTAGTCGGATAGGGACGCTGACCATTGCGGGCATCGGCGAACGCATTCAAAAATGCATTGGCGCCGACGTAGTCGATCTGGCCCTGCGGCGCGATATATACACTGGTGGATGAGAACAGCACCATGAAATCCAGGGCCGTGTTGCGGAACACCTCGTCCAGCACCAGCGTGCCGTAGATCTTTGCGGCGAACACGTCTTCTATGTCGCGCTGGCTCTTCAGCTGGATCAGGTTGTCGCGAATCACACCGGCCGTGTGGAACACGCCGTTGATGTCGCCGAAAGTGTCGCATGCCTCCTTCGCCACTTCCTGCATGCGCTCGGCGACGGTCACGTCGGCAGCCAGCACCTTCACCTCGGCGCCCAGCGATTCGAGCACGCGCACACGCGCAATGCCTTGGCTGATCGAATCGTCGACCGGGTGGTGAGCCAGCCAGTCGTCCCAGTCACTGCGATTCGGAAGCGGGGTGCGGCCCACAAGCACCAACCGGGCATGGAATTCGCGCGCCAGCCACTCGGCGAGCACGCCGGCGATGCCGCCCAGGCCGCCGGTTATCAGATATACACCGCGTGACTTGAGCCGTGGTCTTTCGTTGCGTGAATCCTTTCTGGCCGGTGTATCGGCCGTCGCGGAATCTGGTAGTTTCGCGGAGCCTAGGTGGCGTTGCCAACGCACGCCGTTACGCCATGTGATCACATCGGTGGCCGGTGCGGCGAACAGTTCGTCGTACAGCGCGGCGATCGCGCTTCGGGCTGTATCCGCCTCTGGTTCGGCCTTGCGCTTCGCTCTGCGCGTTTTGTGGGAGTCTATGTCGTCTCCAAGTTCCACATCCACAAACCGGCAGGTGATGTGCGGAAACTCCCGCGGGATCACGGCGCACGGGCCCATTACCGTGACCTTGTCCGGGCAATCCAGCGATTCACCATCCACCTTAACCGTGCCGTTTGCGGCCACGATCAGGTGGATGTCGTTCTCGTCGAGGCCGGACTTGCCCAGCGCCTGCGCCAGGTGGAGCAGCGAATAGAAGCCGTATTCCTGATTGCGGTGAAAGAACGTGGACCCGGGCCGAAAGCTGCGATCCCACGTCAGTAGCCAAGTGTGCAGGATGCGCTCCGGCGCGAGTTCGGATTCCTTCAAGGCCTCGGTCAGTTCCGCGTAACCGGCGCCGGCGGCTTCGGGCGCTATTGTGAAAGTGTGTTCGTCCAGACGGGCGAACGTGTCCCCCGGCAGCACGCATACAACGGTGTGACCCTGGTCGCGCAGCCGCTGCACCAGCGTCTCGCCAACCGGTTCACGGCCGTGAAACACCAGCCAGCGCTTTGGCCGGTCGTCGATGTCCAGAATGCCCTGCTGCACCCAGCGCGGCTGGCTGAACCACTGATCGAAATCCTCCAGTCGCTGCGGCCGCAGGTCATCCTTCGTGCTGTGTGCTGCCGTTTGTTTCCCCGGCTCGATCCAGTACGCGTTGTGCTGAAACGGATAACTGGGCAACGGCACGCGCACGCGGCGCTGCGCCCACAGT
This sequence comes from Gammaproteobacteria bacterium, assembly GCA_050485545.1. Classification (GTDB taxonomy): domain Bacteria; phylum Pseudomonadota; class Gammaproteobacteria; order Steroidobacterales; family Rariloculaceae; genus JBJHBP01. Next base: position 51,423 of record JBJHBP010000011.1, read on the forward strand.
TTGTCCTGCGCGATGTCTACGCCCACGGCCCAGAGGCGGCCGATCACGGTGCGCAGAAAGACGTCATCCGCCACCGGGTCGTCCGGGTGGCGCAGTGAGCCGAACACTCGCTGCGCCGGCGCGCGCGGATTCTGGCGCACCAGTGAGCCCAGCGTAACGCCGGGGCCGACTTCAACGAATACACGGTTGTCGGCTTCGAGCAGCGTGTTCACGCCATCGCCGAACAGTACCGTGTTGCGCAGATGCTCCACCCAATACTCCGGATCCGCGGCGCGGCTCGCATCCAGCCACTGGCCGGTGCGATTGGAAATCAGTGGTATGGCAGGTTCATGCAGGGAGATGCTGTTCAGATACGCCCTGAAGCGCTCGAGGATGCCGTCCAGCAGACGTGAGTGGGCGGCGATATTGATGCGTATGCGCTGCGCCTCGATGCCCTGTTCGGCCAGGCGGGCGGTGAGGTCGTCGAGCTGCGCCGCGGTGCCGGAGGCCACCGACAGCTGCGGGCTGTTGGCGGCAGCCAGATCCAGCTGGCCGCACAGCCAGGGTTTGAGTTCTTCGGCCGGCATCGGCACGGCCAGCATGCCGCCTTCGGGCACTTCGTCCATCAGCTGGCCGCGCAGCAGCACCAGCCCCAGCGCGTCCTCGAACGAGAACACGCCGGCCACGCAGGCGGCGGTGTTTTCGCCCAGGCTGTGTCCGAGCAGCGCCTCGGGCGTCACGCCGTAGTATTCCCACAGCTTCGTCAGCGCGTATTCAACGAGAAAGATCAGCGGCAGCTGCACCGAGGGTTTGGTCAGTTCCTTCACCACACTGTCGCGTGCATCGTCGCCGGCCAGGAAAATCGGCGCAAGGTCCACCTGGAAGCGCGACTTCAGCAGTGCCAGGCCTTTGTCCAGATGTTCGCGGAATACGGTTTCGCGCTCGTACAGTCCGCGGCCCATGCGGAAATACTGCGCACCGCCACCCGGATACATGAACACCACCGAGGGGCGGTCCAGTTCATGGGTGAGTGTGAACACGCGCCGCGCATCGGGGTTTTCGAGCAGGTTGGCGGCCTCTTCGTGGCTGCCGGCAGCAAGCACGCGTCGATGGTCGAAAGCCTCGCGACCGGCCAGCAGCGTGTAGGCCACGTCGGCCAGCGCCTGTTCGGGATGTGCCCGCAGCCATGCGGCCAGCCGAGTGCCGGCGTCATCCAGCGCCTTGCGGCTGCGGGCGGACAGCACCAGCAGCTGCGGCGACGGGTCCGCTGGCGGCAGCGCCCGGGCCGGCGGCTGTTCCAGCACCGCGAACGCGTTCGTGCCGCCCACGCCCAGCGAATTCACGCCGGCGCGCCGCGGGCCGGCTTTCGGCTGCCAGTCTTCCAGCGTCGCCGCCACGGTGAACGGGCTGCCGTCGAAGGCGATGGCCGGATTGGGGGCTTCGTAGTGCAGCGATGGCGGAATCTTGCCGTGCTCCACGCACAGCGCGGCCTTGATCAGCCCGGCGACGCCGGCGGCGGTATCCAGGTGGCCGATGTTGCTTTTCACCGAACCCACGCGGCAGTAGCCGCTGCGCTCGCTGGTTTCGCGAAATGCCCGCGTCAGCGCTGCGATTTCAATCGGGTCGCCCACCGGCGTGCCGGTGCCGTGGCATTCCACGAATTCCACGCTGTCGGCTTCCACGCCGGCCATGGCCAGTGCCTCGGCGATGGCGGCCGCCTGACCGTCGACGCTGGGCGCCAGGTAGCCCACCTTGCCGGAGCCATCGTTGTTCACGGCGGTGCTCTTGATGACGGCGTGGATGTGGTCGCCATCGGCCATCGCATCGGCCAGCCGGCGCAGCACCACCACGCCCACGCCGCTGCCGAACACCGTGCCCCGGGAGCGGTGGTCGAAGGGCCGGCAGTGGCCGTCCGGTGAGAGGATTTCGCCTTCCTTGTAGTGGTAACCCACATTGTGCGGCAACTCCACGGTGGAGCCGCCGGCCAGCGCCATGTCGCACTCCCCGGAGAGCAGGCTCTGCGCCGCCAGATGGGTGGCCACCAGCGACGTGGAGCAGGCCGTCTGCACATTCACGCTCGGGCCCTTGAGGTCGAACGCGTAGGAGACACGCGTGGCGAGGAAATCCTTGTCGTTGCCGGTGTGGCGCAGCAGGAACAGACCCACGGAGTCGACCAGGTCGGCGTTCGTCATCACGTTGAACGCGAAATAGGCGGCCATACCCGAGCCGCCGAAGACGCCCACATTGCCGTTGAAGGCCCGCGGCGGGTGCCCGGCGCGCTCCAGCGCCTCCCAGGCCACCTCGTAGAAGTGGCGGTGCTGGGGGTCGAGAATCGCGGCTTCCTTGGGGCTGAAGCCGAAGAATTCGGGGTCGAACTGGTCCATGCCGGCCAGCGGCATGCCGGACTTCACATAGTCGGGATCGGCCAGATCCGCCCGGGAAACGCCCCGGGCCAGCAGTTCCTCGTCGGTGTACACCTGCCGTGCCTCAATACCGTGCAGCAGGTTGTGCCAGTACTGTTCGGGCGTGCTGGCGCCGGGCACACGCAGGGCGATGCCGACGATGGCGATGTCGCTGTCAGCGATATCTGTCATTGAGTCTTCCTGACCACTTCTTCTGCCGCTCGAAATTATGACGCGAAGGATATAGTCTGAGCGACCTTCAGCGGCGTGACATGTCACGCAATTTGTCGGGTCGCCGGTCGCGGCTGCGCAGATGGGCGGTCAGTGTTGCAGAAACTGCGAAGCCTGTCAGTGCCCGCAAAGCGTTGCTGATTTACTGTTCGCGAGTCGACGCCCCCGTATTGAGTCCATGACAGAGCCCCCGACCATGAGCGCTCGCCGCTATGTGCTGATTTCCCCATGCCGCAATGAATCCGAATTCATGCGTCAAACGCTGGACAGCGTGGTACGACAATCGATCCTGCCCGCGATGTGGGTGATCGTCGACGACGGCTCCACGGACACCACGCCCGGCATCCTGGCCGAGTACGCCGCCAGGCACGACTGGATCCGGGTCGTCACCCGGCAGGACCGCGGCTATCGCGCCGTGGGCCCCGGCGTTGTGGATGCGTTCTACGCCGGCTACGCCGAAATCGACACCTCACAGTTCGATTACCTGTGCAAGCTGGATCTGGATCTTCGTCTGCCGCCCACGTACTTCGAGACGCTCATGCAGCGTATGGAAGCCGACCCCGCCATCGCCACCTGCAGCGGCAAGGCCTACGTCGATCACGATGGACAGCTGGTGCCCGAACGCCACGGCGATGAAACCTCGCTGGGCATGACGAAGTTCTATCGCATCGACCGCTTCGAAGCCATCGGTGGCTTCGTGCGCGAAGTGATGTGGGACGGCATCGACTGCCACAAATGCCGCATGCACGGCTGGAAGGCCTGCAGCTGGGACGACCCCGAACTGCGCTTCGTGCATCTGCGGCCGATGGGCTCCAGCCAGCAGAGCATCTACACCGGCCGCATGCGTCATGGCTATGGCCAGTACTTCATGGGCACGGGCTTTGTGTTCATGCTGGCCAGCGCGCTGTATCGGCTCAACGACAAACCCTATGTGCTGGGCAGTGCCGCCATGCTGTGGGGCTGGCTGAAAAGTGCACTGGCGCGCAAGCCGCGCTTCGACGATCCGGAGTTCCGCCGCTTCCTGAGGCGCTATCAGCGACGCGCGCTGATCGTCGGGAAGCATCGTGCCACCGAAGAGCTCACCGGATCGGGCACCTGATTCATGTGTGGCCTGGCAGGCATCGTGGGCGCTCAGACCCCCGCCAATCGTGCAGCGTTGCGGCGCATGAACGAGGCCATGGGGCATCGTGGGCCGGATGGCGAAGGCTACTGGGAATCCGAGGCGGACGGGCAGGGCTGGGGTGTCATGCTGGCGCATCGCCGCCTGTCGATACTGGATCTGTCCGATGCGGCGGCGCAGCCCATGGTGGACCCGGTGAGTGGTGATGTGGTTGTGCTCAACGGCGAAATCTACAATTACGCCGATCTGCGCACGCGCACCCCCGATGGCGATGCACTCACGTCCAGCGGTGATACGGCCGCGATGCTGCGTACCCTCAGCGCCAATGGCGTGGATGCGGTGGGCAGCCTGCGCGGCATGTTCGCTTTTGCGTTCTGGCATCGCGCCGCGGGCGAACTCACGCTGGCGCGCGATCCGGCCGGCATCAAGCCGCTGTATCTGATGCGCAATCCCGATGCCTCCGGCGACTGGTCCTTGGCGTTTGCATCCGAACTGCGCGCGCTGCTGGCGTCGGGGCTGCTGCGTGCGCCGAAGCTGGATCCCGCGGCCGTGCGCTCGGTGGTCTGGAACGGTTTTGTTGTGGGCCCATCGACGATCGTGAAGGGCATCACCTGCGCGCTGCCGGGCGAGGCAGTCACCGTGAATGGTCGCGGACAGGAACGCCGGCGCTGGCGTTTCTGGCAGCGCGTTGCGCCGGAGCGTGCCGGTGTCGCGAGCGAGCGCGATGTGCGCGAAGCCCTGCAGAAAAGCGTGCGCCTGCATCTGGCCAGCGACGTGCCGCTGGGTGTGTTTCTGTCGGGCGGTGTGGATTCGTCGGCGGTGGCCAACCTGGCGCATCGCGCCACGGGCCGGGTGCGAACGTTCACGCTGGCTTTCGAGGAAGCACGCCACAACGAGGGTGCATTCGCCCGGCAGGTGGCCGAGGCCATCGGCACCGATCATCAGGAAGTGATGCTGACGCAGCACGACTTTCTGGACAGCCTGGGCGGTGCGCTGGAGAGTCTGGATCAGCCCACGTTCGATGGCATCAATTCGTATGTGATGTCGCGCGCGGTGCGCGATGCCGGCTTCAAGGTGGCGCTGGTGGGCACCGGCGGCGATGAACTCTTCGGCGGCTATACCTCGTTCGCCGATCTGCCCCGGTTGCATGCGCTGTCCGCCCGCATGGGCTGGGTGCCGCGCGCCTGGCGTACAGCGGCCGCGCGCGTGGTTGCTCGGCTGCGCAGCGGCAAGGGTGGCGCCGTGCCGCCACAGACCCGCTGGGCGAAACTGCCGCATATGGTGCGGCAGGGCGACGACCTGATCGCCCTGTATCAGCTCGCCTATGGACTGTTCCTGCCCGACTTTCACCAGCAGCTGCTGGCTGGCGATGCCGGCGCGGATGAACTGATCGACGGCATGCCGCTGGCCATGCGGCACGAACTGGAACAGGATGTTGCCGGCCGTTCGCCATTGGCCAGTGTCAGCGTGCTGGAGCAGCGGCTGTTTCTCGGTGAACGGCTGCTGCGCGACACCGATGCGGCGAGTATGGCGGCTTCGATCGAAATCCGGCTGCCGCTGGTGGACGTGGAGCTGCTGACGGCGGTGGAACAGCTGTCCGACGACACGCGCTTCATGCCGGTGCGCTCCAAGGCCATGCTGCGCCGGATAGGGCTGGAAGGGCTCGATCAGCGGTTGTTCGAACGTCCCAAGCAGGGATTCGAGTTGCCGTATGAGCATTGGCTGAAGGGGGCGTTGGGTGACCGTGTGGGCCATACGCTGCTCGACAGCGAACAGGTGAGCGCGGTTGGTCTGGATCCCGCTGCCGTTGCCACGCTGTGGGGCGCGTTCCGCGATGGCGCGGCGGGGCTGTACTGGACCCGAATCTGGGCGTTGTATGTATTGGTCAGCTGGTGCCGCAGGCACGGGCTGGCTGTCTGAGCAGCAGGCCCAACGCATCATGACAGTCGGCGTCGTAGCCATCGGCCGCAACGAAGGGCAACGCCTGAGGCGCTGTCTGGAATCGCTCACCGATACGCAGGGCCGGCGTCTGCCAACGGTCTATGTGGACTCCGGTTCCAGCGACGATTCGGTGGCGTATGCGCGTGGCCTTGGCGTCGACGTGGTCGAGCTGGATCTGTCCATTCCGTTTACGGCCGCGCGTGCGCGCAATGCAGGACTGGAACGCCTGCGGGGCGTGGCGCAGGATCTGCGCCTGGTGCAATTCATCGATGGCGACTGCGAACTCGATAGCGGCTGGTTGCCCGTGGCGACGACCTTTCTCGATGCCAATCCGGAAGCAGCCGTAGTCTGCGGTCGCCGCCGTGAGCGCTTCCCGCAGCACACGGTGTACAACCTGCTGTGTGATTTCGACTGGGATGGTCCGACGGGCGAGGTGAAGGCCTGTGGCGGCGATGCGCTGATGCGAGTGGATGCTTTTCTGGAAGTGAGCGGATTCCGCGAGAGCCTGATTGCCGGTGAAGAGCCGGAACTGTGCGTGCGGCTTCGCCAGGCGGGGTGGAAGATCGTTCGCCTGCCTGACGAGATGTGCCTTCATGATGCGGCGATGACCCGCTTCGTACAATGGTGGCGTCGCTGCATGCGCGCCGGTCACGCCTATGCCGAGGGCGCATGGCTTCACGGTGGTGCGCCGGAGCGCCATGGCGTGCGGGCGGTGACCAGTTCGGTGGCCTGGAGCTTGCTGCTGCCACTGCTGGTTGCCGTCGGAACGGTGGCAGGCCAGCATTGGATGCTGCTGCTGTTGCTACTGTATCCGCTACAGGTGGTGCGGCTGGCACTTGCAGGCGCGAGATCCCCGCGGGAGAACTGGATCAATGCCGTGTTTCTGGTGCTGTCCAAGTTCGCCGAGTTTTTCGGCAATGTGGGCTTTCTCATCAAGCGATTGCGCGGTGGTCCCGTGCGGCTGATTGAATACAAGTAGGGCATGGAGCGCCCCCATACAATGACTATAGGTTCAATGACAACAAGAATTGCCTACTTCACCAATGCCTATCCGGCCGTGAGCCATGCGTTCATCCGCCGCGAGATTCTGGCAGTGGAACGCAGTGGGTTCGAGATTCTGCGGGTGGCGCTGCGCGGCTGGGACAACCCAACCTACGACGATCAGGATGCCGCTGAACAGAAACGCACACGATACATCCTCAAGGACGGCGTGCTCGCGCTGCTGCTGGCGGTTGTGCGCACCAAGCTCAGCTCGCCGCGACGCTTCCTCTCGGCTCTGCGGCTCGCCATTCGTCAGGGCAGACGCTCCACACGGTCGATGCCCTATCACTTCATCTATCTCGCCGAGGCGTGCCGCCTGATGCTGTGGTTGCGCGAACATCGTGCCCAACACGTGCATGTGCACTTCGGCACCAACTCTGCCGAGATCGTCATGCTGGCGCGAGTGCTGGGCGGGCCGCCCTACAGCTTCACCGTGCATGGTCCGGTGGAGTTCGACAACATCGACTACTTCGGAACCGCCGACAAGATCGCACGTTCGGCGTTCACCGTGGCGATCACCGACTACACGCGCAGCCAGCTGTGCCGGACGGTGGACTATCGATACTGGTCGAAGGTGCGCGTGGTTCGATGCGGCCTCGACCCGGAGTTCTTCCTCGATGCGCCGAGTCCGGTGCCAACGGTGCCACGGCTGACCTGCATCGGACGCATCGTCGAGCAGAAGGGTCAGCAGGTGCTGGTGGAGGCGGCCGCCATCCTGCGCGACCGTGGACGGGACTTCACGCTGTCCATTGTTGGCGATGGCCCCATGGCGGAGGATGTCCGCAATCGCGTGCGTGAATGGGGTCTGGAGTCGTGTATAGAGATGCCGGGTGTGGTGACGACGGATGAACTGCTGGACCAGCTGCGGCGTTCACGTGGCCTGGTACTGCCCAGTTTCGCCGAAGGCCTGCCGATGGTGATCATGGAAGCCATGGCGTTGGGACGGCCTGTCGTGTCGACCTACGTCGCCGGAATCCCGGAGCTGGTCGTGCCCGGTGAAACCGGGTGGCTGGTGCCGGCCAGTGCCGCACTGCCGCTGGCCGATGCGATGGAGGAATTGCTGGATCTGCCGCCCGACAAACTCCAGGCGATGGCCGATCACGCATTCGAACGCGTGAAAGCGCTGCATTCCGCGGACGATCTCGCCGCGAATCTCGGAGCACTGTTCAACGAAAGTATTGCCGCCGAGAAAGTCGGCAATGCGTCTGCCGTTACGGGAAAACCATCATGAGTGTACTGGTCACCGGCGCGGCCGGTTTCGTGGGTGTGAACCTGATTCCGGCGCTGCTGGAGCGGGGCAGCCGCGTGGTGGGACTGGACAACCTCTGCCGCGGGCGGCGCGAATACCTGGCGCCGTGGCTGGACGATCCGCGCTTCGCCTTCGAAGAGGTGGACCTGGCGGATCTCGATGCATACCGTAAGGTGCTGCACGCCTGTCATGCCAAAGACCCGATCACCGAAGTCTGGCACATGGCAGCCAATTCCGACATTCCTGCCGGCATCGCCGACCCGATTGTTGATCATCGCGATACCTTCATGACCACGTTCAACACACTGGTCCTGATGCGGGAGCTGGAGATTCCGTGCATCGCATTTGCTTCCAGCTCCGCGGTGTATGGCGACCATGGCGATCGTCCGCTGACTGAAGACACAGGGCCGTTGTTTCCGATCTCCAACTACGGTGCGATGAAGCTGGCATCCGAGGCCATGATTTCTGCGGCGGTGGAAAGTTATCTCGAGCGTGCGTGGCTGTTCCGCTTTCCGAATGTCATCGGCGTGCCGGCCACCCATGGCGTGATTCTGGATTTCGTGCGCAAGCTGAAACAGACGCCTGATGCGCTCGACGTTCTGGGTGATGGAACTCAGCAGAAGGGCTACCTGCATGTGGAAGAGCTGGTGGACGCGATGCTGTTCATTCGTGACAACGCGGCGGAACCGCTGAACTGCTACAACATCGGCGCAATGGACGAAGGCGTCACGGTGCGTTTCATTGCCGAAACCGTGCGGGATCGCGTCAGCGCCGCAGCCCGGATCCGCTACGGCGAAGGCAACAAGGGTTGGGTCGGTGATGTTCCCCGCTTCGTGTACTCCATAGACCGCCTCGTGGCTGCCGGGTGGAGTCCGACGCTGGGTTCGGCGGAGGCGTTGACGCGGGCGGTGGATCAGATCGCAGCGCAGGAAGGCGCGTAATGCGGCAGGCGCTGATTCTTGCCGGTGGCAAGGGCACCCGGCTGAAGTCACGACTGGATGGCAAGCCCAAGCCGCTGGTCGATATCGCCGGGCGCCCGTTGCTCGAACATCAGATGCAGCTGCTCAAGCGCTACGGCTTCGAGCAGGTGCTGGTGCTGGTGAACCACCGTGCCGAACAGATCGTCGAGTTCTGTACTTCCCGGGACAATTGGGGCATGGATGTTCAGTGCATCGATGATGGTGAGCCGCTGGGTACCGCGGGTGCCACACTGGCCATTCTCGATCGGCTGGCCGAGGAGGTGTTGATTGTCTATGGCGACACCATGCTCGAGGTGGACCTGCAGCGGTTCTTGGAATTTCACGAACGCGATCGCACTGCTGCTGCGACCCTGTTGCTGCATCCGAATGATCATCCGCATGATTCGGATCTGGTCGAGGTGGATGATCAGAGCAGGATTCTCGCGTTTCATCCCTATCCGCATGACCCCAGCCGCGACTTTCCCAATCTCGTGAATGCCGCGCTGTACTGGATTCGGCGCAGCGCACTGACGCGCTGGGCAGGGCGGGAAGGATTGCTCGATTTCGGCAAGCACCTGTTCCCGGACATGCTGGTAGCCGGCCAGGCACTGCGCGGGTACAGAAGCGCGGAGTATCTCAAGGACTGCGGCACCCCCGACCGGCTGGATCATGTGACCGCGGATCTGGTCTCGGGCCGCGTGGCCAGCCGCTCGCTGTCCCGAACCCAGCCCGTTGTGCTGCTGGACCGCGACGGCACCATCGTTCGCGAAGTGAATCACCTCAGCCATCCCGACCAGCTGGAGTTGCTGCCGGGCGTGGCGGAGGCGATACGCAGGCTCAATCGTTCGGACTATCTGGTCGGCGTGGTGACCAATCAGCCGGTGGTGGCGCGTGGCGAGTGCTCGTTCGATGACCTTCGCGCCATTCACGCTCGCATGGATACCCTGCTCGGGCGCGCCGGCGCCTACATCGAGCGCCTCTATGTCTGTCCGCATCATCCGGATCGCGGCTTCGAAGGCGAGCGTGCCGAGCTCAAGGTGCAGTGTGAGTGTCGCAAGCCCGCCACGGGGATGGTCGATGCCGCGGCGCACGACTTCAATATGGACCGCGGCCGCTCCTGGCTGATCGGCGACAGCAGCGTCGACATCGAAACGGCACGCCGCGCCGGTCTGCGATCGATCCTGGTAAGAACAGGATACGAAGGCAATGACGGGCGGTATGATGCAGCTCCCGATTTCGTGATGAACGACCTTGCCCAGGCCGTTGACTTCCTGCTTGATAACCATTCTGGAGTGACAGAGGACGTGAAGTGATCATCAGTCGAACACCGCTGCGCATGAGCTTTGTTGGCGGAGGAAGCGATATTCCCGGCTTTTACCGTGAGCACGGCGGCGCGGTGGTCAGTACGGCCATCGACAAGTACATCTACGTCACCGTCAACAAGAAATTCGATAACGGCATACGCGTATCGTATTCCGTGACTGAAGAAGTTGAGCGAGTCGGTGACATCAATCATGCACTGGTTCGGGAGGCGCTGCGCTTTCTTGAGCTGGATGGCGGCCTGGAGATCACCACGGTGGCTGATATCCCCTCCAAGGGCACAGGGCTGGGGTCTTCCAGCTCGTTCACGGTGGGGTTGCTCAATGCATTGAATGCCTACAAGAGCCGCTACGTATCCAGCGAGGAACTGGGCAGGGACAGCTGTCATATCGAAATCGAGATCTGTCGCGAGCCCATTGGCAAGCAGGATCAGTACGCGGCTGCCTTCGGGGGATTCAATCTCATTGAATTCCATGGCGACGACTCGGTGCAGGTGTCGCCGGTGATCTGCCGCCCGGACGTGATGGCGGAAGTGGAGTCGAATGTTCTGGTGCTGTACACCGGTGTACAGCGCAGCGCATCTGATCTGCTCAGGCAGCAGGCGACCGACATGGCGGCCAGCGCTGAGAAGCGCAGCGCCATGAAGCGTATGGTGGAGCTCGCGTATGTGCTTCGCAAGGAGCTGCAAAGCAACAACACGTCTGCCTTCGGTGAAATCCTGCACGAAAACTGGGAACTCAAAAAGTCGATGACGGATGGCGTGAGCAATTCAGACCTCGACGACTGTTACCGTGCGGCACGGCAGGCAGGTGCATTGGGTGGCAAGCTGCTGGGCGCAGGCGCCGGGGGATTCCTGCTGCTGTACGCACCGCAGCAGTCGCATGGCGCCATCAAGGCTGCATTGCACAAGCTCAGGCCCGTGCAGATGGGTTTCGAGCGGCTTGGCAGCCGCATTATTTTCTATCATTGAAGTGCCGGCAGAAAGCCGGGAGGCTTGATCATGAACTCCTACTCAGGTTCCTCCGGAACATACCTCAAGGGACTTTCCGACGTCATCGCCGCGCTGGATCGTGACCAGATCGATAACGCCGTGCAGGTGATTGCCGATGCCTGGCTGTCGGGAAGGCAGATCATCACGCTGGGCAATGGCGGCAGTTCCCTGACCGCGCTGCACTTTGTCAACGACTGGAACAAAAGCGTGTATCTGTCCACGGGAAAGCCCTTTCGAGGCCGAACGCTTGTCGACAATATCGGGCTGATCATGTCCTACGGCAATGATGTGTCGTTCGAAGACATCTTTGTCGAACAGCTGAAGAACGTACTCATGGAAGGCGACCTGGTGCTGGCCATATCCGGCAGCGGCAATTCCGAGAACGTCATCCGGGCTGTCGACTATGCCAATGACAACGGAGCGGTCACGCTCGGGCTGTGCGGCTATCGTGGCGGCCGCCTGAAGGACAAGGCCCGGCATGTTGTCTGGGCTGATGTGGACGACATGCAGCTCGCCGAAGATGTGCACTTCTTCTTCGGCCATATCGTCATGCAGACACTTTGCGCGCACGGACGCAGTGACTAGATTCGTTGTGGCTTCCGGCCCGACCGCGTAGAGCAGAAAGATGGAGCCGGTGAACCTGCTGGTGGTTGTCGTGAACTGGCGCTCGTCTGATCTGGTCGCCGACTGCCTGCGTTCGATGGTCGACGAAGTCGCCGCGGTTGGCGCTTGCCGGGTCTGTGTCGTTGACAACGACTCGGGTGACGGGTCGGCCGAGAAGCTGGAGCGCCTCATTGCCGACAGCCGCTGGAGCGACTGGGCCTGCGTGGTCCGTTCCAGCGTGAACGGCGGGTTCGCAGCCGGGAACAATCTCGGCATTCGCGAGATGCACAGCCGTGGATTGCGACCGGACCATGTGTTGCTGCTCAATCCGGATACCCTGGTCCGCCCGTATGCCTTTCGAGTGCTGCTGGATTTCCTGGAGAGCCATCCCGACGTGGGCATCGCGGGCGGACGCAGCGAAGATCCGGATGCCACTCCACAGGAGTGCTGCTTCCGGTTTCCTAACATGTTGAGCGAATTCGCCGGATATCTTGGTCTGGGCCTGTTCGACAGACTCGTCCGCCGGCGTCTCGCACGTCCTGGAATTCCTGAAGTGCCGACTGAGGTCGACTGGGTGTCAGGCGCGCTGATGTTGATCCGCTGGCGTGTGTTCGAAGATATCGGCCTGATGGACGAAGGGTACTTCCTCTACTACGAAGAAACCGATTTCACGTTACGGGCGAGAAGGGCGGGCTGGCGCTGCTGGCATGTACCGCAGAGCCGGATCGTTCATCTGGTGGGCCAGAGCAGCGGACTGAGTTCGCGCGATGCACGTCCACCCAGAAGGCCGGGCTACTGGTTTGAGTCGCGACGGCGTTACTTCGTTCTGAACCACGGACGCTTGTATGCCGCAGTCACCGATACGTTGGTGTTGTCGGCATTGGTTGTAAATACGTTGCGGAGGCTAGTCCAGCCTGGGCGCGGTTCCGGGCCACCGAGGTTCATGCGTGACTTCATCTCGTACTTTGCGCTCGTCGCGCGCGATGTCAGGCGTGTCAGCCGTATATCGTGTTCAGCCAAAGGCAGCATGACAGGCGTCTCGTGAATCGGAATGGTATGGCTAAGTCGTTGGTCTACCGTCGGGATGCGAGTCTTGAAAGCAAAGCCGAACCCAAGAGTCGAGCAACGTAAGGTATGTCATGCCACAGATACCGTTTGGCCAGTCGTCCCGGCTCCTGAGCCAGACGGTGAATCCACTCCAGGCCTAAGCGCTGAAGCCATCGTGGCGCCCTGTGAACTTCGCCACCGATGAAGCTCAGGCTGATGCCGATTCCCAGCCACCATGTCCCGGGAAAGTCGCCTCGCAATTCATCAATCAGTTTTTCCGCTTTCGGGAATCCCAGAGCAACATAAACGATGTCGGGGTTAGCCGCTCGCAGCGCGGCGCGAAGGTCGGCCATTTCGGTGGGGCTGCCTTCAAAGCCGAACGGCGGATACCATGTACCGGCAATGTTGAGACCGGGGTTGTGCGCCTTGAGTCTGCCAGCGGCTTTCCATGCCGTATCCGGCCTGCCGCCGCCGAGCAGGAACAGTGACAGGCCGTGCGCGGCGGCCTGTGCGGCGATGCTCCATACCAGATCAGACCCGCATACCCGGCCCTGCAGTGGCGTCCCCTTGAGCCGACTGGCCCAGATCAGAGGCATGCCGTCCGCCACGCGCAGATCGGCCCGCTCGATCAGCGTCCGGATCGTCCGGTCGGCGTGGGTCTGTCGGGCGATGTCGGCGTTCGGCGTAACCAGCCAGCCACCCCTGCCGCTGCGGCTGGAGGAAATTACGTAACCAACGCACTGCGCCTCACTGATATTGTGTATGTCCATCACATCGATGCGTACGACAGGTATGGCATCCTCGTTCAATGTGTTTTTCCGGGGGGCGGGCATGTTTCCGACTGGGGCTGGCGGATCGTGATGAATTGTAGGCAGACTGACTGAGCGTAGCGGGCGATTCTACAGTCTGAAACCAGAGAACCGATAATAACCACAACGAGGTTCCGCACAGTGTCGTTGGACAATCGATTATTCGTAGTGAGGCCATCGCTGCCGCCGCTGTCGGAGCTGCTGCCGTTACTTGAGGAGATCTGGGCCTCGCGGATGCTGACCAACGGCGGCCCGATTCATGAACGATTCGAAGCCGCCCTGGCGCAGCACCTGGGCCTTCAGCACCTCACGCTGGTAACCAATGCCACGCTGGGCCTGATGCTGGCCTGTCGCCAGTTGCAGCTGACTGGCGAGGTCATCACATCGCCGTTTTCCTTTGTGGCAACCGCGCATGCAATGAAGTGGGCGGGCCTGGAACCGGTCTTCGCCGACATCTCCGCCGAGTCCCTGAACCTGGACCCGGCCGGCATCGAGGCGGCCATCACCGGTTACACATCGGCCATTCTGCCCGTGCACTGTTTTGGCCGCAGTTGCGACACGGCAGGCATCTCAGCCGTTGCCGAACGGCATGGACTGAAAGTGATCTACGATGGCGCACACGCCTTCGGTGTCACGGATCAGGGTGGCAGCATACTTCGTCATGGCGATCTTTCGGTGATGAGCTTTCATGCCACCAAGGTATTCAACACCTTTGAAGGCGGGGCGATCGTATCGCCGGACGCACAGACTCGGGCCTCTCTGGAGAGACTGAAGAACTTCGGCATCGTCGACGAAACGCATGTGGACGCAATCGGGCTGAATGCGAAAATGACGGAGTTCAGTGCCGCGGTCGGGCTGATGCAGCTTGGTCACGTGGACGAGCTGCTCGCGCAGCGGCAGACGGTGGACTCGATCTACCGCGAGCTGCTCGCCGGTGTGGCTGGCGTGCAGTGCCTTCAGTGCCCCCCTCCGTGCCAGGAATCGGGCTGCTGGAACCACTACTGTTTTCCCGTGCTGATCGGGCCGGAGTATCCGCTGACGCGCGATCAACTGTATATGAGACTGTGCGAACGAGGAGTGCATGCCCGCCGTTACTTCTCGCCGCTGATATCCAATCTGCCGATGTATCGCCATCTGCCCTCGGCGGCACCGGAGAATCTGCCGGTGGCCAATGACGTATCGTCGCGGATACTGGCACTGCCCATGTATCCGGACCTGTCGCGTGAGGATCAGGAACGCGTAGTCGACCTGCTGCGCAAGCCGTTGGCATGATGCGAATCAATCTGCCCATGCTGCAAAGAGGCGTGCTGCGACTTGCTGCGCGACGGCATGTATCCATGCGCGATCTGGCAACGCGATCGTGGACGCTTTGCCCGGCCGAGACCGCTGCGACGCCACCGGCAATCGCCTTGCCGGATGCGCTGGATCACGTTACGGCGCTGTCGCCATGGCGAAACTGGGAAACCGAGCGCACCCTGATCGCCGGCGGCGTTGGTGAACACGCTGCTTCCCTGGCCTATGTGGTTCGGAACGTGGACCTTGTGCACGCACACCTGTATGCGGGGCCTGCGAAGGAACAGCCGGGTTTCGGTGTTGAACGATGGGCGTACGGCGACCTGCCGCCCCGTGAACGCTTCGGGCAGGCGGCACTGGTGACCAACGGCAGCGGCAGCCACTTCTTCGGCAATCGCCTGCTCGATGACTTCCCGCTTGCACTGCTGGTGGATCCGTCATTGCCGCCGTTGGCGATGCTGACCAGACCCTATGAGCATGAAGCCGGATACCGCGATCTGTGCGGGCTGCCTCGGGAAACGCCGGTTCGTCATGCCCGCATCGACGAGCTGGTTGTGTATGTGGACTTCGCCCAGAACTCGTCCAAGGCGGCCCGCTATCGCCAGCTGCGCGACAGGGTGCGAACAGCCCTGGCACGGGATGCGGACAGTCGCGGCAGTGATGGTCCCGTGGGCGTATTCATTCGTCGCGGGCCTTCGGGGGAGCCCAGGGAGCTGGCGAATTCGGCAGCGGTCGAGGCGGTGCTCGAGCAGGCCGGGTTCGTGATCGTGGACACCACGCGCTGTGATGCTGCCGAGATAGCACGGCTGTCAATGAATGCCGGCATCGTTGCAGCCGTGGAGGGCAGTCATCTGTCCCACGCCATCTACACGGCGGCCGACGATGCAACTTTTCTGGTGTTCCAGCCACCGCATCGGTTTGCGATGGCCTACAAGGAGTTCACCGATCGACTGGACATGCGATTTGCGTTTCTTGTCGGCCGGCCCCGTCCCGACGGCTTCGACGTGGACCTTGATGAGCTGCGGCGGATGCTGGACATCCTGTTACGGTCGGGCGCAGCGGCATGACCACACGCGTCACCGATGAACTCATTCTGTTGCCGGTGCTGACCGCTTCGCCAGGGCCGAACGGTGGGCTGGTGCTGACCCGAAAATACCTGAACGGTGCTGCCGAATACGCCAGAACCTGGCCGGGCCCGGTAACGACACTGATCGAGTTGAGTTCACGCCGCACCACAGACATGGATCATGTGGAAGTGCATCCCGGCCAGATCCAGCCGGGGCTGGAAGTGCGTCCGACGTCTGAAGGCGCGCTGCGTGAACGTCTGGCGACGGCAGCCGTGGCGTTGGCATTTCTGTCACCCTTCGAGGCGTATCTCGCCGCGCTGTGTCGGGACATCGGAATGCCGCTGGTCTACGGCAGCGAGTACACCCTGAAGACCGAGAAGCAGATTGTCGACGCGGAGGTGCGCAATCCGCTGCGCCGATTCCGGCGCAAGCTGTGGCTGAACTGGGCTGAGCGCCAGCGTCTGCGGGCGCTTCCCGACGCAGCCGGCATTCAGTGCAGTGGCACGCCCACCTACGATGCGTACCAATCTGTGAATCCGAAGGCACTGCTGTTTTTCGACAACCGCGTGCCGGAAAGCGACATCATTGCCATCGAAATACTCGAAGCGCGCCTTGCCACACTGCAACAGCGCCGCCCGTTGCGACTGGTTTTCGGTGGACGGCTGATTGCAATGAAGGGCGTGCAGTATCTGCCTGCCGTGGCCAACGAACTGCGCCGTGCCGGCGTGAGTTTCACGCTGGAGATTTTCGGCAGCGGCACGCTGGAGAGCAGGCTGAGGGCCACTGTTCAACGTTGTGGCCTTGACGATGTGGTGAAGTTTGGCGGAGTGCTGGATTTCGATGACTGGGTGGCGTACCTGAAAATCAATGCCGACCTCTTCGTGTGCTGTCATCCACAGGGGGATCCGTCCAGTACCTATCCGGAGGTGATGTCCTGCGGTGTACCGATCGCAGGTTTCGCGAACGACGCGTTTGCCGGCATCGTCAGGCAATCCGGTAGCGGATGGCTGTCACCGCTTGGCAAACCGCGACCGCTGGCGCAGCTGGTTGCCCGACTGGACAGCCATCGTGAGGAGATCGCCGCGTCGTCGTTGAGCGCTCGCAATTTCGCGGCCATGCACGCCTTCGAGCCCACATTCGCCCGTCGCGTTGCGCATCTGGTGTCGCTGAGTCGTCTGCCGCAGCCTGTGAAGGACGACTATTTCGCGCGATACCCCGATCAGATCGGTTTCGCCGCTGCCCCTTCCTCATGATTCATCGCACTGCTGATCCACAGGTGGTCGAACAGTGTGAATCGGCCATCCGGGTAGTTTTCCCGGAACCGTCCATTCACCTGCAGCGTCTCGCCACCCCACAGGAATTTAAGCGCGTAGAGTAGCGCCGCGGATGACAGCTCGATATCGCAGTCACTTGGCTGATGCGAAGCGGATTTCAGCCCATTGAGCGGAGAGTAGGTAACGCACTGCGCATGGTCGGCAAGCCAGATCCGCGCCGGGCGTCGCTGCAGGGCCACGATCTTCAGCAGCGCCGCCAGCCGAGCGCGAATGGGTGATAGCCGGGAGCGTCGCAGTGTGTGGCGCGCGTTCTGCAGCACTTCGCGAATCCGCAGTCGGAACGCACTGTGGTCCGCGGTGAGCCTGGCGCTGAAGCGATCAGCCGCCTCGACGAGCGCGGCGATGTCCACGGGCTTGGCCTGGTGCCGCGGGCGTGACGGGATCGAGGCGATGTCGGCTTCGTAACGCGCAATCGCGGATTCGGGATCCATCGGGCTGTTGAGTTTCCACACGTCGCCCGGATACAGCACCACCGGCTGTGCGCCGGCCTCCGCGCGCAGCCGCTGGCTCACGATCCGGGGGCTGGTTACACATTCGTTCATGTAGTCGTTTTCTTCGTGGCAGAACCAGATGTAGCTGGCGAAGGGAATGACATGGCTGGCGCCCAGCGCGCGAGCCTGCGCGACGGTGCGTCGTATCATTTCCTCGGCGCCGGCCTGGCGTCGGTCCAGTTCTTCACGATTGCCGTCCCAGGCGGAGATTGAGAACTGCGACAGCAGCACATCCACATTCCCGGTCTGCGCATGCAGCGAATCGATCTGCGCCTGCGTGGCGGCCTGGCAGTCGTTCAGGTTCAGGATGCGGCCTTCGGGTGTGCGGATCAGCAGCCAGGAGTCATCGGTGTTTTCCCAGGTGTTGCACAGCACGTCGAAGCCCGGCGCGAGCTCGACCCAGTGATCAGAATCCAGTTCCTGCACGGCGGCGAAGCCAAGCTTTGCGCAGTGCTGTGCAATCTTCCTGTCGGCGCTGGCATGAAACAGCACCACGATGCGGCGGCGGAATTCCTCGGGAATCATCGCCAGCGAGCGCGGACTGAAGTGGTCCGGGTGTTCGTGCGAGTACCAGATATGGGTGATGCCCGCGAAATCCTCGGGACGGAACCGCGGCTCGGAGAGCATGGCCCAGCCGTCGTCGAACGCGGTACCAATCAGCCACGGATCGCAGATCATGTGAACGGCATCCTGGCGGAACACAACGGATGAATGACCGACAAACTCGATGCGCATGGGCGACCCTGGCGATGTGGTTGATTGCGGGTTCGAAGCTTCGACCGCCCGCCGATGTGAAGGCGGGTGTGCGTGAACCGGATTTCTACGCGCAAGAATGCGCTGCATTTCCCGGGGATGGGAGGACATGGGTCACAGCCGGGGCGCGAAGTCGTCCCCGCATTGGCCATGCCGAGCCGGCCCGGGCGGCCGGGTAAGCGAAGCGCCGGTCAGCTACGCCGCGACAGCCACCCGCGCAGTCGCCCCGGGTTCAGGCCGACGGTTCGCAATGCACCGCCCACCAGTCGTCGGCCACGCCGCGCAGCCCTGCGCGCCAGTGAATCGCCGATCTCCCACGATGCCGGCCACCGCACCGCGGCGAACGCCTCGTCCAGCGTTCGCAGCTCATCCGCCAACAGGCGGATGTCCAGCGCCGCGCGGTTGTCGGCCAGTTGCTGCGGCGTGCTGGCGCCGGCGACGGCGCTCACGGCGCCCGGCTGCGCCATCAGCCACGCCAGCGCCACGGCGGCGTCGCTTGCACGATGCGCTGCCGCGATTTCGGTGAGCACGGCTCTGGCCGCACGCAGTCGCTGCACGGCGGCCCTGTCTGCGATCTGCGGCACGCGCTGCGCCAGCGCGCCGGCCGCCAGCGGTGAGTAGGCCAGCAGGCGGATGTCGTGCCGCCGGCAGTGCGGCAGCAGATCCGCCTCGACTTCGCGTCGCAGCAGGCTGTATTCGTTCTGCACGCTGCACAGCGGCACATCGCCCAGCGCAGCCTGCGCCGCGGCCACCTGTTCGGCGTCGAAGTTCGATACGCCGATGGCCCGGATCACACCGGCCGCACGCAGATCCAGCAATGCGCCCAGGGTGTCGGCGATCGGCGTGTCCACGTCCGGATGATGGATCTGCACCAGGTCCAGGTAGTCCACGTTCATCCGCTTCAGGCTGTTCATCACGTCGTCGCGCACGGCTTCGGGGCGCGAGTCCTTTTTCACGTCCACCTGGCGGCCCTGCGAGTGGCGGCCCGGCGAGTGGCCGCCCTGCGAGTGCCCCCCCAGCGAGTGCCCGCCCTGCGTGTCGGTGAACGAGAACAGCACGCGTCCGTGGGCCTGGCCATCCCAGCGCAGCCCCACCTTGGTCAGCAGCTGCACGCGGTCACGCGGCACGCCGCGCAGCGCACGGCCGATCTGCGCCTCGCAGCGGCCGAAGTCGTACAACGGTGCGGTGTCGATGGCGGTGATGCCCAGATCCACGGCGGCGCGGATCAGCGCCTCGCGCTCCCGGTCGTCGGCGGCACGACGGGCCATCGCGCCGAAGATCAGCGGGGGCAGTTCGAACGGGGCGGATGCAGGGGGCGTCGTCACGGTTTATCCGGTGCGGCGGTGTTCGGCTGGCATCGTACACGGTCGCCGCAAACGGTGATCGCAGTGCCGCATAGGGCGCTGGTGGCGCTGGTGGCGGGGACAGAAGGTATCTGCCAACGCCACCCTTGAATATTGGTAGCTGCTATGCCATTTTGTATGGCATGAAATCTACCATAGATTCTGCCGGCCGGATCGTCGTGCCCAAGGCGCTGCGGGATGCGCTCGCTTTGAAGCCGGGGCAGCGTCTCGATATACGCGTAGAGGACGGACGTCTTGAGATCGAGCCGGCCGCGACGCCGATGCAGTTGAAGGCGCACGGCCAGGGTGTCGTGGCTGTCCCGGACGAGGAACTGCCTGCATTGACCGCCGAACTCGTGCGCGAAACACTCGAAGGCGTTCGTCGATGAGAGCAGCCGACACGAGTGTCGTGGTGGCGGCGTTCGCGTCCTGGCATGAGTCTCACGAGGCAGCCAGGCATGCGCTGGACCATAACGTCAACCTGATCGAGCATTGCGCGCTCGAAACTTACTCTGTACTGACACGCCTGCCACCGCCGCACAGGGCGACGGGAAACATCGTCTGCGAGTTTCTCAAGAGCCGCTTCCCGCGACCATTCCTGCGCCTCAGTGCTGAAGCCTCCCGCCAGTTCGTGCTGAGCCTCGCCAGTCGCAGCGTGAAGGGCGGGGCTGCCTATGACGCGCTCATCGCGGCCACTGCGGTCGCGTGCGACGCCGAGCTCATCACCTGCGACAGGCGAGCCTCGACGGTATACGAGCGCTATGGCGTGCGCACCGTATTTTTGTCGTAACCAACGCAGTCGTTGCGAACCGATTAAACTACCGCTCCGACTCCGACTCCGACTCCGACTCCGACTCCGACTCCAGCTCCATCCCTATCCATGACTAACATCACCCGCTTCGCCCCCAGCCCCACCGGCTACCTGCACATCGGCAGCGTGCGCACCGCGCTCTACGCCTGGCTTTACGCCCGCCGCCACGGCGGCCGCTTCGTGCTGCGCATCGAAGACACCGACCGCGAGCGCTCCACGCAGCCGGCCATCGACGCGATTCTGGACTCGATGAAATGGCTGGCGCTGGATCCGGACGAGCCGCCGATCTACCAGACGCAACGCTTCGACCGTTACCGCGAGGTGCTCGATCAGCTGCTGGCCGACGGCGGGGCCTATCACTGCTACTGCACGCGCGAGGAGCTCGACGCGATGCGCACGCGCATGCAGGAGCGCGGCGAGAAGCCACGCTACGACGGCCGATGCCGACACGGCCTGGACGATGCGACCATCGCCGCGACCATCGCCGAGCGGCGCCGCAGCGGCGTCACGCCGGTGGTGCGCTTCAAGAGTCCGCAGGCCGGCGAAGTCGTCGTCGATGATCAGGTGAAAGGCCGCATCGTGTTCGACAACGCCGAGCTGGACGATCTGATCATCGCCCGTTCCGACGGCACGCCCACCTACAACTTCGTCGTTGTCGTCGATGACCTGGACATGGGCATCACGCACGTGATCCGCGGCGACGACCATCTGAACAACACGCCGCGGCAGATCAACCTGTTCCGCGCGCTCGGCGCCGAGCCGCCGCTGTTCGCACACCTGCCGATGATTCACGGCCCCGACGGCGCCAAACTCTCCAAGCGCCACGGCGCGGTGAACATTCTCGAATATCGCGACATGGGCTACCTGCCGGACGCGGTGCTGAACTACCTGCTGCGCCTTGGCTGGTCGCACGGCGACCAGGAGATCTTCACGCGTGAGCAGATGATCGCGCTGTTCGATCTCGACCACGTCAGCCGCTCGGCGTCGATGTTCGATCCGCAGAAGTTTCTGTGGGTGAACCAGCAGCACATCCAGAGCGCACCGACCGAAACGCTGGCGGCCCTGCTCGGCGAGCAGCTGGCCAGGCAGGGCTTGGATCCCGCCAACGGCCCGCCGCTGGAACTGACCGTGGAAGCGCTGCGCGAGCGCAGCCAGACGCTGCTGGAGATGGCCGAGCGCGCGCACTGCTACTACGAGGAGTACGAGGCGTTCGACGAGAAATCGGCAAAGGCGCATCTGAAAGCGTCCGCGCGCGAGGTGCTGGCGTCGCTGGCGGTTGCGTTGCGCGATGCGCCGGAGTGGTCGGAGGCGGCGCTCGACCCCGTTGTGCAGCAGGTCGCCGCGTCGCTGGATCTGAAGCTCGGCAAGGTCGCGCAGCCCCTGCGCGTGGCGCTGACCGGTCAGGCCGCCTCGCCCGGCATAGGCATGACGCTGGTACTGGTCGGTCGCGAACGTGCGCTGGCACGGATGGCCAGGGCCGTGGCGTTCATCGAGGCGCAGGCCGACGCGCAGGGCTGACCTGACCTGACCTGACCTGTGCAGTTCAGATCCAGCCGAACCCGCGCGACATCGTGCCCATGATCGTCGCGGCCAGCGCCACGTAAAGCACCAGCGCCCAGACCTTTGCCGACGCAATCTGGCCGGACAAGCGGATGTCCATCGCATGCATTCGGTCGATCAGCGATGTGTTGAGGGCTTCAATGCGTTCACCCAGCGATGAATTGACGGCTTCAATGCGTTCACCCAGCGATGAATTGACGGCTTCAATGCGTTCACCCAGCGATGAATTGAGGGCTTCAATGCGTTCACACAGCGATGAATTGACGGCTCCGATGCGTTCACCCAGCGATTCGCTACGGCTGACGGAGTCGGCGTGCATTGCGTCCAGCTTGTCACGCAGTCCACGCAGTTCGACACGAATCTCCCTCACATCCGATCGGATGTGCGATACGTCCGATTCCAGACGTGCGACCCGAACTTCCACTGCCTCCTCCGTTGCTGCCATCGGCAAGTCTCCCTGCGCTTCAGTGCTTGCCGAAAGGGTAGGGCGCCGACTCGGCGCCCGGAAGTGAAATATTACGCGCATGCGGGGATTTATTCACCGGGCGCAACGGGCGCAACGGGCGCAACGGGCGCAACGGGCGCAACGGGCGCAACGGGCGCAACGGGCGTATCGGGCGTATCGGGCGAATGTGCGCATGGGCCTACTGGGCGACGCGGTGGATGCACGATGCAGTCATAGGCAACTGACAGCAAGGCTTACAATTCGCAGCGAATCGTAACCCTTGTTGTCAGTTGCCCGGAGGGGGTATCCACTGCACCGTTCCCGGCAATCGGTGCTGACAGCGTGCGCCCACGCTGCACCCACGCCCACGCTCACGCCGCGCTCACGCCGCGCTCAGCTGGCCTGGCCGAGCTGGCCCGCGAGGAAGCGCCACCACCATTTCCCTTGACCGCCTATCCCCGGCTACCTAAACTTGCCGCCCGGATAGTGGGGCCATAGCTCAGCTGGGAGAGCGCTACAATGGCATTGTAGAGGTCGGCGGTTCGATCCCGCCTGGCTCCACCACTTTCCAACACATAGCCGAATCACTTCTATATAATGCCGCCCGTGCGCGGCTGAGTGCCACACGTACCGCTCGGCTTCACGGTGCGCCGCAACGCCGCAATGTACTCTCTGCGTCCCCATCGTCTAGAGGCCTAGGACACCGCCCTTTCACGGCGGCAACCGGGGTTCGAATCCCCGTGGGGACGCCATTTTTTCAATGGGTTACGTTGATTTTCTCGCCAATCACGCGCCCCGTACGGAGTCCGTACGGAGTCCGTACGGATATCGCGAAAGCGGAGAAAAGGTGGCTGGGAAGCAGGTGAAGTCGCTGACCGGCTCAGCTCAGTTCTGAGTCCGGACGAAACCAAGGGCAAGCGCAGGAGTAGGTGAACCAACCGCCATCGCTTGCAGTGCTCTGATTCAGCCAGCCTCGCGCAAGACCCTGTTCTTGCGTTTTGTGGCCCCGTCGAGGACGCGCTTGTAGACCTTCTTCTTCTCTTCAGAAGAAGCAAGTGCCGGCTCTTGATGTTGCCGTCGACCATGAAGTGCCGACCGCTGATCGGGCTGTGCCAGATATCGTGATCACCGCGATCGTGACGCACGAATTGGCAGCCGGCCTCGCGGAGCATGCGCTCGACTTCCTGCGTGTAGCTCCGGGCCATCCCTACGCGGCGTGAGCGCGCACGTCAGCGTGAACTATGACATGTAAGTCCGGCAGAGCGGGGCGCTCGCCGTTGACCTCGAGCAGCTCCGGGATAGCAGACTGTAGTTTGCGCACGAGTTCGTCGAGGGTGTCAGCACCAGTTGCAAGGTCTGGTACGTCCGAATCCGCGACGTACCAGCAGCGCGCGTCACTGTCCTACTGGCATGTGACCGTGTGCTCGTTCGTGGCCGGCATGATCCCATCCTCCTGCGTGGCCGGCATGATCCCATCCTCCTGGTGCGGCTTGCTTGTCCGCAAGCGCCGAAAGTGTAACCGACGCTGTCCCAGCGGATATAGTGCCGAGCAAACCGCTTGCCAGGGTTACGCCGCACAGATGAGTTGTCCGACCGCTTCTTCGCCGCCATTATCGCCGAAATCCGGTGAACTCCCGACTCTGCGCGGCCTCGTGCTGGCCGGTGGCTTCAGTCGCCGCATGCAGCAGGACAAGGGCGCCATGGATTACCACGGTGTGCCGCAGGTGCGCTGGTGCCACGACCTGCTGTCGGCCTTCTGCGCGTCGGTGCATGTGTCGGTGCGCGCCGCCCAGATCCCGGCGCCTGCGCCTGCGTCGGCCCAGGCGGCCGGGTGCGGGCAGGCGGCGTATCGCGGCCTGCCGCTGATCCTGGATCGCGAAGTGGGCATCGGGCCGGCTTCGGGTCTGCTGGCGGCGTGGCAATTGCACCAAAATAGTGCATTGCTGGTGTTGGCGGCCGACATGCCGCTGGTCACCCGCGATCTTTTGGCGCATCTGGTGCGCGGGCGCGATGCGGGCGCTCTGGCCACCGCCTTCCGGCATGCTGACGGCACTTTGGAGCCGCTGTGCGCGATCTGGGAACCGGGTGCCAGCCCGAGGCTGGCGGAGTCGGTAGCGGCCGGGAAATCGTCTCTCAGGCGGCTTCTTGAGGGTGGCCGGGTGCAGGTGCTGGCGCCGCCGGATGCCGCCGCGCTGACCAGTGTGAACAGCCCGGAGGAAGACGCCGCGGCGCGCGCCCGGATTGCCGCCAGGGCGTCTGGCGGGGGCGCGTCGAATGCCTGATGTTGCAGATTAACCACGTATATGGGCCTTTCTGCGGGCGATTATGTGCAGTCACCGGCTTGTCATGTAACTAATTGAAACAAAACGATAAAAAATCCGGCCTTGGCGATCCGGGCGGCGCCGGGTATCCTCCCCACAGCTCATTTATGGATGACCCGCCAGTTTTTTTGAGGGTGCGCTGTCTGGCTCGGAGCCTGTCGGAAGCCATGGGTAGTCCCGTCGGTCGGCGGCGGTTTCCTGGGGCGCTGAGCAGGACAGCGCAGCCCTCGTTTCAATTCACGATCCACGTTCGGAATTCTTTTTTTCCAAGACGCATGCAACACGCATGAAGACAACGTGATTCACGCAGGGTGATGCACGCTGCATCATCCTGTCGATCCGCAACCAGTGATCTGCAAAGAGTCCATGAACGCCACACTGAAGCGCGCAGCCGACAACGACATCGAAGTGCCTCTGCTCGATCTCAGGGCACAGTATCAACAGTTCCGATCGCAGGCGCTGGACGTCATCGCCGAAGTCTGTGAAAGCCAGCAGTTCATTCTTGGTCCGCGGGTACGTGAGCTTGAAGCGCAGTGCGCCGCGTATGCCGGTGCGCGTCACGGCATCGGTCTGTCGTCGGGAACCGACGCGCTGCTGATCGCGTTGATGGCGCTGGACATCGGTCCGGGCGATGAAGTCATCACCACGCCGTATACCTTCTTTGCCACCGCCGGTGTCGTCGTGCGTCTGGGCGCGCGGCCGGTGTTCTGCGACATCCGTGCGCATGATTTCAATATCGATCCGCAGGCGGTGCGCGATTTCCTGGAACGGCAGTGTGAACGGCGCGATGGGCGCATCGTCAATCGTGTCACCGGTGGTACGGTGAAGGCGCTGATCCCGGTGCACCTGTACGGGCAGATGGCCGACATGCCGGCACTGATGCGGATCGCGAAGGAGTTCGGGCTGCCGGTGATCGAAGACGCCGCGCAGGCCATCGGTTCGGAGCTGGACGACGGCCGGCGTGCCGGCGGCATCGGCGACATCGGCTGTTTCTCGTTTTTCCCCACCAAGAACCTCGGCGCCTTCGGCGATGCGGGCATGTGCGTTGCCAACGACGAGGCGCTGAACCGCAGGCTGACGATTCTGCGTGTGCACGGCGGCGAGCCCAAGTACTACCACTCGCTGGTCGGCGGCAATTTTCGGCTCGACGAGCTGCAGGCGGCGGTGCTGCTGGTGAAGCTGCCGCTGCTGGATGGCTGGACGGCCGGCCGGCAGCGCAATGCGCAGACCTACCGGCAACTGTTCGCCGACGCGCAGCTGGACGACATCATCGGGCTGCCCGCGGTAACGCCCGGCTATCGACACATCTTCAATCAGTTCGTCATCCGCACCACGCGCCGCGATGAGCTGCGCGCGTATCTGCAGGCGAACAGGGTGGGTACGGAGATCTACTACCCGCTGCCGCTGCATCAGCAGGAATGCTTCGCGAATCTTGGTCATCAACGCGATGATTTCCCCGAGTCCGCGCGCGCGGCCGAGGAGACGCTGGCCCTGCCGATCTATCCGGAACTGCGCCACGAGCAGCTGGAACGCGTCGTCGCCCTGATCGCGCGCTTCTTCGAGGCGGATGTCTGACCCATCGCATGTCTGAGCCCAACCGCAAGACCGCTACCCGCAAGCTCCTGATCGTCGAGGACGATCCGGGCATCCAGAGTCAGCTGCGCTGGTGCTTTGAAAACTATGAGGTGATTGCCGCGGGTGACCGCGACAGTGCGATCGCCGAGCTGCGCCGTCACGAGCCGCCGGTGGTGCTGCAGGACCTGGGTCTGCCGCCGGATGACTCTGGTGTCACCGAAGGATTCGCGACCCTCACCGAGATTCTGGCGCTGTCGCCGCACACCAAGGTGATCGTGGTCACCGGCAATGGCGATCAGTCCAACGCGGTGAAGGCGGTGGCGCTGGGCGCCTACGATTTCTACGAGAAGCCGGTGGACTTCGATGTGCTGCAGCTCATCGTCGGCCGCGCCTTTCACATCCACGAACTCGAGGAAGAAAACCGCCGCCTGCTGGCGAGTGTTCACGCCTCACCGCTGGACGGCATCATCGCCGCCAGCGATGCGATGATGCGCGTGTGCCGGATGGTCGAGAAGATCGCGCCGACCAACGCGACCACGCTGCTGCAGGGTGAGTCGGGCACCGGCAAGGAACTGCTGGCGCACGCCATCCATGGCCTGAGTCCGCGCGCCGGCGCGCCGTTCGTGGCAATCAACTGCGCGGCGATTCCCGATACGCTGCTGGAATCTGAGCTGTTCGGCTTTGAGAAGGGCGCGTTCACCGGCGCCGTGAAGCAGACGCCGGGCAAGATCGAAGGCGCCAACGGCGGCACACTGTTTCTGGATGAGATCGGCGACATGCCGCTGATGCTGCAGGCCAAGCTGCTGCGCTTCCTTCAGGAACGCGTCGTTGAACGTGTCGGCGGCCGCACGGAAATCCCGGTCGACGTGCGCGTGGTCTGCGCCACCAACCAGAAGCTGTCCGAGGCGATCAAGGTGGGCGGGTTTCGCGAGGATCTGTACTACCGCATCAGTGAGATCACGATCGACATTCCGCCGCTGCGCGAGCGCGATGGCGGCCGCATCGTGC
Source organism: Gammaproteobacteria bacterium (assembly GCA_050485545.1). Classification (GTDB taxonomy): domain Bacteria; phylum Pseudomonadota; class Gammaproteobacteria; order Steroidobacterales; family Rariloculaceae; genus JBJHBP01. The sequence continues at coordinate 79,116 of JBJHBP010000011.1, forward strand.
TTGCCCGCCATCTGCTCACCCGGTTCGCCGAGCAGCAGGGTCGAAGTTTCCGCGGCTTTTCCGACGACGCCCAGGATGCCATCGATGCCTATCCGTGGCCGGGCAACGTCCGCGAGATGGAGAACAAGATCAGGAGCGCGGTGATACTCGCCGAAGGCAAGTCCGTCACCGCCGCCGATCTTGGTATCGCCGCCGGCGAGTCAGCGAATCTGAATCTGCGCGTTGTGCGCCAGGAAGCCGAAACGCGCGCCATCAACGATGCGCTGATCCGTTCGTCGGGCAACATCTCCCGCGCGGCCGAGCTGCTGGGCATCACCCGTCCAACTCTCTACGACCTGATGACGAAGCACGGCATCGATGCCGACGCCGTGGTCAACGCCGACTGACGCGGGGGATATCAGGCTCACTCCTTGAACTGCTCGGGGTTGAGCTTGTGTCGCGACAGCAGCTTGTAGAAATCGGTGCGGTTGCGCTTGGCCAGGCGCGCCGCCTGACTCACGTTGCCGCCGGTGATGTGCAGCAGCTGTGACAGATAGCTGCGCGTGAATTCGTCGCGCGCGTCGGAGAACGACGGCAGCGCCTGGGCGCGCTCACCCAGCGCGGTGCGCACCTGTTCGGCGGCGATCACCCGCGTGGGGCTGAGCGCCACGTTCTGCCGCACAACGTTGTACAGCTCGCGCACGTTGCCGGGCCAGTCATTGGCCACCAGCAGTTCCACCGCCTCGGGCGCATAGACCTTGCGGTCCTGTCCGGACTCGGCGGAGATCTGTTCAAGGAAGTGATCCACCAGCAGCGGCACGTCCTCGCGCCGCGAGCGCAGCGGCGGCAGATGGATGTTCACGACGTTGAGCCGGTAGTACAGATCCTCGCGGAACGAACCCGCCACCATCAGATCCTTGAGATCGCGGTGCGTGGCTGAAATAACGCGGGTGTCCACCTGCACCGCGTCGGTGGCGCCCACCGGACGCACCTGCTGCTCCTGGAGCACGCGCAGCAGCTTCACCTGCAGGCGCATCGGCATGTCGCCGATTTCATCCAGCAGCAGCGTGCCGCCGTGGGCGGCCTGGAACAGACCCTTGTGGCTGCGGTGCGCACCGGTGAACGCGCCTTTCTCATGGCCGAACAGTTCGGATTCGAGCAGGTTCTCGGCCATGGCGCTGCAGTTGATCGCCACGAACGGCTTGTCGCGGCGCGGACTGGCGCGATGAATGGCGCGTGCGATCAGTTCCTTGCCGGTGCCCGATTCGCCGGTGACCAGGATTCGCGTATCGGTGCCGGCCACCATGTGTGCCTGCTTCAGGCAGGCCTCCATGGCCGCACTGCGTGTGATGATCTCCTGGTTGCCGTGTTCGCTTCTGGGCAGACCGGACAGCTTCATTGCGCGCTCGACATAGGACAGCAGCTGATCCTTGTCGATGGGCTTGGTCAGGAATCCGAACGCGCCGCTCTGCGTGGCTTCGACCGCGTCCGGAATCGTGCCGTGCGCGGTGAGCAGCAGCACGCACAGCCCCGGACGCTGGCGCTGTATTTCCTTCAGCAGTCCGATGCCATCCATCTTTTCCATGCGCAGATCGCTGATCACGAGGTCGGGACGGAAACGGGGCAGGGCGGACAGCGCATCGGCGGCGCTTTCCACGGCTTCCACGTCGTATTTTTCGGCGCTGAGCCGGATGCTGAGCAGACGCAGCAGTCCCGGATCGTCGTCGACGAGCAGGATGCGGCCGCGGTGCGGGGATTCCACGTTACGGGGGGGCGTCTGAACCATTCTCACGTTCCCTGATTGAGCGCTCTATATTGGCAATGGCGTCGAGCCGCTCGAGGGCATCCTCGAGCTCTGCACGCAGACGCCGGTTTTCCTCGAGTGCCGCTGCCAGCTGTCGGGCATTCGCGGACTGCTGCTGTTCCAGTGCCGCAGCATTGCGGCTGCGCAGCTGTGCCGCCTCGGCGTCCAGCATCAGGACCTGCTCGGCCTGATTCAGGAATATTTCCGCCAGCACCCGCTCCTCGGGCAGCAGTGTGTTGCCGGAGGCGAGCAGCTGATTGAGCAGACGCTGCGCGTCGGCGGCGTTGCTCCAGGCATGACCCGGGGTGGCGTGGATCAGCGCCATGCGCAGTCGGTTCGTGGTGGTGGGTGAGCGGCTCAGTGCGTCGGCCGCTTCGCGGTAGGCATCCGACTGCTGCACCGGGTCGTCGCTGGCCAGCGCGTGCATGGCCTCGAGGTAGATGCCGACACCGTTGCCGACGATCCGGGTCGCGGCGACGTCTGCGGCAGGCGCAGGCGCGTCGACGCGGTCACCGCCACCGAAGATCGTGCCCACGCTGCTGCATCCGCCCGCGGCAGCGAGCACAAGGATCAGCCCGACCCTGCACACAGGCGCGCTGAGCCGCTGTCGCAGGCTGTGTAGTGAGTCAGGCATTGGCCACCAGCAGCGGTCTGTCTGCCGCGCGGCGCAGCGGCAGGCGCACCTGAAAGCGCGCGCCGGGTTTGCCATCGCGCACCAGTCTCACCGTGCCGCCATGCGCCTGCGCGCACTCGGCCACCACCGACAGGCCGATGCCGGTGCCACCCACCGGGCCGCCCTGAACACGACGCCCCTGGTAGAACGCCTCAAATATGCGGTCGCCGTCCTCGGGCGCGACGCCCGGTCCGCTGTCGGACACATCGATGGCCAGCTCGTCGCCGCGCATGGCCACGTCGAGCTGGATGGTGCCGTCGGGCGGCGTGAACTTGATGGCATTGGACAGCAGATTGTCCACCACCAGGCGCAGCTTGCCGGCATCGGCGCGCACACTGATCGACTCGACATTGATCTGCAGCCTGATGCGCTGTTTGGAAATCGTCAGTCGATGCTGGCTGAGAATACCGAACACCAGCGGCTTGAGTTCGAACTCGGCGATCTCCAGGCGCGCCGTGTTGGTCTGCCAGGCGCTGAAGGTGAGCAGGTTCTCGATCAGCTGCTGCAGTTTGAGGCCGTTGTCGCGCAGGATGGACGTGACCTCGGTCTGCTGCTTGTCCAGCGGCCCCACCGAGCCGTCCAGCAGCAGCTCCGTACCCTCGCGGATATTGGCCAGCGGCGTCTTGAGTTCGTGCGACATGTGGCGCAGGAAGCGGTTTTTCTCTTCGGCCGACTCCATCAGCCGCAGCCGCAGCCATTCCAGCTTGCGTCCCAGCGCCTCGATGTCGCGCGGGCCGGTGACATCGATTTCATGATTGAAGTCGCCTTCGCCCAGCGCCCGGATGGCCCGGTCCACGCGGCGCATCGGGCGTGCAACCACCAGCAGGAAGAACAGCACCAGCAGCGCCGTACCCGGTATCAGTGCGGCCGACTGCCAGACCAGTGACTGGCGTGCCGAGCGGCTGTCTTCCTGCAGGCTGCCGAGTTTGTCGTTGATCAGGCCGCGCGTGACCTGCGCAACCTCGCGGCTGGCGGCGTTCATGGCGCGGAATGCGTCGATGATCGATTCGGGCGCACCTTCCTGCGCGGGCGCGGCGAGCATGCTGCGTACGGTGGCCGCGCGGCTGACGATGGCCGCCAGCTGGCGTGCGACATCCTCGCCCTGCGGCAGGTCGGTCAATGCCTGCGTGCTGCGCGCCAGGGTAACGAGGTCACCGTCGTACAGGGTCAGCAGGGTCGGTTCCTGGATCAGCAGATACTGTCGCGCGGTGCGTTCCATATCGCCCAGCAGGGAGGCGATACGCTGGTTTTCGCGCGTGATGGCGGCGCTTTCGTTCACCACCGTCTCGCTGGCCAGCGCATGGCGGCCCAGCGTCGCCACCGCGTTGCCCACGGCGATCAGCAACGGCAGCGCGACCAGTGCCAGACCCAGCAGGATCAGGCTGAGCAGTGTTCGTGGTCGTCCCAGTCTCATATACGGTTGCGGGTCTGTCTGTGGCTCAGGCTGACCACCCGTCAGCCGCGAGGCGTTGCTCCCAGCGCAGCGCGGTGGCGACGATTTCGGTCAGGTCATCGTGGCGCGGGGTCCATCCGAGCACCTGACGGATGCGATCGGCGCGGGCGATCAGCGTGGGCGGGTCTCCGGGGCGACGCTCGGCTTCGCGGATGTCCAGCCTGCGCCCGGCGACCTGTTCGACGGTGGCCAGCACCTCGCGCACGCTGTAGCCGCGCCCGTAGCCGCAGTTCAATGTCGTTGATTCGCCGCCGTTGCGCAAGTACGCCAGCGCTTTCAGGTGCGCGTCGGCCAGATCTTCCACGTGGATGTAGTCGCGCACGCCGGTGCCGTCGGGCGTGGGGTAGTCGCTGCCGAAGATGGTCACGTGGCTGCGCTTGCCCACCACGGCCTCGCAGGCGACCTTGGTCAGCAGGGTGGCGTTGGGCGTGGCCTGGCCGATGCGCCCCTGCGGGTCGGCGCCGGCCACGTTGAAGTATCTCAGCGCCACGTAGCGCAGGTCGGTGGCGGCGGCCACGTCGCGCAGCATCCACTCCGTCATCAGCTTGGACGTCCCGTAGGGATTGATCGGTGCCGTTGGCGTCTGTTCGGATGCCTGGCCGTCGGCCGGGATGCCGTACACGGCGGCCGTTGACGAGAACACGAAGTGCTTCACACCCGCGGCCACCGAGCGTTCCAGCAGCGTGCGGCTCGCGCAGGTGTTGTTGGCGTAGTATTTCAGCGGCTCGCTGACCGACTCGGGGACCACGATATGCGCGGCGAAGTGCATCACGGTGTCGATGTCATGGCGGGAAAAGATGTCGTCCAGGCAGGCGCGGTTGCCGGTGCCGCCTTCGATCAGGTCACCATACAGAACGGCCTGGCGGAAACCGGTGGACAGGTTGTCGAGCACGATGACATGCTCACCGGCTTCGCCCAGCTGGCGAACGATGTGTGAACCGATATAGCCGGCACCGCCGGTGACGAGGATTGTTTTCCTGCTCATGCGTATTCCGCGGGTGACATAATGAATTGGCGCGAGTGTAACAGTCTGGTCTGACAATGCCGGGATTCGGATCGCAGTTCAGGCACAGGGCGCAAACGCGGGCGCAGACGCGAAGTCGGGCACCCATGGCCGCGGCATTGCTCATCCCGGCGCTGCTGATGACGGCGCTCACCGGCTGCGGCGGCTCCTCGTCCGGCGCCGCGCCGACGGCAACTTTCGAGCCGGTGCGGATCAGCGGTGTCGTGACCTTCGACAGGGTGCCGGTCACCGTCAACGACGGCCTGGACTATGCCGCCACACAGCCGCTGCCGGTCCGCGGCGTGCGTGTACAGATGGTGGGCGATGGCACGGTGCTGGCGGAATCCACCACCGACGAGGACGGCCGCTACAGCCTGATGCTGAACCAGTCACGCGAAGTGCGGCTGCAGGTGCGGGCGGAAATGCGCCGTACCGGACCGGGCGGCTGGCATGTGCAGGTGGTGGACAACACCGCCGGCAACGCGCTGTACGCCCTGGACAGTGCGCCGATCCATGGCCGGGACGGTGACCAGGTGCGCAATCTGCATGCCGCATCGGGGTGGAGCGGGGCCGCCTACACCCAGTCGCGCGCCGCGGCGCCTTTCGCCATTCTGGATGTGATTCACGATGCCATGGCGCTGGTGCACGCGGCAGACGGGAGCATCACGTTCCCGCAGCTGCGCGTGCACTGGAGTCCGCTGAACGCGCCGGTGCTGACCGACGCCGGTACGCTCGATATTGCCAATGGCAACATCGGATCGAGTTTCTTCGCGCCGGGCTTCGGTATCTACGTGCTGGGTGCGGAAAACGAGGACACCGATGAATACGATCGTCACGTCATCGCGCACGAATGGGGGCACTTCTTTGAAGAGGTGATCGCGCGCAGCGACTCGCAGGGCGGGCCGCATGCGCTGGGCGACCATCTGGATCCACGCGTTGCCTTCAGCGAAGGCTGGGCGAATGCGTTTTCGGCGTTCGTGACCGGCGACGCCATCTACAAGGATGCGATCGGGTCCGGACAGGCCGACAGCTTTGCGTTCGACATCAGCGGCGTCACCGAGCAGTTTTTCTTTCGCCGTGACGGCTGGTTCAGTGAACAGTCCGTGCAGGAACTGCTGTATGCCCTGTTCGAACCCGAGTCTGCGATGACGGGGCTGGGGCCGGGCTTCGGCTTCGCCCAGCTGCACGACGTCATGGCCGGCCCGTTCGCCACCGATGTGGCGCTGACGACAATTTTTTCGTTTCTCCATGCGCTGAAGGCACTGCGTCCGGAGGCCGACGCACCGGCCATCGATCAGCTCACGCAGTTGCAGGCGATCAATCCGGTGGTCGACGCCTGGGGCAGCAACGAGACCAATGCCGGCTACCGGTTCAGCAACGATGTACTGCCCCTGTATCAGGATCTGCTGCCCGGCGGCGGCACGGTGAACGTGTGCAGTTCCAATATCTTCGTAAGCTCCTTCTCCGGCGCGGTGAACAAGCTGGCGTCGCGGCGCTTTCTGCGCGTGGAGATTCCGGTGGGCGGCCTGTACACGGTGGTATCGCGCGCCACACTGATGCCCGAAGAACAGGCGGCCAGTCCGGGCATCGTCGTGCATCGGGTCGGGCGGATCGCCGCCACGCACGCACAGCCTGGCGATGTGTGCTCGGTGGGCGACCCGCCGTCGGCCTGTGCGGTTTCACTGACGGGCCAGCTGAGTGCGGGCACGCATGTGATCGAAGTCTTCGAGTGGACCAATACCCAGGACAATCCGGACCATCCGCCGATCGGCCGTACCTGTTTTGATGTCCAGATCACCTCCGGATCCGCCGGACTTGCCGGCAAGCCGGTTGCGCCGCTGGAGATGACCTACACGCTGGAGGGCACGCCTGTGCCCGGCGTGCCGCTGACGATCCGCTTCCTGGTGCGCAGCGGCGTGGCGCTGGAGTCGCTGGCGCTCAGCGTGCATGGCGATGAACAGCTGGTGGTGACCACGGCGCAGCTGCCCACAGCCAGCGGCGTGGCACCCGGCCAGACGCTGGCGGCGACAGTGACGGTGCTGCCGGTGGCCGGACGCGCGCACCTGACCCTGCTGGCCAGCGCCCATGCCCAGGGCCGCGCGCGCTCGGCGGTGCTCACCGTGCCGGTATCGGGCACGGTGGCGGGCGCGGCGGCGGACGCGGCCATGGGTCCGCCGCTGGCGGATCAGACGGCACTGACTGTGCTCGGCGAGGTTCGCCCGGCATCGGCGGCGTCGCAGCTGCGACACGCCCGGGTGACCGTGGATTCACGCGGCGAGCGCATTTTCTCGCTGCCCGCTGAATTCCGCTGATTGGCGTTTTCCGAGAGTTCAGTCACGGCAGCCGCTTGCCGGGCTTTCCTATAGTGCCGCTTCAATAACAACCACGGGCGCAATGAGCGCACGGATGTCTTTGGGTTATGTAAAAACTGCCCTGCAGCGCAGGATTGCGGATGCGCTGGAGGAGCCGGACCTCGCGTCCGTACGGGCGGCTCTGGCCGCGATACTTGTTCGTGCGCAGCCGTCGGACCGCCGCGTGTCCGACGACTCCGGTGGCCGGCATCCGTCAGACCATCTGTCAGGCCATCCGTCACGCGATCCGACACACCGGGGGGCCACCCGGACCCTGCTGGACAGCGTCAAGGACGCCATCCTCACCGTGTCCATCGATGGCCGGGTGATCTGCGCAAACAGTTCGGCGGCGCGGCTGTTCGGTGCCGCGTCACCGGTGGCGATCCAGGGCCGGGCAGTGAGTGAACTGATTCCCGCCCTGCAGCCGGCCGCCGACCGACTGGCGCAGCTGGCCGAGCCGGCCGACGACACCATCACCGATCTGGCCCCGCGCCTGATCGAAGCGTGTCGCGACGACGATCGGCCATTCCAGGCCGAGATCACGGTGAGCCGGGTGGCCGGGGCGGTTGCCGGCGAGTGCTTTCTGCTGTGTCTGCGGGATGTCACCGACAGACTGCGTTCCGAACAGGCAATGCGCGACAGCGAAGCCCGCTATCGGGCGCTGGTGGAGAGCGCGCCCGAAGCCATCGTCGTGCTGGACGTGGACGAAGGCCGCTTCGTGGATGTGAACGAGAACGCGGTCAGGCTGTTCAGATCTACACAGGCGCAGCTGCTGGCTTCAGGGCCGCGCGCGATCAGCCCGGAGTATCAGTCCGACGGTCTGCCGTCCTTCGGTCTGCACCGCGGCTACATCGACCGGGCGCTGCAGGGTGGACGGCCGGTGTTCGAATGGCTGCACCGGGATGCGCAGGGTCGCGAAATACCCTGCGAAGTGCGGATGATCCGCCTGCCGTCCTCCGAGCGCCGCCTGATCCGGGCCAGCATCACCGACATTGCCGCACGGCGTCGCTCCGATGCACTGGCTCATGGCGAGCGCAGGGTGCTGGAACTGATCGCGGCCAATGCGCCACTGGAGCGCACGCTGCAGGCCGTCACCCGTGTCTGCGAACAGATGTACAACGATGTCTTTGCGGTGGTCATGCTGCTGGATGAATCGGCGAGCCGGATTCGACTCACGGCATGGGGCAGTCTGCCGGCACCACTGCGGGCGGTGCTGGCGGAGTTGCCGGTGCGCGTGGGCACCGGGGGATGCGGCGCGGCCGCGTCGCTGGGCCGCCAGATCGTGATTCGCGACGTGGCCGATGACGAGTTTGCCGGCGATCTGCGCGAACCGCTTCTGGAGCACGGCGTTCACGGCCTGTGCTGCACGCCGATCGTGACCAGCGGCGACCACATACACGGCACGCTGGCCGTGTACTTCGACAGCGCGCGCAGTCCGACGACGGAAGAACTGGATCTGATCAGCCGCATGGTGCAGTTGGCCGGCATCGCGATCCGTCGGCGTCAGGACGAGGATGCACTGGCGGAAAGCGAGGCACGGTTCCGGGCGCTGTTCGACAATGTTGTCGACGGCGTCTATCAGAGCACGCCGGATGGTGAGCTGGTGTCGGCCAATCCGGCGCTGGTGCGCATGCTCGGCTTCGTCAGCGTTGAGGAACTGAGTGCGCATGGCGGCCTGGCCGCGATGTTCGCCGAGCGCCACGATCGCGAGCGGCTGCAGGCGGAGCTGGCCGGCTTCGGTCGCGTGCGCAACTTTGAATACCGACTCAGGAAGCGCGACGGCACCATGATCAATGCGCTGGAAAACTCGCGCGTCGTTCATGACGATGCCGGCAACGCGCTGTACCACGAAGGCACGATTACCGACATCACCCAGCGCAAGGCGGCAGAGAAGGCGCTGTTCAGGGAGAAGGAGCGCGCCGAGGTCACGCTCAAGTCGATCGGCGATGCCGTCGTCACCACCGATGCCGATGGCCGCATCGAGTACATGAATCCGGTTGCCGAACAGCTCAGCGGCTGGGAGCGTCGTCAGGCGCAGGGAAGGTCGATCGACGAGGTGATCAGACTGTGCGACGAGGAATCGGGACACGATGTCGAAGTGCCGGTGCGCACCTGCCTGCACGAGGGGCGTGTCGTGGGCCTGGCCGACAACGTCGCGCTGGTCGCCCGAGATGGCAGCCGGGTGGCGATCCAGGACTCCGCCGCACCGATTCAGGATAGCAAAGGCCATGTGGTCGGTGCGGTGATGGTGTTTCATGATGTCAGCCGCGAACGCCAGCTGCATCGCAAGCTGGCCTACCACGCCAGCCACGATTCGCTCACCGGGCTGATCAACCGCCGTGAATTCGAAGAGCGTCTGTCGGCGGCGCTGAAGGCATTGCGCGAGGACCCCGAGCGGCGCTTCGCGCTGCTGTACATGGACCTGGATCAGTTCAAGGTCGTCAACGACACCTGTGGGCATGCGGCCGGCGACCTTCTGCTGCGGCAGCTGGGCGACCTGTTGCAGACCCGCGTGCCGGCTGACGATGCGCTCGCCAGGCTGGGCGGCGACGAGTTCGCGGTGTTGCTGTCCGACTGCACCATCGAACGCGCGATGGAAACCGCCGAGGTGCTGCGCGAGACCATCGCCCGCTTCCGCTTCTCGTGGCGTGACGGGGCGATGCAGGTGGGTGTGAGTATCGGCATCGTCGCCGTGAAGCCGCCGGTGGATTCGATCGCCAGCCTGATGAGTGCCGCCGATGTGGCCTGCTATGTGGCCAAGGATCTGGGCCGCAATCGCATTCACGTATATGAGGAAGGTGACGCCGCCGAACGGCATCAGGAAATGCAGTGGGTGGCGCGCATCAATCGGGCACGCGAACAGGAGCGTTTCGAACTGTTCTATCAGCCCATCGTGCCGATCGGCTCGGTACGCGACTGCTGGCCGCAGTACGAACTGCTGCTGCGCATGCGCGACGAGCGTGGCGCACTGGTGCCAACCGCCACCTTCATTCCCGCCGCCGAGCGCTACAACCTGATGCCCAGCCTCGATCGCTGGGTGATTACCCAGGTGCTCGAAGAACTGGTGTATCGCGAAAGCGATGACAACGATCCATACATGCTGGCCCTGAACCTGTCCGGCACCACACTGAACGATGCGAAGTTCGTCGATTTCCTGCTCACTGAACTGAGTGCCTCGAACGTACCGCCCGGTGCGCTGTGTTTCGAGATCACCGAGACGGCGGCGATTTCCAATCTCGGTCAGGTGGTGCGGTTCATGAACACGCTGAAGGAATACGGTGTGCGGTTCTCACTGGACGACTTCGGCACCGGCCTGTCGTCGCTCACCTACCTGAAGAACCTGCCCGTGGACTTCGTGAAGATCGACGGCGCGTTCATCCGCAATGTGATGCGCGATCCGGTGGATCAGAGCATGGTCGAGGCCATCACGCAGATGGCGCGCGCGCTCAAGGTGCACACCATTGCCGAACGGGTTGAGAGCCGCGCGGTGCTGCAGCGCCTGGGCGAGATTGGCGTGACCTTCGCGCAGGGCTACTTCGTGGCCGTGCCGCAGCCGGTGACCGACCTGCCGCTGCGTCGCCGCGGTTCGACCGTGGCGGCCGGTGGCGAGGTGGCCGTGCTGCCCATTGCCGCGGCAAGGTGAGTTTCGGCCGGTAAACGGTGGTGACGCCCAGGCGTCGGATTTGTTTAAGTCTCCCCGGCAATCAGTAAACTCCCCGCAGTACGCAGGAATCGCGAAGCGACGTCACAAGTGGAAAACGGCACGAAAACAGGCCTTTCTGTCGCGCAGGGCAGCGGTGTTGCCGATCGCCGGATCTCGGTTGCACCCATGATGGAGCGCACCGACCGCCACTGCCGCTACTTCCTGCGCCAGCTCGCGCCGGATGCGTGGCTGTATACGGAGATGATCACCGCGGCGGCGCTGCTGCGCGGCGATGCCGAACGTCTGCTGGCGTTCGATGCGGCCGAGCATCCGCTGGCGCTGCAGCTGGGCGGTTCCGAGCCTGACGAGCTGGCGGCCGCCGCGCGGCTGGGTGCGGCCGCCGGCTACGATGAGATCAATATCAATGTCGGCTGTCCCAGCGCTCGGGTGAAGTGCGGATCGTTCGGCGTGTCGCTGATGCGCGATCCGGTGCGGGTCGCGGACTGCGTGCGGGCGATGCGCGAGGCCGTGTCGGTGGCGGTGACGGTGAAGACGCGTATCGGTGTCGATCACGACGACGACTATGCGTTTCTGCAGCGCTTCGCGGGCGAGGTGGTGGACGCCGGTTGCCGCACGCTGATCGTGCATGCGCGCAAGGCCTGGCTGCACGGTCTGAGTCCGAAGGAAAACCGCAGCGTTCCGCCGCTGGATTATCCGCGCGTTCACCGTCTCAAGCGTGAGTTTCCCGAGCTGGAAGTCATCATCAACGGCGGCCTGAACCAGGTGGATGAGTGTCTGGCGCAGCTCGATCATGTCGACGGGGTGATGCTGGGCCGCGCCGCCTATCACGACCCGTTCGTGCTCGCCGAGCTGAATGCGCGGCTGTACGGCGAAGCCCGTGCCGCCACGCGTGAACGGGCGCTGACGGCGTTTCTTCCCTATGCCGAGCGCGAACTCGCCCGCGGTACGCCGCTGAAAGCCATGACCCGTCATCTGATGGGACTGTTCACGCACAGGGCCGGCGCGCGACAGTGGCGGCGCACGCTCTCGGAGCTTGCCGAAGGCGATGAAGGTCTGCGCACGCTGCGCCGGCTCGGAGCGTCGATGCAGGCAGGGTCGCCATAGCTGCACGCGAGGTCGCAATAGCAGGCATCACGCCGTTACAATGGCTCGCCTCTTTCCATTTCAATATTCCACCCGGGCGAACAGCAGCGAGGTATCGCAGTGGCAGTCAGCGCAAAGAATGCAGTGGCAGGCAGGATGGCCGATACGGCCGACCGGCACGAACTCTACGAGCAGGCGGTGCAGTGCGTGGAGGCGGAAGCCGATTTTCTGCGTGACACATTCAAGGCGCTGCGTGGGCGCGATGCACTGAGCTTCAGGGAAGACTTCTGCGGCACCGCCAGCGCCAGCTGTGAGTGGGTGAAGGGCGATGCACGGCGCACGGCCGTGGGTGTGGACTTCGATCAGGACGTCCTGGAGTGGGGGCGTCGCAACCGAATCACGCGACTGCCCGAGGTCGATCAGGCGCGCGTCAAACTGCTGCATGACGACGTCACACGTGTGCAGACCGGGCAGGTCGACATCGTCGGTGCGTTCAATTTCAGTTACTTCACATTCAATACCCGCGAACGGATGCGTGACTATTTCTCACGTGTGCGTGAGGCGCTGAACGACGACGGACTCTTCTTCCTCGACATGTTCGGCGGCTCCGAGGCCTACGAGGTCCAGAAGGAAAAGACCAAGCTGGAGGGTTTCACCTATATATGGGACCAGGCGGAGTACGAGCCCGTCACCGGCCGCATGGTCTGCCACATCCATTTCAAGTTTCCGGACGGTTCGAAAATGAAGCGCGCCTTCAGCTATGAGTGGCGCCTGTGGACCCTGCCGGAGATTCGCGAGCTGCTGCTGGAGGCCGGATTTTCCGCGGTACGTGTGTACTGGGAAGGCGAGGACGAGGACGGCGAGGGCAACGGCGAATTCACCGAACACGACAAGGGCACGCCTGATCCGGCGTGGATCGCCTATATCGTTGCCGAACGTTGAGGGTTGCCGAGCGTTGATGTTCAGGTTCCCGGCACCTGATTGCGGGTGGAAAAAGACCCGGGAACCGGACCTGCATCGCGATCGGGAGCGTGCAGCTCGCGTATAATCGCTGCGATTCGGGGCCGGATCGGGCCAGTTCGAGAAGGATGTCATGGCTAGGGATGTCGAAGTCGCGATACTGTTCGCCGACGTGGTCGGCAGTACGCAGCTGTACGAACAGCTCGGCGACCTGAAGGCCAGGAAGATGGTGTCCACCTGCCTGGACATCATGCGCGAGGCCACCGAGGTGAACAGCGGCACGGTCATCAAGACCATGGGCGACGAGGTGATGGCCACGTTCCCCACGGCCGACGATGCGATGATTGCGGCCAGGCGCATGCAGGAACGCATATCCGGCGACGACCGGCTGGCGCACGACAAGGGGCATGTGGCCATTCGCATCGGCTGTCATTACGGCCCGGTGGTGCAGGAGCATCGCGACGTGTTCGGCTCGGCGGTGCACATCGCCAATCGCATGACCAGTCAGGCCAAGGCGAGCCAGATCATCACCACGCTGGGTACGGTCGAACGCATGTCACCGGATTGGCAGGCGGCCGCGCGTCAGATCGATATCGCCACGGTGCGCGGCAAGGCCGATGAGGTGGTGCTGTTCGAGGTCGTCTGGCAGCCCGATGAAGCCACCAGCATGCTGCCGACCGTGGGCATGGGGCGCGACCGCAAGCGGGTGCGCCGACTCAGTCTGCGCTTCCAGGGGCACGAAGTGATCGTCGGCGACGGTCTCAAGAGTGTGACCATGGGGCGCGCGGAGGAAAACGATCTGGTCGTGAAAGGCAATCTGATCTCACGGGTGCATGCGCGCGTGGAGGCCAGCCGCGACCGCTTCATGCTGTATGACGAGAGCACCAATGGCACCTTCGTGCAGACCCGCGGTGGCGAGGAGATCTTCGTGCGTCGCGACAGCACCCAGCTCACGGGCGAGGGCGTGATCGGGCTCGGCAAGGCCGCGCAGCCGGGCACCTCGCTGGCGGTGCACTACGTCCTCGAGGAATAGCCCGCACGCCTTCAGTCCAGCGCTTTCAGCACCTTGCGGTGTTCCTCGCGCAGCGCTGCGGGCAGCCGATCGCCGTAGCTGTCCAGGTACTCGCCGATGGCGTTCATTTCCTCGCGCCACTGTCCGTGATCCACGGCCAGCAGGCTCTGCAGCGTGTCGGCGTCGATGTCCAGGCCCGCAATGTCGATGTCCTCGGGCCGCGGCAGTTCGCCGATCGGCGTTGACACCGACGACACGCGGTTCTCGCAGCGATCGATGATCCAGCGCAGCACGCGCAGGTTGTCGCCGAAGCCCGGCCACAGGAAGCGGCCGTCGGCATCGCGGCGGAACCAGTTCACGTGGAAGATGGCCGGCAGCTTCTCCGAGCGCCGTGCAAAGCTCAGCCAGTGTCCCCAGTAGTCGGCGAAGTTGTAGCCGCAGAACGGCTTCATCGCCATCGGGTCGCGGCGCACGATGCCGACCTTGCCGGTGGCCGCCGCGGTGGTTTCCGATGCGACACCGGCGCCGACCAGCACGCCATGCGCCCAGTCATGCGCCTGATAGACCAGCGGCGCCAGTTCGCGACGGCGGCCGCCGAACACGATGGCACTGATCGGCACGCCTTCCGGCGCCTCGGCCAGTTCGGAGTAGGCGGGGTTCTGTTTCGCCGACACGGTGAAGCGCGAATTCGGATGCGCCGCCGGACCCTTGGCGGCATCGTACGGGCGGCCGCGCCAGTCGGTCACCGGCGTGCCGGTTTCCTTCTCTTCCCACCACGGCTCGTTGTCGGCCGTGACACCGACATTCGTAAAGATCGTGTCGGACTGGATCATGTCGTAGGCGTTGCGATTGGTGCTGCGGTTCGTGCCCGGCACCACGCCGAAGTAGCCGGCTTCCGGATTGATGGCGCGCAGTTGGCCAGAGGCATCCAGATGCATCCAGGCGATGTCGTCGCCCAGTGTCCAGATCTTCCAGCCCTTGTGGCTTTCCGGCGGAATCAGCATCGCGAGGTTGGTCTTGCCGCAGGCCGACGGGAACGCGCAGGCGAGGTAGTGCGTTTCGCCCTCGGGGCTTTCCACGCCGACAATCAGCATGTGCTCGGCCAGCCAGCCTTCGCTGCGTGCCTGGTAGCTGCCGATGCGCAGCGCATGACATTTCTTGCCCAGCAGCGCGTTGCCGCCGTAGCCCGAGCCGTAGCTCATGATCGTCAGGTCCTGCGGGAAGTGCACGATGTAACGACGATCCGGATCCAGTTCGCCCACCGAATGCCAGCCGCGCACGAACTTGCCGTCGCGCTCGATGCGCTGCAGCGCCGCGTTGCCCATACGCGTCATCAGGTACATGTTCACGGCCACGTAGGGGCTGTCGGTGATTTCCACGCCGCAGCGCGAATAGGGCGATTCCAGCGGACCCATGCAGTACGGGATCACGTACATCGTGCGGCCGCGCATACAGCCGCGGAAGAAGTCGGTCATCATGGATCGCGCTTCTGCCGGCGCCATCCAGTTGTTGTTCGGGCCGGCGTCGGTCTTGTCGTCGGTACAGACAAAGGTGAGATGCTCGACGCGGGCGACATCGGAGGGGTCGGAGCGGTGCAGGTAGCAGCGCGGGTAACGTTCGTCGTTGAGCGCTTCCAGCGTGCCGTCGGCCAGCATCTGATCGATCAGCTGCCGGTATTCCTGTTCGGTACCGGTGCACCAGTGCACACGGTCCGCCTGCGTAAGCTCGGCCGCCTCTGCGACCCAGTCGCGGAGGGTCCTGAGTTCTGTGCTCATGAAATCCTTCTGGTGGGCGGTTATGACTGCGGCGACATTATAGCCACAGATAGCCGCGTTTTTCGGATCCGGACCAGGGCGGGCCGGTTTTCAACGTAATATGGGCGCCATGAAACTGCCGTTGCGGCGCGAAATGTCTGTAGGGCGGGTGACGACGGCGGCTGTCGTCATGGCCGCTGCCGTCGTGCTGGTGGCGGTGGCGATGCGGGCTGTCGGTGTCGCGCAGCCCGCGCCTGGTGGGCAACCGCTGATGCTGGAGAGTGCGATCGAGGTATGGCGCCCGCCAGCGGACACCCGCGTTGATCTGGCCGATGCCACCAGTGGCGATGAGGCGGTGGTCACGATCACGTTTACCAACGTCAGTGGTGACCGCATCCACGATGCGCGCATCAGCGCGCTCATCCCGCCCGGCTTCCAGTATCTGGAGGGCAGCGCGCAGGGGCCGGGCGCTGTGCTGCTGTTCTCCGTCGATGGCGGTGAGCGTTTCGCCACCGCCGATGAACTTCAGGCGCCGCCCGAGGCGTACACGCACATCCGCTGGATCCTGGCCGGTCCGTTCGATCCGGGTGCGCGCGGTCACGTGCGCTATCGCGCCGGGCATCGCTGAAACGCAGCGAGAATCCGCCCGCACCGCACCGATATCAGCAGGGAACGGCCACCGCGTTCCGGCTATAGTGCGCGCATGCAGAATCTGGCGGACATCTTCGGGCCGGGCGGCACGCTGGCCGCGAAACTGCCCGGCTACAGCTTCAGGTCCGCGCAGCTGGCCATGGCCGAGCATGTGGCCGGGGCGATGGCCGAACACCGCCATGCGGTGCTGGAGGCGGGCACCGGCACCGGCAAGACCTTCGCCTATCTGATTCCGGTGCTGCTCTCGGGGCAGCGCGCGATCATCTCCACCGGCACCCGCACCCTGCAGGACCAGCTCTTCGGCCGGGATCTGCCGCTGCTGGGCGCGGTGCTCGGGCGGCCCGCCAAGGTGGCGCTGCTGAAAGGGCGTGCCAACTACCTGTGCCGTCACCGTTACCGGCTGGCCAGCACCGACCTGGCCACGCGCTGGTATCGTGTGGCGGGCATGCTCGACGACTGGGCGCGCGTCACCGACAGCGGTGATCTGGCCGAGCTCAGCGACCTGCCCGAGGAGCCGTCGCTGTTCGCCCGCATCACATCCACCGTGGACAATTGCCTGGGCACGCGCTGCGCCGACTACGAGCAGTGCTTCGTGCTCGGCGCCCGGCGTCGCGCACAGGCGGCCGATGTCGTGGTTGTGAACCATCATCTGCTGCTGGCCGATCTGGTGCTGCGTGATGCCGGTTTCGGCGAGCTGCTGCCCGGAGTCGACACGGTCATCGTCGACGAGGCGCACCTGCTGCCGGACATCGCCCAGCAGTTTCTGGGCGTGGGCATCGGCAGTCGCGAACTCGGACGGCTCGCACGTGATGCGCTGGATGAGGCGGATGCCGTGGGCCTGGGCGCGGCCATGGAGCCACTGGCGCAGGCGCTTCAGAACGAGGCGGCGGCGGTGCTTGCCGGCACCGGCGAGCGCACCGGACGACTGCCGTGGTACGCGGTGTCGCGAACGGTGACGGCGGGCCTGCTGGCCTGGGAAGCGCCGCTCACGGAATTCGCCGACGCGCTGTCGCAGGTGGCCGATGCCAGCGCGGGCCTGGGGCGTTGCCAGGAGCGCGCGGCCGATGCGGTGGCGCGCCTGGGTGTCATCGCCGGCCACCACGGCGAACCTGGCGAACCTGGTGAACACGGCGAGCCGGGCGATGCCGGACGCGAGGAAGGACTGCGCTGGCTGGACATCACGCCGCGCGCCGTCACCGCGCACTGGACGCCCGCGGACGTGGGCCGTGCGCTGGGCGAGCGCATCGCAGCGCACGGCAGTCACTGGATATTCGCGTCGGCGACGCTGGCGGTGGCCGATGATTTCGGGCATTTCCTTGGCCGTGTCGGTGTGCCGGACGCCGCCGGCGCCGTGTTTGCCTCGCCGTTCGACTACGCGCGCTCGGCGCGCATCTGGCTGCCGCAGGGGCTGCCCGAACCGGCCAGCGACGAACATACCGATGTGCTGCTGGCCACCGTGTGGCCACTGATCGAAGCGGCCGGTGGCGGCGCATTCCTGCTGTTCACCAGCTATCGGGCCCTGGAGCGTGCCGAGCGCTGGCTGGCCGGTCGGGCGTCGCTGCCGGGGCCGCTGCTGGTGCAGGGTCGCGGTGCGCGCGGCGAGCTGCTGGCGCGGTTTCGCGACGACGGCAATGCGGTGCTGCTGGGCACCGGCAGCTTCTGGCAGGGCGTGGACGTGCGCGGCCCGGCGCTGCGCATCGTCGTCATCGACAAGCTGCCGTTCGCCGTGCCCGCCGATCCGCTGATCCGTGCGCGGCTGGATGCCATCCGGCGCGCCGGCGGCGATGGCTTTGCCGAATTCCAGCTGCCACAGGCGGTGCTGGCGCTGAAACAGGGCGTGGGACGACTGATCCGCGATTTCGAAGACAGCGGTCTGGTGGTGCTGGGCGATCCGCGCCTGCGCACCCGCGGCTACGGCCGCGTGTTTCTGAACAGCCTGCCGCCGATGCCGGTGCTGGATGAGGCGCACGACGCGCTGCGTTTCGCCGAGGGGCTCAGGCCGCGGGATGCGGCGACCGCGTCTCACTGCGAGGCCGGCGCATGAAGCTGCTGCTGTTGGAGACTTCCGGGTCGGCCGGCAGCGTGGCGCTGGCCGTCGGCGATGATGTGCGCGAACGGCCGATTCGCAGCGCGCGTGAGCAGACCGCCAGCGTGCTGCCGGCGGTGGACGCACTGCTGAACGAAGCCGGTATCCGCCTCACCGACCTCGACGCCATTGCCTTCGGCCGCGGCCCGGGTTCGTTCACCGGGCTGCGGGTATCGGCGGCGATTGCGCAGGGGCTTGCCACGGCGGCCGGCATCGGCCTGCTGCCGGTGTCCAGCCTGGCGGCGCTGGCGCAGCGCGTGTGGCGGGAACGGCAGGCCGATCACGTGCTGGCCTGCGTGGACGCGCGCATGGGTGACGTGTACTGGGCCGGATTCGGCATGCGCGACGGCCTTGCCGTGGTGATCGACGAGGAACGCATCGGCCTGCCGGACACCGTGACGGCGCCGTCCGCGCCCGCCGGCGCGGGCTGGATTGCGGCCGGCAGCGGATTTTCCACCTATCGCGATACGCTGGCCGCCGTGACGGCCGGCGCGGCCGCGGTGCTCGAAGGCCTGGAGCCCTCCGCCCGGGACCTGTTGCCGCAGGCCGGACACGACTTCGCGGCCGGCCGCATCACCACGCCCCGCGCGGCGTTGCCGGTGTATCTGCGCGAACAGGGGGCATGGAGAAAGCCGTCACACAACGTTCCCGGCAGCGTCACGAAACTGTAATACTGCTGCCATCTAATGCCTCGGGCCGGAAGCTGTGGAGGCGCTGTGGCACAGAAACACATACTCGTCGTCGAGGACGACAACGCGATCCGCGACATGCTCGTGTTCAATCTCACGCGTGCCGGGTATGCGGTGAACACGGTGGCGCATGGCCGGGACATCCGCAGCGCCATCGCCGATCACTATCCGGACGCCGTGCTGATGGACTGGATGCTGCCCGATATCAGCGGCCTGGAACTCACCCGCCAGCTGAAGCGCGACCCCGAGACGCGCGAAATACCCGTCATCATGGTCACGGCCCGCGTCGATGAAGACGATCGCGTGGCGGGGCTGGACGGTGGCGCCGACGACTACATCGTCAAGCCGTTCTCACCGCGTGAACTGCTCGCGCGCATCCGCGCGGCGCTGCGGCGCGGTGCCGGCGTGGAAGGCGAAGTCACCACGGTCGGCGAACTGACGCTCAATTCCGCCAGCCATCAGGTGCTGGTGGGCAGCGCCGAAGTGTCGCTGGGTCCCACCGAATACCGGCTGCTGTCGTTCTTCATGCATCACCCGGACCGTGTCTACAGCCGCGCGCAGCTGCTGGACCGCGTCTGGGGCGGCAATGTCTACGTGGAGGAGCGCACGGTCGACGTGCACATCCGACGCCTGCGCAAGGCACTGACGCCTTTCGGCTACGACACGCTGATCCGCACCGTGCGCGGTGCCGGCTACCGTTTCTCCCCGGTTCAGGCCTGACGCATGCCGGCAGGTTGGGGCGCGCTGCTGGTTCCGCTGCTGCTGCTGGCCGGCGGCGCACTGCTGACCGGCTGGCTGTTCGGCGGTGCCGGCTGGTGGCTGGCCGCCGCACTGGCGTTGTATATCGCCTGGACGCTGCGCCGCCTGCATCTGCTGGATCTTGTGCTCAGCGGTCTGGTACGCGCGCCGGTTCAGCCCACGCAGGGATTCTGGGCGACGGTATTCGCGCGCATCGAGCGTCTGCGTTCCAAGTCACGCACCCGCAAGAAGAAGCTGCATCGCGTGCTGCGTGAGGTGCGCGAAAGCACCCATGCGCTGGCCGACGGCGGCATCATTCTCAACGCCGAGCGCGAGATCGTGTGGTTCAATCCGGCGGCCACCCGTCTGCTGGGCCTGGATCCGGCCGTGGATCTGGGCAACCGCATCGAAAACCTGCTGCGTCACCCCGACTTCCTGCGCTATGTGCTCAAACCCGAAGGCAATGGCGTCGTGATTCCGTCGCCGGTGGATCACCTGGGCCGGCTGCATGTGCAGGTGATCCCTTATGGCATGAACCAGAAGCTCGCCATCGTGCGCGACGTCACCCGCGAAACGCGCCTGGAAACCACGCGTCGCGATTTCGTTGCCAATGCCTCGCATGAACTGCGGTCGCCGGTCACCGTCATCAGCGGTTATCTGGAAGCGCTGGCCGACGACGACCAGCTGGCCGACAACTGGAAGGCGCCGATCGGTGAGATGCAGCGACAGGCCGAGCGCATGATGCAGATACTGCGCGACCTGATCGAGCTGGCGCGCCTGGAAATCACCGAGGAACGCGCGCCGCGCGATCCGGTGGACATGCCCGCACTGCTGGAGCTGATTCGCCGTGCGGTCACGGGCGGCAAGGGGCCGGAAGTGATTCTGCGGCTCGACAGCGATGCCTGGCTGTTCGGCCGCGAAGCCGAGCTGCATTCGATATGCCAGAACCTGGTCGACAACGCCGTGCGTTTTACGCCGGCCGCCGGCAGCGTGACGATGGTCTGGCGCATGGAAGGCGACAGCGCGGTTTTCGACGTGGTGGATACCGGCATCGGCATTCCCGACGAGCAGATCCCACGGATTACCGAGCGTTTCTATCGCGTCGATCCGGGCCGCTCGCGCGCCACCGGCGGCACCGGTCTGGGTCTGGCGATCGTCAAACACGCGCTCCAGCGTCACGACGGCCGGCTCACCATCACCAGTCGTGAAGGCGAAGGCAGCACGTTCAGCTGCCGTTTCCCGCCCGCACGCGTAACCCGACGCGATACGGCGCCAGCCTGACCATCACCCAGCATTATCATCACAATCACCCGTATAATCGGGCCGTCAGAGCGGAACGGGCCATCGTGAATTCGCGAAGGCTGAATCCATGAAGGCCAGGCAGGCGGCACGGAGTGCTCAATGGACGTCGAAGACCTCAGTCATCACATTTCGCGACGCTACAACGAAGCCCTTGAGCGTGTCCGCAGCTCGGTGCTGGCCATGGGCGGGCTTGTCGAGGAACAGTTCGACCGCGCGGTCACCGCGCTGGTCGATGGCGACAGCGAGCTGGGCCTTCAGGTGGCTAGGGATGATCATCAGGTCAACGAGATGGAGGTGCAGATCGACGAGGAATGCAGCCGTATCCTCGCCACGCTGTCGCCCGCCGCCAGCGACCTGCGCCTGATCGTCGTGGCACTGAAAACCATCACCGACCTCGAACGCATCGGTGACGAAGCCGAGAAGATCGGCAAGATCGCCGCGCGCCTCGCCGCAGTCGAGCGGCCATCCACGAACTATCGCGAGCTGCGCAATCTGTCGCGGCATGTGAAGGGCATGATCAGCGGTGCACTGGATGCGTTCGCGCGTCTGGACTCGCGCCGTGCGCTGGAAGTGGTCAAGGCCGATGACGTGGTCGATGAGGAATACGAGGCCATCTATCGCCAGGGCGTAACGTTCATGATGGAAGATCCGCGCACCATCTCGCGCGTCATGGATGCCACCTGGGCGGCGCGATCGATGGAGCGCATCGGCGACCATGCGAAGAACATCGCCGAGTACGTCATGTACATGGTGCACGGCAAGGACCTGCGCTATCAGGATCTGGATGCCATGGAGAAGGTCGTCGAACGTGGCGACGGCCGCAGAGGGCCGGCCCGATGATGGGCGCACGCCGCCGCGATCGGCGCATCGCGAATCTGGTCGGTCTGCTCGTCGCCGCCGCGCTGATGGGCTACGCGCTGTTCGCCGAACATGTGCAGGGCCTGGAGCCGTGTCCGCTGTGCGTGTTCCAGCGCATCGCGATGATCGGACTGGGCGCCGTGTTTCTCGCCGCCGCCCTGCATGCGCCGGCCGGCGCGTTCGCGCGCGTGTACGCCGCGCTGGGCCTCGTCGTCGCGTCGATCGGCGTGTCCATCGCCGGTCGCCACCTGTGGCTGCAGAGCCTGCCGCCCGATCAGGTGCCGGCCTGCGGCCCGGGGCTCGACTACATGTGGCAGGTGTTCCCGTTCATGGACGTCATGAGCATGGTGTTCACCGGCTCCGGTGAATGCGCCGAGGTCGACTGGTCGTTCCTGGGCCTGAGCATGCCCGGATGGGTGCTGGTGTGGTTCGTGGCACTGGGCGGGCTGGCTGTGGTGGCGAACTGGCGTCGGTTGGGGGCGTAGGCACCCTGCGTTGGAGTCGCCCGGGTCGCTGGCCGCAAGTGTGGGTCCGCAGGCTTGCCGGCGTCGCGGCGCCGTGAGTTCGCGACAGGCCTACCCCCGAACTCACAGCCCGTCACCAACTCGATGCTTGCGTATACCTGCCGGCGCTCAAGACGAGACGCTGTCGGAAACAGCGAGATGACGGCGTTCCCGTACGGGAATATTATCTTGCCCGGCGGCCGGAATGACGATAGTATTCCCGATCGGGAATAGAAAATGGCGTGGTCATGACCCCGACACCGGAAGAGCTGGGTAAGATCGTCAGGAAAGAGCGTAAGGCCATGGGCCTGACGCAGGCCGATCTCGCCCTGGCCTCCGGTACCGGAATGCGCTTTATCAGCGATCTCGAGAACGGCAAGCCGACCTGCCAGATCGGCAGGACTCTGACCGTTCTCAAGACCCTCGGGATGCGCCTCACCCTGTCAGGACAGCAGCATTCCGGGGGCCGGTGATCATGGCCCGGAAGCTCGATGTCTATTTTGATCGGGAGATCGTCGGCAGACTGACGCAGGATGATGGCGGGCAGATGATCTTTCAATACGGCGAGTCCTGGCTGGCCAGGGACGAGCCGATGGCGCTGTCCCGCTCCCTGCCGCTGCGCAAAGAACCGTTTTCGCAAAAGCAGTGCCGGGGCTTTTTCGGCGGTACGCTGCCCGAAGAAGCAAGCCGCAAAACCATCGCCCGCATTCTTGGCATCAGCGACAGAAACGATTTCGCGATGCTGGAGCAGATCGGCGGTGAATGCGCAGGCGCCATCACCTTCCTTCCCGAAGATGAAACGCTACCTGAAGGCGAGACGAGCTATCGCGAACTCACCGACGAAGAACTCTCCGGCATCCTGCACGAGCTGCCGCGCCGACCGCTCATGGCGGGCGAGGACGGTATCCGCCTGTCGCTCGCCGGGGCGCAGGACAAGATCGCGGTGCGGATCGATGGGGAAACAGTCTCGATTCCGCGCGGCAGCGCCCCCAGTTCCCATGTCCTCAAGCCCGCGGGTGCCGCCTATGCGGGTGTCGTTCATAACGAAGCCTTCTGCATGAAGCTTGCCGATGCCTGCGATCTCAACGTCGCCCCCGTCACCATCGGTCATGTCGAGGATATCGACTATCTGCTTGCCGAGCGGTACGACCGTATCCGGGACGAGCAGGGCGGTATAACCCGCCTTCATCAGGAAGATTTCTGTCAGGCGCTCGGCGTTCCGTCTGAAATCAAGTATCAATCCGAGGGCGGCCCCGGCCTTGCCGACTGTTTCGCTCTCGTCAGGGATGCATCGACGGCACCGGCCCTCGACGTGATTGCCCTGCTGGACGCCGTCATCTTCAATCTGCTGATCGGCAATCATGATGCGCACGCCAAAAACTTTTCGCTTCTCTATAGGCCGGACGGCACTGTCCGCCTTGCGCCGCTCTATGATCTTGTCTGTACCGTCTACTACGAACAGCTGACCGACAGGATGGCCATGAAGATCGGCGGCGAAGCAAAGTCCGCATTGATTTTCCGCGCGCATGTCGAGAAGTTTGCGAAGGAAGCCGGACTCGGTGTCGCACAGACCCTGGCGC
>JBJHBP010000012.1:0-102831 GCA_050485545.1 Gammaproteobacteria bacterium
ACGATCTTCCATCCGGGCGTTCGAAGGGGTTGCGCTGGCGGGCGGCGTCCGTTCAGCCATCGACCGATCCAGGTGCTGCGCCCCAACCAATGGTCGCTGCCCAGCACGCCTGCCAGTGCGAGCCGCTACTTCGATCTGACCTGCTCGGATTCGCCGACGTGGTTTGTGGATGACAGACCTCGGGCGAAAACGAGTTTCCGGCGATCCTCGCGAACATCGATCCGCTTTTCCCGCCGCTAACTGCCACTCAACTCCTCCAGCAGCGCCCGCAG
This sequence comes from Gammaproteobacteria bacterium, assembly GCA_050485545.1. Classification (GTDB taxonomy): domain Bacteria; phylum Pseudomonadota; class Gammaproteobacteria; order Steroidobacterales; family Rariloculaceae; genus JBJHBP01. The sequence goes on from JBJHBP010000012.1 coordinate 273, forward strand.
CCGCAGCCGCTCGCGGCGTTTCGTTCGGAGCCTCCATGCGCTCAAGCTACCCGCTACAAGTACAACGACCCCCACGACAGTCGCATAGAACAGCGGGAAACCGGCGGGCAACACATCCCATCCGAACGCTGACGCAAGCCAGACGAAGGCGGCGAAGCCGATCAGTATCGCGCACGCGACGAAGCCGGACTTTGCACTGAACGATGCCACTTCGCACTCGCGAAGGCGAAACGCGAGCAGGCCTTGCGGCGTCCAGTCTGTCCACGCGGTGAGTCGCTTCCTCGCGTTTACCGAGGCGATGCCGCAAACCACCGCAATGGCAAGATACAGCAGGGCCGCGACGCGGTAGACCAATCCGCCATCGGCAAGCCAGAAGAAAATCGCGCATGCGAGCGCGACTGCGCAGGCGAGCAGCTCAACGACGTAAACGATCTGCTGCCTGCGGCGCCGACGCAAGGCGGCGGGCACACTGAATCCAGTGTCTTCGGAGATTGTTTGCCAGGCACCCGCCAGCACTTCGATGTCTTCATCGTCACGCATGGTTTAACAGCTCCTTGAGCATTGCTTTCGCCCGCAGGTACCGCACCCGCACCGTACCCGGGGTGATTCCCAGCACCTCGCTTATCTCTTCGTGCTCGCAGCCTTCAAGCGCGAGCGCAATCACCTGTCGATACGGGAGACGCAGTCGCCGAACCGCTTCAATCAATCGCTCACGATCGGATGCAGCGTAGGCGTCACCAGCAGGATCCATGCCCGGATCCACGAGTGTTTCGTCAAGTTCCGCCCAGGCATGTCTCAACTCCCTGGCGATGTGATCGCTCGCGACGTTGTGCGCTACGCGAAGCAGATAAGCCTTCGGGTTGTTCGCTGCCTCTATGCGTTCTACGGAGTCAAGGACCGCGAGAAATACTTCCTGTGTGACATCCTGGCGCAGGCTCGCGTCGCGCTCGTACGAAAGCAATGTACGCGAGACCACTGGGGAGAACTGATCCCATAACGCCTGCGCACTTTTCAACCGGTCCGCTTGATTCCTCATCGTGCACTGAGTCTGCCGTTGAGGGTCTGGCGTTACAAAACACGCAGCCACGACCGCTCACCGCGCCGCGCCGAACTGCCCGCTTACCGTCAGCACGGCGCGCTTCGGCCCAATCGACCCCGACAGCTGTACCTGCGGCGCGCGCCTCGCCAGCAGGAAAGCGCTGCCGAGTCCCAGCGCGGCGCCGCCCAGCACATCGACGACATCGTGCTCATCGGCATCGATACGTGTCCAGCCCACCCAGGTTGCCGCCACGTAGGCCGGCCAGGCCTGCCGGATTCCGTAGCGTCGGTGTATGAATGCAGCGCCCTGAAACGCCATCGATGTATGTCCGGACGGGAAAGCATCGTCATCGCTGCGATCCGGACGCCGTTTGTCGATGCCCTGCTTCAGCAGCGCAGTGGTGACTACCGTGGCCCCGAAAGACCGGTAGAAGCCGAGCCGGCCTTCGCGATCGCCCCGCTTCACGGTCAGCGCGAATGCGGCGGCGGGCAATGCGATACGTAGTATGTCGCCGCTGGTCTCGTTGCGGTCGCCACCGAAAGCCGGCGCTGTCGCCAGCGTGATGATCAGAACCAGCAGGAGGATGACGCCAGCGTGCGCCGCATCACGTATCCCGCGACTGCAATTCATCATTGCCTGTAGTCCACCCGGACTGGGGTTTCCATGCCAGTTGCAAATGATAAGCCCGTTGCGCCGTGGCAGGGGCTGGACGCACCCGGGGCGGGTGATTCTGCGCTGCGCATTCCGGGTCGCTACGCTCCAGCTGAAGCGCGGTCCCAACTTACAGGTAGTAGATCAGCAGCGACGCCACCAGAATCACGGCCACCCACAGCACCATGCTGCCGGTGGGCCAGGTGCGTGCGAGCACGCCCTGCGGGCCGTGGTAGTGCGAGACATTGGCCAGCAGCCAGCGCATGCGGCCAAGTAGCGCGCCCAGCGTGCCCTGCCAGAGTCGGCTGCCGGCATCACGCAGGAACCTGGCCGCGACCGGCAGCAGTTTCCGATAGACCCAGTCGGTGTCGATGCTGATCTTCGCCTCGCCGCCCACGTGGCGCAGCAGCACGAAAAACCCGACGCCGGTGAACAGCAGCAGCTGCAGCTCCCAGAGAATGTGGCCGGTGGTATACGGGTTGTATTCCACGACGGTGGGCATCAGCGCATACATCGGATCCGGATATACGCCGATGAACACGCACAGCGCCGCCGCGATCGCCATCGCAATCAGCATGTTCAGCGGCGCTTCTTTCGGACGCAGTCCCGAGTCCCTGCCGAAGAACGTGAACCACGGCAGTTTCAGGCCGGTGTGCAGGAAGGTGCCGGCCGAAGCCAGCGCCAGCAGCAGCCAGACCCAGGCGCGGCCATCCAGTGCCGCGGCCTCGAGCACCATGGTCTTGCTGACGAACCCGGAAAACAGCGGAAACGCCGAAATCGACAGGCCGCCGACCATATACAGCAGCAGCGTGATCGGCATCCAGCGATACAGCCCGCCAAGCTCCGTCAGCTTGGCGCGGCCGGTCATGTGAATGACGGCACCCGCACCCATGAACAGCAGCGCCTTGTAGAGAATATGCGTATACGCATGCGAGGCGGCCCCGTTCAGGGCCATCGCCGTACCCATGCCCACGCCGGCCACCATGTAGCCGACCTGGCTGATGATGTGATACGCGAGCAGGCGGCGGATGTCGTTCGCCAGCACCGCATACACAACGCCCCACAGCGCCATGATCACGCCCAGCCAGATCAGCAGCTCGGTGCCGGGAAAGCCGCGAATCAGTGTGTATACGGCCGTCTTCGTCGTCAGCGCACTCATGAATATCGCGCCGGTCACCGTGGCTTCGGGATAGGCATCGGTCAGCCACGCATGCAGCGGCGGCACGGCCGCATTGATCATGAAGCCGATCAGGATCAGGTAGAACGCAAGCCCACCGCCGTCGATGCGGTCGAACGTAACCGAACCCGTCTGCATCGCGTACAGGATCACGCCGCCGAGCAGCACCACCCCGCCGGCGGCGTGCACCAGCAGATAGCGGAGCCCGGCCGCCATGGACGCGGGATTGCGACGGCACCAGATCAGCCAGACCGACGAGAACACCATCAGTTCCCAGAAGACATACAGCGTAATCAGGTCACCGGCGAATACCACGCCCAGCGCGGACGCGGCATAGACATAGGCCGCCACGTGCTGGCCGGTGTCCTTCACGTGCAGCGCATAGATCGAGGCGATCAGCGTGATGATGGAGAACACCGAAGCGAACACCATGCTCAGTGAGTCCACCCGCATCGGCGCCAGCTCCAGCCCGAACAGCTGCATGGTGCCAAAAGTACCCGACGGCAGCGTGTGCACGGCGGCGATGACCAGCACCGGCAGCAGCAGCATCCAGCCCTGCAGCACCCGGCCCCTCAACAGCGCGGCAATGACCGCGCCGGTGAGCAGCAGCAGCGACGGGTGCAGCACGGTACCGTCAGTCATCGGCCCGGTCTCCGTAGTAGTCCTCGTCGCGGTACAGGAGCAGGTAGCCCAGCGCCTTGGACACGACGATGATCAGCACGCAGGACACAAAGCCGTAGAACGCCCCGAATCCGCCGATGCGCTCCCACGCAAAGCGGTCGTAGCCCGAAGGCATGACGACATCGGCGATCACCAGACCCGCCAGCACCACATACATGATGCGGCGCAGCAGCCTGCCGCGATTGACCAGTGCTTCCAGCAGTCTGCCCATGGTCCTATCCGCCCTGTCCCGGGTTCGTGATGGCCGGCACCGTGAACATGTCCGCGAGGAACGCCGCCAGCGGTTGCGCGAAGAAAAACAGTACCACGCCGCCAAGCGCGGTCAGGCACAGCGGCACCACGCACAGCAGCGGCGCCTCGCGCAGGCCGGGCGCGGTGTCACCCGGCGGCGGCGCATACAGGAACGCCCGCACCACCGGCGGTATCAGGTAGGCGATGTTGAGCAGCGTGCTCAGCATCAGCGCCACCACCACCAGCACGTAGCCGGAATCGAACGCACCCATGATCAGATGCCACTTGCTCCACACGCCGCCCATCGGCGGTATGCCGATCACGCAGAGCGCACCGAGGAAGAACGCGGCGAACGTGAACGGCATGCGCCGCCCCAGGCCATCCATCTGGCTGATTTCGGTTTTCTTAGTGGCCACGTAGATCGCACCGGCGCAGAAGAACAGCGTGATCTTGCCGAAGGCATGCATGACGATGTGCATGGACGCGCCGATTGCCGCGATCTGGCTGAGCAGCATCGCGCCAACGACGATATAGGACAACTGGCTCACGGTGGAATACGCAAGCCGTGCTTTCAGGTTGTCCTTGCGCAGTGCGACCAGCGAGGCTGCGAGCAGCGTGAACACCGCGATGTAGAGCATCAGCTCGCTGGTCCACAGCTCACGCAGATAATCCAGGCCAAACAGATAGATGGCGACCTTCAGCACCGTGAACACGCCGGCCTTGACCACGGCCACGGCGTGCAGCAGCGCCGATACCGGCGTTGGCGCCACCATGGCGGCCGGCAGCCAGCGGTGAAACGGCATCAGCGCCGCCTTGCCGATGCCGTACATGTACAGCACCAGCAACATCGCGCCGGTGCCCGCGGCCACGCCCGACAGGATGCCGCCCGTCTGGAAATCCAGCGTGCCCACCTGCCACCAGGTCAGAATCATGCCCAGCAGCAGAAAGCCGATCGATGTGCCCAGCAGCAGGCCCAGATAGGTGCGCGCGCCGCGCTTGGCCGCGTCGGTGCCCTTATGGGCAACCAGCGGGTACGTCGCCAGCGTCAGAAATTCGTAAAAAATGAACAGCGTCAGCATGTTCTGCGCGAAGGCGATGCCCGTTGCGCTGAACAGCGAAATCGCGAAAAACGCGTGAAAGCGCGTGTGATGCTGCTCCTTCGCGCCGCGCATGTAGCCGATGGCGTACAGCGCCGTGATTACCCACAGACCGGATGACAGCAGCGCGAACATCATGCCCAGCGGCTCCACCGCGAACGCGATGGTCAGTCCGGGAACGAGCTCGAGCAGCAGCGCCTCGGGGCGACCACCTGCCAGCACACGCGGCAGCAGCTGCGCCACGGACAGGAACATGGCCAGCGCCGTCAGCACCGTGATCGTGTCGCGCAGGGCCGGCAGCCGCCGCGTCGCGAGAATAGCGGCCATCCCCCCGAGCGGCACACCGAACGAGAGCCAGATCAATCCAGCGTCGGTCACCTGACATCCCTTCCCTGCAGCATGCAGTTTCCGACACGCACGACCACGCCGCAACAGGCCGTATCCGGCGCCGCGAGACGCGTCCCGCCAGTCAATTGCTGGAATCCGATGCTCATGGGGCCGAGCATTCTAGTGGATATTCGCGGGTCGGACCATGAACTTCCCGATCACGCATGCGAACCGGCTGGCCGGCTGCCACATTCCGCCGCCGTGCCCCACGGCGGGGCAGGTCATGGGCCGTTTTCCGTCAATCAACCTCGTGGAGTGCCTTCGCCCTTGCTATTCTTGCGGGGCAGTCATGTAACGGCGAGGTCGGGGTGAGGCAGAATTGAAATCGCGTGGTGAGGCCTTGCGCGACTATGTCGCGCGCCGATTGCTGCTGATGATTCCGACCTTCCTCGGAATCACGTTTTTCACCTTCCTGCTGTGTCAGTTCGTACCCGGCGGTCAGATCGACCAGTTGCGGCTGGCCATGGCCGGTGGCGGGATGGGCGAAGTGGCCGCCACCGGCGGCACCCGTGTTCAGCTCGACATCCCCGATGAACAGCTGGCGCGCCTGCGGGAATACTATGGCTTCGACAAGCCCTTCCTCGTGGCGTATGGCGGCTGGCTGTGGGACGCCGTGCGGCTGGACCTGGGTGAATCGTTCCGCTACAACGAGCCGGTCATCGACGTCATTGTCGAACGCCTGCCGATATCGATCTACTACGGCCTGATGACGGCGTTCTTCACTTATGGCATCTGCATTCCGCTGGGCATCCTCAAGGCGATCCGCCACCGCACCTATGTGGACAACATGACGTCGGTGCTGATCTTCGTCGGCTACGCCGTGCCCGGCTTCGCGCTGGGCGCCGTGCTCAGCAACCTGCTCGCCGTACGGTATGGCATCTTCCCGCTTGGCGGCTTCCGCTCGCCGGATTTCGCCGACATGTCGCTGATCGGGCAGATCCGCGACATTCTCTGGCACTCGATACTGCCGCTGATCGCCTATCTGGCCGGCTCATTCGCCATCACCACGATGCTGATGAAAAACAGCCTGATCGAGAACATGAGTTCCGACTATGTGCGCACCGCCCTGGCCAAGGGACTGACGCGCCGCCGGGCGGTGTTCGTGCACGCGCTGCGCAACTCGCTGATCCCGCTCGCAACCAGCATCGGCGGGCTGCTGGGCATCTTCCTCACCGGCAGTTTCCTGATCGAGCGCGTCTTCAACATCCAGGGCGTGGGGCTGCTGTCGTTCGAGGCGATCCAGGCACGCGACTTCCCGATCGTGATGGGCTTCCTGGTGATCGCCAGCGTCATTCTCATGCTGGGCAATCTGCTGTCGGATCTGGCGGTCGCAACGGTCGATCCGCGCGTACGCTTCGAGTAACCGGCCATGGCATGGTTGCGCATCGATCCGATCACGCGGCGACGCATCGAGCGCTTCCGCCGCATCCGTCGCGGTTACTACTCGCTGCTGATCCTGTGCACCGCAATCGTGCTGTCCATATTCGCACCCTTCCTGGCCGAGAGCCGGGCGCTGCTGGTCTGGTACGAAGGCCGACCCTACCTGCCCACCTTCCAGTACATCAGCATGGAGACTTTCGGGCAGACGCCCCCGCCGGCGTGGAACCTGGACGATCTGGAAACCGAGTATCTGCGACTGCAGCGCGAATGGCGAACCGAGCGCTTCCTCTACAACCGCGAGCGGGCGGCCATTGGCAGCGATCCGGCTGCGCTGGCGGCGCTCGAGGCCCGTTACCCGAACCGGCGCAATCGTGTCGTCATGCCGCCCATTCCCTGGGACCCGTACCAGAGCGACTTCTGGTACAACGAGATTCTGCACGAGATACAGCTGGCCCTGGATGACGGCGACACCGAGCTGGCCGAATGGATGGCGCGTCGCGACCGCCTCGACGACCTGGCCGACCTCATCCACAGCGGCGAGATTGAAGGTCTGCTGGCCGATCCCGACCACTCGGCAACCGGCGACCTGATCGGCCTGACGCTGACCGGCACACTGCCCTGGGTGCAGGGCTTGGGTCAGGTGCCGCCCACGGCGCCCGACCTGCGTCGTCGCCACTACTTCGGCACCGACTCCCAGGGACGCGACGTGGCCTCGCGCCTGCTGTACGGCTTCCGCATCTCGATTTTCTTCGCGCTGTTCCTGGTGCTGTTCGGCCAGGCGATCGGCACGGCCGTTGGCAGTCTGCAGGGCTATCTGGGCGGCAAGTTCGATATTTTCAGCCAGCGGCTGATCGAGATTCTGATCGCGGTGCCGTTCCTGTATGTGGTCATCATCATGGCAGCGCTGTTTGCGCCCACGTTCTGGTTGCTGCTGCTGATCATGGCCATATTCCAGTGGATCACCATCACGTTCTATATGCGCACCGAGATGTACCGCGAGAAGACGCGCGAGTACTGTCTGGCGGCGCGCTCATACGGCGCCTCACATTTACGGATCATTTTCCGCCATCTGTTGCCAAACTGTCTGACGCCACTGGTGACATTCACGCCGTTCGCCGTCGTCGGCGCGGTGTTCGCTCTGACGGGCCTGGACTACCTTGGCTACGGACTGCCGGCGCCGACACCGAGCTGGGGTGAACTGATCGACCAGGCGCTGCAGCCGGAGAACCGGGATCGCCTGTGGCTCACACTGGCACCGTTCGGCGCCATCACCGTCACACTGGTGCTGGTGGTGTTCATCGGTGAATCGGTACGCGAGGCCTTCGATCCGAAGCAGCTGTCGCGCTACGAATAACCCATGCGGAGGTTGGCCATGACGAAACTGACCACGACCGCTGCCGCGGCGCTGCTCGCCTCGGTCCTGCTCCATCACCACGCATTGGCGCAGAGTGATCGCATCGCGCTGCCCGACGACATTGTCTGGGAAACGAACTACGACGATCCGCCAATCGGCTCATCCGAGGCGCTGCGCGGCGGCACGCTGAACTACATGATCGACGCCTATCCGATGACCTTCCGGCTGATGGGGCCGAATTCCAATGATGCATTCGCCGGCTGGAATCGCGCGTTCACGATGAGTTTCGGGCTGGTCTCGCTGCATCCGGTAACCGACAATTTCATCCCGATGATGGCCACGCACTGGTCCGTCCAGGATGACCAGCGCACAATCTACTTCCGCCTCGATCCCGATGCCCGATTCAGCGACGGCACTCCGATCACCGCGGACCATTTCGTGTTCACGTACGAGATGATGCGCTCCGACCACATCGTCGATCCGTTCTACAACAACTATGCCGAGCAGTACTTCGAGTCCGTGGATGCCATCGACGACCACACGCTGCGGATTGTCGGCACACGGCCCAGCTGGCGCCCCCTCTATGACTACGCCGTATTGTGGCCGTCACCCGGACACGCCATCGTGCTGGACGACACCTGGGTCAGCCGCACCACCAATCAGCCACAGATCGCCGTTGGCCCCTACATGGTGACATCGGTGGCCAGAGGCGAATCGGTCACCTTTGAGCGGATACAGGACTGGTGGGGTGACGGCAAACATTACTTCGAAGGGATGTTCAATTTCGATCGCATCCATCTGCGCGTCATCCCGCGCGAGCGGATGCTGGACTACCTGCGCCGCGGCGAAATCGACATGGCCGTCGAGAATACGGCGAAGGTCTGGAACGAGGACTACACCTTCGAGGCGGTCCGCAACGGCTGGCTGCGCCGCAGTCGCGTATTCGTCGACATGCCGAATGGCGTGTACGGACTGCACATGAATCTGGAGGCGCCGATCTTCCAGAACAGGGACTTCCGCAAGGCGATGCAGTATCTGTTCAATTTCGATCGCCTGAACCGCAACCTGATGTTCAACGAGTACTTCCGTCAGGTGTCGTTCTTCGATGGCACGGAATACGCCAATCCCGATCTGCCCGGTTACACCTTCGATCCGGTGAAGGCCAGAGAACACCTGGAACGGGCCGGATACCGACGACCCGACGCACTGCGCGATCCATCGATTCTCAGTCGTATCGGCAGCGCCGTGCGTGGACTGCTGTTCACGCGCACCGATACCGACGACATTCTCGTGAACGAGCATGGCGAAAAAGCCAGTTTCACGGTGATCTACGGCAGCAAGGGGCTGGAGCGGCACCTGACAGTGATGCAGCAGGAGTACCGTCGCGCCGGTGTCGACATGCGACTGCGCCTGCTCGAACCGGGTACCGCGTTCGAACGTGGCCTGGAGCGCAAATACGAGATGACGGTGACGGGCCGCACCACGCCGTTCTATCCCGCGCCCCGCCAGTATCTGCACACCGAGTTCAGGAACGCGGTCAACAACAACAACATCTGGGGGTTCGGCACCGAGGAAGTCGACGAACTGATCCGGATCTACGAAGAGGACCTGGACTTCGACAACAGGCAGCAGGCACTGTGGCGCGTCGACGAGATCGTCCACGAAGAGGCCTTCTACATCCCATTCTGGGCTGCTCCATACATTCGCATCGCCTATTGGGACTACATCCAGTTCCCCGAGTTTTACTTCCCGCGCCGCACGCAGGGCATTACCGACTTCCTGGTGCAATGGATCGACCCGGAACGCCGGGACAATCTTGAGCGAGCCATGCGCAACGGGGAAGCACTGCCGGTGGATCCTGATATCGACCGCGACTACTGGGACGTCAAAGGGCGCTTTCAGTAGACCACCAGGCACGCAAGACACAGCCGCGGACGGTTCGGCGGCATTACTCGGGGTACAGATTTGTCCATACTGCAGATCGAAGACTTGTCAGTGGGGTTTGACACGGAGATTGGCCTCGTACACGCCGTCGACGGCGTGTCCCTCGACGTGCCGGCCGGCAGGACACTGGGCCTTGTCGGTGAGTCAGGCTGCGGCAAGAGCGTCACCGCAGCGTCGATTCTGCGTCTGGTGCCCTGCCCGCCCGGACGCATCACTGGCGGCGCCATCCGCTTCGAAGGGCGCGACATCCTGCGCATGACCGCCGAGGAGCTGCGCGGGATTCGCGGCACGGAAATCGCGATGATCTTTCAGGATCCGATGACCTCGCTCAATCCGGTGTTTACGATCGAAAAGCAGCTGGGCGAAGTGCTGCGATTCCGGTTCGGCATGAATCGCACGGCGGCACGGCAACGTTCGGCACAAATGCTTCAGACCGTCGGGATTTCCGATCCGGAGTCGCGCCTGTTGGCGTATCCGCATGAACTGTCCGGCGGCATGAAACAGCGCGTGATGATCGCCATGGCGCTGCTCTGCCAACCCAGAGTGCTGATCGCCGATGAGCCGACGACCGCGCTGGACGTTACGATCCAGGCGCAGATTCTGCACCTGATCCGCGAACTTCAGGAAAACACCGGCACGGCGGTTATCTTTATTACGCACGACATGGGCGTGGTCGCGGAAATGTGCGACCAGGTTGCCGTGATGTATGCCGGTCGAATCGTCGAGCAGGGCGAGGTGAGCGACATCTTCGCACGGAGTCGTCATCCGTACACGCGCGGCCTGCTGACGAGCATTCCGCGCAAGGGCGTGGGCCACAAGGCGCTGCTGCCGACGATCGAGGGTGTCGTCCCGTCGCTGCTGGATCCACCTGCGGGGTGTCGCTTCGCGGCACGCTGCACACGCCGTCGCGAGCGATCGCAGAGCGAGCAGCAGCGGTGCGATCGTGACGATCCCGCGCTCAGGCCACACGACACAGGCCGGGTGGCGTGCCACTTTCCTCTCGAAGGAGCGCTCACGTGACGCAGTCGGCACCGATGCTGCAGGTGGAGCGCCTGAAAAAGTACTACCCGGTTCGCGGCGGCGTGTTCGGTGCCAGAATCGGTGACGTTCGTGCGGTGGATGACGTCAGTTTCACGGTACGTGCCGGCGAAACGCTGGGCCTGGTCGGGGAGTCCGGCTGCGGCAAGTCCACACTGGGCCGCACGCTGATCCGGCTGGAGGAACCCACCGATGGGCGCGTGCTGTTCGATGGCAACGACCTGACCGGTGCGTCCAGGGAAAGTCTGTTCCGGCTGCGCCGCGACGTGCAGATGATATTCCAGGATCCCTATTCCTCCCTCAATCCACGCATGACGGTGGGCGAGATCGTCCGTGAACCACTGGTGGTGCACCGGATGGGGACGCGCGAGCAGCAGATCGAGAAAGTACGGGCGCTGCTGGAGATCGTGGGCCTCACCGGCAATCTGCTGGAGCGCTACCCGCACGAGTTCTCCGGAGGACAACGCCAGCGCGTGGGTATCGCACGCGCACTGACGCTGGACCCGAGACTCGTGATCGCCGACGAACCGGTGTCGGCGCTGGATGTATCGGTGCAGAGTCAGGTGCTGAATCTGATGGTGCGCCTGCAGCGCGAACTCGGGCTCACCTACATCTTCATCAGCCACGACCTGTCGGTTGTCGAACATGTCAGTGACTCCATCGCCATCATGTATCTGGGCCGCATCGTCGAGAAAGGCCCGGTGCAGGCGATCTTTTCCTCACCACTGCACCCTTATACGCGGGCACTGATCGCAGCGATCCCCAGGCCCGACCCCGGTCAGCGGCGTACCAGCGTGCCGCTGGCCGGCGAGACGCCCAGCCCGATCAACCCGCCGTCCGGCTGCGCCTTCCACCCCCGCTGCCCGTTCGCGATTGCTGCCTGCAGGACGGCGGTACCGCCGCTCGAGCCGCGTCAGGGCAACACCGCCGGCACGGCCACGGAACACCTGGCTGCCTGCATCCGCAAGGGAGAGATCTGAAGCGCCGGTACGGACGGCTGAATACGCTACAATCGACAGGCATGCGGGCCCGCAGCCGGCTTGCGCAGTACCCGTACACGTGGGCGGCGCCCGTATTCCGGACAGCAGCGGGCAGGCAGGAAGAACAACAAGAGGGAGAGGCATGATTGACAGGAGTCGGGCCGCAACTGCCGCAGGGTGTCTGTTGCTGCTGATTTCTCCGCTGCTCTGTGCCGACGAGCAGGCGCAGGGGCCACCGGACGGCAGCCAGTGGCTCGGGGTCAGCACCCTCGACCCGGAAAACCTCGGCCGGCCCCGTTCAGAGCCGCCGTTCGATCTCACCGGGCTGTGGTTCATCGATCTGCAGTTCGATGCAACCTCATGGCGCTTCGGCCCGCCGTTTCCCGAACTCACACCGGCCGCGCAGGCCCACTACGATGCGTCCATCGAGGCATCCGCACAGGGCCGCGTCTATCGCGACGACATCGGTCAGTGCTGGCCCGCGGGCATGCCACTGATCATGACACGGGTCTGGCCGATCGCAATGATCCAGCTGCCCACGTCGGTCTACATGATCAGCCACTTCATGAACAGTGTGCGCATCGTCTACATGGACGGCCGCACACACACCGACCCGAACATCGTGGTGCCGAGCTTCAACGGCGAATCCATCGGCTGGTGGGAAGGCGACGAACTCGTGATCGATACACGCCACTTCCCCGGGCACAATCACTGGATCAGCTCCGGTGAGATCGCGGTTCCGGCCAGCGATCAGCTGCGCATCGTCGAACGTGTGCGGTTGGCCGGGAACGGACAGCTGGAGATCGAGTTCACGATGACCGACCCGGTGAACTGGGTCGGTGAATGGCAGCGTACCAAGCGCTGGAACCGTGTCCGCGATGGTGACATCACCGAAGTCACCTGCTTCCCGGCGATGAACGAGAACCTGCCCAGCACATCATCCGAAGTCCTTATGAACCCGGGCCGTTGAGATGCGAGGAAACCACTTCATGCGATTTCACCTGTATCGCCCGGCCATGATGGGCTGCCTTGTCGTCCTGTCGATTCTGGCGGGCACCATTCAGGCGCATCACTCCCCTGCCGTGTTCGATCGCACACGTTCGATCAGCCTGGAGGGCGTCATCACATCGTTCAGCTGGAGCAATCCTCATTCCTGGATACACCTGAACGTCACCACCGAAAGCGGTGACGTGGAAGCGTGGACCGTGGAAATGAATCCGGCAACAATACTCGCGCGCGGAGGGTGGCGCCGCAATTCGCTGCAGCCCGGTGATGAAGTCACGGTTTTCGTTCATCCTTTGCGCAGCGATGAACGTGGCGGACAGTTCATCGCCGTCACCCTGCCTGACAGTTCCACGCTGGGTGAAGTGCCCGCGGTGCTGGGCGAGTCGCCGCAGCGCTGACCCCGACCCGACCGTCCGAATTCAGACGCAGCTACATCCATGGAGGCCAGATGCCGCAACTCGACCTGACTACCGCGAACGCAATCATCAAACACGCGCTGATCAAGGCTCGTGAGATGGGCATCAAGCCCGTCACTGTCGTCGTGCTTGACCATAGCGGAGAACTCAAGGCAATGCAGCGCGAGGACGGTGCCAGCATGTTTCGCTTCGATGTCGCCCGCGGCAAGGCATGGGGGTCGGTTGCCATGGACGTGTCCAGCCGCGAGCTTGCGAAGCGTGCAAAAGAAAACCCGAACTTCATGATCGCTCTCGCCGCCACAGCGCAGGGTCGATTCCTGCCGCAGCCCGGCGGTGTGCTGATACGTGATGCCGCCGGCGCGATCGTTGGTGCCGCCGGTGCCAGCGGTGGCACCGGAGATGAGGACGAGGCCGCCTGCAGATTCGGCATCGAGCAGGCGGGGCTCACTGCCGATGTCGGCTAGACGCCGCCACGCGCATTGCTCGCCGTAGCTCGGCGCGTCGTTCAGGCTACATACGGATACCAGAATGACTGATTACACACAGGCCTGTGGCCTTGATATCGCCGGCTGCCTGCACGAACTGGTGGACCGGGAAATTGCACCGGGAACCGGCATCGCCAGCGAACAGGTGTGGAAACTGCTGGCCGAGATCGTCTCGACGCTGGGTCCTCGCCATGCCGCCCTCCTCGCCGAGCGTGACCGACTGCAGGCCGAGATCGACGCATGGCTGCGTTCGCATACCGGAAATCCTCCAGACAGCGCAGCGACCCGCGAGTTTCTCACTCAGATCGGTTATCTGATTCCCGAAGGTCCGCCGTTTACCGTCACGACCGCGAATGTCGATGACGAAATCGCAGTGCTTGCCGGTCCACAGCTCGTGGTACCGGTCGACAACGCCCGCTACGCACTGAACGCGGCCAACGCGCGCTGGGGAAGCCTCTACGATGCGCTGTACGGCACGAATGTGATCGGTACCGTCACATCGGATTCAGGGACGTACGATGCGGAGCGTGGCGGACGCGTCATCGAGTATGCCAACGGATTTCTCGACAGCTGCGCACCACTGCAGCACGGATCATGGCAGCAGGTGACAGCGCTGTCCGTTCACGATGGCAGACTGAACCTGGACCTGTCCGACGGCACGAAGACGGCCCTGCGCAACGCAGACGCATTCGCCGGCTACCGGGATGCCGACGGCCAGCTGACGCATGTGCTGCTGGTGAATCACGGCCTGCACCTGGAGCTGGTGATCGATCCCGAACACCCGATCGGCCGCCAGCATCCGGCAGGCGTCAGGGATGTGGTGCTGGAAAGTGCGATATCCACCATCATGGACTGCGAGGATTCCGTCGCTGCGGTGGATGCCGAAGACAAGGCACGTGTCTACGGCAACTGGAACGGCATCATGCGGGGCACGCTGACGGCCACGCTCAACAAGGGCGGACGGCAGATCGAAAGAACGCTGCAACCCGACCGGCAATACACGGCGCCCGACGGCTCGCAGCGCACGCTGCCCGGCCGCAGCCTGATGCTGGTACGTCACGTGGGCGGCCACCTGCTCACCGATGCCGTAAGGACGGCGGATGGTGCGCCGATACCGGAGACCTTTCTCGATTGCGTGATCACCGCGCTGGCGGCCATTCACGACCTCAAGCGCAGCGGACCGTACCGCAACAGCCGCACCGGCAGCGTCTACATCGTCAAGCCCAAACAGCATGGCCCCGCCGAGGTGGCGTTGTCCGTCGCGCTGTTCGCGGCGGTCGAACAGGGTCTCGGGCTGCCAGCCAACACTCTGAAGATCGGCATCATGGACGAGGAGCGGCGCACCACGATCAACCTCATGGAGTGCATCAGGGCGGCCGCCGAGCGGGTGATATTCATCAACACCGGCTTTCTCGACCGCACCGGCGACGAAATTCACACCAGCATGGAAGCAGGTCCGGTGACCCCGAAGCCGGCGATCAAGGGCGCGCTCTGGATGCAGGCCTACGAAGACTGGAACGTGCGTGTCGGCCTGGAAGCGGGTCTTCCCGGTCATGCGCAGATCGGCAAAGGCATGTGGGCCGTGCCGGACGACATGAAATCCATGCTGGACACCAAGCAGGCACATCCACTGGCCGGCGCCAGCTGTGCGTGGGTACCCTCACCCACTGCCGCGACACTGCATGCGATGCACTACCACAGCGTCGACGTCGCCGAACGTCAGCGCCAGCTCGGTGCCGGGCCGAAGCGAACCGGCGACGACCTGCTGGCGATCCTCACGCCACCGATGCTGGGATCGCAATCGCTCACGGCCGACGAGATTCGTCGGGAGCTCGACAACAACGCCCAGAGCATACTCGGCTATGTAGTGCGCTGGGTCGAGCAGGGCATCGGCTGCTCCAAGGTGCCCGACGTCAACAACATCGGGCTGATGGAGGATCGCGCCACACTGCGCATCTCGTCGCAGCACATCGCCAACTGGCTGCATCACGGCCTGGTGACCCAGGATCAGGTGGTGCAGGCGATGCAACGCATGGCGACGATCGTCGACAGGCAGAACGCGGGTGACACCGGCTATCGTCCGATGTCACCCGATTATCGGAACAGCATCGCGTTTCAGGCGGCCATCGACCTGATCTTGCACGGCACCACCGAACCCAATGGCTATACCGAGCCTGTGCTCGGACGGCGGCGGCGCGAGTTCAAGGCGCGCGCTGTCGCTCAGCGCAGTACCAGGTAGAGCCGCGCGTTGCCACGGATGATATCCAGTACCGCCGTGATGCGTGGATCAGAAGGCATCGCCCGCGCCAGATCATCCAGCGAACGCACGGCCGTGCGATTGACCGCGACGATCAGGTCGCCCTGCCGCAGACCCTGAGCGGCGGCGGGACTGCCCTGCTCGACACGCGCCACCACAACGCCCTGGAAGCGCCCGTACTGCGGGTGCGACCGGTCCATCGCACTGAACTCGGCGCCTTGCAGCCGCTCGATGCGCGAATCGTCTCTGGCCAGTTGGCCCTGATCGGCGCCGATCGTGGCGCGGGCGGTCTGTCGTTCACCTTCACGCAGATACGTCAGCTCAATCTCGCTGCCCACCGGCGTCAAACCAATGCGGTTGCGCAGGTCGGCGAAGCTGTTGATGGCCTGGTTGTTGACCGCAACGACCACATCGCCGCGTTGCAGGCCCGCCTGTTCGGCCGCCGAGTCCCGTGTCACCTCGGTGATGATGGCGCCCGAGCGGACAGGCAGATCCAATGCCGCGACAATGTCCGGGGTCACGTCATCGCCGCGCACGCCCAGCAATCCACGCCGCACCTCACCGTGTTCGATCAGCTGTTTCATGACGTCGCGGGCCATGTTGCTCGGCACCGCGAAGCCGATGCCGACGTTCCCGCCGCCGCCTGGCGATACGATCGCGGTGTTGATGCCGATCAGCTCGCCGCCCAGATTCACCAGCGCACCGCCGGAATTGCCCGGGTTGATCGAGGCGTCGGTCTGGATGAAGTCCTGATAGGTTTCTACGGGAAGACGCAGACCGGCTCGGCTCAGCGCGCTGACGATACCCGATGTGACGGTCTGCCCGAGGCCGAATGGATTCCCGATCGCCACGACAAAGTCACCCACCTCCAGTTGCGTGGAGTCGCCCATCGGAATCGCGACGAGATCGTCGGCTTGAACTCTCAGCAGCGCGATATCGGTGGCCGCATCCGAACCGATGACTTGGGCGTCGATTCGCCGACCGTCCGGCAGCGTGACGATGACCTCATCGGCACGCTGGATAACGTGGTGATTGGTCAATATGTAGCCGTTGGCAGCATCGACGATGACCCCGGAGCCGACGCTCTCGCGGGGCACCGTTTCCGGACGCTGCTCGGGGACGGAAAACGGGAACATCGGATCGTTGAACAGATCCATGAGGGGGTTTCTGCGAACCTGCTGCTGTGACACGACGGATATGTTCACAACACCCGGGGTGACTTCCTTCAGCACCGGCGCCAGCGATGGCCTGCCATCCGCTCCGGTGGGCCACTGCGCCTGCGCACCGGCCGCCAGGGCCAGCAGCAGCGCGGGCAGAAAGATGGCATGCATGATTCGACGTGCTGTCATCGGCTGATACTCCTTGCAGTGTCCTTTCGCAAAGTGGCTACGTTGCGCAGCCGCCAGCGAAAACCGGTGGCCGCGCCGTAACCATTTTGATAAGGGCGATGCGTCGAAGTTCAAGGCCCGACCGTGTGATCGGGCGCGTGATCGGGCGCAGCGTCAGTCGCTGCCCTCGCGGGCATCCCACTCCTCGGCGACACGACGGCCGCGGGCCTGACTGAGGGGCAGGCAGGTGGCCACCGCCAGTGCAAACAGGACGATGCAGAAGAGGATCGATGCCTGCAGCCCGACGACGGCCTGGAGCAGACCAAGACCAAGTATGCCGAACACGGCGGCGAGCTTGGACGAAGTGCCCCAGAACCCGAAAAACTCTGCTGCCTTGTCGCGCGGCGAGAAGATCCCGACCAGGGCACGTCCGGCCGATTGACTGGAACCAAGACTGGCACCGGCAATGGAACCCACAAAAAGAAACACGTACTGCGCCTCCCAGCTCAGGGCCAGCCTGTCATTGGCGAAGGCCGTGAACTGGGGCGTGGCATAGATGCAGGTAATCGCCAGTATCCACATGAACAGCGAGATCATGTAGGTGGGCTTGGCGCCAATACGATCCTGCACGAAGCCGAACCCGATGGCACCCACCGCCGCACTGATCTGCACGACGATGAACATGATGTTGCGTACGCCCGGATCCCAGCCGATGACCTGGGCACCGTAGATGAACGAGAACGTGATGATGATGTAGATGCCCGCCATCGCGAAAAAGATCGACACCATCAGCAGCGCCAGGTCGCGGAATGCCAGAAGCCCGGACACCGTATCGGCCAGTCGCGCCAGACCAACACTCAGATAGCTCTGACCATCGGGCAACTGCTGTGCCACACCCGGTTCGCGGACCCACAGAAAGGTCGGAATGGCTGCCAGCAGAAAGAACGCCGCCGCAAAAGGTCCGACCCAGCGGATGCGCTCGAAATTTTCGGCACTGACCTCACCCAGAAAGACCAGCGTGAAGCCGGCCGCCAGCAGTCCACCCACGTAGCCCAGTGCCCAGCCGAACCCGGAAATCTTGCCCTGGTCTTCCGGCGGCCCGAGACTGGGCAGGAAACTCGCGATGAACGCCTCGCCCACCGCATACGCAAAATTCGACACGATCAGCAGCAGCATCGCCAGCAGGATGTAACCGGGCGACACCAGGTACAGCGCTGCGGTGGCTACGATCGTCAGAACGTAGCTGGCGAACAGGAACCGCTTCTTGGCGGCGGTGTAGTCCATGATGGCGCCAAGCAGCGGGCCGGCGAGCACAACCAGCAGGTAGCTGATCGCAAGACCCACGCTCCAGAGCAGATTGCCGAGCCGGTAGTCATCGCCCCGGTCACCGACAATGACACGCGTGAACAGGTCGCCGAAGACGACCGTAATGATGAGCAGGGTATACGCCTGGTTCGCGAAGTCGAACATCGCCCATCCGACGATTTCCTTTCGCGGTGCCCGCTTCGTCGCGGTCATGTCGGCATCCGGTGATTACAGTGAAAAAAGCGGCGCGCTGCTGCTGCAACGCGCCGCCGATTTTCAGGGTGGTGGGTTGAGAAGTCTATGGCCGTCTACATGCCGGCTGTCATGAATCTCAGCGAGCCGCCGCCTGCTGCTCGCGTTCGTGACGCGATGTCTCGATGTAATAACGGATGGCGGTGTTGCCTTCGTGACAGGCGTACTCGAAAAACACGTAGTCCGGATCACGCTCCCAGGTGAATCGGGCCGTCCAGGGCTGCGTCATCATGACCGGATCCTGTACGTGAAGCTCGTACTCGATGGTGTCGTCATCCAGACGCGTCAGGCGCTCCGTGAGATGCAGCTCCGTGCTCGTCGGAATGCTGCGACGCGGCGCACCGCTGGTACCGATGTTCACCATCTCGGGCACACCGTTGAAATTCGTGGTTTCAATGACCAGTGTGTTGCCTTCCCAGCGCCCGCGGGAATCGCCCATGTAGCTGCGGATTTCATCGGACAGATGCGGCCTGCCGTCAATGGGGATCACACGGGCTTCGTGGATCATCTCCAGGTTGATGACGACGTATCCGGGCGACTGCACCACCTGAATGCCGTTGTTGTACTGGAACGGGAACATCGATGCCGGCAGGCCGCGCGTGATGCAGCGATCCCAGGTATCAAAGTCTTCCATCGCATCCCAGGTGTTGCGGAACCATGAGCTGCCCATCGTCGGGCTGACGCGTTCACCTTCGGCGGTGAGCGGCGGCAGCTGGCCGTTCGGCGGATCCACGATCAGTGATGTCTGGCGCTGCGGCGCGGCGGTCGCCATCGATTCGGCCCAGTGCCCCATGCCCATGCGATCGCCTTCGATCTCGCGCTCGTAGGTTGCAGCACGCGCGGCAATCTGCCGGGCACGCTGCTCGAAGTCTTCGTCGGTGTAGTACAGCTGGTCGCCCAGGCTGCGATCTCTCTGCAGCTGCACGTTGCCGGCAAGGTGTCCGATCGGCCACATGCCCTGCAGATCGGGATCGCCCCAGGCCGTCATCGGATGCGTCCAGCCGGAGCTGTCCTGTGGATTCGCGGACTGTGCGGTATCCGCCTGTGACTGCGTATCGCTGCACCCGACCGCAAGGCCGGCACTCAGCACAGCCAGTGTTGCCATTCGCTCTTTCATCTGATGACCTCCATCATGTATTCAGCTGGTCGCTTGAGCGACTCGATGCGCGCTGTACAGGACTACGACGCGCAGATTCTGCTATGCAGGGTGTACGCTACAACTTACCCTTCCGGCCGCTGCACGGCAACCGACGGCGCCGGAGCACGGCGTCCGGTATCAGGCAGTGATGGTTTCCACCCCTGTTCATCGCAGAACGGCCCCGCAGGGCCGCTCCACTGTCTGAATTTTTCTTAATCGGCCGGGCCGGATCCGCCGGAACGGGGATCCGCGCAGTCGCGCAACGAATCAGACGAACCCGATCGCCCTGCCCAGCGCACCGACAACCAGCCACGACAGCGCCGAAAGCACGGCTACGGTCTTCGCCAGGCCCGTTTCCGCCTTCGACGGGTCGCCGAACACAAAGCGGCGGCGGATGACCAGCGTGAGCAGGACAGCGGCGATCAGCGCATACATCTTCAGCCAGAACGCCTCGTTCCAATAATAGCGGTTACCCGCCATGGACATGAAGAGCAGGAAGCCCGTGGTGGCAATCGCAATGGTGCCGCCGATCAGCCACGGCTGCGCCACGCGCGCGACATAGGCCACCGGCTGATTTCTGAGACCAAAGCCCAGGATACGCAGATCCACAAGCAGCACCGCGCCGCCCAGTACGGCCAGCGCAAGCAGATGGCCGGCCTGAATGAACGCGAACAGATAGGTGGATTCATTGATCGCACGGCCCAGGCCGGTGCTTTGAATCCATTCGAAAGCAGGTAACAGAGTCATCATCCAGCTCCTAGAGCAGCGGCGGGAACCAGCTATACGCAATCAGCCGTCCAAGCACGATGATGATTGCCCAAAGCACCAGAGAACTTATGCCCGCGACCTTGGCGGCCACCGGCAAGGCCCCGCCCGGCCGATCCCACTCGACGAGGCGTTTGCCGACCGTAAAGTGGAATGCCGCTGCATTGATGCCGGCGAGCACCAGAAGCACGATCTTGACGCGGAAAAACAGATTGCCCCAGAAACGCACCGGATCGGAGATGAAAAGCAGTATCCCGGTCACCGCCATGATCAGAAAACCAAGGCCGATCCAAGGCGACAGCCGGTCCCAGGTTTCGGAGACCGAAACATTCCGCAGCCCGACATTGAGCAGACGAAAATCCCAGAACAGCAGCACGCCCATGAACATGCCAAGCCCGAGCGCGTGTATGCCGTTGACGACACCCCACATATAGATGGACTCGCGCAGGTCCGTGCTGAATGTGGTCTCGCGCAACCACTCTAGTAACTGCAATAACACCAGGGATGCCCCCTCAGGTAGTGATGATTATCTTCTTACGACCACCGCGGCGGCCGTTCGCAACGTGCGCTTTCATATCAGTCCGGCGGCGGAAACGTCAAGGCAGCCGGATTTACGAGATACTGATCATGACAGGCTGAACACGCATTATAGACCCGTTCGCCGGCATCGAAGACCGCGTCGACATCCCGCGAACTGGCAGCGTTCGCAGCGGCAACGCCCGCGGCCACCATCTCACGCGACAGCCGCATCCAGTCACGTCCCGGCAGCGCGCGCGACGGCAGCATCAGCAGGTTGCCGGACTCGGCGAGCGTCACCGCAGCCGCCATCACCGCATCCCACTCGGCATCGGTGGTCGGGAAATTTTCAGTGATGCCGTCGCGGTCGATGTGAATGGACACCGAGCCCCAGTAGGCCTCGGCAGCCGGCGTAATCATATAGTCCATCAGATCGTCGATGCTGTAGGCGGCCTGGAAAGGCGGCATGTCCTGCACGGCCGATGGAACCTGCGGCGCCGGTGGCGAACAGGCCGCCAGCATCAGCGGGAGGGTGAGATTTGCAATGAGTGCGACACGCAGCCTGCCGGCGCGCTCTGTCAGTTTTTTCGCCATGATCTGCTGAGTGTGAGTGCTCTTTAACATTCTTCAGGTTCGAATCCGCCGGCAGCCGGACCTGCGGCGGCCGGAAGCATAGCGCACCGGATACGCCTGACCTATAGTCCTGCCGCGAGCTTACTGCATTTCGCCACCCGGATCAGGGCCACTGCGGCTCTGATCCGGCCGATCGCAACAGGCCGCTCCGGGATTTGGGACTTGGCTGGCGAGTAGCGTAGGATAAGCAATTGATCTGCGGCTGCTGGGCCGCGTTACCAAGGCGGGCGTCCACCGGACGACCCATAACCGCCGACGCCGCAATCGGTCCTGCAAGCCAGGGCGGGTCATGGCGAATCGGCCAGGATCGCCTCAGCTTTCGACGGTATCCGCTGAAGACGACGCATACACAAGAAGACCTTTGCCGATGACCCTGGGGGCCAGATGAAGATGAAGTTGGGCATTGCCATTGCCGGCACCGCCGTGTTGGCTGCCGGCTGTGACACATCAGAGCCGCCCGCGCCGGCCACCGGTGTCGCTCAGACAACCGCCCGTGCGCTCCAGGCCGCTGCAGCCATTCCGGATGGCGACTGGCGCACCATCAACCGTGATCAGGCGGCAACACGGTTCTCACCGCTGACCCAGATCAATCGCGACAACGTCAGCGGCCTCGCCTCGGCCTGGACGTATGCGCTGGGCGGCAACACCACCGCAGTACCACTGGTCGTGGATGGCGTGATGTATGTGAACGCGTCCAATCGCGTGATCGCACTCGACGCCGACACCGGACAGGAGATCTGGGTATTCCAGATGCCCGGTGGCCCCGGCGGGATTTCCAGTCGCGGCGTGTCTTACTGGCCGGGCGACGACGACATCGCACCCCGGATCGTGTTCATGGCAGGCATGCGCATGTTCTCCATCGATGCGGCCACCGGGGAACGGGCCGCCGACTTCGGCGACAACGGCATGATCTCCGTCGGCGACGTCGGCTACGGTGGCACGCCCACGATCTATCGCCATGTCGCCATCATCGGCGCGGCCGTCGGCGAGCTGCCGCAGGGCCCGCCGGGCAATTCTCGCGCGTTCGACCTGCGCACCGGCGAGCAGCTCTGGGAATTCCACACCGTGGCGCAGCCGGGCGACCCCTATCACCACACCTG
The DNA here is from genome assembly GCA_050485545.1 of Gammaproteobacteria bacterium. Taxonomy (GTDB): domain Bacteria; phylum Pseudomonadota; class Gammaproteobacteria; order Steroidobacterales; family Rariloculaceae; genus JBJHBP01. Next base: position 23,432 of record JBJHBP010000012.1, read on the forward strand.
GGGTGACGGCTGGGAGGAGCGGTCGGGCACGAACATGTGGGCGTTCTCGGCACCCGTGGATGTCGAGCGCGGCCTGGTCTACATGGCTATTTCCAGCCCTTCACCGAACTACTTCGGCGGTGGCCGGCCCGGCGACAACGTCTACGGCAACTCCATCGTCGCGGTCGATGCGCTGACGGGCGAGCGACGCTGGCATTTCCAGGTCGTGCATCACGACCTGTGGGACGTCGACATGCCCTCCACGGGCGCATTGTTCGACGTGCCCGGACCAGACGGATCATCTGTTCCGGTGCTCGCCCACATCGGCAAGACCAGCTATGCCTTCGTACTCAACCGCGACACCGGCGAGCCGCATATTCCCGTCGAGGAGCGGCCGGTCCCGATCGCCGACGTGCCCACCGAATGGTACTCGCCCACGCAGCCGTTTCCGGCGCGCCCGGGTCCGCTGAGTCAGGTGAGCTTCGACCCGGAGCAGGATCTGGTACGGCCGGAAGATACCAATCCCGAACATGTCCGCGCCTGTCGTGAGTTCCTCGAACGCAGCGGCGGGTACTACAACGCCGGCCCGTTCACGAGTTTCCTCTACGGCCCCACCGAGCCGCTGCGATCGACGATTCAGTTCCCCGGCGGAACCGGCGGCGTGAACTGGGGCGGCGTCACGGTCGACCCTGGTACCGGCATCTTCTACGTCAGCGTGAACAACACCTCGCTGGTGGGCTGGGTGCAGGACAAGGCCCCCGACGTCACCTACAGCTTCGACGCGCCGAATTCGCCGCAGCCCTATGACCGGGCGAGCATCCTGGGTGTCGGCCCGTTCTTTTCTTTCAACGGCCCGCTGGGCGGCCAGTTTGACGACAACGGCCGGCCTGTCGGCCCGACCGCGCCGTGCTACCGACCGCCCTGGGGCAAGCTGGTGGCCGTCAACGCGCGCACCGGCGATATCGTCTGGGAGTCGGTGCTGGGACTGAACGAGGACCTGCCCGAGGGCCAACAGCTGGTCGGCAACGTCGGCAGCGCCGGCGCGACCGCGACCGGCGGCGGTCTGGTGTTCGTCGGCAACTCCGGCGATCAGCGGCTGCGCGCCTTCGATGCCGCGAACGGCGAGGAACTTTGGGTCACGCGACTGGGCGGCACCGCCAACGCGAACCCGATGAGCTACCAGGGCCGCAGCGGTCGCCAGCATGTGGCGGTGATCGCCGGCGGTACGGTAATGGCCTACGCATTGCCGTAGAATCACGGCACGGCGTAGGGCTGTACAGCCTGCACGAAGCAGGCCAACAACAATAATCAGCTTACAAACTCGAAACAAAACAGGAGACTTGGCAGATGCGATACCGGTTTAAAGGCGCAATTGTGGCAATGGCATTGGCGACTCTGGTCGTCGCGCCAAACGCCGTATTGGGGCAGGCACAACAGAACACGCCGGAACGGATTGCCGGCCAACCGAACTTGAACGGCATCTGGCAGGCATTGAACACCGCCTACTGGAACCTGGAGGCACACTCCTCCGAGCAGCTGGAGGACTTCTGGCAGCTGGGCGCGATCGGTGCAATTCCGGCCGGCCAGAGCGTGATCACGTCCGGCGACGGGCGTATCCCGTACCTGCCGGGCGCGCGCGAGCAACGTGACGAGCTGCGTGCCCAGTGGCCGGAGTCCGATCCGGAAGCCAAGTGCTACCTGCCGGGCATTCCGCGTGCGAACTACCTGCCCTATCCGTTTCAGATCGTACAGGGCGGCGGCGACATTCTGTTCGTCTACGAATTCGCCAACGCAAATCGCCTGGTGCACATGAGCAACCACCGCGAGCCGCCGGTGGATGGCTGGATGGGCTGGTCAAACGGCAGCTGGGACGGTGACACGCTGGTCATCGAGAACACCGGCTTCAACGGCCAGACCTGGTTCGACCGTGCGGGCAATCACCACAGCTCAGCTCTGAGGGTCACCGAGCGCTTCACGCTGATGAGCCCGAACCACCTTCACTACGAGGCGACCATCGAGGATCCGACCACGTTCTCGGCACCATGGACCATCGAGATGCCGCTGTACCGCCGCGTCGAAGAGAACGCACAGATTCTCGAATACAACTGTGTGGAGTTCTCCGAGATGATGCTGTACCACGACCTGCTGCTTACGGAGTAATTGACAGTCCGTTGCGCCGCGTCGCATACGCGGCGCAACGGCTGCCCCAACCGCAAGATTTGTAAAGCAGGACGGCCCACAATGGTCAAACCGCCCGCAAACGGCTGATTTTTCGGATGTCCGAAGTTGCGCCGGATGTCTGGGGGCACTAACCTTATGGGAACGGACCTGCATGGTGTACGGTCCAATCACTACAACAGGACCACTCTGATCAGGCAGCGGGCACGGTTCATACAGTGACAACGCTACGCTGACTCAGATGGCAGATACGGTTCAGACAGATTTTGGTTTCGGAAGGACAGGAGTAAATCCGATGCGAATGAAGACACTCGGGATAGTCGCCGGCGCAGCAATGCTGGGCGCGGTAGCAATGGGGCAGGCGATTGCGCATCACTCGTTTGCCGCGGAATTTGATCGTGACCGTCCGGTCACCCTGGAAGGCGAAGTCACTCTGTTCGAGTGGGTGAACCCGCATTCCTGGATCCACATCGACGTGAATACAGATGACGGCGTCGAGCAGTGGAAGGTCGAGGGCGGTGCGCCCAGCGCGCTGCTGCGTCGCGGATGGGATCGCAACACGCTGCCGGCAGGCACGAACATCAGGGTAGCCGGGTTCCAGGCCAAGGACGGTTCGCTGCGCGCCAACGCCAGTGACATCACCTTCCCGGACGGCCGTACCATGTTCATCGGTTCCTCCGGCATCGGCGCTCCGTACGAAGAGCGTGCACGTGAAGCAGACGGCCGCTGATAACGGACGTAACGCGACTGCCTGAAGTCATCGCAAGGTCTTTCTCGCCGCCATCGGCGAGAAAGCAACCTCGAAGGTACTTCAGCGCATAGCCAGACAGGGCGGTCGGTGCGAAAGCGCTGACCGCCTTTTTTTGTTTTCGGCAAAGGCGTTTTCGGCGACAGTCGAATCACAACGACAATCAACCTTGGGTGGGCCAGAAGTGACTTCCATTACGACAACAACGGCGCAACGTACGCCATCCGCGAAACCTGCAGCTTCCGCTCTGCGCAGGACCGTGATCCTCGGGGCCAGCGCGGCGCTGTGCGCGGCGGCATTGTCAACGCACGCACAGCAGGGCGCCTCCTCTTCCGCACTCGATTTCGTTTCATGGAATCAGTACCTGGGCGGACCGGACTCCTCGCAATACTCCGCCCTGACGCAGATCAACAGGGACAACGTGGCTTCACTGGAGGTGGCCTGGAGCTACGAAACCGGCCAGAACCTCACATTCAATCCCATCGTCATCGATGACGTGATGTATGTGCAGGGTGCACGCGGCGCGCTGCAGGCACTGGACGCGCGCACCGGCGAGGAAATCTGGTCGCGCCCCAATCAGGGTTCGTTCAGCGGCCGCGGCATCAACTACTGGGAAAGTGACGACCGTTCCGACCGCCGGCTCATGTACATGGTGCAGGGGCATCTCACCGCGGTCGACGCCACCACCGGCGAAGTCATCGAAAGCTTCGGCGACAACGGCCGTGTGGACCTGCGCGAGGCCATGGACCGTGACACCAGCAACCAGCGTGCTCTGCAGCCGAGCAATCCGGGACGCATCTTCGAGGACCTGATGATCGTGTCGCTGCCGGCCGGCGCGTTCGCCTACGCCTCCACGTCCGGTGACGTACACGCCTACGACGTGCGTACCGGCGAACTGCGCTGGGCGTTCCGCAGCGTGCCACGCGCCGGCGAGTACGGCGCCGATACCTGGCCGGAACAGGACCTCGACCTCTTCGGCGGCGCGCACAACTGGAGTGAATCCACCGTGGATGTCGAACGCGGCATCTTCTTCGCCGGCTTCGGCGCGCCCCGCTACGACTTCTTCGGCGGCAACCGCCCCGGCGAAAACCTGTTCACCAACTCACTGGTTGCTCTGGACGCGCGTACCGGCGAACGGCTGTGGCACTACCAGCTGATCCAGCACGATGTCTGGGACTTCGACATTCCGCAGGCACCGAAACTGCTGACCGTTCGCCACGACGGCGAAGACGTCGATGTGGTCGTGCAGGCCACCAAGATGGGTTTCGTGTTCGCCTTCCACCGCGACACCGGCGAGCCACTGTGGCCCATCGAGCATCGAGAAGTGCCGGCATCGGACGTGGCGGGCGAGGAAACCTGGCCGACGCAGCCGTTTCCCACCACACCGCCGCCGTTTACACGGCAGTCGTTCACGGAAGCCGACATCAATCCCTACATCTCCGAGGAAGATCAGGAGCGGGTGCGGGAGATTCTGCGGACTTCCCGCAATGAAGGCATGTACACGCCCCCGAGCCTGGAAGGCACCATCATGATGCCGGGCCACAACGGTGGCGCGAACTGGGGCAGCTCGAGCGTCGACCCGGTCAACGGCAGGCTGTATGTGGTATCGAAGGAGCTGCCGACCTTTGTCCGCCTCGTGCCGCCGGGCGGCGGCCCCGGTGGCGGTGGACAGGGCGGCGGCCAGCCGCAGGTGGTCCCCAATGCGGATTCCGACTTCATCGCCTATACCGCGCCGGTGGACTTCATGATGATGAGCAACGGCCTGTCGGCGATCGGGCCACCGTGGTCGCAGATCACCGCCTATGATCTGAATTCGGGCACCATCCTATGGCAGAAGCCGCATGGCGGCGTGCATGGGCTCCCCGAAGGCACCGGCAGCCATGCGCCACGCGGCGGGGTCGTGACGACCGCGGGCGGCCTGGTGTTCTCCGGCACATCATCGGACCGCAGGATGCGCGCCTACGACGCCGACAACGGCGACGTGCTGTGGGAGTACGACCTGCCGGCAGCCACCGAAGGCGTTCCGGCGGTTTACGAGGTCGATGGACGCCAGTACGTGGCCATCGCGGTTGGAGGCAACGGCCAGTTCGCGCCACAGCTCGACCTGCCGCCGCCGGGTCCGGGCCGGTATATGGTCTTCGCGCTGCCCCGGGACTGACGCCGGGGACTGACCCCGGCCCTGACCCGGAATCGCCCGGAAAATCAGCCCTCAGACGCTGTAGTCCCGCCCTCGCGGCGGGACAAACCAGCGTCCGTTAACGTATATTACGGGTCTCACTCGAACTCGAGTCCGTACCAGTTTCCACCGTTCCGCGGTGGCCAAAGGAGAAACCGACATGCCACTGGTAAGCATCACACCTGTACTGGCGGAAGCGAAGGCGAAAGGATACGCCGTCGCCGCCTTCAATCCCGTCGACTACGCCTCCATGAATGCCATGGTGAAGGCGGCCGAGGAGCTCAATGCGCCGGTCATCATCCAGGCGTCCGCCAAGACGATCAACTACTACAGCCATGAGGCCATCTACGGCTGGATGCAGGAAATCGCCGGCGACTCGCCCGTCCCGGTCGTACTGCACCTGGACCACGGCAAGGACATGGACATGATCAAGAAATGCGTCGACACGGGCTGGACGTCCGTCATGATCGACGCCTCCGACAAGCCCTTCGAGGAAAACCTGCGGCTGACCCGGCAGGTCGTTGACTGGGCCAACGCCGCCGGCATCGGCATCGAGGCGGAAATCGGCCAGATTCTCGGCGTCGAGGACGACATGGTCGTGCTCGAACACGAATCGCAGCTGACCGACCCGGCCGAAGCCGAGCGCTTCTGCAGAGAATTGAAGCTGGCCGCATTTGCCGCCGCGATCGGTACCGCGCATGGCTACTACCACGGCGAACCCAAAGTGCAGTTCGACCTGATCGGCGAGATCAACCGCCGCACCGGCGTACCGATGGCGCTGCATGGCGGCACGGGGCTGTCCGACGAAGTCATCCAGAAGTGCATCAAGCTGGGTTGTGCGAAGATCAACATCTCCACCAACCTCAAGCATGTCTTCATCGACAGCTTCGCCGACTATCACCGCGACAATCCCAAGGACTACGAACCGCTGCGCGTACTTGGCGCCCAGTTCGAGGCGCTGAAGGGGCTGTTCAAGGAAAAGATCGCGCAGTTCGGTGGCACGAACCGGGGCGCTGAAGTCCTCGCCAAAGTCGCCTGAAGATCGACATCAGCATGAAGGCACTTATTTTCGATTGTGACGGTGTTCTCGTAGACACCGAAAGGGACGGCCATCGCGTCGCGTTCAACCGTGCGTTCAAGGACTTCGGTATCGACCGGAGCTGGGACGTCGAGTTGTACGGTGAGCTGCTCAAGGTGGCCGGCGGCAAGGAACGCATGCGGCATGACTTCGACACGGCCGGCTGGCCCGATCTGAAAGCGACGGGCGCAGCCGACCGTGATTCGCTGATTGCCGCGCTGCACAAGCGCAAGACCGAAATCTTCGCCGACATGATCGCCACAGGGAAACTGCCGCTGCGCGCCGGGATCCTGCGAATCGTCGACGAGGCGCTGGCGGCCGGGATCCGACTCGGGGTCTGCACGACATCGGCGATGAAATCGGTCTCCGGCGTACTTGATCTGATGGGACCGGAACGCAAGGCAAAGTTCGAGTTCGTTCATGCCGGCGACGTGGTCTCGAAGAAGAAGCCCGACCCGGAGATTTACGAACTGGCCACGAAGTCGCTTGGACTCCCGGCCAGCGAAGGCATCGTCATCGAAGACAGTCGCAACGGATTGCTCGCGGCGACGGGCGCGGGATTCCCGTGCCTGATCACAACCAGCACCTACACCACCGAAGAAGACTTCAAGGAAGCCGTGAAGGTGGTGCCGGAGTTGGGCGACCCGCCGAACGTCCAGATCTCACTGGCCGATCTGCAAGCGCTGGTAGCGCGCAACGCCGCATAAATCAAACACACGGCAACACCTGGGGAGTATTACCGATGAGTCAAATCACTCAGGGGGATGTGGAGCTCGCGTTGAAAACCATCGCGGCCACTGCCCTTCGCAACGAACAGTACTTTTCCGAACTGGACGCGGCCGCTGGCGACGCCGATTTCGGCGTCTCGCTGGCTTCCGGGTTCCGCGTCATCGAAAAGGACTGGGATGAGCTGGACCGCAGCTCGATCGGCAACCTGCTGCTGAAGGTCAGCATGATCATTGCCCGCAATGTGGGCGGATGTTCCGGACCGATCTGGGGCACCGGCTTCATGCGCGCGGCAGCCCTGTGCCGTGACAAGGATGCGATCACGCTGCAGGACCTGAACGCAATGGTTGCCGCGGCGATCGAAGGCATTCAGCAGCGTGGCGGCGCACAGCGCGGCGACAAGACACTGCTGGACTCCCTGATCCCGATTCAGGAAATGCTGGCACAGCGTGCCACCGACCCGAATGCCTCCACCACCGAGGTGCTCGCGGAAGCCAGGCGCATTGCCGACCACGCGATCGAGGAGACCATCGACTGGACCGCACGCCGTGGGCGTCAGTCGTTCACCGGCGATCGCAGCAAAGGCACCAAGGATCCAGGCATCGTCGCGATTGCAACGATGCTGGACGACATGTGCGAAGCATTCGGTGTGTCCGGTACTCAGGAAGCCAAGGCGGCCTCCTGAGTCCGAGCCATCGCTGTTCGAACGAACGCAAACCAGTCAGACCAACGCACAAAAACCATTCCAATCAACAGGCTTTTTGGGGGCCACAATGAAAAAATTCGTCAATGATCCCGCGAACTTCGTGCCAGAGATGCTCGAAGGACTGCAGCTCGCGAATCCGGACATGATCCGCTACCTGCCGGAAAATGCCATCGTCCACCGCACCGACCGCCCGCAGAAGGGCAAGGTCTCTGTAATCCAGGGGTCGGGCAGCGGCCATGAGCCGGCCCACATCATGGCTGTCGGACCTGGCATGCTCGACGCTGCCACACCGGGTGGTGTGTTTGCGGCTCCGCCGATGGACAACTGCCTGGAGTGCATCCGCGTGATGAACTCCGATGCCGGCGTACTGGTGTTGATCAACAACTACCAGGGCGACCGCATGAACTGGGACATGGCTGTCGAAATGGCCCAGGCGGAAGGCATCAATGTGAAGTCCTTCCTGATCGACGACGACGTTGCCGTGCAGGACAGCACACACACCGTCGGACGTCGCGGTGTGGCCGGCAACTTCTTCGTGATCAAGGCCTGTGGCGCTGCAGCGGAAAAGGGCGCAAGCCTCGACGAGCTGCTGGCGCTGGCCAAGAAGGTCAATAGCCAGGTTCGCTCCATGGGTGTGGCGCTGACTTCGTGCACACCGCCCGCCAAGGGCACGCCGATCTTCCAGCTCGGTGAAGACGAGATCGAAGTCGGTGTCGGCATCCACGGTGAACCGGGTCGTCGTCGCGACAAGCTCAAGAGCGCCGATGCGATCACCGACGAACTGTTCGACGCGGTATCGTCCGATCTGCCGTTCAAGTCGGGCGACCGTGTTGCGCTGATGATCAACGGTCTTGGCGGCACCCCGCCCAGCGAGCTGTACGTGCTGTATCGCCGTGCGGCGAATCGTGCCAAGGACGCCGGACTGAAAGTCTCACTGAGCTATGTCGGCAACTACTGCACCTCGCTGGAAATGGCCGGTGCGTCGCTGACACTGCTGCGACTGGATGACGAACTGGAAAAACTGATGACGGCTCCCGCGGCCATCCCGTTCCGCATCTTCTGATGAGGCACGGCTGAAGCAGACCGGCGGGGGAGGCCCTCCTCCCCCGCCATTTCAGCCAACGCTACCGACACCGAATTCGAACTTGACCAAACCCGCCCTGCTGGCCATTGACCTCGATGGCACCCTCGTTGACTCCGCTCCGGACCTCTCCTATTGCCTGGGCCAGGCGATGCTGGCCACCGGCAGACCCGCACCCGGCGACACACTGACGCGATCGCTGATCGGCGACGGCATCGAATCCCTGCTGGAGCGGGCACTGGCCATGCTGCCAGGTGGCACCACCGGGCAGTCGGACGACTTCACCACGGCGCTGGAGACCTTCAGCGCCTGCTATCGCGACAACATCTTCACTCACAGCAGCCTGTATCCGCAGGTGGTCAACGTGCTGGATGCGCTGCGCGATCAGTGCGTCAGGCTTTGCTGTATCACCAACAAGCGAATTCGCTACGCCGAGGCGGTGCTGCAGCATGCCGGCATCCATGACCGATTTGAACTGATCCTGGGCGGCGACAGCCTGCCGGAAAAGAAACCCAGCCCGCTGCAGCTGATCACGGCCACCGAGCGGCTGGGCGTACGACGCGAAGACGCCGTCATGTTCGGCGACTCCTACCATGACCTGGATGCCGCCCGTGACGCGGGCTTCGCCGGATTTGTCTGGGCCCGATACGGCTACTGCGCGGCGCTCAACGAACGCGACAGCGACGTCATCGCAGCCGTCGACCGGTTCGAGGATCTGCCGTCTGCACTGAAGGTGCTCGCGGACCTGCGTCATCCGCCAAGCCGCAAAGCGCCTCGCTGATCAGTCAAGACCCGGGGGCGTCGGCCCTCCGGTTGCCCAGTCGAGCAGCTGGACGGTATGCAGTACCGGCATCGCGGCATGTGGACCCAGCTGGGCGATACACCCCAGGTTGCCGGTAGCGACCACATCGGGCTGCGCGGCGCGAATGTTTTCCAGCTTGCGATCACGCAGTCCGGACGCGATTTCCGGCTGCAACAGGTTGTAGGTACCGGCGGATCCGCAGCACAGATGTCCTTCGCCGATTTCCACGACCTTAAAGCCGGCCGCTTCGAGCAACTCACGCGGCGGCCGATGCAGCTGCTGGCCGTGCTGCATGGAACACGCTGAGTGGTAGGCCACGGTCAGCGGCGGCCGTTGCACCAGCGGTGGCAGGCCCAGCGTCAGGAGCACCTCGGTGATGTCCCTTACTTTTTCTGATATTTCCGTGGCTTGCCTAACTTTTATGCTGTTATCTCTGAACTGCCACCCGTAGTCCTTCGCGTGTGTGCCGCAGCCCGAGGCGGTAACGGCCACCGCCACCAGCTCCGCTTCCCGGCGGACCTCATGCAACTGATCGAGCATCGAAGTGGCCAGCCGGTTCGCTTCGCGTTCGCGGCCCAGATGATGCGTCAGCGCGCCACAACAGCCGTCGACCCGTACCACGTCCACGCCACTGCGGGCCAGCAGACGTTCGGCGGCAGCGGTGATATCCGGCGCCAGCACCGGCTGCACGCAGCCTTCCAGCAGCGCCACGCGCAGGCGCCCGCCGGTCACCGTCGGAACCCCGGCACGCGGCAGAGCCGCTTCCGAACCGGTCGTCCGCATGCCTGCTTTCCGGGCGGGAACTGCCGCGGCGATTGCCCGCAGGCGGCCTGGCAGCCAGCGATGCAGAGGACGGCTCAGCTCGGCCAGAGTCAGTGCCGCACGAAAACGCGCGCGATGCGGCAGCACGGTGGCCAGCAACCAACGCAGCAGCCTGTCGCGCCAGGGGCGGCGAAACGTCCGCTCCACATGCACGCGGGCATGGTCGATCAGGTGCTGATAATGCACGCCGGATGGACAGGTGCTCATACACGACAGGCACGACAGACAGCGGTCGATATGGGTGACGACCTCCTCACTGGCGGGCACCCCCTGTTCCAGCATGTTTCGGATCAGATAAATCCGACCACGCGGGCTGTCCAGTTCGTCGCCGAGCAGCACATAGGTGGGACAGGTTGCCGTGCAGAACCCGCAATGCACGCAGGCACGCAGTATCGGTTCACTGGCCGCGATCTCCGGATCCGCCAGCTGTTGTTGCGAAAAGTGCGTTTGCATAACTTGTTATATATGAATTAATTAATCAACTTTTCTCGAAATAATCGCACTCAAAATCCGGCTCAGCTCATACGTCCCGGATTGAGTTTGCCTTCGGGATCGAAAGCCTCCCGAAGGCGCGCGCTGAAGCGGGCTGCCACGGCAGACAACGGAGGAAACACCGCCACCTGTCGCCGGACTTCGTCACCCGCCTTGAACAGCATCGCATGGCCACCTTCCCGCAGAGCATCACGCACCTTCGCCTCGTCGACTTCGCGATACGCGGCCCAGATCAGCCCGCCTCCCCAGTCGGCCAGCCACTGATCCGGCATCAGCGCATCGATCGTCGCGGCGGCTGCCGCCGGGGGCACCGACAGTCGCCAGACCACCGGCCAGGCGGACAGCGGCTGTGCCGATCCGGTGGCCCGCCAGAATGCCCGCGATACGCCGTTTTCCAGCTCCGCCACCGCAGGTCGCGCCAGATCACGCAGCAGTGCATCGGCGCGATGACGGATGGAAGCGGCGGCGCCTTCAAGGCGCAGGGCCACGCCCTCGTCCGGCCGCAGGGACGCCGAACTCACCTCGCAGTCGGAGGCCAGTGCCAGGCGCATCAGTCGTGCACCGTCGTGCACATCCTCAACCGCCAGCTGCAGTGTGAGCTCGGCCTGCGCCCACGGTGTGGTGCGCACGGTCACCTCGGTGAACACTGCCAGCGTACCCCAGGATCCCGCCAGCAGCTTGGGCAGATCGTAGCCGGTGACGTTCTTCACCACGCGACCACCGGCCGCGAACTGCTCCGCGCGGCCATTGACGGCGCGCAGACCAAGAAAGTGATCGCGAGCCGCCCCGGCCACCATGCGCCTTGAACCGGACAGATTCCCTGCCAGCACCCCGCCGATCGACTGCGGCCCGTCGTGCCGGAGAAGCGCAGCGAAATCGGGCGGCTCGAAGGCCAGCCGCTGGCCCTGGCCGGCCAGCAGCGCTTCGACTTCGACGAGCGGCGTGGCCGGACGCAGGGTCAGCATGAGTTCGGCCGGCTCGTAGTCAATGATGCCGTGAAGTGCCCGCAGGTCGAGTCTGTGTGCCTGCACGGGTCGCCCGATGGTGCGCTTGGAGCCCAGCCCGGTGGGTTCCAGTGCGTGGCTGCCATCGGCAATGATCTGTACCAGATCGTCGGCATCACGCGGGCGGAGCACCCGCTGCGACCCGGCTTCGACGTCACCGCCCATCAGAATCGCGGCAGATCCGGGAACCGTTCGGCGCCGCCATGAACATGCTCGCGTCCACCTTCGGCACAGCGCGACAGCATCGGGAACACCTTGCCGGGATTGAAACGCAGCGAAGGATCGAATGCCGCCTTCACGCGTCGCTGAACCTCGAGGTCCACCGCACTGAACTGGTAGCTCATGAGCTCACGCTTTTCCAGGCCAATGCCGTGTTCGCCGCTGAGCACGCCGCCGGCATCGACACAGCGTCGCAGGATCTCGTTGCCGAATAGCTCAGCCTTTTCAAGATCATCCGGCTTGTTTGCATCGTAAAGTATCAGCGGATGCAGATTGCCGTCGCCGGCATGGAAGACGTTGGCCACGCGCAGGCCGAACTGCGCTGAGAGCTCGCCGATCTCCTTCAGCACCCTGGGCAGCTCGCGACGCGGAATCGTGCCATCCATGCAGAAGTAGTCGGCGCTGATGCGGCCCACTGCCGGAAACGCCGCCTTTCTGCCCGCCCAGAAGCGCAGCCGTTCCTCCTCGTCGCTCGAAATGCGGCAGCTCGACGCTCCGTGCGCTGCCGCTGTCTCGCGCACCTGCATGACCAGCTCATCGACATCCGCCGCCGGTCCGTCCAGCTCCACGATCAGCAGCGCCTCCACGTCCAGCGGATAACCGGCCTTCACGAAAGCCTCGGCGGCATGGATGGCCAGCCGATCCATCATCTCCATGCCGGCGGGCACGATACCGGCCGCGATCACCGCCGCGACACAGGCGGCCGCCTGCTCCACCTCGGCAAACCCGATCAGCAGCGCGCGGGCCGTCTGCGGTCTGCGCAGGATGCGCACGGTGACCTCGGTCACAACACCGATCAGCCCTTCCGAGCCGATGGTCAGACCCAGCAGGTCGTAGCCGTCACTGTCCAGATGGCGCCCGCCCAGTTCCAGGATTTCTCCGTCGGGTGTCACCAGCTTCAGGCCCAGGACGTTGTTGGTTGTGAGCCCGTACTTCAGGCAATGCACCCCGCCGGAGTTCTCGGCCACGTTGCCGCCGATCGTGCAGGCGATCTGACTGGAGGGATCCGGCGCGTAGTAATAGCCCTGATCGGCCACCGCATGACTGATCGCCAGATTGGTCACGCCGCTCTGCGCCAGCACACAGCGATTGGGATAGTCCACGTCGAGGATGCGGCTGAACCGCGAAAGCCCGACGACAATGGCATCGGCCGCCGGTATCGCCCCGCCGGACAGCGACGTGCCCGCGCCACGCGGCACGACTCGCAGCCCTTCGCGTGCCGCATAAGCCAGCACGGCCGCCACCTCTTCGGTGCTGCCCGGCAGCGCCACAACCAGGGGCGTCTGCCGATAAGCGGTGAATGCGTCAGTCTCATACACCGCCAGCCGGGTCGTATGGCTGATGACATGACGCTCGCCAACCAGCTTGCCCAGCGCCGCGGCAATCTCGGCGCGCCTTTGCATCACAGCGGGATCAGGTTCAGGCATGCAGATCATGGCTGCTCACTCATGGCGCAAAGCGTCGATGGGGTCGAGACTGGCCGCGCGTCGGGCCGGCAGAAATCCGAACAGAACACCAATCAATGCGGAGAACAGGAACGCCACAACGATCACCGTGGGATCCACGACGAACGGAAAGCCCAGCGCACCCGCGGCCAGCCAGGACCCGCCCAGGCCCAGTGCCACGCCGATAATGCCGCCCAGCGTCGTGAGGATCACCGCTTCCACCAGAAACTGCGCCAGCACCTCGCCTTCCATCGCACCGATCGCCAGACGGATGCCGATCTCGCGGGTGCGCTCGGTCACCGACACCAGCATGATGTTCATGATGCCGATGCCGCCGACCAGCAGACTTACGGCGGCAATCGCGGTGAGAAACAGCGTCAGCACGCCGGTCACGGTGGCGACCACCCCGGCCACCTCGGCCATATCCATGATCTGGAAATTGTCGGCATCGCGCGGACCGATGTTGCGCCGTTCACGCAGCAGCGCGGTGATCTGGTCGATCACGTCCGCTGTTCGCGCCGTCGGCGCCATGGACACGGCGATCGTCGAGATGTCCTCGTTGCCGACCAGGCGGCTCTGTACAGCTCGCAGCGGCGCGAGAATGACATTGTCCTGATCCTGCCCGAATCCGGACTGCCCCTTGGGCTCCAGCTCACCGATTACAGGGCACGCATGGCGGCCGAGCCGAATTTCCGCCCCCACCGGATCAGCCGATCCGAACAGCTCCTCGCGCACCGTCCTGCCGATGATGCAGACCAGCCGACCGCTGCGATAGTGCGTTTCGCTGAACGCCTCGCCGCGCAACACCTGCGTATTGCGCACCGGAAAAAACTCCCTCGTCACACCCGTGACACTGACGTTCCAGTTGTTGTTGCCGGCTATGGCGGTAACTGCGCTGGAGGTGGCTGGCGAGACACCCTGCAGGCCGTTGACCTCGCGTGCAATCGCCTCCACGTCGCGCATCGTGAACTGACGTATGGTGGCGCTGCGCTGCATGCCGCCACCGCCACCGGCCAGACCGGGCGAAACGAACAGCAGCCGGTCACCGAGACTGGAGACACCCGCGGTGACGCTTTCGCGGGCACCCGAACCCAGCGTCACCATCGTGATTACCGCGGCCACGCCGATCACGATGCCGAGCATGGTGAGCGCCGAGCGCATCGTGTTGCGCAGCAATGCGCGGAAGGCCAGCAGCACGGTGTTCCAGATCATGTCGGCGCCTGGTCGGAGCGCAGCGGCGATACCGGCTCGTCACTGACGATGCGTCCGTCGAGAAAATGCACCTCGCGCTGCGCATGCGCTGCGATATCGCGCTCGTGCGTGACCATGACGATGGTAAGCCCGTGTTCCTGGTTGAGACTGGTGAGCAGCCGCATGATTTCACGGCTCATTGCGCTGTCGAGATTGCCGGTGGGCTCGTCAGCCAGGACCAGTTGCGGATCGGTCACGATGGCCCGTGCGATGGCCACACGCTGCTGCTGCCCCCCGGACAGCTCGCCCGGCGTATGGCGTTCGCGTCCTGCCAGACCAACCAGCCCGAGCACGTGCCTGGCGCGGGCAATGCGCTCCTTGCGCGGCATGCGGCGATAGATCAGCGGCAGCTCGACATTTTCCAGCGCAGTGGTGCGATTCAACAGATTGAAGCCCTGGAACACGAAGCCGATGAAGTGACGCCGCAGCAGCGCGCGTTCGCGCCTGTCCAGCCGGGCCGCGTCGACGTTCTGGAACAGGTACTGGCCACTGTCGGGCCGATCAAGACAGCCCAGAATATTCAGGCAGGTGGACTTGCCGGCGCCGCTGGGGCCCATCAGCGCTACGAATTCGCCGGACCTGACTTCGAAGTCGACGTTGTCGAGCGCCTTGACCTGCGACGCCCCGTGGCCGTAGATGCGCGAAACACCGCGCAGCGCTATCGAGATCGGTGCCCGCTGCGGCTGCGCGCTCATCCGAACGGCCCACCGCCTCCCTGCTGGCGGGGTGTGCGCTCCACGTCCACGATCAGGGTGGTGTTCAGATCGATGTCACCGCCCAGCACTTCGGTGTACTGCCCATCGGTAACACCGATCTCCAGCGGCACCGGTTGCGCCTCGCCATTGCGCAGTACCCAGACGCGGGCGCCTTCGTCCGTGGCGCGGGCCCCGCTGCTTTCGGCGAATGGCGGCAGGAAGCGCAGCGCGCGGTTGGACACCAGCAATGCGTCCGGTCGCTCCTCGACGATGATCTCGGCGGTTGCCGTCATGCCGGGACGAAGCAACAGCGACGGATTCTCAACCGACAGCACGCTTTCATAGGTGACGACGTTGTTCACGGTGCGCGGATTGAATCTCACGGAGATGATCTCGGCCGCGAACATGCGACCGGGATAGGCATCGACGCGGAATTCAGCCAGCTGACCTTCCCGCACCTGCCCGACGTCGGATTCGTCAAGATCCAGATGCAGCTGCATGCGCGTGAGATCACCGGCTATGCGAAACAGGACCGGCGTCTGGAAACTGGCCGCGACGGTCTGGCCCGGATCAACCTCACGCGCGATCACCATGCCGTCGATCGGCGCACGGATCACGGCCTTGCGCAATGAAGTTTCGGCCTCACGCAGTGTTGCCGTGGACGCGGTAACCTGTGCACGCGCGCTGGCCACCGCGGCACGCGCCCGCAGCGCCGCAGCCTCGTCCGCTTCCAGACTCTGCCGTGAGACCAGGCCGCGCTCGGCGAGTTCGCGGGCGCGGTTGAGCTTCGCATCGGTTTCGTTCACCGTGGCCTCGGCCTGTGCCAGTGAGGCCTGTGCCACGGCCTGTGATGCCTGTGCGGAGGCCGCGCGCGCCTCAAGCGCTTCGGTGTCGAGCCGCGCCAGCGGATCACCGGCGGTGACGGTGGCGTTGTAGTCCACGAATACTTCGGCGATCAGGCCGGATACCTCACTGCCGACGTCCACCTGGTTGGTGGGCTGCAGTGTGCCGGTGGCTGTGACAGTGACCCGTATGGCACCCCGCTGCGCCGAGTCAGTCACCCAGGAAGGCGCCACCGGCTGCTGAGCACGCTGCAGCAGCCACAGACCGCCAGCGACCACGATCAGGACGACCAGCCATCGGCCCCAGCGCCGGCGCCGGCGGCTCCCGCTGCTGTCCACGCCCAGCGTAGCCGCGACATCCGGTGTCGCCGTCGAACGCGAGTCGTTCATCGAAGATTCCTTTCGGGCGAGATCTCGGCAAAGTGCGACCATACCGGCAAAGCCGGAAAGCTGCACGCCATGACAGTCAGCAACAGTGGCAGCGCGACGGGCCGTGCCCTTCCGCAAGCACCCTCCCCTGCGCCGATGCTACGGTGACACCCAGCGCTCGTCCGTCGTCCAATCGCAATGTGACGCTGGCGCCGACCATGGCATCCAGACGATCGGATGTGAGCGACTCGACCTGCCCTTCGATGCGGTGCAACCCCGGAACGGGCAGCCCCGACGCAGTAATTCCCTGAAAGCGGCGGATCTCGTAGCGCACCGGCAGTTTGCGCTGACCGCCGGACTCCAGCGTACCGCTGCCTTTGCATTCCTCGACGAGGGTCAGACCATCCGTGTTCAAGGTTTCCGACTCGTTATCGCGTCATCGCGTAGATGACGTAGTTTACGCCGAAGCGATACGCCAGTGCGGT
Source organism: Gammaproteobacteria bacterium (assembly GCA_050485545.1). Taxonomy (GTDB): domain Bacteria; phylum Pseudomonadota; class Gammaproteobacteria; order Steroidobacterales; family Rariloculaceae; genus JBJHBP01. The sequence continues at coordinate 40,530 of JBJHBP010000012.1, forward strand.
CATGCTGGTCGGATAGTTCGGATCATCCGCATGCTCCCAGGCATCGCCCATGTCGATATTGAAATTGATGGCGACCATCAGCCGTCCATGCGCGTCACGGATTCCCCGCCATGTGGATTCGCCCTGCATGTCCCAGCCGCGCAGATGGCGTTCGCCCGGAATCGGGGTCTGCTGATTGAGCTCGAAGAATACGGTCATCAGCAGGTCGTCCTCGGGAAGATCAATGATCGGGTATTCGGGCAGGATGCGACTCATCACCGACTCGAACTGTCGCCACTCCGGCTCGCCGTGAAAATCGTCGAACACGATGAAGCCGCCGCGCAGCAGATACTCCCTCAGCCGCTCGACCTCTGCCGTAGTCGGACGCCAGTTGCCGCGCCCCACCTGCTGCACGAACAGCCACGGGTAATCGAAAATGCGATCGTCGGTGGCGGGCAGATGGCGGCTGTCGTCCGCCACGGACAGGTTTGTATAGCGTCGCAGCGCCGGCAGAAAATTCAGCTCGGCCTCGGGATAATCGACCGCCCACCACGGATTACACCAGCCACGGGAGCCTGCGCAGCCCGCGGTCTGGTAGATCAGCCTGGCCATGTGGAACTCGGCCTCAGGCGCATACTCCGCCCCTGGCCCGCGGTACTGGCTTCCCGCAACCGCACTGACAATCACAGCCAGCGCGACCAGCGGTACTGCGTGTACCGGAAACTTTCTGCGCATCAGGTTCATGTCGACACCGGTCGTCCCCGCCCCCGCCACACAGGGGTCCCGGCGCGCTGTCGCATCCGGAACAGGCGTGGCGCAGGTGGATTTTGACCATGCCCCCGACCGCGGCGCAAGTTTCCGCTGTCGGTTATGATCAACCGATGGCCAGACTGCTGCTGAATCTGCGTTATGTCCCGGACGATGAGGCACAGGAAGTCCGCGAGCTGCTTGACCGTCACGGTGTCGCCTGCTACGAAACCCGCCCCAGCCGCTGGGGGATATCGGCCGGCGCAATCTGGCTGAGCGACAACCGTGACGCCGACCGCGCCCGAAGCCTGCTGGCCGACTACCAGCGCGAACGGCAGGCCAGGGTGCGCGCCGAACATGAAGCGGCTCGCCGTGCCGGCGAGGTTCCAACGCTATGGACGGTGGCGCGCGAGCAGCCTCTTCGTCTGTTGGGGCTGGTTGCCGCGATCGCCTTCGTTCTCGCCCTCACCATGATTCCGTTCTTCATGCTGCTGCGCTGAATCGCAGTGGCGACCTGAGCGTGCTCTGGACCACGACACGAGGGCAGTCACAACGAGGGCCGTCACGACTTGAGGCGATATCCGGTCCGGAACATCCACCAGACGATCCCCAGACACGCCAGCATGAACAGTACGGTCATCATCAGGCTGACCTGGATGCTGACATCCGCGACACCATAGAAGCTCCAGCGAAAGCCGCTGATCAGATACACGACCGGATTGAACAGCGTAATCATCTGCCAGGTTTCAGACAGGATGCTGATGGGATAAAAAGTACCGCCGAGAAACGCCAGCGGTGTAATGATGAGCAGCGGCACGATCTGCAGCTTCTCGAAACTGTCGGCCCAGATGCCCAGTATGAATCCGAACAGACTGAAAGTGACCGCCGTCAGCACGAGAAACAGCAGCATCCAGAACGGGTGATTGATCTGCAGGGGCACGAAAAGTGCGGATGTCGCCAGGATGATCAGTCCGAGGATGATGGACTTGGTGGCAGCCGCACCGACGTAGCCGAGCAGTGCCTCGAAGAACGAAACCGGCGCCGACAGGAGCTCGTAGATCGTGCCCGTGAAGCGCGGGAAATAGATGCCGAAAGACGCGTTGGACACGCTCTGCGTAAGCAGCATCAGCATGATCAGGCCGGGCACCAGAAATGATCCATAGGTGACGCCGTCCATTTCCGCGATTCGCGGCCCGATCGCCGCCCCGAACACGACGAAATACAGCGATGTGGAAACCACCGGCGAGACGATGCTCTGAAACAGAGTACGCGCCGTGCGCGCCATCTCGAAACGATAGATCGCGTATACGCCACGCAGGTTCATCGGCCACGCCTCACGAGATTCACGAATATTTCCTCCAGCGAACTCTGTCGTGTCCTGAGATCGTTGAAGCGGATCCCGGCCTCATTCAGATCACGAATCAATGCGGCTATGCCGGTCCGGTCCCGCTGTGTATCGTAGGAATACTTCACCTCGGTGCCGTCGGCCTTCAGTTCCAGGCCATACGCTGCCAGACTTTCGGGAACGCGATCCAGTGGTTCATGCAGATGCAGGGTCAGTTCCTTCTTGCCCAGCTGACGCATCAGTTCGGCGGTCTCTTCCACCAGTATCATCTCACCGTGGTTGATCACGCCGATCCGATCAGCCATCTGTTCGGCCTCCTCGATGTAATGCGTGGTGAGTATGATCGTCACGCCGGATTCCCGCAGTGCGCGAATCAGCGCCCACATCTCCTGACGCAGTTCGACGTCCACGCCGGCGGAGGGCTCATCGAGAAACAGAATGCGCGGTTCGTGCGACAGGGCCTTGGCAATCAGGAGCCGCCGCTTCATGCCGCCGGACAGGGTCATGATGCGGGTGTCTTTCTTGTCCCACAGAGACAGGTCCCTGAGCACCTTCTCCAGATGTGCAGGATCCGCCGGCTTGCCGAACAGACCGCGGCTGAAAGCCACGGTGTCCCAGACGCTCTCGAACGCGTCCGTGGTCAACTCCTGCGGCACAAGGCCGATCAGCGAGCGGGCGGCACGATAGTCGGTGATGATGTCGTGCCCATCGACCAGCACGCGGCCACCGCCGGGATTGACGATGCCGCAGATGACGCTGATCAGTGTCGTCTTGCCGGCGCCGTTGGGGCCAAGCAGCGCGAGGATTTCCCCGCGCTTCACTTCCAGATTGATGTTCTTCAGTGCCTGGAGACCCGACGCAAAGGTCTTGGACAGACCCGAGATTTTAATGATCGATGACAAGCGCTGTATCCCCGGATGCCGGATTGCCACGCCAGGATGGGCGGACGGAGGGGCCGGCGCGCAGTATAGACGCGATGCCCGCAGTCACGCACTACCTCGATGCGGCAGCGACAGCGGCAGCGGCATGGCGTTGCGTGGTCAGTGGTGAGTCGCTGCGTCGGCCCGTCTCGGAAACTACCAGTTCGTGACGACATCACGGCTGGCGTATGCTGTGGATCAACGAATGGATGACGTACTGCTGGAGGTCGCCATGTCCCGGAAGCCGCCTGACGTCGGTGCACAGGATCCGGAACTGAGGAACTCACCGATTCTGCGCGACGACGACGAAGACATCGATTCTTTGCGCGGAGCGGTGGCCGATGTGCCGGTCTGTCATTTCAATGCGACGAGCTATGCGCACGGTACAATTGTCCGCAGCGGCACCGCCCTGCTCAAGTGTGAACAGGGTATCTGGGTTTTCGCAGGTCCCGCCGACCCCGACAATCCCTGAACACCCTGCTACGCGGCGCGGATCCGCCGGCGGCCATGCCACGGTTGCAACTCTTGCGCACATGGGGCATGATGCCCCCGCGATCTACGTTTTGGCCTGCCTTCAAGCTACCCGCCCGGTTCCCGGGCGTAAGACTCGAGACACCCATGCGATCAGGTTGTTCGTGTTTCGCGCCCGATTTGCGCGCGATTTTCAAGATATCCAGGAGGCCAGAACATGGCTATCGGTACAGTTAAATTTTTCAATTCCACCAAAGGTTTCGGTTTCATTGCTCCGGAAGACGGCGGCAGTGACGTTTTCGTGCACGTCAGTGCCGTTGAACGCGCCGGACTGGGCACGCTGAGCGAAGGCCAGCGCGTCGAGTTTGAGGTTCAGACCGAACGCGGCCGCCCGGCTGCCGCCAACCTCAAAGCCGCCTGAGCGGTTGTTCTCAAGGCAGGCCGGCGTCAGCGTCGGCCTGCCTGCTCCCGACCAGGTCGGGATAGTGCCTGCGGGCAACATCCGGATGCGACCGCACACGGATCTTCAGAAAAAACTCCCCGACACCCTCTCCCGTCCGACTCATCGTGACGTGTCAGCCACGCCGGCGATGTCGACGACGACATCGGACCTGCTGTCTCCGGCTGCACCGCCTCCGGGCAGGTTCGGCAGCCATGCAGCCAGCAGACCCAGCGCGGGCAGAAACGAGCACAGCAGAAAGACGGTTCTGATGCTGGTCTGGTCAGCGAGTATGCCAAGCAGGGCCGCTCCGATACCGCCCAGCCCGAAGGCCAGACCGAAGAACAGGCCTGCCACGGTGCCCACGCGATTCGGCAGCAGTTCCTGACCATAGACCACGATGGCGGGAAACGCCGACGCGAGTATCAGTCCGACGGGCACACTGAGCACGCCGGTCCACAACTGATTCGCATGCGGCAGGGCCAGCGTGAATGGCAGCACGCCCAGGATCGAGAACCAGATCACGCGCTTGCGTCCGAATCGATCGCCCAGCCTGCCGCCGGCCACGGTCCCCACCGCCACGGCCGCCAGAAATACGAACAGATGTATCTGCGCACTGCGCACCGGGACTTCGAACCGATCGATCAGGTAGAACGTGTAGTAGCTCGACATGCTGGCGGTGTACAGAAACTTGGAAAGGATCATCACGACCAGAACCGCCAGCGCCAACTTCACCCGCCCACGCGCACCGGAGTCATCGATCGACAGCACTCCGCGCTCGGCGGCTGTCGCCAGCGGCTGTTCACTGTACCAGCGCCCGACCCGGATCAGCACCGCGATGCCCAGCAGGGCCGCGACACCGAACCATGCAATGCTCTCCTGTCCGTGGCGAAGCACGATAAACGCTGCCAGCAACGGCCCGGTCGCCGAACCGACATTGCCTCCCACCTGGAACAGCGACTGTGCAAGTCCATGCTGCCCACCCGACGCCATGCGCGCGACCCGCGACGACTCCGGGTGCAGCACGGCCGAGCCGCTGCCGATCAGTGCCGCACCAATCAACAGACCTCCATAGGATGTGGCATGTGCGAGCAGCAGCAGTCCGAGCAGACTGAACCCCATTCCGACCGACAACGAGTAAGGCTGGGCCCTGCGGTCGGTATACAGGCCGATCAGGGGTTGCAGCAGTGACGCCGTGAACTGGAAAGTGAATGTCAGCAATCCGATCTGGGCAAAGCTCAGACCATAGTTCGCGCGCAGGATCGGATAGATGGCCGGCAGCAGAGACTGCATCATGTCGTTCAGAAAATGACACAGACTGATCGCCGCAAGAATCGCGTAGGATGGCCCCGCCAGGGCCGCTGCTCGCAGAGGTGCGGTGTCCTTCACTCCAGGCTGCCGGCAGAGTCCGGTTCGTGCGGCTGAATGACCAGGTGGCGGTGCGGTTCGCTGCCGCGACTTTGAGCCACCATCTGCTCGCGGACGACCACACGGTGCTGGAGTCTGCGCAGTCGGGCCGACCGTGGCGACAGTGCAACTTCCACGCCATCGCGACGGGCTCGCGCCACGCCGGCCCGTGCCTCGTGCAGCGCCGCATCCACGTCCTCACGGGTACTCCCCGGCAGCACGGAAAAGAGATCCTGCAGCACGCGGCGAAGCTGCGCCGAGGTGTTCTTCCTGGCCATGTGCAGCGGCAGCCCGGTATCTGCCACAAGCCGGCGCAACCGGCCATCATCGGTCCGGCCGCGCAGAGCGATGATGGCATCGGCTCTGTCCGGGCGTGATACGGTACGCACGTCAAGGCGCAGCTCACGAATGACGCGCTCGAGCTGGTCGCGGCTCACGCAGTAGGGATACAGCCGCCGCGGCACGCGGTCCGGGTCCGGATCCGGGCCCGGGCCCGGATCCGCGGGGAAAACGCCGGATGGCGGTTCCTGTTCCCTGTCGCCGGCAGGCGCCATGGACTGGCCAGGCGGTGAGCGTTCCATCCCCCCCGCCGACCGGCCACGCAGAATCCTGTCTACGGCGGCAGCGGTGTCCGCATGTACAACAAGGCGTTCCCGATCCACGATCTCGACCACGGCATCGAAGGTCGGCATTGTGCGACGTTCCGTCACGGTCTTCTGCGTGCCGCGAATACGCGCCTCTTCGTCGCCGAGCACGACGGTCTGCACACCGCCAATGAGGTCCGCCAGCGTCGGGTTCAGAACCAGGTTCTCCAGCGTGATGCCGTGCGCAGTACCGATCAGCTGCACGCCGCGCTCGGCGATCGTCCGCGCCGCCAGTGTTTCGGCCTCGGTGCCGATCTCGTCGACAACGATGGCTTCAGGCATGTGGTTCTCGACGGCCTCGATCATCACCGCGTGCTGAAGCCTGGTATGACTGACCTGCATGCGTCGCGAACGGCCGATTGCAGGATGCGGTACATCGCCGTCGCCACCAATCTCGTTTGACGTATCGATGATGATGACCCGCTTGACCAGTTCATCCGCCAGGAAGCGCGCCGCCTCCCGCAGTCGAGTGGTCTTGCCGACACCCGGCCGGCCGAGCAGCAGCACGCTGCGGCCACTTTCCATCAGATCGCGAATGGCATCGATGGTGCCGGATACGGCCCTGCCCACCCGCAGAGTCAGGCCGACAACGTCACCGCGCCGGTTGCGAATCGCGGAAATGCGATGCAGCGTTCCTTCCAGACCAGCGCGGTTGTCATCTCCGAAGGCGCCGACGGCGCGCACGACATGATCGATATCGGCATGGCTCACCGGCTCTTCCGCCAGCGCTGTCACGCCATTGATGGCGCGTGCTTCTGGCACGCGCCCGAGATCCATGATCACTTCCAGCAACGACGTCGCATCGATGCTGGCGAACCGCGCCTGCAGCGGGCGCGGCAATACCGCGAGCAGCAGTCGCAGATCGTCCGTGGTCGTCGTCACGCCCGTCATCGCGATGACAGCACCTGCTGCAGATGATTGTGTGGTCACTGCCAGCCATCCATGGTTCAGGACGTCGGCCATGTTATCAGGTAATCCCCACAGCGCCGTCAGGCAGGCACCGGTCGCTGCCGTACCCCCTACCCTTTCGCAGGCACGCCGTCGAAAAACTCCACCAGCCCGGTATCCAGTGAGTACTCAGCGCCCACCACGGTCAGTGTGCCGCCACAAACCAACCGTTCGAGGGAATCCGAACCCGACCGCAGCCGGTCTGACGCCATGCGGATATTGGCACGGACAGCCTCGTGGACCAGACGTTCCGGCTGTCGGGCGAGTTCGGTGGACATCAACCCCTCCACTGCCGGCCGAATCCGGTCGACAATGGAACCGAAACTTTCCGATTGCTCGTGCCCGGGACACCCCAGCTCCTCCAGCGTCGCAAGCACCGCACCACACTGCGAATGGCCAAGCACAACCACCAGCGGCGTGCCAAAGCGCGCGGCAGCGTATTCCACGCTGCCAATCTGCGAAGGTGCGACGACATTGCCGGCCACGCGGATCACGAACAGGTCGCCGAGCCCCTGATCAAAGATGATTTCGGCGGGCACTCTGGAATCCGAACAGCCGACAATGATGGCGAAAGGCGCCTGGCCGGCCGCCAATGCCTTGCGACGCACCAGATCCCTCATCTGATAGCCGTGTGCAGTGCCTGCGGCGAAGCGTCTGTTCCCTTCCTGCAAGCGCTCGAGTGCTTCCGTAGGTGTCAGCAAGTGTCCTGTCCCATGGCGGTCGATCCGCGGGCCATTGTAGTCGCTACAGGCAGAGAACATCGTCAAAAGGATGCCTGCTGAGCGCTGCTCCACGCAGATGGCCGATGCGGAGGTATCGTGCGGTGGCGCAACAGCGAACACCGCACGGCGCAGCGATTCGGGGCGCACCCCGGATGTTGTAGACTTCCGGCTCGCTGCCAGCAAGACCCCGCACGGACGGCATGCGCATCTGGAGAGTGCCCGCGTGAATACGGAATTCGGATTTATCGGCATTGGTCGAATGGGCGCGCACATGGCGCGACGCCTGCAGGAGGCCGGCCACTCACTTGCGGTTTACGACAGGTCTCCCGCGGCCGTGGAAGCCCAGACCGCACACGGTGCGATCGCCGCCTCTTCGGTCGCGGACCTTGCGACCATGACGGACACGGTATTCCTGAGTCTGCCCATGCCCGAGATCGTCGAGGCCGTCACCATCGGCGATGGCATCGGCGATGGCGGACTCATCGGCGGGCGGGTGAAGACCGTCATCGACTGCTCCACCACAGGACCTGCCACTGCCCGTCGGATTGCCGCGGCACTTGCCGAACGTGGCATCGTGTACATGGACGCGCCGGTAAGCGGCGGGATTGCCGGCGCCCGTGATGGCACGGTCGCCGTCATGGTGTCCGGACCCAAGGACCATTTCGAACGCCATCAGTCGGCGCTGGCACAGATCGGCCGGCTGTTCTACGTCGGCAGTCAGGCCGGCCAGGGACAGATCATGAAACTGGCCAACAACCTGCTGTCACTGGCGGCCATTGCGCTGTCGTCGGAAGCCATGGTGATGGGCGTGAAGGCCGGACTTGATCCGCAACAGATGCTCGATGTGATCAACGCAGGCAGCGGCCGCAACAGCGCCACGCAGGACAAGTTCCCGCGCTCCGTGCTTCCGGGCACCTTCGACTTCGGATTCTCCATCGGACTGTCACACAAGGACGTGCGCCTGTGTCTGCAGGAGGCCGACGCACTGGGCGTCCCCATGATCGCCGGCAGCGCGGTGCTGCAGCTGATAGCGATCACGGAAGCGCGCTATGGCGCGGACGCCGATTTCACGTCGATCGCGCAGATCATCGAGGAGTGGGCGGGCGTCGAGGTGCGCAGCTGAACGAGGGCCCCGGATCGACAACCGTCAGCGCAGCACAAACAGCGCGGCGATGACAAGCAGTACGATCACCAGCAGCTCGACAATGCGATGAATGCTCCTGTGCAGTCGGCGATGTTTCATGGCCGGCCCCCGCCAAGGGCAGCCCGGTCAACCGCTTCGTTACACCACATTGAAACGCTCACAATAGATCTGTCGCCAGTCTTCGCCGCGGGCGCGCAATGTCGACTCCACAGCATCCATCAGTGGCTCCGGACCGCAGATCATGTACTGCACCCTGCTGCCCGGATCCGGCAGATGGCGTCGCAACAGCTCCGCGTCGACCAGACCGCGTTCGCCCTGCCAGCCCTGCGGCGGATCCTCGAGTACATGAACCAGCTGCATATCAAGCTCGCTACGCAGTGACGCCAGTTCGTCGTGGAAGGTTGCTTCCCGCAGTGTCGGGTTCGCGTAAATCAATACGATGCGCCGCCGGGCACCTCGTGCGCTGAACGTTCGGAGCATGCTCATGAAGGGCGTGATACCGATGCCACCGGCAACCAGGAACAGTCCGGTTGCCGGGTCCGGGTCCGGCACGAATGACCCGTAAGGGCCTTCGATCCATGCGGCGCTGCCCACCTTCGTAGATCCGAGTGACCGGGTAAAGTCACCGGCCTCGCTGGCCGTGATGGTCAGCAGCTCACTGTCGGCCGATCCGGCCAGCGAAAATGGATGCTGCTGCAGCGTAAACGGCGTGTCGCCAAGGCTGAACCATGCGTACTGACCGGGCATGAACGACAGTCCGGCATGCCCCACTGGTGCCAGCCGGATCGTCCACGCCTTCCCCTGCTCCGCCGTCACCGACTCGACCCGCCACGGCCGCCGCCGACTCAGCCACGGCCGCACCAGGCGTGTCCACAGCACGAGCAGCGTCGCCACGCCGGCGAACGCCGCCAGCAGCAACTGCTTCCAGAATGGTTCGAAGTAATGACCGACCATCAGCGCATGACCGGTAGCGACAATGAAAATCAGCACCGCCAGCGCACCATGCAGCGCACGCCAGTGCTCATAGCTCAGACCCAGTCGCTCGCGCCACTGACTGCTGATCGCGATGACCAGCAGCGCGGCAAGCAGCGCCCACAGCGTTGCGGCGCGGATCGCGTCCGCGCGCGGATCGAGAAATACCAGGTAGGCGGGATCGACGATCACCAGCGTCAGCGGATGGCAGAGGACGAGCACGACGGCGACGAGACCCGCGTGGCGGTGAAAATGGGTAACATTGTCGGCACCGAACTGCGGCGCAATGACGGCGAATCGCCCGCTGCACACAGCCTGCGCCAGCAGCAGTCCCAGTCCCAGCAGCCCAAGGACCGCCCCCGCCTCCACGGCAACGGGCCGGACTTCCGGTGCCTGCCATGCAGCCAGCGCCAGCGGCAGCAGTGCCAGCACGACAAACAGCCACAACCACGCCAGCGCCGCTGACCAACGATATCGACCACTCACGTGCCGACCGCTCAAGCGGCTGTTCCCGTGTGTTGCCGACGGACGGACTGCGCGCAACAGACATGCGTGCACATCGACATGGAACCTCCTGTTTCCCGCAGTCGCGCAGACCGTAACAGCCCCTTCCGAATACCTTCGACGATACCGAAGTACCGGGCCGATCTCCAGCCAACGCTGAAACCGAAGCAGCAGCCACGGGCGGTGGCAACGACATCGCCGTTGCTGCAACAACCTGCCGGCCGCGATGGTGTAAAGTCGGTGTTCCGCAGTCTGAAGGGAACCACGCTCACAGTGAGCGCGTATGTCAGCTTCAAACTGATTCACATCGCCGCAATCGCCGTCTGGGCCGCGGGCCTGTTATACCTGCCCGGTCTGTTTGCCGCTCACCCGCGAAGCGCCGCATCGGAAGCCGCGTTTCGCCGCCTGCGTCAGCAGACCCGCCTGGTCTATGTCGGGTTGATGTCGCCGGCCGCTGTGCTCGCGGTACTCAGCGGTACCGTACTGGTATTTCTTGCCGCTTCGCTCGGTGGCTGGATCGTGCTGAAACTGCTGGCCGTCAGCGGTATGGTGATGCTGCACGTCTACATGGGACGTCTGCTGGGCCTGCTGCTGAATCACCCGGAACTGCGCCGCCCCTTTGCGCACCGACTGCTGATGGTGCCGGCCGTACTGCTGATCGTCGCGGCAATCACACTGGTGAGCTGGAAGCCCGTATGAGGGTCGCTGTGACGAATCGTCGCGGGCCGGGCGAGGACGACGCTTCAGTCGCCATCGTCGTCCACGATGCCGATGCGATGGTCGAACACCAGATTGCCGCCCAGCCAGCCGGCCATCGCAACCAGCAGCGCGCCAAGGAGGGTCAGCGTCAGCGCCCAGGGCACGATCAGTTCGCCGCCGCCGATCAGCCGCAGACACCAGTTGGTGAATGCCACCGAGATCAGCATGACCGCGGCGACAAAGTGGCTCCAGCTCACACCACGACGGCGCACACCGGGAATCAGCAGCAGTTCGATGGTGCCGGCCAGGCCCGCCACCGCACCCATGACCGCGCCACCCCCGACCAGCCACATCGACAGCCGCAGCCAGAAGAAGTCTCCGGTCACGAGCCAGGCCATGTCGGTTGCCACCAGCGTCATCAGAAACGCGATCGGAAAAGTCACCAGCATGGCATGTATCGGGTGACCGGCAATGGCCACGCGACTGGCGCGATCGTCGTCGGGCTGGGGTTCCTTCACCATGGCTGACAGCGTACTGCGAATCAGACTGTATCCTATCATCGCGTTCTGCGTGATTGCGTTCGCAGCCATGCTCAGTGGCTGCAGCGGCGCCATGTCCACGCTGGATACTGCCGGTCGCGGCGCCGCGGACATTGCCTGGATCACATGGATCATGATCTGCGGCACGCTGCTGTTCATGGCACTGATGAGCGGCCTGTGGCTGCATGCGGTGCATCGTCGCAGCACCACACCGCTGCACTGGCCGGAGAAAAACATCCTGATTGGTGGCGGCGTGATCCTTCCGCTGATGGTGCTGGTGCTGCTGCTGATCTACGGCGTGCGCAGTGGCGAATCCATGCTGCCCGCCGGTGCGGCCGACCTCGAAGTGCGTGCCATCGGCCATCAGTGGTGGTGGGAGTTCGAATACGCCGACGCAGACGGCGGCACCGTGACGACCGCGAACGAACTGCACCTGCCTGTGAACGCCCTGGTGGATGTGCATGTGGAAACCACGGACGTGATCCACTCGTTCTGGGTGCCGGCACTGGGCGGCAAGCTCGACGCCATACCGGGCCGAACCAATACCCTGCGTCTGCAACCCACGCGCACCGGCCGCTTTCAGGGTCAATGCGCGGAGTTCTGCGGTGCCTTGCACGCGCATATGTCCTTTGAAGTCACGATACACGAGGCGGATGCGTTTTCGGCCTGGCTGACAGGCGCCACGGACGCAGCCGATGGCGACGTTGGCGGATCCGAACCATGAGCCGCGGATTGAGCGGAACATCGCGTGGCGGAGACCATCGCCGTGACGAGCTGAGCGCACTGTTCGCAACACCCCCAGGGTGGGGCCGGCTCGCGGCCGTGAATCACTCGGTGATCGGGCTGCGTTTCATGGTCGCGAGCCTGGTGTTCTTCGTGATCGGTGGCCTGCTGTCCATGCTGATCCGGGCGCAGCTCGCGCTTCCGGGCAACCGCTTCCTCGATCACGACGCCTACAATCAGATCTTCACGATGCATGGCACCGTGATGATGTTCCTGTTCGCGATTCCGCTGATCGAGGGACTGGCGCTGTATTTCATCCCGAAGTACCTCGGCGCACGCGATCTGTCTTTTCCGCGGCTCAGCGCATTCGGCTTCTGGTGCTTCCTGTTCGGCGGATTGATCCTGCTGCTGGCCATGCTCGCGGGCGTCGCTCCGGACAGCGGCTGGTTCATGTATACGCCGCTGTCCAGCGGACAGTACTCACCCGGCATCAACGCCGACGTGTGGCTGATCGGCGTGACCTTCGTGGAAGTGTCGGCGATCGCGTTCGGGATCGAGCTGGTGGCAACCGTTCTGAAGGTGCGCACCGGCGGCATGAGTCTCAGTCGCATGCCACTGTTTGGCTGGTACATTCTGATCACCGCATTGATGATGGTCGTCGGCTTCCCGCCGCTGATCCTCGGCTCCATCCTGCTGGAAATTGAACGCGCGTTTTCGTGGCCGTTCTTCGATGCAACACTGGGTGGCGACCCGCTGCTGTGGCAGCACCTGTTCTGGCTGTTCGGGCACCCCGAGGTCTATATCATCTTCCTGCCGGCCGCCGCCGTCGTGTCGATGATGATTCCGACCTTCGCGCGCCGGCAGATCGTCGGCTACCCGTGGATCGTTGCCTCCGTCATCGCCACCGGCTTCATCAGCTTCGGCCTGTGGGTACACCATATGTTCACGGTCGGGATCCCGCATCTGGCGCTGGTGTTCTTCTCCGCGGCCAGCATGTTCGTCGCCATCCCCACCGCGATCCAGTTCTTCGCGTGGCTGGCCACGCTGTGGAACGGCCGACCCGTGAAGAGTCTGCCGATGCTGTACCTGTTCGGCTTCCTGTTCATCTTCGTGTGCGGCGGGCTGACGGGCGTCATGCTCGCGCTGGTGCCGTTCAACTGGCAGGCGCACGACACTCATTTCGTGGTCGCACACCTGCACTACGTGCTGATCGGCGGTTTCGTGTTCCCGCTGCTTGCCGCGGCGTACTACTGGCTGCCGCTGATCAGCGGTCGTGCACCGTCACAGTCACTGGGCCGATGGGGATTCTGGCTGATATTCAGCGGCTTCAATCTCACATTCCTGCACATGCATCTCACCGGACTCGTCGGCATGCCGCGTCGCGTCTACACCTATCCGGCGGGACTGGGGTGGGAGTGGCTGAACCTGGCCAGTTCCATCGGTGGTTTCGTGCTCGCCATCGGTTTTGCCGCGTTCTTTCTCGATCTCGTGATAAGACTGCGCGCCGGCGAAAAGACCGCGCACAACCCGTGGCGTGCCGGCACGCTGGAGTGGAGCCTCGAGCATCCGCCCGCCGCCTACAACTTTGCCGCCCTGCCGCAGGTCACGTCGCGCGAGCCGCTGTGGGCGCAGGAGGCGCTGACACAGCAGATTCGCGACGGCCAGGGCTATCTGCCGACGGTGCGCCACGGCTGGCAGGAAACGCTGGGCGTACATCCTGTTACCGGCAGGCCGGACCAGATCATCCTGCTGCCGGGTCCGAGCTACCTGCCACTGATCACCGCGGCGCTGCTCGGTGTGTTCTTTGTCGGCTTTCTGTTCGGGTACTACGTCACAGCCGCGCTGGGCGCCGTCGGTGCGCTGCTTGCCGGCCTGCGCTGGGCATGGACCACGGGCCTTGACCGCGACTGGCCGGCGCAGCCGGCCGGCTGCGGTCTGACGCTGCCGCTGCATGCCCAGGTGCGCGATGCACCGGGCTGGTGGGGCATGGTGGCGGGCCTGCTGGTGAACGGCACGTTCTGCATCACGCTGCTGTTCGGCTACCTGTATCTGTGGGCCGTGGCACCAGGCTGGCCGCCCGCGGCGTTCATCGACACCAGTCCCGCACTGCCGCTGCTCGCCTCAGCCGCGCTGGTAGTCAGCGCCTGGGGTCTGCATCAGTCGGTACAGGCCAATGCCGGCCGGCGGGCGCCGGTCCGCGGGCTGATACTTGCCCTGACGGGCGCGTTGCTGGCTACGGCGATGCTGGGCCTTGTGATCGCCACCGGCATCGCGCCGCCGAACAGTCATGCCTATGCGGCGACCACCACCTTCCTGCTCGGCTACTGCGCGTTGCACGCAGGGCTGACGGCGGTGATGAGTATCCATGCACTGCTGCGCTGGCGAAGAGGCTACATCTCGCCGCTGCGAAGTCTGGACCTGCGCGTGATACGCCTGTGGGGCCTGTACACCACCGTCGTCACGCTGATCGTCCTGGCGCTCGTCCATGGATTGCCGATGCTGCTCGGGGATGGCCCATGAGCACGCCCCGACTCGGCGCCGGCGCCCTGCTGCGCATCACTGCAGGTGCCTGGGTATGGGCCAGTGCCTTCGTCTTCCTCTATGCCGGCTATTCGCTGGGCTGCCAGCATCTGGCCGAAAGCACCGATGCCGGTCGGATCCATCCGGTCATGCTGATCCTGACCGCGGTTGCATTGCTGCATGGCGTGGTGATGGCGGGGCTGCTGATGCGCTGGTATCGGCAACCTGTCAAGCCGCTGGCCGATGAAGCCGACGCATCACGCCGCTTCCGTCACTTCACTGAAGGTGTGGTCCTGTGGCTCTCCCTGGCCGCGTTGGTGTTCATCGTCATGCCCGTGCCTATGGTTCAACCGTGCGGCTGATTCGGCCGTGCGGCTGATCCTGTCGGCAGCGTTGTTCCCCGCACCGGCGCTGGCCCATGCGCCGGCGCAGCTGGCTGGCGACTGGACAGCCTGGATGCTGGCATTGACGCTGATCGGCTACCTGCTCGGCGCGATGCGTGCCATGCGGCGCCCTTCCGTCGCGCGCATGGCCCTGTTCATTGGCGGCTGGACCGTGCTGGGGATGGCGGTGCTCGGTCCGGTGGAACACTGGGCGCACGAGAGTCTTGCCGGACACATGACCCAACACATGATGCTGCTGGCCGTAATTCCGCCGCTGCTGTTGCTGGCGCGTCCGATGCCGCAGTTCATGCAGGCGCTGCCGGTTGCCGCAAGGCGTCGCATCGGCCCGCTGCTCGGACAGCTGTATGGCAGCGGCGCGGCGACACCGATCAGCGCGTTCGTGGTTCATGGTCTGGTGATATGGCTGTGGCATCTGCCACTGCCCTATCAGCTGGCCATCGAACACCGGCTGCTGCACGACGCCGCGCATCTGCTGTTCTTCACCACGGGCCTGTGGTTCTGGTGGAGCCTGATCGCGCCAGGTCGTCTGGGTCGTGGCAGCTTCGGTGTCGCCGCCATACTGGCCGTGCTGACGATGATGCACACGGGCATGCTGGGCGCGCTGCTGACATTCGCGCCGCAGCTGCTCTACCCCGAACATCCGGCCGGCTTCGGCGGCTTCGACCAGCTCTCCGATCAGCAGCTTGCCGGGCTACTGATGTGGGTGCCGGGCGGCCTGATCTATACCGTCGCCGCACTGGTACTGACCGGGCTGTGGCTGCAGCGCATCGATCCATCCTTCCCGCTGCGCGATGATGGCTGATCAGGCCGCGATCGCCGACGATTTACTCGCTGTCAGCCCGCTGTGCACGGAAATGGGCCTTCAGATGGATGAGGTCGTCGCTTGACCAGCCGGCGGGGTCGGTCACCGCCACCCAGGCATCGATATAGTGCTCCGGCGCGTAGATGTGGCCGTAGCCCGGCGGCACGGCGCCGCTGTGCACGAAGTCGACCGTCAGCTGCAGCATGGTGACGATGGGATACCAGCGCAGCGCTGGCGACACATCCGGGCCGCGGGGCAGCTCAATCCACTCAGGCCGGCGATACACGGAACTGGTCTCAAAGAAGGTGACCGGGTCGCTGGCGTACTGCAGGTACACCAGCCGCATCGGACCCCAGCTCGCCCCGGGAATGTCGAGGTGATTCTGCTGATTCGTAAAGCGGACGATGGAGCCGTCCCGGAATCTGGGCAGCCATGCCGGTGAATCCGGGTCGCGCATGTTGGTAAAGGCACGCCAGTTCGTGGCGCGAAATGGCGGCCCGCTCCATACGGCACCGGCGAACGGATCGGCCACCACATCGTAGATGTCGCCACTGCGCTCGGAGTGCATCGCACCAAGACTCAGCCCGTGCAGATACAGCTCCGGTCGCGCATCGCGAGGCAGCTCCGACCAGTAACGGTAGATGGTCTGGAACACGGCCTGCGCAGACTCGGCACCGTACTCCGGGTCCGCCAGCAGCGTCATCCAGCTGGGCAGATAGGAGTACTGCACGGCAACGCTGGCAGTGTCTCCGCGATGCAGATACTCGACCGTATCCATCGCGTGCGGGTCGATCCAGCCGGTGCCGGTCGGCGTGACGATGATCAGTGTAGAGCGGTCGAAACCTCCGCTTGCCACCAGTGCTTCCAGCGCCAGCCGGGCACGGTCCTCGATGGAGTCGGCGGAGTTCAGACCCACATAGATGCGGATCGGCTCGGCAGAGCCGGAACCGAAGTACTGGTCGAGCTCCACACGATCAGGACCAGAAGTCACGAAATCCCTGCCCGTGCGTCCCAAGGTGTCCCACGGCAGCAGCGCTGCCAGACCCGTGGCCGCGTAACGTGACGCGGCCTGTTCAGCATCGGCTACAACCAGCCGGTCGACCTCGCGAAACGAGGAATCGGCGGCACGCAGCAGCGCCTTGAAGAGCACGCCGTTGATCAGATTCCAGAACAGCGTGACCACAAGCACCACGGCAATCGCATTGGCGACTCGCCGCGGTATGAACCGCCGCAGCCGAACGGCCATCAGGTGCCAGGTCCATGCGAACAGGCGCGCCGCGGTCAATACGCCGACAAACACCACCAGCGCCAGCAGGCCGATGGCCACACCGCGCAGGCGTCCCACCGGCTCGAGCATCATCTGCGCGCGAACCGAGTTCTGCCAGCCAACTTCGTTCCACAGAAAAACCAGCGCGATCACCGCGCAGACGATCGATGCGATCAGCAGGGAAATGCGGTGCGTACGCGGTCCCGGCAGCGGCAGTTCCAGGTAAGACCAGCCCCAGCGCAGAAACACACCCACACCGTAGCCGGCGGCAAGCACCACACCCGACAGCACACCCTGCATGACGACGACACGCGGCAGCAGACTGGGCGTCAGCGAGGCGGCAAAGAACAGCGTCGCGACCAGCAGGCCGGGCGTCGACAAAGTGGAAAAGTAACGGCTGAGCGGCGGGAGAATCACGGCGCTGTCAATTGTGCCTGCCGGATGACGGTGCGGCAATCAACGCCGCGTGCCGGCCCTCTCGATGGCCTGCTTGATGAAGACCTTCGCCTCATCGACATCGCCCCATCCAAGCATCTTCACCCACTTGGAGGTTTCCAGGTCCTTGTAGTGCTGAAAGAAGTGCTCCACCTGGCGCACCGTGATATCCGGCAGATCCGTATAGTTCATCACCTTTTCATAGCGACGGGTGAGCCTGGAGACCGGCACGGCAATGATCTTTTCATCGCTTCCGGCCTCATCCTGCATTTTCAGAACACCCACGGGCCGAACCGCCATCACGGCACCGGGCACAACTCCGCGCTGATTGGCAACCAGCACATCGCAGGGATCGCCGTCTTCGGACAGCGTGTGGGGAATGAATCCGTAGTTGCCCGGGTAGCGCATCGATGTATACAGAAACCTGTCCACGACCATGGTTCCGAAGGACTTGTCCATCTCATACTTGATGGGCTCTCCGCCCACGGGAACTTCGACAATGACATTGACTTCATCCGGGGGGTTGCTCCCGATCGGGATCGCTTCAAGATGCATTGGCCGAATACTCCCTGTAATGGCTTCCGAGGACGAGCGCTATTCTATAGCCACCTGCCACGGAAGTCCGGTGAAATAGATTCGCCACCGCGGCCGATCGGCGGCGGCCGGTGCAGCAGCCGCACCGCAAACGAAAGGGGCGCGCCAGTGGCGCGCCCCGATTTTCCGACCCAGAGGGCCTCAGAAGTGCCGTTGCAGCGTCAGGTAGTAGTGCCTGGGGTGCCCGGGCTGGCCCTCTGCGTGAGGCTGGCCAAAGGCGGTCAGATCGAACTTGTTCAGGAAGTAGCGCTTGTTGGTGGCGTTCGTCGACCCCACGGCCGCCATCCACGAACGCGTCGGACTTGCCCACTCGAGCCGCACATTCACAAGCCGATAACCATCGGAACAACCCGCACCGCCAAACCCGGATGCCAGCGTCGCGGTGGTGATGTTCGACGTACAGATCTCGCTCTGTGCGTAGACATCGACGCGCGGCGTCAGCGTCGCACCATTGCTCATATACGCGGCATACGAGCCGCCGAGTGCTGGCTATTTCGCCACCATGGGGAGAACTTGTCAAAAGACACGAAAGTTTTAGTGTTGCACTATCACAACGCGAATCGCCGTCAAGGCCGGTCCGTGGCCGGGCATCTCCATTTTTCGGGGCGTCCGCGGCCGGTCGCACCCCTACTTGCTGTCGGAATATTCACGAAGAAACAATCGATTACTATCTTGCTTCAGATCAGAGCGACGATTCGGAATTCACAGCCTCGTCATCGTCGTCGAGCAGCGCGACCGGTTCGAGCAACGCCTGCGGCTGCCACAGCAGCAGCGTCAGGAAATCGGACCCACCCCCGGCGCCGGGCCGGGTGAACAGCATCAGGGATTCGATGAATCGGGCGTCTTCTGCGAGCTCGCCACCGATCACGCGTCCGTTGACCTGCATCCGTGCGGTTTCCAACCCGCCAGCCAGACTGTCCATCAGCGCCAGTCCCGCATTCGCTGCCCGTACGTGCACAATGCCGCCGCTGATGGAAAGCGACCCTGGGTTGCCGTCCACGATGTGGCCGGCATCCAGTTCGACCATGCCTCCGCCAAGACCACTCGCGGTACCGACATGACCCACCGTCAACGTACCGCCCGCGCCTACCGAGATATTGCCACTGTGCGAAGTGGTACTGACCTGCGGCAGCATCGTCACATCGCCGACTGCCGTCACGCTGACATCACCATTGCCCGTTGCGTGGATGCCGGCGTTCTGCGCGATCGAACCGCCCGCAGCGATGTCGATACTGCCGTTGCCGCCTGCGGTGCCCACCTCGGCGTTGATGGTGATGTCCGCGCCCGCACCGACCGCAGCCAGTGACACATCGCCACCTGCATCGGATCGGATCGCTTCGTTGATGACCAGCGGGCCGCTGTTGCTGACATCGATATCACCACTGGCCATCACGCCGGACACGGCAGGCAGACCCAGGCCAGGCTGCACCGCATCGATCAGCAGTGCGGCGCCGTTCTGATTGTTGATATACACACCACCCGTACCACCGGCTGCCGACAGAACATCCACGGCAGTGCCGATGGATCGCGACGGCAGACCAATGCCGCTGGCAGCAGCGATAGACAGCTGTTCGCCTGCGATATTCAGGGCGCCCGCATTCGCGCTGGCGACGATGTGGCCGCCGGTGGCGATCAACGTAACCGTACCCCCAGTTTCAACCAGACCAAGTGAAACGTTGCCACCCAGCACCTGCAAGGTGATGTCACCATCGGCTGTCCGCACCAATGGCAGGTACAGGCCGTCACGCTCGATGATGTTGATGGCCCCGGAACCTGTGACCGTGGCGTTCAGGGTGTTCACATGGGTCGTAAGTGAACGCGTCGCGGACGGGCCGGACGTACCGATACCCTGTGCGGCAGTGAGGATGAGCACGTCGCCGCTGATAAGCGTATCCAGGTTGTTGTCACTGTCGATGGCGCCACCGATCGACACGATGTTCACCTCACCCCCTGCGGACAGCTCACCGACCACGACACCGCCATCACGCTCTGCGATCACGGTCACGTCCGACTGTGCATGGACCGAACGGGCATCGACGACACCGGCCTGCTGTGTTTCAGCAACGATCACAACGTCGCCGGTCGTCGCACGGATATCTTCCAGTACCACGCCACCGGATTCAGTGATGTGAATGTCGCCGGCTGTCGCCAGTGCCTGCAGTGCCGCAGCCGACGTCACAATCGGACCGCCCACACCACCACCAATGCCATCACCAGCTAGCAGCACAAGACGCTGCACGTGAATACCGGCAGCCTGTCCGACAGCACCAAGCATCTCGATCGCGTCCGCGGCACTGAGACTGACCAGCGCGTCCGCGGCAATGTGGCCAACGAGAATCTGGCCACCGGCATCGAGCGCTATGGAGCTGCCAGGGCCTGCGCCCATGGAGCGCACGTCAGTGGCAGAAAGGCTGCCGCCGGCAACAACAAGTATCGACCCGTTCTCAGCAACAGCGTGCTCCAGAACCATCGATCCCGTTTCGTTGACGGTCAGATCGCCGTCGCCGCTGACGTGGAACTCGCCACGATCAGCCGAGGTGGTCACGTCGATACCACCATGCGCAGCGATCTGCACTCGGTTACCAGTGATCATTCCGCCGTTCACAGTGAGAACAGCGCCGCCTGCGGTGTCGGCCGACAGCCTGACCTCACCAGCTGAAGTACCGGCCGAAACCTGCTCGACGCGAATCGCACCACCGTCGCTTGCCGTCAGCACAATGTCGTTGCCCGGCGCGTCCGCGGCGGAAACCACCTCAATGGCATCGATATCACCGCCGGCGCTCACCTCGATACGTCCATCGTGCGCAATCACCTGTTGCAGCGTCACTGCATCGGCGTTGTCGATATGGATTGACCCGGTTCCGGTGTTGACCGCGGTGATCGAACCCACCTGTGAAAGTACCGGCGAAGCAGTGCTGCCGATACCATTGGCTGCATGTGCATCCAACGCCGCCGCGACGACGTTGTAGTCCGTCACCGGGTTGACAGCAATCGAACCGGACAGACTGCGCAGCTGCGCAAGCCCGAGCGGTGCGAACACCCGCTGTACTGTGAGATCACCACCAGCATGCAGACGAACATCACCGTCAGCGCTCTGCGCGATGGACTCCGGCCCCATCGTCAGGCTGCCACCAAGTGACACGGCGATGTCCCCGGCTCCCTGCACACGCAGGCTCACCTGATCGGCCAGCGTCACGTCGGTGCCCGCATGCAGATCGATGCCGCCGTTGCCGAGCACGGCCACGTCAACGCCCTGACCCGCCGCAATGGCTGTGCCGGCATCCACCTCAATCCAGCCGTTACCGCCCAGCGCCAGTCGGGCATCCGCGCCCAGCGTAATCGCCTGACCCGCTTCCACCAGCAGCGAACCGTCGCCGTCGACGGCCAGCTCGGCGCGTTCGGCCAGGTTCACGCCGCCCTGCGCGGCACTCAGCTGCACCTCGCCGTCATTGAACACACCGAGCAAGGTGTCCGTGCCAAGCGTGACGCCGCCCTGCGCCAGCAGACGGATGTCACCGTCGTGTCCCAGCATGATCACGACATCGTCATGCAGAATCACGTCGCCACCGGCGTTGGCGATGATGCCACCGCTTTGGCCGACTACCGACTGCACAGCAGCGGACAGCACCAGCGAACCGCTGCTGGCGGTGTAGTTGATCAGGCCATCGCCCATCACCGAGACGTTCGCGTTCTGCAGAATCGAGTCGGCGGCCTGCAGGTCGATCGTCACATCCGTACCTGCCGCAACGATGTCGGCGTTGATGATGAGGTTGTCCGCCAGATCGGATTCCCCGGCAATCAGGACGATGTCACCGGTCTGGTTGAAAATCTCCTCGTCAATCACGATGGGGCTGTGAACGGTGATAACGACGTCACCGCCGTCGGTCTGCAGTCCCGTCAATGCAGGGAGTCCGAGGTTGGGCGTTACGCCACCGATGATCAGGCCGCCGTCGATGTCGGTGATGTGAATACCGCCAGTGCCGCCGTGTGCCACGAGACGTGATATCAAGGTCTCCACGGGATTGTTCGCCGAGCCGATGCCCTCACCGGCCACTGCCGCCAGATCACCGGCCGTGATGTTGACCGTCGAATCGTCATTCAGGTCGGTGATCGCGCCGGTTGCTGTCAGCGTGACCGTATCGGAGACCGATGTGCCGATGCTTCCGACATGCAGGCTGCCGGTGTCGCTTGTGATCGTAATGCCACCCGATGATGTGGTCGCAAACAGCACATCCAGATCAGTCAGCTCGGCGACATTGATCTCGCCGGTGCCCGTCACGCGCGCATCCAGCATGCTGACCGTAGTGCGCAGCGCACGTGACGCAAACGATCCCGCGCCCCCAATGTCCTGACCGGCCGCAAGATTCAGCCTCGATGCCACGATGCGGGTGGCGTCGTCGCCATCATGGTCGATGCGACCATCGGCGGTAACGCTCACAACGCCATGGTCCACACCGGCAACGATGGAACCGGCCGTCACGTGCCCGCCCCCGGTCGCCGTCAGTTCGATGTCGTTGCCGGACGCATCCGTTGCCGCCAGAACCTCGAGCGCGTTGATGTCGCCGGCCGCGCGAACGTCCACCGCACCGTCCGCGGCAAGGACGGAGGTGAGTTCGACGGCACGCGCCTGACGTAGGCTGATGTCACCGGCAGACCGGGATTCGGCACTGAGCCGGTCCACAGCCGTATCGAGATCGATCGAACCGTTGGCACTGGCGATCAGGCGTTCCGCCGAGACGTTCATGCCCGGGCCGTTCGCATCGATGATCGATCCGGCGCTGTCCAGAAACACGGTATGCGCTGCGGTCACATCGATGATCGGCTGCGCAAGCACCAGATCTGCGTCGGTCGCGATAGCGATGTCGCCGGCGCCTCGCACGCCCGACACGCCATTGATCGTGGTCACCAGCAGCGGGTCACCGCCTCCGGAATTGTCGATCCACACGCCGCCGGCACCGCCATCGGCCGCCAGCCTGTCGACATGGGTCAACAGCGGCGCGCCGATTCCGATGCCTGTGCCGGCCGTCGCCACGAGTTCTTCGGCGATGATCAGCGAACCGGCCTCGGCAAGGATGCCGCCGTCGATATCCAGCAGCACGCGATCACCCGCCTGCAGAATGCCAAGCAGCGTGAGGCTGCCGGCCACGTCGCTGACGATGATCTGCGACTGCGCTGCCACGTTCCCCAGTCCCAGGTCGCCGTCGGAGCGCAGATAGACGTTCGTATCGGTGAACGACTGCACATCCAGCCGCTCGGCCTGGATGCCCAACGGCACCCCGACAGATCCGACCATGTTGCGCTGGTCAACAGCCGTGATTGCCTGTGAGCGCACCATGCCCGATGCGTCACGCGCGATCCGCGCAGCTATGAGTTCGGTGGTGGCAATATTGAACGCGGTCTGGTTGGCGTCCAGCACGTTGATCGATGATTGCAGCAGGTTCGCTGCCGAAAATGAATTGGACGATGCCTCGGTCAGGTCGTAGGTAAGATCGGCGACTACCGAGGCCTGGGCACTGAAACTCTCATCGAACGCCATCAGCGCAGCGTCCGCGATTGAGAAGGCGACATCGACCGCCGCGAACGCGGCATCCGCACCGGCATCGCCCGAGAACGGTACCGCCTGGGCGGCACCTGTCACGAACGCTGCAATGTCGCGAACGATCTGAGCGGCCTGCCGTGCTGAAATCAGCACCAGACGAGTCACATTCAGCACGTCAAGCCGCAGCTGCTCGCGATTGAGGTCCCGCTGCACCGCCGACAGGATGAATGCAGACTGGTTGTACGTACTCTGCGCAACAGCCACGCCGGCGGCCAGTACTGTGCCACTGGCTTCCAGCGTATCGGTCAGCGTCTGCTTCGCCGCAGCCTCGCCCTGCCTGGCTTCATAGCGGGCGATTGCCTGCGTTTCGGTGAGCTCGGCATCGCGCAGCGACGGCATGCGGGAGACGAGCGTGACATGACGTCCGATGATGTTGTCGGCGTCGCCGTTGGCATCGAGAATGATGCCGTTGTTGGCGCTCACAACCACATCGCCCTGACCGAATCCCGCATCGAGCAGGCCGATCGTGACATTGCCTTCCGCCAGCAGTTCGATATTGCCGCCGTTGCTGGTGAGATTGCCCGCGATGATGACGCCGTTCTCGCCGGGATAGGCGCCAACACCAAGCGCCTCGAACCGGATGTTGCCGCCCTGGGTTTCGATCGTGTCATCGAGATTGAGGAAAACGATGTTGCCGACTTCCGCGATCAGCGTCAGCGAACCACCCGGATCCATGATGGTGGTGCCACCCTGATTGTCCAGAATCGTGATGTCGGCCGCGCTGATGGTGACGCCGCCGCTGCCTTTGTTCTCCAGTGACTCAGGCGTAATCGCCACTGGCGAGAGATTCGATGCCGACACGGCGCCGGCGCCACCACGGGCCGACAGATAGGCCACATCGAACACCAGCGCACTCTGCGAACCGACACCATCAGTCGCGGTGATGGACAGTGAGTTGGCGCGCACGTTGGGAGCGCTTTCTCCGGGCAATCGGCCGTCTTCGATCCAGCCATTGGTGGTCTCGATCGTGACAGCATTGCCGCGCGCTTCGACCACACCCAGCCTGATGTCATCAGCCGCGGTAACCACCACATTGCTGCCGCTGCCACCGGCCCGCAGCTGAACGATCGCCAGTTCACCGCTGCCATCCCGGGCCAGATAGATGCCGCCGTTGGTTGTCACCACGTCCAGATCGGCGACCCTGAACTCGACAGGATTGGCCGCCTGGCCCACGCTCCGGCTTCGCAGCTGCAGCGAATGCGCCTCGATGTTGAGCTCGTCGCCCATGGCATCGCGCACATGTCCGGCGGCGGCGATGGTGACGGCCGTGCCCGTGATTTCGCCCAGGTGAAGGTCCGCCGAACCCTGGATGTCAACGATATCCGAACCAAGGACGTCGATGCGCGACAGCGCACCGGTATTCAACAGGTAGATTCCGCCCGTCGTTGACGCGGCAGACAACTCACCGGTCAACGCGGATCGGAACATCGCACCGTCCGCACCGATGCCGGTCGTGGCCTGCAACACGGCGCTGTTCGCCGTCACCGCCGGATCATCGCCCGCGTCGAGCAGCGCGCCGGCAGCGATCAGGGTCACCGTATTCCCGGCCTGCACCTGCTCAACCGCAATGTCGCCCGTCAGGGTCTGGACGCGCACACTGCCGGTCGCGCTGGCTGAAAGCGTCAACGCACCCTGATTCGCGGCATGAATGTCACCACCGCCCGCAGTTGCGTTCAGCGCCGTCACGTCCAGTGCCACGGGAGCCGCCAGGCTGCCCAGGGAGCCGCCGGAGATCAGTGTGGTTTCACCGGCACGCAGCAGGCCACCAGTCGCCTGAACGATGGCGCCGGACGCCTCCAGCTGCAGTGACTGACTACCCAGATCGATACTGCCGACTGCGAGATTTCCCGCCGTGTTGACGAAACTCAGGTCGAGCGGATCAGGCGCGCCAACGCTCAGCGTGGACGACCCCTGCGCGAACTGCACGGCGCCGGCATCGAAGCTGATGTCCACTGTGCCGTTGGCCGTGCGCGCATTGATCCAGTCAACACCGCCGGTATTCGTAATGAAAAGTCCGCTGCCGGCACTCGTGCCGACTGCCGCAATGCCATCCACAGCCGTTCGCAGCGGCGCCGCGGCGGTGCCGACGCCCAGATCGCCAACCAGTTCCACGGAAGCAGCCGCGATGTCAGGGCCCGCGCCATCACGAACGATGCGGCCGCGTGCACTTTCCAGGTAGACATGACCATCGGCGAACACGTCGCCAACCCTCAGGTCGCCGATCGATGCGACCAGCCGTACGTCGGCATCGTCACCTGCAGCACTCACACTGCCAATGCGCAGCGTGTGGCTTTCGCTCGCATGCACACCACCGTCGGCCGCCGAAGCGTTGAACCACGAGGTCTGGGTCATGAACGGATTGGCGGTCTGACCCACCGCACCCGCTGCCTGCAGCGTCAGATGCCGTGCGATGAACGCAGGGCCTCCTTCAGCCGCCGCTCGGTAGAGCGACCCCGCACTCGATGTAATGGCGAGTTCGTTGGGCGCTACCACACGACCCGTTACGATGACGTCGTCGACCGCGGTAATCGAAACGTTGTGGGTACCGACCTGACCGCCGGTGGTGAGCACCACGTGTCCTTCGGAGTCGAAGGGCGTGATGATCACGCTTTCACCACCGAAATCGACCCGTTCCCGGGCGATGACATTGCCGATCAGCAGCTGGCCTTCGGTATCGTTGATATGGATGCCACCGTTGTCGGTTGTGGCGTTGAATACGCTCACCGCGGTGTTGATGGGCGACATACCGGTTCCCTGCGAACCAGCGGAAAGCAGGTTCGCAGCCCACGCGGACAGGTGAACACCACTGCCGGCCGTGGTAATCGCGCCTTCCGGAACCTGCACGATCACGCGCGTGACGTCGTCCTCACCGCGATCCCCGCCGGTATCCAGGCGGCCCAGCCGCAGGTCGCCCGATTGCTGGCGAACCACGATATGACCGAAATTCGCCTGTGCATCGAGCTGCTCCACCAGCAGACGCAGGGGAGCGCCTTCCGCACCGATACTGGCGCCTTCGTCGGTGACGATCAGAGCGAGATCCGAGGCGATGACGGGATGACCGCCATCGGTGATGCCCGCTGCTGCGGTGACCGAAAGCTCATTCGCACCCACGTTCAGCGACGCCGCGGCGGTACCCAGCTGGACTGCACCACCGGTATTCGAGAACGCGAACGCGGTCCCGGCGACCAGAGGGTCGTCGAGCGCAATGTCGAGTACGCCAGCGGAAAAGCTGAGTTCGTCGTCGGCCGCAACGACTCCCACGGCACCTGCGTTGGTCGTCACGTTCAATGATTGCAGCGCACCGGCGTTGTGCAGGTGGGTTGTACCACCGGCCTGGGAGACTTCGCTCGTGAGGTTCAGCACGTCGGTTCGCAGCGGGGTTGCACCGGAGCCTATTGCGGACCCGGCCGACACCAGCGCCGAACCCGCGCTCACGCTGTGTGTGCCGGCGGTCTGTGTGACTGCGCCATTGGCGGACAGCTCGACAGCACCGGTGGTGCTGACATCGTCGGCGAGGGAAAGATCGCCGTCCGCAGCGATGGCGATCGAACCTGTGTCGGCCAGCAGTTCGCCTGTCGACACATCCCCTTCATGGTCTTCGCCGGCGACGGTGCTGATGACTATCGAACCACCACTCGTGTTCACCGTCGTCGACGTCGAATCGAAGGCAGAGCCACCGGCAACGAAGTCGCCGCCGCCTGTCAGTATTCCGGCACCGGGCTGTACCAGTCCGCGGTGCGCGCTCAGGTCAACGGAACCGCCCGCCGTACTGATGGCGGAGGTATTGGAAAAGTCCACGCCGCTGCTCGTCAGCGAACCGCCGAATGTACTGATCGGTGCCGCTACACTCACACTGCCCACGCCGCTGGCCGCACCGCCGCCGAACGCCGAATCGGCATGCAGTGATACGTCCAGTGCCGCAGCAGTACTCGAGATGGCCGCGTCGATCAGAATATTGTTGTGAGCATGCAGCGTGAGGCTGGACGCGTTCGCGTCGGTGTAGGTCAAGGGAGCGAGCAGGCGGATATTGCCCTGCTCGCTGTTCGCACCTTCGGTTGTGGTGATGATGCTGACGTTGCCCAGCGCCAGTGCAGCAGTGACCAGATCGACGCCAAGTTCGGCGCCGTCACCGGCGGACTGAAACGGGTCTTCGGCATCGACGTTGACCGCGCCAGCGCCGGCAACGATATCAATGTCGTTGGGATCGATCAGCCATACGCCGGCGGCACCGGCCGGTGCCGACACATCCGGATGCGTGCCGATCCGGAAGTGGGCCAGACCGCTGGTTTCCACGAAACCACCATCTCCGCCATCGGCGCCACCCCGCGCCTGAAGTGTCGCGCCACCATCAACATGCGCCCGCTCGCCGATGACAAGTATCTCTCCGCCATCGCCCAGAACACCGGCATTGGCGCTGGTCAGACTGCCGCCGCCAAGCACAACCGTCTGGTCGGCGCGCAACGCAATGGCGCCGCCAGAACCCGATGCGCCGCCGTCCGCCTGCACAACGCCGAGATTGCCGACATTGCCACCCAGCATGGCCACCGAACCACCATCGGACGCATCAGATCCTGATACATCGATGATGCCCGTGTTGATCACGTCGCCGCCTGAGCGCGCGTGCAGCTGCACGGAGCCCGTACCCGAGCCAATGGAAGTGGCCTCGACGATACCGGTGTTGTTGACCGCACGTGCCGTCACATGGCGGGCTGTTTCACCGCTGAGCAGCACGTGCCCGCCGTGGGCATGGATGTGGCCACTGTTCTCGACGGCAGCCGTCAGCGACTCACCATCGACACCGGTGACGGCTTCCAGCAGCTCGCCGGATATGTCGAAGGTCAGCAGGCCGTTGCCCGTGAAGTCGAGCGTGAAGCGATTGCCCGATGCCAGTACCACTTCACCGAATTGCGCAACCACCAGTCCGGAGTTGGCAACGCCGGGCGCCACAAGGTACGCGAATCCATCATCGGCCACCGCGATGCGGCCACGATTTTCCACAAACGACGGCGCTGCACCTTCGAGCGCATGGAAGTCGAGGCGGTCGCTGAGAAAGTCGTCATCGGCGATGCCCAGCGTCGTGGCGACCAGACCGCCCACATCGACCCGGGCGCCGGCCCCGAACAGTATCCCGTTGGGGTTGAGAATAAACACGCGTCCGCTGGCCGAGAGAGCGCCCTCGATGTGCGACAGGCTGCCGCCGGTCACACGATTCAGCGTCGCCGCGTCGATGCCGCTGTGCAGAAAGTCCACGCGATGCCCGGCGCCGATACTGAAATCGTCCCAGTTGATGATTGCCCGCGATGACAGCTGTTCGATGGTCGTTACAGCGGTGCCGGAGTGGATCGTGGCGTCACCGGCCGTCACGCTGCCGCCGCTCGGCCCCGCGATCAAAGCACCCGGGAGGAGTACAGCGAGCGGCGTCAACAGCGACGTCAACAGCAGCGAACGAAAGCTTGAGTGAATCATTCTGGGAACCCTGTAGGAAGCGGAGCCGATGGCCGGTCAGTGCCAGCAACCTCGATCAGAAACGGAACATGAGCTGAGCGTTGTAGACGACATTGCCATCGGTACTGACACCGACCGGCACACCCACGTCCGCGCGCACCTGCCACCGGTCGATGGATGCACGCACGCCAACGCCGGCGCCGCTGAGTGTGCGCGAACCAGGCTGATCAACCAGCGGCATGCGCAGCGACACACGCCCCCTCTCGGCAAACGTCACCAGCTGATAGCGGTTGCGCGCTGGCAGGAGCGAGTAGCGGGCCTCCAGCATCAGCGTCTGACCGGAGTCACCTGAGTAGGCGGACTGGGCGTGACCGCGCACCGAACCGGCACCACCGATCGCCCACTGCTCACCCGCCACCAGCGAATCGAATGCATGCTGTCCGACCAGTCGTCCCAGCAGCAGCCACCGCGGTGCAATCGGCTGAACACGGGTAATGTCATAACTCAGGCGGGTGAAGCTGTTGTCGGCACGGGCGAAGCTGCGACTGGACAGTACCGACTCGGCCGCCATGCCGCCGAACCGCTCGCCAAGACCGGCATGAATGTTCGCGCCCACCAGCGTACGGCCACCGCCAGCGGTCCAGTCGTAGGTTGCGCCGACACGCAGTTTGCGGATCCGGTCGTCGCTGGTGGTGAACCCGAGCATCTGCTGTCGCAGATCCCTGGCCTCGAACCATGCATCGAACGTCACCGAAGCTGATGGCGTCGGAACGAACGATCGCGACATGCCGACGCCCCAGGCGAAGTTGCGCCCCTCGATCTCGAGCACGGACAGCTCGCGTCCGACGTCGAAGTTGCCTGCCGACACGTAGGCCGCTACCTGAGTTCGTCCCTGCCTGACCGGCGTCCGATAGTGCAGCTGTGCGGCATACAGATTGCTCGATTCCGGTGACAGCACCGCGTTCACGGCCAGTGAATCACCGCGACGGCTCAGACCGCTGAGGTGTACACCGGGCGAGACGCGATAACGACCGGTGGCCGCGCTGCCGAAATTGTTGGCTTCCACATGCAGATCAACGAACTTCGGTTCGTGGACCTGCACGACGAGATCGGTCGAGCCGGTGCTCTGGCCCGGCTGAAGCGAGGATTTCAGCTCCAGGTCAGTAGACCGGTTGAGTCCGGCGAGTGCCCGCTCGAGATCGTGCACGTGAACGACGTCACCGGGCCGTACACCCACCCTGTCGCGCACCATCCGCGCGACACGTTCGTCGCTGAAGCGTTCACTACCCTGGACGCGGATCTCACCCAGGGTTCCCTCGAGCACGCGAAACTCCACCGTGCGGTCGCTCCGGGCAAAGTCCTGCTGTGGAATCACCGTACGCGCCAGCAGATAGCCCATCGCGTGATAGTGCGCATCGATTCGCGCCGCAAGCGCACGCAGCTCGGCAAGCGACAGGGAACTACCGAACCGGTCAGCCACCAGAGGCTCCAGCACATCCGATGCGAATACGGAGTTGCCGGTGAACCGGATTCCGGATACGAAGGTGAGTTCCTCAGACTGTGCGGCTTGGGCGGAAGCGGCGGACGGCGCCTGCGCCATCAGGTCACCGCTCAACACCAGTGCGGCGATCACCGCCCAGACGATGAAAGCAGAATCACGTGGGCGAACCACGTGCAGCAGGGAAAAGTTTTTCACAGCGAACCTCGAGACTGGTCTGTCTGCAGCCGATACCGTTTCACGGTTGGGTTTTTTAGCAGACAGCGGCCGCATCCCGACTTGCGCTATGTTTCGCTGCCTTGCGAAGACTTGCGGGAGCTGGACTGCGTATCAGATTTGTGACCGGGGTCCGCTCCCGGCGTGTGCATCATGGCGCCACGGCGCCTGCCGGAATGCGCAGCGTGAACACGCTGCCCTCGCCCGCCACGCTGTGGAGCGTCATTTCCCCCCCGTGACGACTCGCCACCTCACGCACCAGGTACAGACCGAGTCCGAGGCCGGTCGTGTCGGTACGCTGCCGCGCATCGTCGGCGCGAAAGAAGCGGGTAAACACATGCGCCTGGTCCTCGCTGGAGATACCGGTGCCCTGGTCGGATACGCTCAGAGTGAATGTGTCACGATCGCGCTGCATCTCAAGCCGGATGTCTCCGCCATCCGGCGAATACTTGATGGCGTTGTCCAGCAGGTTGAGCAGGGCCAGCGACAGCCATTCCACATCCACGTTGATCGGCGCGTCGTTGGCAGGCAGCGAAACGCTCAACCTGTGCCTGTCCCGATCAAGCGACAGCAGCTCGCACACCTGCGAGGCCAGCTGCGAAGGTGCAATCGGCTCGAATCGCGGCGCGTGATCCAGATCCCGCAGCCGGTCTTCCGCGAGTGCGTTGTCCACCAGTGAATTCAGTCGGGCGACGGCGGTTTCCATACGCTGGAAACGCGGCCGCACCTCGGCCACGCCGGTCATGCGCGCACGGAGATTCGCCAGCGCCGCCTTGATCACCGACAGTGGCGTGCGAATCTCATGCGCCACCAGATGCAGGAAGTGCCGCTGCGCCTGCTCCCGCTCGACGACGAGCCGGTGGTGCTTCTCCTCTTCGCGTACGCGCAGCAGCACCACCACCGCGGCGAACGGAATCTGCAACAGTGCCGTCAGCTCCCACAGGTCCGTCGTCCAGTAGTTCACCGGAAACGCGCCGATGTTCCGCAGGATCTGCACCAGTGCGGCAAGGGTCGGCAGCAGGAACAGCGCCAGCATCACCAGTGCACGCTGCGGTGCATGTCGGATCATTGCCACATAAAGTACCGTGAGCAGCAGAATGATCGCGGTAGTCACCAGCGCAGCCGGCGCCGCAATCCAGGCGTACAGCCCCAGAAGCGAGACCACCGCGCCGGCCGCGCAGACCCACGCCAGCGCGGTCAGAACCGTGGTCAGCCGAGGAAACCAGCGTCGCGGTTCCAGGTAACTGAGCGCGAATCCCACGAGCAGCGCTGCCGCGCTGACGGTCAGCACACCAACCGTGTGATTGGCCAGCCACGTGGCCTGGGGGTACACCAGAATCTGGTCGTAGCCGTTGAGCACGAACAGCAGCAGGCCATAGGCAATGAGGTAGGCGGCAGCGAAGTAAAAAACGCGCTGCCGCATCCAGACGGCACACAGCAGCGATATCACCACGGCGGTGGTGACCATGCCAAGAAAGATGCCGTGGCGCGTATAAACCCCGGCTGATCGCTCCATGAACGCTTCCGGCTCCCACAGCTCCGCCGACATCGCCATCGTGCTGGTGCTCGCCACCCGCAGATAGAAGACCTGCTCGTTCGCCGTCAGGTCCAGCGAAAACACCGTTTCGGGCACCGCCAGGGCCCGATCCCGAACCGCGACGGACGTGCCCGCTCTGGCCTCATGCCAGGCACCGTCCGCTGCCTGGCTGAACAGCCGCAGGTCCTGCAGGAACGGCGGCCGCACGACCAGCCACCGTTCCAGCAAACGGGCTTCCGCGTCGGGACTGGCCAGCGCGAACCGAACCCAGAACGCGTCCCGCGTATATCCTTTCGAAAAACTGCCGTGCAGCGGCTCGAACTGCACCGAGGCCGGCGAGTCCTGCAACGCCAGCACGTCCTCGAAGGCCCACCGGCCACCGGGATCCCGCAACACCCGCGCCTGCGACAACACCGATGCACGCTGCGTGAGGCTGCTCACTTGCTGTACGATGTCCGTAACCAGACCACCCTCCGACAGCTCATCGGCATGGGCAACCATGAACGGCAACAGCAGCAGCGACAACGCGAACCGCGTCACCGGACGAACTCTCGACAGCCGGTCGATTGCAGTGAATGGCATTCGCATGATGGTGGTGGAGGATGCCGCCGATCTGTGCAGTGAACTGGTCGATTATTTCAGACTCTACGGCTTTGATGTACACGGCGTGGGCACCATCGCAGCGATGACCTCGGCGCTCAGGCAGTCGCGCTGGGATGTGCTGGTGCTCGACCTTGGCCTGCCGGATGGCGATGCGCTGGCGCACCTGAAGGCACTGCGCGCCACGTACGGACTCAGCCTGGGCATTATCGTGATGACCGCGCGCGGCCAGATCGAGGATCGCGTGGCCGCGCGTGCACTCGGTGCCGACACCTACCTGGTCAAGCCCGTGGATCTGCGTGAGCTGAGCGCGGCGGTCGATCAACTGGTCACGCGTCTGCGCCCGCCGGACGGTGCTGGCGGGGATCCGGCATGGCAGCTCAACGTCAGCGCCCGACGTCTGCGCTGCCCGAATGGCTCGGTCATCGATCTGACCGGCGCCGAGGCGCGGCTGCTCGCCACCCTGCTGGCGGCGAAAGGCGACACGATCAGCCGGGATGCGCTGTGCCAGAGCACCTATGGTACCGACGATGTGCCCGATACCCGGCGACTGGACACGCTCGTCAGCCGGCTGCGCACCAAGGTGGATCAGCAGACCGGGCTGTCCCTGCCGATCAGCACTTTCCGCAATATCGGCTACGCGTTCTTCGACGACGCCGCTGACTAGTCTCGCTGCCCCCTGCTCTGCCACATTTCGGTGCGTGCCACGCATCGGAGCGAACAGCAAGCGTGCATCGTGCACTGAACCGGCACTGAAACGGGCCGCACCTCCTCTGCTGGCACCCGCATTTCACGGCATGTGCATGGAACTTGCATGGCAAGTCAGTCCGCTGCTGTCCGACACTGATGATTCATGCACGATCGCCCGCTTCGAATTCTGGTCATTGACGAGAACGCCATGCGCGCGGCGATACTCGAGGACGGCCTGCATGAAGCCGGCATCGTGGAAATCCACCACATACGCGACATGGCCGATCTGCTGCCGCGCATTGCGGCCATCGACCCGGACGTCATCCTGATCGATCTGGAAAACCCCAGCCGGGACACTCTGGAGCAGATGTTCCAGGTGTCGCGCTGGGCGAAACGGCCGATCGCCATGTTCGTCGACCGCTCCGACAGCGAATCCGTCACGGCAGCCATCGATGCCGGCGTATCTGCGTACATCGTCGACGGCCTGCGCAGCGAGCGGGTGCGATCCATCCTCGATGTCACCATCAGCCGCTTTCACGCGTTCAACAGACTGCAGCAGGAGCTGAATGAAGCGCGGATTGCGCTGGACGAACGCAGGCTCGTCGAGCAGGCCAAACGCATTCTGATGCAGCAGCAGCGACTGTCCGAGGACGACGCGTACAAGCTGCTGCGCCGCACCGCCATGAACCAGAACCGCAAGATCGCCGACATCGCCAGTTCGCTGGTATCGGTGTCTTCGCTGTTCGACAGGGGAACCGGAAATGACTGAACGATCAGACACCGCCCGCAGCGCACGGCAGCACGGCTCATGCGCCAGCGAATAGCCATCGCCTTTGTACCGCTGGTCGACAGCGCCGTGCTGGTGGCGGCCCACGAGATCGGGTTCGCGCGCATGCAGGGTCTGGACCTGCAGCTGGTGCGCAAACCATCCTGGGCCAGTGTGCGTGACCACCTGAACCTGGGCTACGTGGACTGCGCGCATGCGCTGGCGCCACTGCCGGTTGCCACCGCGCTCGGCGCAGGTCATGTGCGCGTGGACTGCAGCGTCCCGTTCGTGCTCAGCCGCGGCGGCAACGCGTTCACGGTATCCAGCGCACTGGCCGCGGCGCTCAGGGAACAGCTGGGCGACGATGTCGCGCCAGGCCCTGCTGAATGGGGAAGCGCGCTGGCGAAGGTGCTGCGCCACCGCGCCGCGCCGCTGACATTCGCGATGGTGTTTCCGTTCTCCAACCACAACTACGACCTGCGCTACTGGCTGGCGGCCGCAGGCATACACCCCGATCGCGACGTTCGTCTGGTGACGATCCCGCCGCCATTGATGGTGGACAGCCTGCGCGCCGGTCATATCGACGGCTTCTGCGTCGGAGAACCATGGAACGGTCTGGCCGATGACCTCGGACTCGGCGAAGTCATCGTCACGAAGTCACAGATCTTTCCACACAGCCCGGAAAAGGTGCTGGCGGTCGGGTCGTCGCTGACGGCCAGAGACGACGTGCTGGCCGCGCTGCTGCGCGCTCTGGACGCCGCGGCCGCCTGGTGCGACGACCCAGGCCATCACACCGAGCTCGCGGGCGTGCTGGCGCGCCCGCAGTACGTGGGCATATCGGCGGCGCTGATCGAGGCGTCGCTGGCCGGACAGCTGTCACCGGCGGCCGGCCGTGGCGGACGCGACAGCGACTTTCTGTACTTTCATCGCCACGCAGCCAACCGGCCACGCATCGAGGACGCGCTGTGGTGCCACGCGCAGATGCTGCGCTGGGGTCAGATCGCCCCGCACGTGGCCACGCGCGATGCAGCCGCCCGTGTGTTCAGGCCCGATCTGTACGCGCAGGCCTGCGGTGAGGAACCCGCGAGGCAGACGGCACACGCCACTGCGTTCGACGGACGTGACGTATGGATGCACGACCTCGACAACTACCTGCATCAGTTCGAACTGACCACACCATTCATCGCCACGCAGCATGCCGGTCAGGCGTGAACGAAAAGCGGGTGCCGCGCACCAGCATTGAACGTGCAATCGCGATCATGAACCGTTTGTGTGCACACGCGCGCCGAACGACGACCGGCCGCCTGCCAACACGCAACAAACAATCACTGGTAAAACAGATACCTGAGGTCTTGTTCGGCAAAAACCCGCAACTGGCACGCTTCTTGTAATACCTCAGGCAGGCAGCCGCATGGCGCGCTGCACGGAACATCGGAAAACGACGGGTCCAATGGCGGGCCCACAGCAACGCCGCTGACGAGCGCGCCCTTTTCGGGCTGTCGCCGCAGCGGCGTTGTCGTTTCCGGGTCCGGGCAGGGTGCGATGCATTCGACCCACTCAGTGCAGCAGACCAAGGAACGATCATGAAGACAGGGACAGCGACACGCACACACCGGGCAGTCGGCACGGCCATCTGGCTCTCGCTGGCTGCTGGCATCACTGCAACTGCCGGCATCACGCCGGCCAGCGCATCACCGCTGGTGCTTGAACAGGACGAGCTGCGACTGGGGTTCATCAAGCTCACCGACATGGCGCCGCTGGCAGTGGCCTACGAGCTCGGCTACTTCGAGGACGAAGGACTGTTCGTCACGCTGGAGCCGCAGGCCAACTGGAAGGTTCTGCTCGACCGTGTGATCACCGGCGAACTCGACGGTGCTCACATGCTCGCCGGGCAGCCGATCGGCGCAACGATCGGCATCGGCACCGAAGCGCACATCGTGACGGCGTTCTCGATGGACCTGAACGGCAACGCGATCACGGTCTCGAACGATGTCTGGAATGACATGCGGCCGCATGTCCCCAGCCGGGACGACGGCCGCCCGCAGCACCCGATACGCGCCGACTTTCTCAAACCGGTTGTTGATGAATATCGCGACATGGGCCGGCCGTTCCGCATGGGCATGGTGTTTCCGGTGTCCACGCACAACTACGAGCTGCGCTACTGGCTGGCGGCCGGCGGCATTCATCCGGGCTACTACTCGCCCGCCGACGTCAACGGCCAGGTGATGGCCGACGTGCTGCTGTCGGTCACGCCGCCGCCGCAGATGCCCTCCACGATGCAGGCTGGCACGATTCACGGCTATGCGGTCGGCGAACCGTGGAATCAGCAGGCCGTGTTCATGGGCATCGGCGTGCCGGTGATCACGAACTACGAAATCTGGCGCAACAACCCGGAGAAAGTGCTGGGTGTCACCAGCAAGTGGGCACAGGACAATCCGAACACACATATCGCCCTGGTGAAGGCGCTGATCAGGGCAGCCATGTGGCTGGACGAAGGCGGTGACGCCAATCGCGCCGAAGCGGTGCGCATGCTGTCACGATCCGAATACGTCGGCGCCGACGAGCGCGTGATCGCCAACTCCATGACCGGCACCTTCGAATACGAACGCGGCGATCAGCGCGACGTGCCGGACTTCAACGTGTTCTTCCGCCACTACGCCAACTTCCCGTACTACTCGGACGCCATCTGGTTCCTGACGCAGATGCGACGCTGGGGGCAGATCGAAACCGCGCAGTCCGATGACTGGTACGACGCCGTCGCGCGTTCGGTCTATCTGCCCGAGGTGTATCTGGAGGCCGCACGCCGCCTGGTGGACGAAGGTCTAGCACGCGAAGAGGACTTTCCCTGGGACTCCGACGGCTACCGCCCGCCACAGGATGAATTCATCGACGGCATCAGCTTCGACGGCCGCGCGCCCAACGCCTATCTCGACCAGTTCCCGATCGGTCTGAAGGGCGAGGAGCGTGTGATCGGCACCGAGGTCACCTCCGCGACACGGCCCGGCGCCGCGCCGGCGTCCACGGCAACGGCAACGGCAACGGCAACGGCAACGGCTGCTGCAACGCCTGCTGCAACGCCTGCTGCGACCGCTGCGACCGCTGCGACCAGCCGCTGAGCATCCACGAACGACACTGAAACGACCACGGAGAAGAAGCCATGGAAGCAGGCAGCGCCACAGCGAACCCGGCAACAGGCAGCGCTCTGACAGCGCGGATCGCCGACCGCCTCAACCGCGCCGACAGACAGCTGTCCGCCATCGGCCTGGGCTGGCTGACGCCGCTGGCGCGACTGGCCATCGGCGAGAACCCGCGTGAACAGGCACGCGAACTGTGGCATATGCTTGGCGTGCCGCTGCTCGCGATCGCCGTGTTCCTGATGCTGTGGTCGGAGCTTGCGCCGCGCGTGGACACCAGCCTGGGCGCCATACCCGGTCCCACGGCGGTGTGGGCCGAGGCAGGCAGTCTGCTCGACGATCATCGGGCCGAACGTGAGCGGCGCGCCGCGTTCTACGAGCGCCAGCACGAACGCAATGCGGCAACGCTGGCGGCCGACCCGGATGCGGACGTGCGTATCCGGCGCTACACCGGCCGCCCCACCTACCTCGATCAGATCATGACCAGCCTGAAAACGGTGTTCACCGGCTTTCTGCTCGCAACGCTGATTGCCGTGCCGCTGGGTGTGATGGCCGGCCTGTCGCGCACCGTGAATGCGGCCATCAGTCCGCTGGTACAGATCTTCAGACCGGTGTCGCCGCTGGCCTGGCTGCCCATCGTGACCATGGTGGTGAGCGCGCTGTATGTGAGCTCCGACCCGATGTTCGACCGCTCGTACCTGACATCGGCCATCACGGTCACGCTGTGTTCACTGTGGCCGACGCTGATCAACACTGCGCTCGGCGTGGCCAGCATCGACCGCGACCTGATGAACGTCGGCCGCGTGCTCAAGCTGCGCTGGCCGACCAAGGTCTTCCGGATCGTCCTGCCGTCGGCGCTGCCGCTGATGTTCACCGGTCTGCGACTGTCACTGGGCGTGGGCTGGATGGTGCTGATCGCAGCCGAGATGCTCGCCCAGAACCCCGGCCTTGGAAAGTTCGTCTGGGACGAGTTCCAGAACGGCTCCTCGTCGTCGCTGGCGCGCATTCTGGTGGCGGTATTCACCATCGGCGTGATCGGCTTTCTGCTCGACCGCGTCATGGTGGCCCTGCAGGCGGCGGTCACGCACGGCGCGGCACGCTGAACCGCGACATGCGAACGGCGAATAGCGAACGGACGAACAGCAATGTTCAACACGCAACACTCGATACGCGCTGCGCAACGAATGTATCCGACGACAGGGAGTGAACGATGCCGTTGATGGAGCTCAGACAGGTCGGCAGGACCTACGGCGAAGGCGCAACCGGCACACCGGTGCTTGAGAACGTGAACCTGACCATCGAGGAAGGCGAGTTCGTCGCCATCGTCGGATTCTCCGGATCAGGCAAGACCACACTCGTCTCTTTAATGGCGGGCCTTGAACAGCCCAGCCAGGGCCAGGTGCTGTTCTGCGATGAACCGGTCACGGGTCCGGATCCGTCGCGCGGCGTGGTGTTCCAGAGTTACGCACTGATGCCGTGGCTGACCGTTGAAGACAATGTTGCACTGGCGGTGAACGCCGTGCAGCGCAAGGCATCGCGTGCCGCGAAGCGTGCGATGGTGCGCCGCTACGTGGACATGGTCGGACTGACGGCGGCCACGGACCGCCGACCCGCGGAGCTGTCCGGCGGCATGCGTCAGCGCGTTGCAGTGGCGCGCGCGCTGGCGATGGCGCCGCGCATGCTGCTGCTCGACGAACCGCTGTCGGCGCTGGATGCCCTCACCCGCGCCCGCCTGCAGGATGAGTTCGCGGCGATTCACCGGCGTGAGCG
The DNA here is from genome assembly GCA_050485545.1 of Gammaproteobacteria bacterium. Classification (GTDB taxonomy): domain Bacteria; phylum Pseudomonadota; class Gammaproteobacteria; order Steroidobacterales; family Rariloculaceae; genus JBJHBP01. The sequence continues at coordinate 80,010 of JBJHBP010000012.1, forward strand.
CACCACGGTGCTGCTGATCACGAATGACGTGGATGAAGCGATTCTGCTCGCCGATCGAATCATCCCGCTGACCCCCGGTCCGCGCGCCGGACTCGGACCTGAGTTCAAAGTGAACCTGCCGCGCCCGCGCGACCGCAATGCGGTAAACGCCAATCCCGAGTTCCGCCGTCTGCGCGCCATGGTGACGCGCCAGCTGCTGGACTCCCAGCGCAGCGCCCCCGCCAGCGACGGTGGCGACACGGGACCGGCGCTCCCCGATGTGCGGCCGATTTCGCTCAACTCCGCGCCGGCAACGCCGCCCAGAGCCTATCTGGAAGCGGCGTCCAGCCGGCCGATGAATCACTTCGTCGAGTTCTTTCGGGTCAGCAAGGTCTACCCCACGCGCAACGGACCGCTGACCGTGGTCGATGGTTTCGACCTGCGCATGAACAAGGGCGAATTCATTTCGCTGATCGGCCATTCCGGCTGCGGAAAATCGACGGTGCTGTCGATGGCGGCCGGTCTCAATGAAGTATCCGGCGGCGGCATCGTCGTCGATGGCCGCGAAGTGGATGCGGCCGGCCCTGACCGTGCCGTGGTGTTCCAGTCACCCAGCCTGTTTCCATGGCTGACCGCGGCGCAGAACGTGGCGCTGGGTGTCGATCGTGTCTATCCCCAGGCCCGGCGCGCCGAACGTGAGGACATCATCCGCTACTACCTCACGCGGGTGGGACTGGGCGCCGATCTGCACAAGCTGGCCAGCGAGCTCTCCAACGGCATGAAGCAGCGTGTGGGCCTCGCGCGCGCCTTCGCACTCAATCCGAAGCTGCTGCTGCTGGATGAGCCGTTCGGCATGCTGGATTCGCTGACGCGCTGGGAGTTGCAGGAACTGCTGATGGAGGTGTGGACGCGCACCCGCGTCACCGCAATCTGCGTCACCCACGACGTCGATGAGGCGATATTGCTTGCCGATCGCGTCGTGATGATGACCAACGGCCCGAACGCGCGCGTGGGCAAGGTCATGGAAGTGGATCTGCCGCGACCGCGCAGCCGCAAGGCGCTGCTGGAACACCCGGACTACTACGCCTACCGCCAGGAAGTACTGGATTTTCTCGCCGACTGCGACGAACACGCCGCGGCCGACACGCCCGCCGCAACCGGCAGCGGCAGTGCCAGCGACACGGACGCAGATACAGGTACAGGTACACGCACGGGCACCGCGGCGGCGGCGTGACCGCAGGGCATCAACAGGGAGGTTTGAACATGGACAACGGGATCATGCACACCAGAATCATCCGTACCAGGCCAATGCGTAACAGGACTGTGCGCAACATCACTGTGCGCAACGGGATCTGGCTGATCGCACTATGCGCCATCTGCGGATGGTCGCCACAGGCACTGTCGGAGCAGACTCTGGAGCAGGCACTGCGCGGCGCCGACCTGATCCTCGACTGGCGGCTGCGACACGAGCGCGTCGACCACGACGCCTTCTCCCGCACCGCCAACGCGCTCACCAGCCGTGTGCGGCTGGGCATCGATACCGCGGCATGGCACGACACGACGCTGCTGGCCGAAGGCGTGTGGATCGAAGAGCTGATCGACCACTACAACAGCACCACGAACGGCAACACGGCGTATCCGGTGGTGGCGGATCCGACCGGTTACACCACGGTGAATCGATTCGCGCTGACCAACACGTCGCTGACGGGCCTACGGCTGACACTGGGGCGTCAGCGCATCGTGCTCGACGACGCACGTTTCGTGGGCAATGTCGGCTGGCGACAGAAGGAACAGACGTTCGACGCGCTGCGCGCGCAGTGGTCGGCGGCCGCCTGGGCGCTGGACCTCAGTTATGCCAATCAGGTCAACCGCGTGTTCGGTCCGCGCTCCCCTGCCGGCCGCTGGCGCGGCGACTTCGTGCTTGCACAGGCAACACGCACACTGGCGCCGGGACGCCTCACCGTGTTCGGCCACCACGTCGATACCGCCGATGCCGCTGCCAGTTCGTCGAACACCGTGGGTGCAAAGCTCGCCGGCACGCATCCGCTGGATCGCCTCGATGTCAGCTATGCCGTCGCCTGGGCCACGCAGCGCGATGGTGGCGACAATCCATTCTCGTACCGGGCGTCATACTCACTGCTGGAAGGCGGCATCGCGCGCGGTGCGTACAACGCCGCGCTCGGGCAGGAAAGGCTGAACGGCAACGGCCAGCGCGCATTCACCACGCCACTGGCCACGCTGCACGCCTTTCTCGGCTGGGCCGACCTGTTTCTCGACACACCACCGAACGGCATCGTCGACAGCTATCTGCGGCTGGGCTACACGCGCGGCGTCAGCGGCCCGTTCCGCGCCATCAGTGCCGTCGTCGCCCTGCATCGGCTCGACGCGGCGCGCGGCGGTGCGCGCTATGGACGCGAATCCGATCTGTCACTGACGGCCCGTGCCGAACGCATCGTCGTGGGACTGAAGTACGCCCGCTACGCGGCCCGCGGCTTCGGTGCGGACGTCGACAAACTCTGGCTGTCGATGGACTACGCACTATGAGCACGCCAACCACGCGATCGCAGCGTCTCGTCGTCGTCGGCAACGGCATGGCCGGCATGCGCGCCGTGGAGGAGCTGCTGGCGCTGGCGCCGGATCTGTACGACATCACCGTGTTCGGTGCCGAGCCGCACGGCAACTACAACCGCATCCTGCTGTCGCCGGTGCTGGCCGACGAAAAGACGCTGCCGGACATCATGCTGAACACGCCCGAGTGGTATGCCGGGCACGGCATCACACTGCGTGCCGGCTGCCGCATCACGCGAATCGACCGCGCACGACGCATGGTCATCGGCACCGACGGCAGCGAAACGCCCTACGACCGACTGCTGCTGGCCACCGGTTCAGACCCGGTGCGCCTGCCGCTGCCCGGCGCGGATCTGGATGGCGTACTCAGCTATCGCGACATCGCCGACGTCGAACGCATGATTGCCGCGGCCGACGGCGGCGGCCATGCCATCGTCATCGGCGGCGGCCTGCTGGGGCTGGAAGCGGCCTACGGACTGCAGCGGCGCGGCATGGAAGTCACCGTGGTTCACATCCTCGACCGACTCATGGATCGCCAGCTCGATGCGGCCGCCGCGGCGCTGCTGAAGCGCTCACTGGAGCAGCGCGGACTGAACTTCATGATGCCGGCACAGACCAGCGCGATACTCGGCGACGAACGCGTGTGCGCCGTGACTTTTGCGGACGGCACGGAACTGCCCGCCGATCTGGTGGTGATGGCTGTGGGCATACGGCCGAACATCGCGCTGGCGCGCGACTCGGGGCTGGCCTGCGGACGCGGCGTGAAGGTGGACGACACCCTGCAGACCTTTGATCCGCGCATCTATGCGGTGGGCGAATGCGTGGAGCACCGCGGCCGCTGCTATGGCCTCGTCGCACCGCTGTTCGAGCAGGCGAAAGTGGTGGCCAACCATCTCGCCGAACTGGGCTTCACGCGCTACACCGGCTCGGAGGTGTCCACCAAACTCAAGGTCACCGGCATGGACGTGTTCTCGGCCGGCGAATTCGACGGCAACGACAATGCCGACGTACTGACCTTCGAAGACGCCGCGCGCGGCGTTTACAAGAAGCTGGTGGTCCACGACAACCGCATCCGCGGCGCCGTGCTGTGTGGCGACACCATCGACGGCGCATGGTATTTCCAGTTGATGCGCGACGGCACCGATGTGGCTCATATCCGCGAAACGCTGCTGTTCGGCCAGGCGCATCTGGGCGATTCGGGCGTGGCCGGCGCCAGTGCCGTTGCCGGCCTCGCCGACCACGCCGAAATCTGCGGCTGCAATGGCATCACCAAAGGCACGATCGTCAACGCGATCACGGCCAACGGCCTGTTCACGCTCGACGATGTGCGCGCACACACCAAGGCGTCGTCATCCTGCGGTTCGTGCACCGGACTCGTCGAGCAGCTGCTCGCCGACTCACTGGGTGGCGACTACTCGGAGTCGTCGGCGAAGAAGCCGATGTGCCCGTGTACTTCCCACACGCACGAGGAGGTGCGGCGCGCCATCCCCGCCTATGGCCTGAGGACGATTCCGGCGACCATGGAGTTCCTGGAGTGGAAGACGCCGGACGGCTGTCACAAATGCCGGCCGGCACTGAACTACTACCTGCTGTGCGCCTGGCCCGGCGAGTATGTGGATGACACCCGCTCGCGCTTCATCAACGAACGCGCGCACGGCAACATCCAGCGCGACGGCACGTATTCGGTGGTGCCGCGCATCTGGGGCGGCGTCACCTCATCGGCCGAGCTGCGCGCGATCGCCGATGTCGCCGACAAGTACCAGGTACCGATGGTCAAGGTCACCGGCGGACAGCGACTGGACCTGCTCGGCGTGAAGAAGGAAGACCTGCCGTCGGTGTGGCGCGATCTGAACGCGGCCGGGTTCGTGTCCGGCCACGCCTACGGCAAGGCGCTGCGCACCGTGAAGACCTGCGTGGGCAAGGAGTGGTGCCGCTTCGGCACCCAGGACTCCACGAAACTGGGCATCCGCATGGAACGCATGACCTGGGGCTCGTGGCATCCGCACAAGGTCAAGATGGCGGTGTCCGGCTGTCCGCGCAACTGCGCCGAGGCGACGATCAAGGACTTCGGCGTGGTCTGCGTCGACTCCGGCTACGAACTGCATGTGGGCGGCAACGGCGGCATCAAGGTGCGCGCCACGGACTTCCTGTGCAAGGTCACCACCGAGGAGGAAGTGCTCGAGTACTCGTGCGCGTTCCTGCAGATGTATCGCGAGGAGGCACGCTATCTGGAACGCACCGCGCCGTGGATCGAACGGGTTGGCCTGGCCTACGTGCGCGAGCGCATCGTCGACGATGAAGACGGCCGCAGGACGCTGTATGCGCGGTTCCTGGAATCGCAGAAGTTCTCGCAGAGCGATCCCTGGGCGGAGTGTGCCGCCGATCACGCGTCCGGACGCGATGCCGGCGAGTTCGCGCTGCTGTCACCGACACCGACACCGACACCGACGCACGTGAACGGCGGATCGGGCACACACAGTCAGGGCACGGGAGCCGCTTCATGAGCTGGTACGACGCAGGGCCGGTGAGCGGCATACCGGCACGCGGCGCGCGCGTTGTCGTGCTCGGCGACGAACGCATCGCACTGTTCCGCACCGGCGATGACCAGGTGTTCGCACTGCGCGACGCCTGCCCCCATCAGGGCGGACCGCTGTCCCAGGGCATCGTGCACGGTCATCGCGTGACCTGTCCGCTGCACGACTGGGTCATCGAGCTCGGCAGCGGCGAGGCGGTGGCACCGGACAAGGGTTGCACGAGAGTGTTCGAGGTGCGCGTTGAAGCCGAACGCATTCTCGTGCGCATACCCGGGACCACCGGTCTCGCCGTGGAAGCGGCGGTGCGTGGCGCTTCCACGGCAGCGGTGAAATGCGCGTGACAAGCACCACCTGCCCCTACTGCGGTGTCGGCTGCGGTCTGGCCGTGACGCGCAGCAACACGTCGTGGCAGATCGCCGGCGACCGCGACCATCCGGCCAATCTCGGACGCCTGTGCTCCAAGGGCGCGGCGCTGGGCGACACCCTGGGCCTCGACGGGCGCCTGCTGCATCCGGAAATCGACGGCGCGCGCACGAACTGGGACAACGCGCTGACGCAGGTGGCCGACCGCTTCGGGCACACGGTGGCCGAACACGGCCCGGATGCGGTGGCGTTCTACGTGTCCGGACAGCTGCTCACCGAGGACTACTACGTCGCCAACAAGCTGATGAAGGGCTTCATCGGCAGCGGCAACATCGACACCAATTCGCGCCTGTGCATGGCATCGGCCGTCGCCGGTCACAAACGCGCCTTCGGCGAGGACCTCGTGCCGGTATCCTACGAAGACGTGGAAGCAGCCGAGCTGATCGTCATCGTCGGCTCCAACACCGCCTGGTGCCACCCGGTGCTGTATCAGCGCATCGCGCAACGGCGCAGGGAGGCGTCGCCGCCACGGGTGGTGGTCATCGATCCACGCCGCACGGCCACCTGCGACATCGCCGACCTGCACCTGCCGATCCGTGCCGGCACCGACATCACGCTGTTCAACGGTCTGCTCAACTGGCTGCGGCGCGAGGATGCGCTGGACCTGGCCTTCCTCGAAGCACACACCGAAGGCTTCGCCGCGGCCATGAAAGTCGCCAGAGATACCGCGCCGTCCGTTCCGGCGGTGGCCGGCGTATGCGGCGTGCCCGAAAGCGACATCGCGCAGCTGTATCAGTGGTTCGCACGCACCGCGCGCACGGTCACCGTTTTCTCGCAGGGCGTCAACCAGTCCGCCGTTGGTACCGACAAGGTCAATGCCATCATCAACGTGCACCTGGCCACCGGCCGCATCGGCAAACCCGGCGCCGGGCCGTTCTCGGTCACCGGCCAGCCCAATGCGATGGGCGGACGCGAGGTTGGCGGGCTGGCCAATCAGCTCGCCGCGCACATGGACTTTGCGCCCGAGCATGTCGATCGCGTCGGCCGCTTCTGGAACACGTCTGCCGTTGCCGACAGGCCCGGCCTCAAGGCCGTCGACCTGTTCGACGCCGTGGCGCGAGGCGAGGTCCGTGCCTTGTGGATTATGGCCACCAATCCGGTCGTCAGCCTGCCCGACGCCGACCACGTGCGTCGTGCGCTGCAGCGCTGCGAGTTCGTGGTGGTATCGGACTGCGTGCGCCGCACCGACACCACCGCCTGTGCCGATGTGCTGCTGCCGGCCGCGGCTTGGGGCGAAAAATCCGGTACCGTCACGAATTCCGAACGACGCATCTCACGACAGCGCGCCTTCCTGCCGCCGGCCGGCGACAGCCGCCCGGACTGGTGGATCGTCACCGAGGTTGCGCGACGCATGGGATTCGCCGCGGCCTTCGACTACCGCACGCCGGCCGATGTCTTTCGTGAACACGCGCGGCTCTCCGCCTTCGAAAATGCTGGCACACGCGCATTCGACATCGGCGCGCTGGCCGGCATCGACGATCCGGCCTACGACGCCCTGCCACCGACCGGCTGGCCGCTGCCAGCGGACGCCGCGCCAGGCGCCTCCGCCGCAACGCCGCGGCTGTTCGCGGACGGCCGTTTCTACACACCCTCCGGCAAGGCGGCACTGATCCCCACGCAGCCGGAGATGCCCGCCGATGTCACCGCAACCGGCAAGCCCGCGGGCACGGGCACGGGCAAGGGCGCAGCCACGAGCACGAGCACACCGCTCCTCCTGAACTCCGGACGCATCCGCGATCAGTGGCATACGATGACGCGCACCGGCAGCGCGGCGCGTCTCACGCAGCATCACGCCGAGCCCTTCGTACAGGTAAATCCGCGCGATGCGCTGGCCGCCGGGCTGCGCCATGGCGACCTGGCCCAGATCAACAGCCTTCACAGGCACGCCGGCCGCGTCATCGCCCGCGTCGACATCACCCGCGACGTGCGCCCGGGCGAAGTCTTCGCACCGATGCACTGGAACGACAGCTTCACGTCGCAGGGACGCATCGGCGTGCTGATTCCGCCCAGTGTCGATCCGATCTCCGGTCAGCCGGCGCTGAAACAGGCACCGGTAACCGTACAACCCTTCCGCCCCGCCTGGCACGGCTTCGTGCTGTCGCGCGAACCACTGGACACCACCGCCTACGCCTACTGGGCAAGTGCGAAGGGACACGGGTACTGGCGCTACGAGCTGGCCGGCGACGCAACGCCGGCATCATGGCCAGCCTGGGCACGCGGCCTCACCAGCGGCCGCGACGCCTCGGAGCACGCCAAGCCGGAACGGGTTGAGCCGCCAGGGATCGAACCGCAGGCAACCGAACCCGAATGGATCGAACTCATGGATCAGGCCGCCGGCCGCTATCGCGGTGCGTGTCTGACCGATGGCCGACTGCAGCTGTGCGTGTTCATCGCACCGGGCACGGGGCTGCCGGGCCGCGAATGGCTGGGCGGGTTGTTCGATGCCGACGAACTGGACGAACCACTGCGACGCAGCCTGCTGCTCGGCCGCGCCACCGAACGCGGCGCCGATCCTGGCCCTGTGGTGTGCTCCTGTTTCGCCGTGGGGCGCAATACGCTCACGCGGGCGATCCGCAGCCAGTCGCTGGTCAGCGCGGAACAGATCGGCCAGGCGCTGGGCGCCGGCACGAACTGCGGTTCCTGCGTCCCCGAACTCAACGCACTGGTTGCGCAGATCGGACGCGAGAGTCTGGCCAGCTGAACACGGCCCGCCACGCCGCGAGCACAGGCTCCGGTTCCCCCTGCGTGGCACACGCGTTAATCTTCGCGTGCGGATTTCGCGATCCGCCTGAAAACCGGCGGCGCCATGGCAAAGCCGCCCGCCAACGTTCCAACGAACGCCGCCGGGAGAGAGCCGCATGGCCGCTTTCACGTTCAACTGAACGCCTGAACGGTGCCGTTCTGCTCGGTCAGCACGAGTTTACCGTTGAGCACGAGCACGAACTCGTCGTGCTCCAGCGGTCGCGTGCTGCGATCGGTCTTCGCCGGCGTGGATTCGAAGATGAACACGCGCAGCTCCTCGCCGGAAAACAGCGTCGCGACCCTGAAGTCGAGCTCGCCGTCGACGAGAATGTCGACTAACGCATCGTTGGGCGCGGGTGTGAGTCCCAGCCCCGCCATTTTTTCCGGGTCCATGCGCACCGGCGATGGCCCTTCCTCGGCGGTGGCGTACATGACCATGCCGAATGCGACAAAGGCTGTCGCCATTCGTGCGAGTGCTCTTCCCGGGAACACAGTCATGGCGCGGCTCCTTGAGTACATGATCGGCAATGCTACAGGTTTGAGCTGTAGTCCAGTCACTCAAGGATTTCCGCCGTGTGCTCACGGAGCTTCGGCGGGGGACCCAGGGCCTCGGTTTGCGCGGCCAGGACTGCGAGCAGCCGATGCGCAGCGCGAATCCGGCCGCTGAGTGCGGCGCTGATGTCGAGCGCATCGTCAGAGGGTGTCGGCAGCTGCAAGGCGCTCGTCCCGATGGCGACGTGCAAGGCTGGCCCGCACGGCAATAGGTTAACTTCGTGCGCCCGAAGCGAGCGGTTCAGTCGCGCATATGGGGCATGTTGCCCGGAGATGCCGGACTCACGCCGATATCAAGAGTTCCCTGCTTGACTCAATAATAGAGAGGGCGTACTGTTCCCGGACGCTGGCCCTATGAGCATATCGTAATGCGCGATTCAAAGTGGCGTTTTCGCTGGTCGTTATCCTTGGTGTTGTTCGGCACTGCTTTGCTATCCAGTGCCATATGCACTTGATATTTTCTGCATTGGCATTCTCATCAGAATATTCGAGTTGAGTGAATTCGACTTTCTTGGAGCGTTGTTATGCAATCTCAAGTATTGAAGGTCGCTTGCGTCAGCATCACTGCGATATGCTCGTCGTGCTTGACGGTGACCGTACTAGGTCAGCGGCCAGTTGAGCAGCGAGCCGTGGAGAGTCAGTATGCTCGTTCCGTTGGCGAGGGATTGTCCGGTGTAGCTGAGAACGTACCCCTCACTTTCTCGCGCATAACGAGATCGTCAGCTCAGCGGGGTGATGAATTGGATGAAGGATGGATGAGTCGGGGTGCGTATCGTGACGACGGCTCTTGGGCCATGGCAACGTACGGCCTGGATGACGATGGCGTAGCCACGGAGTCACGAGTAATCCTTGACTTGCAGGGCGCGCGACACGTGTTGGTCGACTCCGGATTGCGTTCAGTGACGTCTACCCAACTCTCGGATGAAGCGGTTCAACGCCGCGGCACTCGACCGGGATGCGACGGCGAGATCGTTGGTACTTTCCTGGGACATGAGGTCACACGGCGCGCGACACCGCCAATATTGATGTCTGGGCGCCAGATACGCATAGAAGCCTTACACGCTCCCGCACTCGGATGCCTGGAGATGGAGAAGCGTGTCACTGCCACATACGCAGACGGAACGGAACACTTGACCCAATTGGAACAGGTGATTGATGTACGGATCGGTCAGCCTGGGGCAGGATGGTTTAGCGTTCCCTCGGACTATGTTGAGCTTTCCCCTGAAGAACGAATGGTGATTCTTCATGGCGTTGATGACCTGACAGGTGATAGCTTTGTACAAGCATGGGAACGCAGTTACCGGGAATCTCAGCGAGGAGTGATTCGTCAGTAGGTAAGAGGAAGTTTCCTGACTCCCGCCGTGCAGGCTCTCGGCCCGTGCGGTGATGCAGCATCACCAGAATGATCAGGTCTTCCTCTTACACGCGACATCGAGAACGCGTATCTCGCATTCGATCCGGGCGAGGAGGCGCCTGTCAACGCACTTCTTGGACATTCGCTCAAGTACCGGATCGCGACGGGCGCGAGAGAGGGCCAGAAGGTGTTTACGCTGCAAACGCTGCCGGCCGAACCGGATCGGGACGGCACCACGCACGCAATCTTCGAGCCCGAGGAATTTATTGCCAGACTCGCCGCGCTGGTGCCGAAGCCCCGTGCGCACCTGACCCGCCTATGCGCAGCTCCGCCCGGCTCAGTCGCTGGTCAGCGCGGAACAGATCGGCCAGGCGCTGGGCGCCGGCACTAACTGCGGTTCCTGTATCCCCGAACTCAATGCACTGGTTGCGCAGATCGGACGCGAAAGGCTGGCCAGCTGAACGCGGCCTGAATATCAGCTGCCAGTCTTCGGTAACAGCATCCGCGGATTTCGATGTACCACTTTGCGACCGGACTTGATCTCGTACTCCCTTAACACTTCGCAGATACGCTTAATATCGTGCCCGTATTTCTCTGAATGTTCGGCTCGATAGCGACGGTTCTCCGCAACAATAGGGTCTTCGTTCATACTTCTGCTCCGAGCTCTTCAGGTGAGCGTAGGATGGGGCACGCAAAGCCACGCCCTTCAACCACACAGCTGTCCGGTTAGCCTGATTGCGGCGCCATGTTAACTCTTGCATTTTAGATTACCCACTATGCCATGAGGACGCCTTGCGCGATGTTGCAGGGTGGGCAATTATGCGCGCCGAACACGGGTAAACTTCGCAATCCGCCTGACCAGCGGCGTTCTGGCAGCGCCGGCACGCCAACAATTCACCGGACTACCTGGAGACAGCCGCATGGCCGCTTTCACGATCAACGGTGCCGCCACCACCGTCGATACCGATCCTGACACACCGCTGCTGTGGGTCATTCGCGAGAACCTCAAGCTCACCGGCACCCGATACGGACGCGGCATCGCGGCCTGCGGCACGTGCACGGTACACGTCAACGGTCGTGCGGTGCGCAGTTGCATCACCCCCGTCTCCGCAGTGGAAAGCGCGAGCATCACCACCATCGAGGGACTGTCGCCGGATGGCAGTCACCCGCTGCAGCGCGCATGGGTCGCCGAACAGGTGCCGCAGTGCGGCTACTGCCAGTCCGGACAGATCATGCAGGCGGCGGTGCCCGAGCAGCTGCCGGACATCGATCCGGAGCGCGACCTCAAACGACCCGAGGACTTTCGTCTGCTGGGCACCGATGTGCCGCGCGTGGACGTGCCATCCAAGGTGGACGGCAGCGTGCGCTATGCAATGGACATCTGGGCGGCGTGACGCCCGGGCAGGTGGTATTTCATCAGCTGCCCGTTGGCGGCGGCTTCGGGAGACGACTGTTCGTCGACTACGTCGAATGGGCGGACGCAGGGAAGCACTTGCTCTACCAGGACTGGAGGGCGGCTTTCTGCAGATGCTGCGCGAGACCGGGATCCCGTTTGTCGAGGTGCCGTCTCTCGATCGTCGCGCGCCTTCTACTTCCTACGCGGAAAGAGGCGGGTCGCGATTGCGGGTTGATCTGCTCGTGCCATCACCGAACCACAGGTATCCGACCGTGCCTGTTCCCGAACTGGGCGCTCATTCAAAGGGCCTGCCCTATCTCGCGTATCTGCTGGAGATCTCACAGAACGTACGCGTCCTGAGTCCATCCACACGGCGTCACCATGGTGCGCGTCCCCGTACCCGAGCGCTTCGCCGTGCACAAGCTCATCGTGTCGCAACTGCGCACGAAAGCAACCGGCAAGTCCGAGAAGGATCTCAGGCAGGCGGCGATCCTCAGCGATGCGGTTGCCGAACGGTTTCCGGGCGCATTGCAGGATGCATTGGCCGCGGTGCCCAGAAGCGCTGCAAAGCACATCGCGCGAGCCGCAAGAGCCCTCCAGTGTCATTTGCCCTCCGCTGCGGAAGATCTCTGGGACGCACTGCAGTCGAAGAAGTCGTAAGCCCTCGAAGGGATCGGCTCCCGTGATGGCACTCGGAGCCACATTGGTGCAACCCGCCCCACCCGCCTCCCCAAAACAGTGCAGCGAACGGACCAATGGCGTCCGCGAAACCGGGAGCGAACTCGCAACAGGCTGATTCAATACAGCAATGCACGAATGGCACGGTGCTTGCTTCGTCGCATCAGGCGCTGGCTTCCGGTTGTTGGTTTCGTCCGTACCGGGGTGTCGTGCCGGAAGCCTTCGCGCATGGTGCGCGTGGGCTCACCCAACCTGATTCACGGAGCATTTCGATCATGCAGGAAACGGCAAAACGTCGCATCGCCCCCGGTTGTGCGGTTCTGGTCATGGCTGCCGGCGCGCTGGCCACGACGCAGGCACAGGCGGACATTTCAGCCAGCGGGAACATCGGCATCGTGTCGGACTATGTGCTGTGGGGCATTACCACGCCGGGCAGCGAAAGTGACGGTCCAGCCGTGCAGGGTGGATTCGATATCGAGCACAGCAACGGCTTCTACGCCGGATGGTGGGCATCCAGCCTGGGCTATGGCACCGACAACCTGGCCACGACGGTGGAGAACGGGCTGTACTTCGGCATGGGCGGTGGCGACGAATTCTTCTATGACGTCGGCCTGTATTACTACTACTACATGGATTCATCCGATTCCAACGGATTCGAACCCTATGTCGCCATTGGCTATGGTCCATTTTCGATCGGTGCCAACTATCTGGCCACGGACACCGACTGGGGCAACAAGGGCGACACGTACTACACCGCAACGCTGGATTTCGACATCGGCGCCGGATTCGAGCTTGGCCTGCTGGCCAGACACTTCACCTACGAACGAGACGGCAAGTTCATCACCTCCACGGAGAGTTCCAACTTCCGCCACTTCGACCTGACGCTGTCGCGCCAGATCGGTGAATCGCCGGCAACGATGTTTGCAACCTACAACATCGGCGGCAAGGATCGCGATGGTCTGCGGCAGAAGAACAAGATCGTCTTCGGCTTCAACTACGCGTTCGACATTCGCTGATTGACCTCACTGCTGTCTCACAACTCATGAACAAAGAAGGCCCTGATATCTCTCGGTTGATGTGCAATGCAAGTGATTGCAGACTCTGCAGAACCGGGAGGTACAGGGCCTTGGCGCATCATTAAGCTTCATCGGCACCTCGAAGGACGCCGTGATGCGGTTGACCACTATCGTCAGTCTTCGCGTCAGTCTTCGCGCAGCAGCGGAGCAGGCGGAGTACGCATTGCCATGAGCGCCGGGCCCAGACAAGCTGCGGCGAACAACATGGTAAGACCAGCGACCACCCAGGCTGTCACCCACCCGGGTGAAATGTCCGGCGACAGGAACCTGTCTCTTGCCCAGATCACAACGATGAATGCGAGCAGCGCTCCCACGAACAGGCCGGGAAGAGCCAATCCACACCCCCGCAACAGCACCAGCCGACCCAGCGCCCGTGGCCCCGCGCCCAGCGACGAGCGGATCGCATATTCACGACGACCCGCTGCAACCAGATGGTGCTGCGTACCATAGAAGCCAAAGGCAGCGAGGAGGAGAATCGCGACTGCTGTCGCTATCGTCAGGAAGCTGCGCTCACGGTCTTCCCTCAGCAGCTCATGGCGCAACCGCCTGAGCGATACTACATCGCCTATCTGTACATCGAGCAGACCGTCGGACGCAAGGCGATCCAGTGCCTGGCGCAGTTCAGTGGCCGTCAGTGTCGCCTCTACGACGGCCGAGAACCTCCCAGGGCGGCCAAACGGGTTGCCAAGCGTTGCGAACACCACAGGCGCGACGCCGGCGGACGGATGTTCCAGAGCCAGATCTTCGAGCACGCCGATAACCTCGGCGCGCTCGTTGCCCCAGAGGAAATTCTGGGGCAGCAGTTCGCCAGCGACGTTGTCGCGTCCCCAGAGCATTCTGGCCAGAGTCCGGTTCACCAGTACCACGGCTGTCTCCCCCTGCTCCGGCGCACGACCGTGGAGAAGCCTGAATCCGAGCAGGTCCAGGAACCGGGTCTCAAGGGGTCCTCCGGTGAAAACGTCGATTGCTCTGGAGGGATCATCAGGGTTCTGTATGGCGGTCACTGGCCTGCGACTGAGGTCTCCCGCGCGGCCGGGCACCGGGTGGCCGAAAGCCACACGGTGAACTCCGGGTATGGCTTCTACGATTTCGCGCCGGCGTGCGGCCTCGATGAAGACCCCCTCGCCTCCGGCGAACATCTGCTGGTCGGCAAGGCCTTCCACCACATATCGGTCAGTCGTCTCGTAGCCAGGATGGCTGAAAGTCAGTGTACCTATGTACCAGCCGAATGCGATTGCTACTCCCCCTATGGTTCCGGCGACGATGACCTGTACCGTGCCCGCAATGCGCTGAGCCGGGGACGCGCGCGCCGTGACCTGTCGGCTGGCCACTCCGATACCCAGACGTCTGATGCCGACGATGGGCGCCAGTGAGACGACAAGGGTCAGTAGCAGAAGAACAGCAGCCGACAGCCCCAGCACACGCCAGTCCATAAGCGTGACGTCAGTCCACCTCGCTATTCGCAGGACGGTGAACTCCCTGGCCCAGATGCTCAGCCAGATGCTGAGTCCCATCCCGATGACGGCGGCGACAGCCACAAGCAAACCTGCCTCAGTCGCAAGCTGGCGCGCAAGTCGCCTGACGGGTGCGCCGACGGCCATGCGTATGCCCAGCTCCCGGCGTCGTCCGGGCGCCCGCGAAAGCAGGAACAGGCTCACATTCATTGCGGCCACGAGTGCAAGCAGCACGCTGCCGGCGAGGAGTAACTCGAGCTCGCGCTTCGCGTCTCGCTGGACGTCGAAGTTGTAGACGATGCCGTCCATCACCTCCAATCTTCCGCCCGGAACAAGACTCAACTCGGGATTCTGGCCGAGATATCTCGCACTGAATTCCCCGGCCACCGCTGCAGCCGATACCCCGGCGCGACGACGCACCAACAAGATGCCAACCTGCTCCGCCAGGGAAGCCTCGTCTCCCACGAAGAGTTGTACGGCCCGCTCCAGCGGAAGCCATAAGGAAGCTTCTGGCCATGCGAGTCCCGGCAGTGCATCGGACATGACGCCGACAATACGAAACTGCGCCGAGCTGCCCGCTTGACTCGGCTGCCCAAAATGCCAGCCACTCGGCGAAATGTGGAGTTGCGTGCCCAGAACGTCCGGATTCGCGCCGAACCGTTCCCGCCATAGACGATACGAAATGACCGCAACAGGTTCCGCGTCGGATGCGTGATCTTCAGCCCGAAGGCCGCGACCCAGTGCGATGCGCGGCCGCAGCCCGCTGAAGAACTCGCGCGATACCAGTTCCGCGTTTTCCGAAGTTGTCTGCTCAGATTCCGATCCCCACAAGATGGGCCTCGCCAATGACAGTGCGGCCGCGTCTACCGTTGCCATGTCGCTGCTCATTCGCTCTGCGATTCGGTATGGGATACTGACCGGCAACAGTCCAACCTGCTGGCCGACCGACGCGATGCGGTTACTTTGCTCGAATCCTGCGGGGGGTCTCAATGTCAGGTCGACGTACAACGAGAAAACTGCGGTGACGAAGGAAATGCCCGCGGCAAGCACGCCGATGGCAATCAAGCTCTGGCCCGGTGTGCGTCCGTAGACGCGCAGCGCGTGGCGACAGTCACTCAGCAGAGTCATGGGGACTCCTTGCGACGTAACGATTCATTGTAGTCACTGTTAAAGTCCCGCATCACTCACAGAGTCTCCGGCAAGCTCAAAGCCTTTGAAACTGCCACATAGGGTCGGTTCGCGCGCTCAGCAAGGACTTCCTTAGTTTTCCCGCAGGTCGCAGCCGCCACCATGACACAATCTCAGGAACAATGAGACACCAGCCGGCAAGCAGCACAAGAGAAATAGCCGCGACAAGTGAAGTAGCAATATCAGCGATGTCTTGATCTGGCCAAGGACTGGTGTCCGTGTGAACGAAAACGAAAACGATCAACGCTCCTTCAATCAAGAGCAGAAGGCTAATTCGCGCGATTGTAAGCGCATCTACTTGGTGGTCTTGATTAGCCCCGAAACATAAGCATTTTCTCGTCTCACCGCGTACCACAGACCTAACTGAGAATGCAAGGAAGGCAATAAGCAGCAGTGCAGTGAATGGCGCGATAACTGACAACGACAGGATTGCCAGATGAGCAATAGCAATCATTGACTCTAACGCTAAAATCAAGAGTGCCGCCGTCGGAACAAGGGAGTCGGGCACGAATTTATATCGGCGCAACTCGTCGATGAAAGCGCCAATGCTCTTCAGCTTGGCGAAGACTGCGTACGCAAACACGATTCCTGTCGCGCGCGCAAACACAGTCATAGTAGAAGCTAAGAACTCCAAGTCCACGTGCCACTCCGAGACTAACCAAAACCCTGGCTTAGTGATGCGCTAAACCGAATAGCCAGCCATACAGTAGGTGATAACCTATGCCCCGTGACCAAGTATTCATCTGAGCGCATTTCGTGTTGTCCAGACTCTTTCGATTTCTCCTTTGGCACTTACCAGCAGCATCATAGGGATCTGATCAATACCGAATTGCCTTGATATCGCGTATCCATCATCTACGACAAGCGCTGAACTCGGAAACCTTCTAGTTAGTGAATGCAAGTGTGACAATTTACGAGGTGAAACGGTATCCAAGTCGCCAAGAAAGATATAGAGACTCCTTCTCGGATAAGCACGCAGTAGCAACGGATACACTTCAGATATTCCTTCGTTAGCCACATCCTCAATGCTAGCAAAGAGCAGTGCTATCGCTTTCCCAGATATTTCCGAGTTCGTCACGAAACCATTGGAATCAAGCAACCGCCCTTGAAAGGTGGGAACGCGAGTAACTCGTATTGTCGCGACGGTAAGGTCTCTACTTTGCTTCAGACTTTGCTCCAGTCGAACTCGAGCGGACCTTCTTAGGACCGAATACACTGCCAGCGATTCAATTGCGAAGATGGCGCCAAGTACGACATAGCTCAATAGAAATGGGAATCCCATTGCTAACACCGAATCCTTGTGAGACTACACGGGAACTGAATGGTGGCACTTATACTTAATAGAGTCATTCGCGCACGTCATGGTTATAACTCTTTTTCGAAGACAGCATTCTGGCTACTTCCGTAATGGAATTCGGATGAGCTATCTCTTCGACCACTCCCTTATCGTCGACCGTGATCGCTATCGGGAGGCCGGCCAGGGTCAGCTCTCTAGCATGATCTTCATTGACTCTCAGCACCGGGATTGACCCTGCTGATGCGAGTGCGTCTCTACAAGCAATATGGCTTCCTACACAAAGTGCGACTACCGTGGTGTCGAGCAATACGTTGTGGGACGGGGTCGTCAGCTCCAGAGCCAATAGCTTGCATGTAGCACAAGTTGGAGACAGAGCGAGCAAGACAAAACGCGTCCCCTTCCATTCGTTCGTTCCCCGAAATAGCCCCGAACGCAAGTCTTGTCCAGAGAACTCAGGCATCAGCCGACCAGCGGCTAGGGTTGTTTGCGCGCCGGACGCGCCGGAATTTTCATGAAGGCGGTTCATTGCGAGAATAAGTGAAAACTGATAAAGCAAGACCGCCGTTAGGGGTGCTAAAACTAGGGCTACGGCCCACAAGGTTAAGTAGCTAAGCTGAAATAGAGTCATCTTTATCTACCAATGCACGTAGTCGACAAGACTGGGGTGCTGGGGAGCCGCCAACAACTATCGAGTCACCGACCGGCATGGCCAGCACAACTTTAAAGAAAGAAGTACTGGGCAAGCCAGCAGCGTCAGTTCTCACGTCAGAGTCGGTTAGCAGCGCGATGTCGGACGGTAGACATACCAGACTTGTGCTACTCGATCATCCGGTAGACGAAATCACCTTGGCCATTGCATTGCGCGGCAAGGCGCGGCATCTCGTATTGAGTCTTGTCAAGAGATCGACCACAACCCAAACTACAGACTTGGTTCGCAATCGATGCCGCACAACTCAAGCAATCCCTAGGTTCCAGACGAGCGCACCATGAATTTATCTGCACACTGTGACCGGTTGCTCGGCTTTAAACTTTTAACAATAGGACTGTGGCGAGTAACAGTACCCAATCGGGTGCATAGCAGTATGGTCGCAACATTCGCCAGGTTGAACTGGAGTCG
Organism: Gammaproteobacteria bacterium; assembly: GCA_050485545.1. Lineage (GTDB taxonomy): Bacteria > Pseudomonadota > Gammaproteobacteria > Steroidobacterales > Rariloculaceae > JBJHBP01. The sequence continues at coordinate 98,368 of JBJHBP010000012.1, forward strand.
TCCATGCATGGTTCAATGGATAGAAGTAAGGGGCCACATCGAGACTACAGCTCCAACCGGGATGAAAGCAGGCATTTGCGAACATTGGATCCGAACAAGGGGGGTATGTGCTACACGGCGCCAAATGAGCGTACCCCATCCTGCTTACAAACACAGTTGATATGGACGCCACGATACCGCCTGCGAGTGAACGAAGCACGTCGCGACGAGTTCTGCCGCGTTGACGTGCGTCTGAGTCTTCGGCACCAGAATTTCGTTCTCTAATGTCGCGCTTCGCGAACAATGTAGTAAACAGGCCCATCGCAGACTCCTTATTAATTATCTATCAAATCAATTAGTTCTCAAATCCATCAAGTCCAGTAAAGCGAAATAATGCCACGATAATATCGGTCATCGGCTTCGGTTGTCAATCCGTAATATCGTCATATTCGAGGAGGTTGGATGTGAGCTTGTAGTGGTCAGACGGGACAAGCTCAGCCAGCCGACGAAAGTGCTTCTCGGAAGCGAACGCCGAGAGATGTGGGGCTGAGCGGCTGCGGAAGCGCGAGCCCACGTACGGCCGAGGCGGTGCTGCTGCTCGGCGACCATGCTGGAGGTCTCGGCGCAGACGCAAGCCGCGAGTGGCGAAGTACCGGCAACGCCAGCATCGCAGTCGAGCGAGGCCGAGCAGCACCGCGTGCTGACCTGGGCGCAACGCTTAGGCGCGTGTTCGCTATTGAGATCGAGATCTGCCGGGGCTATGGGGCAGCTGCGCGTGTTCGCCAGTATCGAGGCGCAGCCAGCAGCCGCGTCGCGTGGCTTCGGCCAGTGGTGTGGTGATGCCGGCGGCGACCATGCAGGTGCGTGGATCACGAGTATAGGCGGTTCAATCGGGGTCGCAGTGCTGCGGCGCGGTCACCCGACTGCGTACCGCGATCCCGACTCGACTATGGCTGCTCGGCCAGGTATCGGCGCCAGCCGCCGAACGCGGTGATGTCTGTGGCGTCCGCCACCGCGACGGACTCGCACACGAACCCCGCCACATCCCTGCCGTCGGCAAGCCGCACGCGGCCGATACCCAGCGGCGCCGGAATCGCATCAACGAAATCGCCGAAGCGCTGAGCCGGCATGGACCACACTTCCAGATCCACCGCCGCGCCACCCTCCGCCACCCGCACCAGACCAGGTCGCTGTGGCGGACCATCCGGCAGCGCATACAGCCGGTACAGCGGCGCCGACCGCGTCGCGGCCACGAACCGTGCCGAACGTTGCGTGAGCTGATGATTCAGCGCCAGGCCGCTCATATGTGCGCCGCAAACAGCGATCTCGATTTCGGCCACGGCCACACCATCGGTACCGGCATTGGCGTCGGCGTCGGCGTCGGCGTCGGCGTCGGCATGATCGTGGCCGGCAAGTGGCGCGGACTGCAACGACACCGGCAACGGCAGCGGCCTGCCGGTGGCACCAAGCGGCACGCCGGACGCACGATGCAGGCGGTCGGCGATCGCCAGCAGGTTCTGATCATGGAATGCCGGCGCCACCAGCGTGACGCCCAGCGGCAGACCGTCGCCGCGAAAGCCCGCCGGCACGGCAACGGCGCTCAGGTCCAGCAGGTTCACGAAGTTGGTGTAGCGGCCCAGGCGTGAATTGAGCACCACAGGCTCCGCCAGCAGTTCCGCGATCCGATAGAGGGTGGCTGCCGTTGGCGTGACGAGCAGGTCGATGTCATCCCATACATGCTCTGTGCGTCGTCGCAGTTCACGCAGGCGATAAGCGCCTTTGAATCCTTCCGCCGCTGTGATCGTGCGTCCGCCACCGATAATTTCCCGGATCACCGGCAGCACCGCCTGCGGCTGCGCATCGACGAATGCACCCACCGCGGCATAGCGTTCGGCCACCCACGGCCCCTCGTAAAGCAGCCGGGCCACTTCGAGGAACGGCTCCAGATCGATGCTGACCGCTTCACCGCCCACCGCGCCGAGGCGCTCAACGGCCTCGTCGAACAGTCGCCGTGCGTCGTCGTCACCGAAGAATTCCAGATCTCTCACTGACGGCACGCCGAAGCGGAATGCCTCCGGTCGCACCGACCCGCGTCCCAGCGCCGGTGCGCGCGCTGCACGCGAGAACGGATCCTGTTCATCGAAGTCGACGGCTGCGTCGAACACGGCGCGGGCATCGGTGGCGGTGCCGGCGAAGATCGATACCACATCCAGGCTGCGACAGGCAGGCACCACGCCGCGGGTGCTGATCAGCCCGCGGCTGGGCTTGAGGCCGATGATGTTGTTGAACGCGGCGGGCACGCGGCCGGAACCTGCGGTGTCGGTGCCCAGCGCAAAGCTCACGCACCCGGTGGCAACGGCCACGGCCGAGCCGGCGCTCGATCCGCCGGACACGTACGCCGCATCGAACGGATTGTGGCAGGTGCCATAGGGCGAGCGCGTGCCGACCAGGCCGGTGGCGAACTGATCCATGTTGGTCTTGCCGATCGGTATCGCGCCGGCCGCGAGCAGCCGCGCGATCACCGGCGCATCGGCATCGGGCACGTAGCTGAAGGCGGGGCACCCGGCAGTGGTCGGCACGCCGGCCAGATCGATGTTGTCCTTGATCGCGAACGGAACGCCGTACAGCGGCAGTTCATCGGCGCGGCACTGTTCCAGGCGTTCGAGCAACGCCGCCAGCCTGTTGTCGTCGATGAGCGAGATCCATACATTCGCGGCCTGCTGGCTGCGTGCCACGGCCATCGACCCGGCAATCACTTCACGCGGGGTTCGTCGGCCGGCACGGTAGTCATCAAGCAGCCCGGCAATACTCATGTCGGTCATCGGTCAGCCTCCCCGGTGATCACCAGCAGCGCCTGGCCCGGCGCCACCTGGGCGCCTTCGCGACACAGCACGCGCGTTACCGTGCCCGCCACGGCGGCGGTCACGGTGAGCTCGGTTTTCATGAACTCCAGCACCAGCAGCGGCTGGCCGGGCTGCACGTCATCGCCCTCTTCGGCTGTCAGCTGCCAGACCACACCATGCACCGGACTTTCAACAGCGCTGTCGCTGGCGTTCAGAACCAGCGCCGGCGCCGCCGCGGGCGCCGCGGGCGCCGCCAATACCGGCTCTTCCCCACCGGCTTCCTGCCAGCGCAGGCGCTCGGCTTCGAAGGCCTGCTGCTGGCGCGCCTTGAAGGCGGCGATTTCGGCGGCGTTGTCGGTGAGGCTGCGGTTGTAGTCGGCCAGCGAGAAGGTCGACGACTGGATTTCGAGACCGCAGCGGCCGCGTGGAAAGTCCTCGCGCATGCGCAACAGCTCGGCTTCGCTCACCTCGTAGAAGCGGATCTGATCGAAGAACCGCAGCAGCCACGGCTCGGGAAACTCGGCCGTCACGTGGTAGCGGTTCCATATCTGCAGTGTGCGGCCAACGAACTGGTAGCCGCCCGGCCCTTCCATGCCGTAGATGCACAGGTACGAACCGCCGATGCCCACGGCATTCTCCGGCGTCCAGGTACGCGCCGGGTTGTACTTGGTGGTGACCAGACGATGGCGCGGATCGATCGGCGTGGCCAGCGGTGCCGACAGATAGACATCGCCCAGCCCCATGACCAGATAGGACGCGTCGTACACGATGCGTTTGACCTCGTCCTCGGAGTCCAGCCCGTTGACGCGGCGGATGAACTCGATGTTGCGCGGACACCAGGGTGCATCCGCACGCACCGACTGCATGTAGCGCGATGTGGCCAGGCGTGTCTGGCTGTCGTCCCAGGCCAGCGGCAGATGCACGATGCGTGAAGGCACCTCGGCCTGCGACAGATCCTGAAGTTCCTCCTCGGCCTGCATGAGCAGGTCCATCAGTCGCGCCAGCGGCAGCGTGTCGTGCCGATAGTGCACCTGAAGACTGCGCACGCCGGGTGTGAGTTCGAGCATGCCCGGCAGCGCCCGCGAGCGCAGCCAGTCGAGCAGCGCCTGCACGCGAAAGCGCAGGTTCAGGTCGAGCACGTTGGGGCCGTATTCCACCAGCAGATAGCGGTCACCGGCGGCGCGATAGGTCACACCCACCGGGTGCGCCGGCGCCGGCAGCGATGCCAGTATCGGCGAACCCGGGTTCGGCATGGCTGCGCTGCGCGCCGTGGTCGAGGCGGATTCGCAGGTCGCGATGGCGCTGTCCTGCTCCGCCATCAGCCGATGCGCCGTGGCCGCATCCACCGGTTCGAAGCTCACCGTGTCACCCGCACTCAACTGACCGAGCTTCCACAGATCCGCCTCGATCACCGTTGCCGGACACACGAAGCCACCCAGACTGGGGCCATCCGGACCCAGTATCACGGGCATGTCACCGGTGAAATCCACGGTGCCGATGGCGTAGGCGTTGTCGTGAATGATACTCATTGAGGCCTCCTCCCCCGACTTCGGGCTTGGCAGGCAAAGCTACCATCCATGTTGCGTCATTTATGGACTCAACCTGCGAGAGAGGAGACCTCAAATGAGATTCTACACCCAGA
>JBJHBP010000013.1:0-100316 GCA_050485545.1 Gammaproteobacteria bacterium
GCATCTCCCTTTCTCGGGGCGTCCGCGGCCATGGATGGCCGCGGCCGAGGCGCATGGACGCTCTTCCGCCGTCCCCGAAGAAAGGGGGTTGCCACGCAGCAGATCGGCCACCACCACGCCCAGCGCCGTTCATGAGTAATCCTGAACCCGGCTATACGGCTATACGGCTATCCGCCTACCCGGTGTGTCGGTGCCGCAACTCCGCCACCACGTCCTCAAGCGACAGCCCCTTGACCGCGAGCAGCAGCAACAGGTGATAGAGCAGATCCGCCGCTTCTTCTTTCACCCGGCGGCCATCCTGGGCAACCGCAGCCAGCGCCAGCTCCACACCTTCCTCACCAACTTTCTGAGCCACGGCCAACTCGCCGCGTGCGGCAAGCTTCGCCGTGTAACTGGACTCCGGTTTGTCCTGCAGTCGGCTTACGATCACGCTCTGCAGCGTGGACAGAAACTCGATGTCGCTCATGCTCTGTAAGCTCCCTAGGCAGCCGGTGGCCGCACGGCAATGTCGTTGGCGGCCAGATAACGTTTCAGGTCCGGCACGTGGATGGCGCCGGAATGGAACACACTGGCCGCCAATGCACCATCAACACGGGCCAGGCGAAACACATCGCGGAAATGCTCGGGTGCACCGGCACCGCCCGATGCGATCAGCGGTATGCGGCAGACGTCGCGAACAGCCCTGAGCTGTTCGATGTCATAACCCTTGCGCACACCATCCTGATTCATGCAGTTGAGCACGATCTCGCCGGCGCCGCGACGCTGCACCTCCCGCACCCAGTCCAGCGTGAGACGCTGACTGGCGCGCGAGCGGTCCGGGTCGCCGGTGTACTGATGCACATGGTAGGCGCCATCCTGTTCAAGGCTGTCAACGCCGATCACCACACACTGGGTACCGAAACGCTCGACCAGCGCGTCGATCAGATCGGGATTCTCCAGCGCCGGGGAATTCACCGAGATCTTGTCCGCGCCGAGATTGAGCACGCTTTCGGCATCGTCCAGCGTGCGTATGCCGCCGGCGACGCAGAACGGGATGTCGAGCAGGGCGGCGACGCGATTGACCCAGCTGCGGTCCACGCTGCGACCGGCTGGACTTGCGGTGATGTCGTAGAACACCAGCTCATCGGCGCCTTCCTCGCGATAGCGGGCCGCCAGTTCAAGGATGTCGCCCATCACACGGTGATTGCGAAACTGCACGCCCTTGACGACGACGCCGTCGCGCACGTCCAGGCAGGGGATTATGCGTTTGGTAAGTATGGCTGGATCTCCTCGGTCGTCATGCGGCCGTCGAGCAGCGCCTTGCCGGAAATGGCCGCGGCTGCACCGGTTGCGGCCAGTGCAGCGAGGTCTGCTGCATTGCGCACACCGCCCGAGGCCTGCACGGCGATATCCGGCCACGCCGTCGCAATCTGTCGGTACAGATCGCAGTTCGGGCCGGCCATGGCACCGTCCCGATCGATGTCGGTGCACAGCACGTGACGCAGGCCCAGGTTGCTGTAGCGGCGGATCGCCTCGTCGAGGCTCAGCGTGCTGGCGCGGGTCCAGCCGTGCGTTTTCACATAGGCGGTGCCGTCGTCGGCGATCTCCACGTCCAGCGCCAGCGTGATACGCTCGGGCCCGTGGCTGGCGAGCCATGCCGATACCGTATCGGGCTCCGTCACAGCCAGACTTCCGATGACCACCCGATCGGCGATCGCCAGCGTCTCCTTCAGGCTGGCCTCATTGCGAATGCCACCTCCAAGCTGCACCCGAAGTCCGGCATCGGCCATGCGTCGGATCAGTGGCAGATTGGCAGGGTGGCCGTCCGCAGCGCCGTCCAGGTCCACGACATGCAGCCAGCGCGCGCCCTGCGCGAGGTAGTTGCGTGCCAGTGCGACAGGATCGGCTTCGTAGCGGGTTTCCTGGCCGAAATCACCTTTCAGCAGCCGCACGCAGCGGCCGTCGCGTATGTCGATTGCGGGAATCAGTTCCATGGTTCAGGTTCGTTGTCAGTGGTCAGTGGTCAGTGGTCAGTGGTCAGTGGTCAGTTGTTCGTAGTCGTTCGCGATGCAGCACCGCGTGACGCAGCCTCACAGGCCGAGAAAATTGCGCAGCAGCCGGGCGCCGGTATCGGACGAACGCTCCGGGTGAAACTGGGTGCCGTGAAAGTTGCCGTGTTGCACGACGGCCGAAAACGGCCGTCCGTATTCACTGACGGCCAGCGTGTAGTCGCCTGGTGGTGCCGCATAGCTGTGTACGAAGTAGGCATAGTCGTGATCACCGATTCCGGCCATCAGCGGGGCAGGGCGGGTGGCACGGATATCATTCCAGCCCATATGCGGCACCGGCAGCTCGGCAGACTGCGGCAGAAGCCGAACGTTGCCGGATATCACGCCCAGACAGGCAACGTCGTCTTCTTCCGAATGCGTGAACAGAAGCTGCATGCCAAGACAGATGCCGAGCACCGGTTGCGTCAGCGTTGGAATCACGTCGGCAAGGCCTGCCGCCTGCAGGCGGCGCATGGCATCACGCGCGGCGCCCACGCCTGGCAGCAGCACATGACTTGCGTTGCGTATCTCGTCCGCACGCTCGGTCACCGGCGCGGTGACACCGAGCCGTTCGAGCGCGAATCCCAGTGACGCCAGATTCGCACCACAACTGCCGATCACCACGGGATTGCGCCCGTCAGCGTGCCTGCGCGTGGAGGGGGTGGAGTTGCTCATAACGTTCCCTTCGTGCTCGGCAGGGCGTCGCCTTCGCGTGCTATGGCCTGACGCAGTGCGCGCGCGACGGCCTTGAAGCTGGCTTCCACCATGTGGTGGGCGTTGTCGCCACGAACCTGAACGTGCAGTGCGCAGGCCAGCGAGTCGGCCAGCGAACGATAGAAGTGCGGCACAAGCTCGGTCGGCAGGTCACCGACGCGCTCACGCGGGAACGTGCCCTCGAATACCAGATAAGGCCGTCCGCCCAGGTCGATCGACGCCTGCGCCTCGGTCTCGTCCATCGGCAGCAGGAAGCCGTAGCGGTGGATGCCGCGTTTGTCGCCCAGCGCCTGCTTCAGGGCTGCGCCCAGCGTCAGCGCCACGTCTTCCACCGTATGGTGTTCGTCGACTTCCAGATCACCGCTGCAGGTGACGCTGAGGCCGAAGCCGCCGTGTTTGCCGAGCTGTTCCAGCATGTGATCGAAGAAGGCAAGCCCGGTACTCGCCTTCGGGTCGGCGGCATCATCCAGATCCACCTCGACACGGACACTGGTTTCACGCGTGCGCCGCTCCACCACCGCGACGCGTGGCCGGTCGACGATGCGGTGGGCGATGGCGGTCCAGGTTTCGTCCTTCGTACCGTTCAATGCCACCCTGTAGCCGCGCACACCGAGATTGCGAGCGAACTGCATGTCGGATTCACGGTCGCCGATCACAGCCGAGGTGTCGCGATCCAGCGCGTTGCCGGCAATCAGTTCATGCACGAGGCCCACCCGCGGCTTGCGGCAGTCGCAGTCATCCTCCGGCGCGTGCGGGCAATAGAAACGGGCTGCGAACGCCACGCCCTGTGAGGCCAGCAGCGTGTGCAGAAATGACTCCGTGCGATCCAGGTCCGCGGCAGTGGCATCGCCCCGGCCGATCGCCGCCTGGTTACTCACCAGCACCAGCTCGTAACCGGCGCGACGAAGTTTCAGCAGCGCCGGGATCACGTCCGGCAGCAGTCGGACTTTCTCCGGCCGGTCGATCGCGCCGTTGTCCGGTGCCTCGATCAATGTGCCGTCGCGGTCGATGAACAGAATCTTACGCATCACCTGGACGCTCCAGACCGGACAGGGCCTTCAGCAGCCGGTCGTTGTCTTCGGGGCGACCGACCGTGATGCGGACGCAGTTGTTCAGCAGAGGCTGGCCGGGAAACAGGCGTACCAGTATGCCCGCTGCCCGCGCGATATCACGGAAGCGCTCGCCATCGCGCGTCTCGACCAGCACGAAGTTGGCGTCACTGGGCCACACCGTGGTGACCTGCGGCACGTCGCGCAGCGCATCGGACAGTCGTGTGCGTTCGCGCCTGATCAACGTGATGCGCTCCTCCGAGACTTTCAGTGAGTCACCGCCCAGCGCCTTAAGAACCAGTTCGATCGATGGCGTCGGAAACGTATACGGCGGCAGCACGTTCTCAAGGAACGAGACGATTTCGGGCGCGGCAATCAGCACGCCGCAACGCACGCCGGCCAGCGATACGAACTTGGACAGCGTTCTGAGCAGCACCACGTGCGGATAGCGCTCACGCAGCGACAGGTAGTGGCCGTCGTCGGCAAACTCGTGGTAAGCCTCGTCGATGACAACCAGCGCCCGACCGGCCAGGGCCTCGACCACCCGCTCGATGTCGTCTGGCGCCAGCGAGTGACCGGTGGGGTTGTTCGGCGAGCACAGAAATACAATTTTTGTGCATTCGTCGACGGCCGCGATGACGCCTTCGACGTCCAGCGCGAAGCCCCGTTCGCGCAGCAGCGGAACCTCAACCAGCCCGGCGCCCTGGATCGTGGCGTAGACGCGATACATGTCGAATGTGGGCGGGCAGACCACAACACGATCGCGGCCGGCAGCGCAGAATCCGCGAATCAGGATGTCGATGGCTTCGCTGCTGCCGCGCGTGACCAGCATGTCGCGCGCACTGGCACCGTAATGGGCAGCGAGGCGATCACGCAGCTCGATGGGACGCGGTGGCGGGTAGCGGTTCAGGCCACGCTCGGTCTTGTCACCCGGGGCGCGCCAGGGTGATTCGTTGGCATTCAGGCGGATACAGTCGGGCTCCCAGGCGCCGGCCGTGTAGGGACGCAGCCTGAGCAGATCCTGGCGGGCGAGGTCCAGCGGATTGGTCATGGTGACGATGCTCCGTCGAGGGCTGCCAGGCGCAGGGTGACGGCGTTCGCGTGCGCGTCCAGACCTTCAAGGTCTGCCAGCGTTTCGGCCACCGGACCGAGCCGGCGCAGCCCGTCGGGTGACAGCTCCTGAACCGTCATCGAGCGCAGGAAATCGTTCAGGTTCAACCCCGAGTAGTTGCGCGCATAGCCGTAGGTTGGCAGCACATGGTTGGTGCCGCTGCAGTAGTCACCGATGGACTCCGGCGCCCATGCACCGACAAACACCGAACCTGCGCTGTGTATGTCGGCGACCCGACGTCGTGCGTCGTCGATGTTCAGGATCAGATGTTCCGGCGCGTAGCGGTTTGCGATCTCGATCGCGGTGTCGATGCGATCCACCACGATGATGCTCGAATTGGCCAACGCCGCAGCCACGATGTGGCCGCGCGAAAGTTTTGCCTGCTGAAGCTTCAGTTCGGCGAGCACGGCCTGCGCGAACGTGTCGCTGGTGGTGACCAGCACCACCTGTGCGTCTTCGTCATGCTCGGCCTGCGACAGCAGGTCGGCGGCGACGAAGGCGGGGTTCGCTCGTGCGTCGGCTACAACCATCACCTCGGACGGGCCGGCCGGCAGATCGCGCGCACAGCCGGCCGGATCGTCGGACACCAGCGACTTGGCGGCAGTCACCCAGCGATTGCCGGGTCCGAAGATCTTGTCGACGCGCGGTACCGTGCCGGTGCCGTAGGCCATGGCGGCCACCGCCTGGGCGCCGCCAATCCGGAACACGCGCTCGATGCCGCAGACACTGGCGGCATACAGCACACCCGGGTTCACTTCACCGTTGCGGTTCGGCGGGCTGCAGGCAATGCGTACGGGACAGCCGGCGATGCGCGCGGGAATCGCGAGCATCAGCATGGTGGAGGGCAGTGGTGCGTTGCCGGCGGGTACGTACAGGCCAACGCGCTGAATCGGCCGGATCAGCCGCTCGCAGTGCACACCGGGCATGGTCTCGACACTGAGTTCGGGCGGGCGCTGGGCCGCGTGAAAGCGCTCGATGTTGGCGGCAGCGGTCTGGATGGCATCGCGCTGCGTAGCCGTCAGGGCGTTGGCGGCGCGAGCCTTCTCGGCCTCGTCCACTTCCAGCGCTTCGAGTCTGACACCGTCGAACCGTTCCGTCAGGGCGAACAGCGCCGCGTCACCCTCGCCACGCACACGCTGCACGATGGCGCCGACGGCCGGACGCAACGCGGCATCGTCTGCAACCACCGGTCGCGTCAGCAGCGCCTCGCGGCGTTGCTCGTCGAGCTGGCTCCACAGGTAGGTCTTCATCGTCGTTCCGTTGTCGGCTTGCGTGGCAATCCCTGCGGATTGCGATCAGGACAGCATTTTCTCAACCGGCAGCACGAGCATCGAGGACGCACCGGCTTCCTTGAGCTGCTCCAGGGTTTCCCAGAACACATTTTCCCGGCACACCGCATGCACGGCGACTTTGTCGTCGCGACCCTCCAGGGGCATGATGGTCGGCGCTTCGGCGCCAGGGAGCAGCGCGGTGATTTCCTTCAGCGCCGCGCGCGGCGCGTGCAGCATGATGTACTTGCTTTCCTTCACCTGCAGCACGCCCTGAACGCGCTGCAGCAGCCGCGCGACCCAACGTGCCTTGGCCTCGGGCACCGCCACGGGCGTCTGGATCAGTGCGGCGCGGCTTTCAAAGATCGTGTCACCTTCACGCAGCTGGTGTGCGCGCAGCGTAGAGCCGGTGGAAACCAGATCGCAGATGATATCCGCCTTGCCAAGGCTTGGCGCGATCTCCACGGCACCCGAGAATTCCACCACCGTGGCGGCAACACCTTCGCGGCGCAGGTAGTCGCGCACGATCTGCGGATACGAGGTGGCGATGCGCTGGCCCTGCAGTGAGGCCGTGCCATTGTAGGGGAAGTCCTGTGGCAGGCCGAAGGCCAGACGGCAGTAACCGTAGTCGAGCTCGCTGACCTGCTGGAAGAGGTCGGTTTCGCCGGCCGCGATCATGGCCAGACGACGTTCCTGGATGATGTTCATGCCGACAATGCCGAGATCACAGACGTCCTCCTGCACCAGCGCCGGAATGTCGTCGTCTCGCACCAGCAGAACGTCCACCGGCATGTTCTCGCCATAACAGATCAACTGATCCTTGCCGCGCGACCACGTAAGGCCGCAGCGCGACAGCAGATCCAGCGAGTGCTCGGTCAGGCGTCCGGATTTCTGCACCGCGATCTTGATCCTTGCCTGTTGGTCGTCCTTCATCATGTCTTCCTGGTGGCGATGGGTGGCTGCTCGAAGTGGCTGTCTGGCCGGCAAGAAGCAGTGGGGAGGCTCCGTGTTGGAAAGTGGCTGCTGCGCGGGAAGTCGGTTGTGGCGGAGATTGCCATTCATCCGCCTGACAGACGCTGGAGAGCCGTCCGGTAGCCGTCGTTGCCGGCGGCCAGGAAACGTGCAACACGTCCGATGGTGGTGACGGAAACGCCGGTGAGTTCGTGAATCCTGCGGTAGGGCAGACCATCCTTCAGGTACACCACCACCGCCCAGCGATCGATCAGCGCTTCAAGTTCGGCAGGTGTGCACAGATCCTTGAAGAACTGCTGGCACTCGCGGACGTCGCGCAGCGTGAGAATGGCCTGGTACAGCCCCTGTTCGGCCTTCTCGGCTTCGCTGGGCTGCATGCGTGTGCGGATTTTCATGTTCGCGGTGTCCGGTGCGAGCGTAGTATCGCGCTAATGTAATAGCAGGCTGTTACATTAGTACAAAGCAGGGTGCCGGTCAATCAGTCATTGAGGCGAATCGCCTTGGGGTTAATCGCTCAGCCGGGCCAGCACGGCGTCGCCGAACGCCCGGGTCGACAGGGCAGGACCACCGGCGGCGACATCGCGGGTGCGTGCGCCGGCCGTCAGCGTTGCCGACACGGCGGCCTCGATGGCCGCGGCTGCGCTGTCCGCCTTGAGTGAGTGTCGGAGCAGCAGTGCGGCACTGAGCATCGCGCCACAGGGGTTCGCGATGCCCTGGCCTGCGATATCCGGCGCCGAGCCGTGAATCGGCTCATACAGTCCAGGGCCGTGATCCGCCAGCGAGGCCGACGGCAGCAGGCCCATGGAACCGACCAGCATGGAGGCTTCGTCGGTGAGGATGTCGCCAAACATGTTTTCGGTGACCATGACGTCGAACTCGGCCGGACGGCTCAGCAGGTGCATGGCTGCCGCATCCACGAGCAGGTGTTCAACCTGGAGTCCCGGAAATTCCTCGCGAAACACGCGGGTCGCGGTCTGGCGCCAGAGCCGGGATGTATCCAGCACATTGGCCTTGTCGACCGACGTCACCCTGCCGCGGCGCTCGCTGGCGAGCCGACCCGCCATGCGGCAGACGCGCTCGATTTCCTCGGCGGTGTATTCGCAGGTGTCGAAAGCATGCGTGGCGGACAGCTCGCGCCGCCCGAAGTAGATGCCGCCGGTGAGCTCGCGCACGACGAGGATGTCCACGCCCTTGAGGCGTTCGTCCTTGAGCGGCGATACGGCCGCCAGTTCGGGCTGCGTCTTCACCGGACGCAGATTGGCATACAGGCCCATGCCCTTGCGCAGCGCCAGGAGACCCTGTTCCGGCCGCAGGCTGACCTCGATGTCGGCCCATTTGGGGCCGCCGACCGCGCCCAGGAACACCGCATCGGCCTTGCGGCAGGCCTCCAGCGTATGGCCCGGCAGCGGCAGGCCTTCGGCGTCGATGGCCGCACCGCCGATGCTGTGCTCTTCCAGTTCGATATCGATTCCGTAAACGCGGGCGGCGGCCTGCATCACCCGAATTGCTTCGGCGGTGACTTCAGGTCCGACGCCATCACCGGGAAGTACGACGACGCGCGCGCTCACGACAGCTGCCTCAGTGTCTGACTCTCGTAGGCATGGATCGCCTGTTCATGCTCGAGCAGATAGCCGAGCTGATCCAGACCGTTCATCAGGCAGAAGCGGGCGAAACGCTCCACCGGGAAGGCAATCTGACGCCCATCCGGCAGTTCGATGCGCGTGTTTTCCAGATCCACGGTGATGTCGACGCCCGGGTTCTGCAGCAGCCATGTGTGCGTGGCTTCGTCCACGACCACCGGCAGCAGACCGTTCTTCAGTGAATTGCTGCGGAAGATGTCCGCAATCTCGGTGCTGATGACCGCGCGGATACCGTAGTCCAGCAGCGCCCATGGCGCATGTTCGCGCGAGGATCCGCAGCCGAAATTGCGCCCGGCAATCAGGACGGCCGCACCGCCTGCAGCCGCGTCGTTCAGCGGAAAATCCGGCCTGGGCGTTCCGTTCTGATCGTAACGCCAGTTGGCAAACAGGTGCTCACCCAGACCGTCGCGGGTCGTGGTGGTGAGAAACCGGGCCGGAATGATCTGGTCCGTGTCGATGTCGTCATACGGCAGCACGGCCGTGCGCGAGGTGAATCGTGTGATTGCCTGAATCATTGGTTGGCGGCGCCCTGATTGGAGGACAGCAGTTCGCGTGGATCGGCGATTACGCCACGAACGGCGGAAGCGGCCGCGGTCAGCGGGCTGGCCAGCACGGTGCGTGAGCCGTTGCCCTGGCGGCCTTCGAAATTGCGATTGCTGGTGCTGACGGAAAGCTGACCTTCGGGCACGATATCGCCGTTCATGCCAATGCACATCGAGCAGCCGGGTTCCCGCCACTCGGCGCCGGCTGCGCGGAACACTTCATGCAGGCCTTCGGCCTCGGCATCGCGCTTCACCTGCGCGGACCCGGGCACGACGAGCATGCGCACGCCGTCGGCGACGCGATGTCCTTCCAGTATCCGGGCCGCCTGACGCAGGTCGCTCAGACGCCCGTTCGTGCACGAACCGATGAACACCACGTTGACCGGCATGCCGAGGAGCGGCTTGCCGGCTTCCACACGCATGTAGTGGAGCGCCTTGGCGAACGCGGCATCACCATGGTCGCGCGGCACCTCGCCATCCACCGGAATCACCATTCCGGGGTTGGTGCCAAAGGTGATCATCGGCGCAAGGCGGTTGACGTCCAGGTGCACCTCGCGGTCCCAGGTTGCGTCGTTGTCGGAGGGCAGGGCGCGCCAGCGTGCCAGCGCCGCATCCCAGTCCTCGCCCTGCGGCGCGAGAGGCCGGCCGGCCATGTATTGGAAGGTGGTGTCGTCGGGTGCGACCATGCCGGCACGGGCGCCGGCTTCGATGGACATGTTGCATACCGTCATCCGCTGTTCCATGTCCAGCGCACGAATGGCCGTGCCGCGGTACTCGATCACGTGACCGGTACCGCCGTCCACGCCGATTTCGCCGATCACGGCCAGGATCAGATCCTTGGCGGTGACGCCCGCCGCCAGCGCACCTTCCACATGGATGCCCAGCGTGCGCGGACGACGCTGCAGCAGGCACTGCGTGGCGAGCACGTGGCCCACTTCCGTGGTGCCAATGCCAAACGCCAGTGCACCGAAAGCACCGTGCGTGCTGGTATGCGAATCGCCGCACACGATGGTGCGGCCAGGCTGCGTGGCACCCAGCTCAGGACCGATGATGTGCACGATGCCGCGTTCGGGGCTGGAGAAGTCACGCAGTTCGATGCCGAACTCGCGACAGTTCTCGATCATCTGCCGCACCTGTTTCGCGGCGGCCGGGACGCTGACGATGTCCAGGTCCTTCAGCGATCCGACCGGTACGGTGGGCGTGGAATGATCCAGCGTTGCCAGCGAGCGATCCGTCCGGCGTACTTTCAGGCCCCTCGATCGGAGCACGGCAAAGGCCTGTGGACTGGTTACTTCGTGGATCAGGTGCAGGTCGATATAGATGATCGCGGGCGTGTCTTCGGTTTCGGGCACGATGACATGCTGTTCCCAGACCTTGTCGAACAGCGACCGCGGGCGAGTCTGTGCATCAGTCATAGGTTTTCGTCTGCGTTTTCAGTTTCCGGGGAGGGCTGGCCGCCGCGGTGCGCTTACAGCGCGGCCGAGCGGTCGGCGCCGCGGACGGGAGCAGGACGCAGCGCCTCCAGCCAGTTCCATTTATCGGTGGTCGAGCCATCGAACAACCCGAAGAACGCACTCTGCAGTGCCCTGGTGATGGGGCCGGGCCTGCCGTCGCCGACCGGAATGCGATCGATGGAACGCACCGGGGTGATTTCGGCCGCCGTGCCGGTGAGAAACACCTCATCGGCAATGTACAGAAGTTCGCGTGGCACGTTCTGTTCGACCACCGTCATGCCGACTTCAGCGGCAAGTTTGAACACCGTGTCGCGGGTGAGGCCGGAAAGGATCGATGCGCAGGCCGGTGGCGTGATGATGCGGCCGTCCTGCACCAGGAACAGGTTTTCGCCCGCACCCTCACTGACGTAGCCGGCACTGTTCAGCGCAATGCCTTCGGCGAAACCCAGCCGCCGTGCTTCCAGCGTAATCAGGATGCTGGACAGATAGTTGCCGCCAGCCTTGGCCAGTGTGGGTATGGTATTCGGTGCGACCCGCTGCCAGGACGAAATGCAGACGTCCACACCGTTTTCCAGACCGCCTTCACCCAGATAGGAACCCCATTCCCACGCGGCGACGGACACACGCGCCGGCTCGTCGACGCTGCCGGCCACGCCCATCTCGCCGTAGCCGCGGTAGGCGAGCGGCCGGATGTAGGCACCATTGACCAGGCCGTTTTCCAGCACCACGTCGTGGCAGGCGTCCACCAGCGTCTCCAGCGTGTACGGGATTTTCATCCGGTAAACCTTCGCCGAGCTGTACATGCGGCGCATGTGGTCGGTCAGGCGGAACCCGACCGGACCCTCTGCGCTTCTGTACACGCGGATGCCTTCGAATACCGACGAACCATAGTGCAGGGCGTGTGTCAGCACGTGCACGGTGGCGTCTTCCCACGCCACCAGTTGCCCGTCGTGCCAGATGTACTTGCCAGTCTTCAAAGGCATCTTGTGGTCTCCAGCCTCAGGTCAGCTCTTCAGCCAGCTCATGCGGCCGCGCAGCTCTTTGCCCACGGTCTCGATCTGACGGTCGAGGTCTTCTTCCATCATGCGATTGTAGTTCGGCAGTCCGTCCTCGTTCTCCTGCACCCATTGCCGGGCGAAGGTGCCGTCCTGGACTTCCTTGAGGACTTCACGCATGCGGTCCTTGACATGCTCATCCACGACGCGCGGGCCGCGGGTCAGGTCACCGTACTTCGCGGTGGTGCTGATGAACTCATGCATTTTCTTCAGACCGCCTTCATGCAGCAGATCGACGATCAGCTTCATCTCGTGCATGCATTCGAAATAGGCGACTTCGGGCTGATAACCGGCCTCGACCAGCGTTTCGAAGCCCTTCACGATCAGTTCAGTGGCGCCGCCACAGAGCACCGCCTGTTCGCCGAACAGGTCGGTTTCGGTTTCTTCGCCAAAGGTGGTCTGCAGCACACCGCCGCGGGTGCCACCGATGGCATGGGCGTAGGCCAGTGCGCGGGCATGCGCCTTGCCGGTCGCATCCTGGGCTACTGCGATCAGGCAGGGCACGCCGCGACCTTCCTCATACTGGCGGCGCACCAGGTCTCCCGGGCCCTTGGGGGCAATCAGGACGACGTCCAGATCCTTGCGTGGCTTGATCTGACCGTAGTGGATATTGAAACCATGCGCGAACAGCAGCGTGGCGCCCTGGCCCAGGTTGGCTTCGATATCCTGGTAGAGGCGGCCCTGCGTGGTATCGGGGGTGAGAATCGCAACCAGGCCTGCGCCCTTGATGGCTTCGGCCGGCGGTAGCACCTTGAAACCGTCTTTTTCGGCTTTCGCCGAAGTCGCACCACCGGGGCGCAGCCCGATCACGACATCGAAGCCCGAATCACGCAGGTTCAGCGCATGGGCGCGACCCTGACTCCCGTAACCGAGCACCGCCAGGCGCTCACCGCTCAACGCGTCGGTATCGACGTCCGACTCGACAAAAAGCTGCATTTCAGGCTACCTCTTCCAATTCCAGAACCACAGAACATTAAAAAAAAACCCCGCAGCCTTTCGGGTGCGGGGTTTTTACACATGAGCTTCGTCGTTAAGCCAAGCGCCCGCACCCGCTGCGATCAAGCAGTACCGCAAGGTGCAGCGCCCGGCGCAGTTGACTCATCCGATCACTCATCTCAGTCAAGATGTAGCGCACCATAATCCCGAATTCGGCCGGATCTGTCAACGCTGACCGGCGCGGGGGGCGCGGCGCGGCGGGTGCGCCGGCGGCGCCGGTGCAGGTCGGGTTGCAAGGCTGCACGGGGGCGTATACCTTGAGCCACAAAGCGTACCGCCGCAGGGTGGGGAATCCGCGCAAGACTTACCGGGTTAACTAAAATTTCGCTGGCTGTTGACGGAGGTTGCGCAGCATGTCGAGGGGGCCGCAGATCGCGCTGTATGCCAGGCGAGCGGGCGACCGCGGAATGGCGCGGCCGTTTGCTGAACGGCAGGTCACTTGCAATGGCCTTGTACACCTTCGCGAAGTTTTGCGTTATCCTGCGACCCGGACGTGCGAGGCGTCCCGGTCTGGTTCTAAGGTTGACGCCGGAACCTCATCAGGGGGTTCTGTTGCGTTCCAGGAAGAGAATAAATACAGAACGGTTGACCTGGGAAAGAGGGATCTTCGGGGGCAATCTCATCGTTGGGTTGAAACAGAGGCAGTCACATCGTCCGAGCAGGGTGTCGGCGTGTGCGAATGTCCGGGGCAGCCTTGGTCGAAGTGCATCGGCCGGGCGATTACGCCGAACGGTTACGGTGGGAGCATCAGAAGTGCCTGAAGGCATAGCTCAGCGCCGGTCTGCGGAAATATCAGAGGGTGAAAGACGCAAGATGGGGACGGAAGAATCAGCCGAGGTGAAGTACTCATGGTGAGACAGCGCTACCGGCCCTCGTTGCCGCTCGTCGTGCTGATCGGCCTGTTTGCGGCCGGAACCGCGTCGGGGCAGGCCCTCGTCGAGGAACTCGTCAGCATTGAAGAACGTCGTCTGGAAGCGGCCCGGGAATCCCAGGAGCGTATCGAGGCGATCGTTGACGTGACCAGCCGGCGTTTCGAAGACTGGCAGGCGACCTTGAAAGAGGTCGAAAACCTGGTGGCCTGGAACAGGCTTGTCAATCGCCAGGTCGAAGTGCAGGAGCAGGAACTGCGCGACCTGCGCACGTCGATCAGCCAGGTAACCCTGATCGAACGCCAGATCCTGCCGCTGATGACGCGGATGATCGACAGTCTCGAAGCCTTCATCGCGATGGACATCCCTTTTTACCAGCAGCGCCGGCGCGCCCGCGTCGTTGAGCTGCGCGAACTGCTGACCCGCGCCGACGTCACGGCCGCCGAGCAGTTCCGCCGCGTGCTCGAAGCCTGGCAGACGGAAAACGACTACGGGCGCTATATGGACGCCTACACCGGCACGCTCAGCCTCAATGGCGTCGCGCGCGAAGTCGATTTTCTCAAGGTTGGCCGCATTGCATTCATGTATCTCACGCCCGATGGCAGCCAGGCCGGTGTGTGGGATCAGAATCGTCGTGAATGGATTGAGATCAGCCGCGATTACCACGACGAGATCCGGCAGGGCTTCGAGGCCTATGCCGGCGACGTCTCCAAAGCCATATTCATGATTCCGATTTCGCCACCCGAGGAGGGAACCCGACAATGAAAGCCTATCGACGCCTCGTGGCGGCGACACTGGTTGCAGTACTCGCCGCAAGCCAGGTGCAATCGCAGGAAGCAACGACGCCGGATCAATTGCTGGAGTCCACCCGTCAGGGCATGACCGGTGACAACAGGGCCCACCAGGAGCGACTGCAGCAGTTTCAGCAGCAGCAGGCCGAACAGACCCGTCTGCTCGAGGAAGCGCGTCAGCGCCGGGCGGCCGAAGAACGACGCAGTGACGAGCTCGAAGAACGTTTCGAAAGCAACGAGCTGCTGATTCGTGAAGTCCAGAACCAGCTGGATGAGCGTCTTGGCGCGCTGCGGGAACTCTTCGGCGTGCTGCAGCAGGTGTCGGGTGACGCGCGCAGCCAGTTCCAGAATTCCATTACCAACATCGAGTTTCCCGACCGTACCGAGTTCCTCACACAACTGGCCCAGCGCATGGGCTCCACGACGCGACTGGCGTCGATCGAGGAAATCGAGCAGCTGTGGTTCGAACTGCAGCGCGAAGCCACGGAGCTTGGCAAGGTGAAGCGCCTGCCGAACTTCCGCGTGGTAACCGCCGATGGTCGTGAACAGTTCGAGGATGTGATACGCGTCGGCGCCTTCAATCTGGTGGCCGACGGCCGTTATCTGCGACACAACACCGAAACCAACTCGGTGTCGGAGCTGCAGCGTCAGCCGTCGCAGCGCCGGTTCGTGAACAGCACCAGCGACCTGGTGCGCGGCAATACCGACAGCGAGGGCTTCGTGCGATTCGGCGTAGACATCACGCGCGGTCAGCTGCTGTCGCTGCTGATCGAGACACCCAATCTGCGCGAACGCATCGAGCAGGGGCAGGCGGTCGGCTACGTGATCATCGGCCTGGGTATTCTGGGCCTGTTGTTGTCACTGGAGCGGATCATTTCGCTGACCATCGCCAGCGGCAAGGTTTCTGCGCAGCTCAAGCGCAGCGAAGCGCGCGGCGACAATGCCCTGGGTCGTGTACTGCAGGTCTACCACAACAACAGGCAGGCAGACACGGAAACGCTGGAGCTCAAGCTTGGCGAGGCCATCCTCAAGGAGATGCCGCGCCTGCAGCGGGGCATCCTGTTCATCAAGATCATATCCGTGGTGGCACCGCTGCTCGGACTGCTGGGTACGGTCATCGGCATGATCATCACCTTCCAGGCGATCACGCTGTACGGCACGGGCGACCCGCGCATCATGGCCGGCGGTATCTCCACCGCGCTGATCACCACCGTGCTCGGCCTGGTCGTGGCGATTCCGATGGTGCTGCTGCATACACTGGTCAACGGCCGCAGTCGCCGCATCATCCAGGTCCTTCAGGAGCAGAGTGCGGGCATCATCGCCGAACGTGCGGAGAAGTCCTCTGCGCAGGCAACGGCGTAAAGGTGAGGCAGCACGGCATGACAGTGGCTAGTGTCAACGCCATCGTGGTCCGGCGAGCAATCGCCGGGCCACGAGCGCATCATCAGGGAGGCCCGACATGCAGGGCATGATCGACGCGTTCGAAGCGATCCGCGATTTCCTGGAACTCGGAGGCCCGGTGCTGCGACTGATCGCCATCACCATCCTGATCATGTGGGTTCTGATTCTGGAGCGGCTGATCTTCTTCCGCACCGGATTGCAGGGTCTGATCAAGGAGGCATTCGCCACCTGGGAGGCAAGAGCCGAACGTCAGTCCTGGCAGGCGCACCAGATTCGTCGTGCGCTGATATCCAGGGTCCGGCTGCAGGCCAACCAGGGATTGTCGATGATCCAGACGCTGGTGGCGCTGTGTCCGCTGCTGGGCCTGATGGGCACGGTTACCGGCATGATCAGCGTATTCGAGGTGATGGCGGTGACGGGCAGCAGCAACGCCCGCTCCATGGCGGCAGGCGTGTCGATGGCGACCATCCCGACGATGGCCGGCATGGTGGGTGCGCTGTCCGGTCTTTTTCTGGTTACGATTCTGAATCGCACCTCAAAACGACGCGTCAGCTTTCTCGCCGACGAACTGACCCGGGATCACTAGAGGTTGCCGGTCAAGGAGCTACGGGATGCGTAAACGAATTACAGACATCGCAATGGAGCCGGATGAGAACGAGATCAATCTCACGCCGATGCTCGACGTGGTGTTCATCATGCTGATCTTCTTCATTGTTACTGCCACGTTCATTCGCGAAATCGGTCTTGATGTCAATCGCCCCGATCAGGATGAACAGCAGGTCATTCCGGAGCGCGGTGCGATTCTGGTCATCATCGATGAGAACGACACGATCTGGATCGACGGCCGTGCCATCGACCCGCGGGCCGTTCGGGCCAATGTTGAACGGATGCACGCCGAGGACCCCGAGCGGCCGGTTGTGATCCAGACTCATCCGAACTCCCGGACCAATACGCTGGTCGAAGTCATGGATGCGTCCCGACAGGCCAACGTCTATAACATTTCGATTGCCGAAGGCATCTGACGCGACACGGAGAGCACTCTGATGCGGGATATGGTCAACGAACAGCTCGAGGAAGAGGAAGAGAACGAGATCAACCTCACGCCGATGCTCGACGTGGTGTTCATCATGCTGATCTTCTTCATCGTCACTGCGGTGTTCGTGCGTCAGCCTGGCGTGGAAATCGAACGCCCCGATGCGGTCACCGCCGTGAGACCGGACCGGGGCAGCATCTTCGTTGCCTTGACCGCCGGCGACGAAATCTGGATCGACCGTCGCCAGGTGGATGTCACCGAGGTGCGGGCCCAGATCGAGCGCCTGCATTCGGAGTATCCGGAAGGCGGTGTGATCATCCAGGCCGATTCCGGCGCCCGAAACCGCCTGCTGATATCGGTGATGGATGCCGTAAAAGCCGCGGGAATCAACGAGATAACGATCGCCACGCTGCGTTGAGAGAACGCCGCCTGCGCATCTGATATCGCCACGGACCGCTGCCGGATTGGCCGCCGGACGTGGTGTTGGAACGGAACGAGCTTGACATGCCTTGGTCTACGAGGTATCAAGAGCCATACATACCTAAGGTTTCGCACCGCGAAATCAGACAACGGGGGTGAATAGACATGATTGCTCGGTATGCCATCGCCATCGCCATCGGCGCCGCAATCACCCTGGGACTGCTGTTCGTCATGCAGTTCCTGATCGCGTCGAGCGGCAGCGGACTGAATGACCCCTCAGCCTTCCGTATTGTCGACTTCGTGCGCGTGGAGCGCGAAACGGAAGTCGATACCCGCCGTGATCGCCCCGAAAAGCCCCCTGAGCCGGAACGTCCGCCGGAGATGCCGAATCCGGATCAGCTGGATGACTTCAGCACCGCGCTTGCCGTGTCCGTCAGTGGCCCGGCGCTTGGCAGCGATCTGAATCTTGGCGGCCTGGGCCTGGCCGCCGACGGGGAGTACCTGCCCATCGTGAGGGTAACCCCGCAGTATCCGACCCGCGCCGCGCAGACAGGCCTTGAAGGCTGGGTGCTCGTGGAGTTCACCGTCACACGCGCTGGTACGACGCGCGATGTGGTGGTGGTGGACTCCAGCAACCGGATTTTCGAACGGGCGGCGCTGGATGCGGCAGCGCGGTTCCGCTACCGGCCGCGCACCGTTGATGGAGAGACCATTGAAGTGGCCGGCGTTCGCAACCTGTTTACGTTCGAACTGGACGATTGAACGGCGAGGACACGATCATGAAACTGACCAACCGGATTTTCAGTCGACTGGCCACCATGCTGGTGGCTGCCTCGGCCACATTCGTCCTGACAGCGTTCATTACGCCGGCCGACAGCTGGGCGCAGCAGCAGCGCCAGAGTGGCACGCGCGGCGCTGGCGGCGAGGAGCAGCAGACCCGCCAGGTGCCGGCGATGCGCGAAAACGTTGTGATACCGCTGACTGAAGCGCAGGAATGTATCGAGGCGGAAGACCTCGCCTGTGCCCGTCGCCTGCTGCAGCGCGTGCGCGACATGCGCGATCTGAACGCCTTCGAAGAAGCCACGATGTGGAACTTCTTTGCGTTCCTGTACGCCCACGAGGAGAACTATGTTGAGGCGATCAGGGCATATGAAAGCGTGCTTCAGCATGAAGACATACCGCTTGGCCTGGAAGTCGGTGCGATCAACGCGCTGACACAGCTCTATTATCAGGAAGAGCGGTTCGAGGATTCGCTGGCCATGTTCGACCGCTGGATTCTGTACGTCGAGAATCCGCCACCCGATTCCTTCGCGTTCAGAGCCATGATTCTGTATCAGCTGCGCCGGTTTCGAGAAGGTATTCCCGAGGTCTACCGGGCGATCGAGGTCGCTCAGGAACGCGGCCTCGAATTGCGCGAGCGCTGGTACCAGCTGCTGCAGGTCTTCTACTACGAGCTGGAGGATTTTCCGAGTCTTATCAATACGCTTCGGGTGATGGTGGAACTCTGGCCGAAGCGCGAATACGTTATCTCTCTGGCCGGTTTCTACGGCCAGGAAGGCGATGAGGTGCGGCAGCTGGCGATGTTTGAAACGGCCTACGAGGCTGGCTGGCTTACCCGCGGCACTGAAGTCGTGACGCTTGCCAACATGCATATGCAGGCCGGTACGCCTTTCAAGGCGGCAAGGGTGCTGGAGAAAGGGCTGCAGGACGAACTGGTGGAGTCCACGCTGCAGAACTGGCGCCTCCTGGCCCAGGCGTGGCAGGCGGCACAGGATCACGAGGCGGCGCTGCCGGCGCTCAGGCGGGCAGCTGACCTGTCCCCCGACGGGAACCTGGATGTCGAGCTTGCGCGTTCGTACCAGAGTCTTGCACGTTGGCAGGAATGCGCCGATAACGCGCGCGAAGGTATTCGCAAGGGTGATCTGCGGCGCGAGGATCAGGCGCAGTCGATGCTGGGCACCTGTCTTGCGGAAATGCAGCAGTATGATGCGGCGGAGCGGGCACTGGTGGCTGCTCAGCGCGATGAGCGCAGTCGATCGTACGCTCAGTCGATGCTGCGGTATGTACGCACGGAACGTGACCGGCGCCAGGCGATCGAGGATGCGCTGGCTGCATTGCAGTAGCGCAGCCCTTAATACCAGTGATCCTTTAATACCAGTGATGTTGCGTAGTCAAACTGAAATCAGGGAAGTAGCGGAAACACATGACGATTAAAACAGGCGACCGTATGCCGGCTGGCAAGTTCGGGCATATGGGAGCGAATGGCCCGGAACAGATATCAACGGATGAGCTGTTCCGCGGCAAGACGGTGGTGCTGTTCGCGGTGCCTGGCGCGTTCACGCCGACATGCTCGATGAAGCACCTGCCCGGCTACGTTGAGCAGGCCAGGGCCATCAAGGCAAAAGGCGTCGATACGATCGCCTGCATGGCGGTGAACGACGTGTTCGTGATGTCGGCCTGGGGCAAGTCCAGCAATGCGGGCGACGATGTTCTGATGCTGGCCGACGGCAATGGCGAATACGCCAGCAAGCTGGGCCTGGAGCTGGACGCCACGGGATTCGGCATGGGCAAGCGCAGTCAGCGGTTCTCCCTGCTTGTTGAAGACGGTGTCGTGAAGCAGGTGAACGTGGAACCGGCAGGGGCGTTCGGCGTCAGTTCCGCGGATACGATACTGACTCAGCTGGGCTGACAGCAGGTCGATTGCGCCAACGGCTTCGGCTCGAAGCCCTTCCCTGCGTCACTCTAACTGGGCAGAATAGCCGCTTTTGCGCAGGACGCTCACGTGTTGACCTCGCCGCTGTTCGAGCCCAGTCGCCAGTTGAAGGACGTCCGCTACGAGATTCGCGGTCGCCTCGCCCGGCGTGCTCAGGAACTGGAGCGCCAGGGCTACGAAATCATCTCCCTCAATATCGGCAACCCCGGTGTGTTCGGCTTTCGTACGCCGGAAACCATGCGGCTGGCCATGATCGAGAACCTCGGCGCCAGCGAAGGGTACTGCAATCAGAAGGGCATATTCCCGGCGCGTGAAGCCGTCGTCATGCAGCAGCAGGCGCGTGGCATCATGGATGTCACGGCCGACAATGTCTTCATCGGCAACGGTGTCAGCGAACTGATCGACCTCACGCTTCGTGCCCTGCTCAACGATGGCGACGAAGTGTTGATCCCCAGCCCGGACTATCCGCTGTGGACGGCCGCAACGACGCTGAATGGTGGCCGCGCTGTCTATTATCCATGCGTCGAGAGCGAAGGGTTCGCGCCCGACATCGAGCGCATTGAGTCGCTGATCTCACCGCGCACGCGCGCGATCGTCGTCATCAATCCGAACAACCCCACCGGCGCCGTCTACAGTCGTGAGGTGCTGGCGGCGATCGCCGAACTGGCCGGACGACACGGACTTCTCGTGCTCAGCGATGAAATCTATGATCAGATGACATACGACGATGCTGAGTTCGTGCCGATGGCGACCTTGTGCGATCAGACCCTGTGCGCCACATTCAGCGGTTTGTCGAAGGTCTATCGCGCGTGTGGCTACCGCGTCGGCTGGGTGTCTTTCAGCGGCGCCGTCGATCGCGCTGAAGAGTATCTGAAGGGTCTGGACCTGCTGGCAGCGTTGCGCCTATGCAGCAATGTGCCCGGGCAGTGGGCCGTGCAGACCGCACTGGGCGGCTACCAGAGCGTGCGCAATCTCTGTATACCCGGCGGACGGTTGTACCAGTCCCGTGCCGCGGTGATTGACGCGGTTGCCAACAGTCGGTATCTGAGTCTGGTACCGCCGCGCGGCTCCATGTATGCGTTCATCGGGGTCGATACCCAGCGGCTTCCCGGCTTTGACGATGAAGCTTTCGCGATGGAGCTGCTTGAGCACCACCATGTGCTCGTGGCACCGGGGTCGAGCTTCAATACGCCCTATCGATCACATTTCCGGATAACGATCCTGCCGGATGAGGACTGCCTGAGCGAAGTATTCCGACGCATGGAGCTGGTTCTGGACCAGCATGCGTCGGCGCTGCCAAAGCTCGAATCGGTCTGATCGGGCGTTCGGGCTGCGACTCAGTCTGAGTTGCTGAGTTCTGTTGGGGGTAGGGCGGTTGCCCTACAGCGATCCGGTGAAGCTGAACGCCCGGCGGCCGGACGCATCGGGATCCGCGGTCATGAATTGCAGGCCCTGGATCAGCTCGGCGCTGGCGCTTTCGCGGGCCCGCAGCAGGCCTTCCAGGCGGTAGCTACGGTCCGGACCCAGTTCCAGTTCACCCTCAACCTCCAGCGGGCCACCGGCATCACGAATGGCCGCGAGAATGCGCTGGTTGTCGGCGGCTGAGAATCGCAGGGCGAAACTGCCCAGGTCCACCATGTCTTCGCTTTGCCCGCTCATGAACCACATGCCCTGCAGGTTGTTCAGGCCGGCTTCGCCGTCGATGTCCACCGGCCAGCCGTCTATGAGCAAAAGCCTGTCCAGCGAAAGGCTGATGCGGCCTGCCAGGCCTTCCAGTGGCAGCGTCGGCGTCAGTGCCTGCAGCGAGGTCGCTGCACGCAGATTCGTCACCTGGATGCGCCTGAGGCCAACGTCGACATGACCGCTGACGAACCCCTCCGCAAGGCGGGTCTCAAAGGTCGTCGCGGCGCGGCCCCTGAACAGTGACGCTGGATGCAGCTGCCAGCGCAGGTCGCGCATCGGAAAGCCGTCCACCGAACCCAGTGCCGCGCGCCCGGACCATACCGTGCCGTTGATGCCGGACAGCAGCAGTTCCGGCGGCGCGAACCAGCGGTAGGCCGTGGCCGCGGGAAAACTGGTGAGCACGAATGCCAGGTACGCGCCGACCCCCAAAGCGATCCAACCGATCCGACCCGGCATCTTCAGGACCGGCGCAGGACGAGATTGCCGTTCACGAGGCCGGCCTGCTGGGCTTTTGAAATCTGCGTGTTTTCAACCCTGAGGTTGTGTTCGGTCTCGAGCATGACCAGCCAGTCCATCAGGGCGTCGAACGATGCGTTCTGGAACCTGATACTGATCGCATCCGGACCATCTGGGCGGGTGAGCGTGAACGTATCTTTCAGGCCGTGTGCCTGGTGTGTACGTTCCACCAGCACCAGCAAAGAAGTTGCGGGCTGGCCGCCCTGCGGCCTGACGGGTTGATCTGAACTGGACAGCGTTGCGGTGCGCTGCAGATCAATCGCCAGACGCTGCTTCTGAACCACCGCAACGCGCATATCGGCCGTGGCACGCGTCAGTGGCGACCACACGAAAGTCCACACCAGAATGATGGCCGCCACCACCGCTCCGCCGACCAGAATCTGACGTTCGCGCGCTTGCAGACCTTCCCACCAATCCTGCATGTTTACAGTCCCGTCGCCACAATTTGTATACGCCCGTCCACACCGCTATCCCCCGGACGCGTCGACTGGATGCGTGCTTCCAGCGGTCGTTCGGTTTCGATGCGCCGGGAGAATTCATCCAGTGCCGGAATGGTGGGAGCGGACAGCTGCAGATCGAGAATTCCGCTGCGGAAACTCATGCCATCGACCACGCTGCCGGCGGGGCGCGCTATGGCCACCGCCGCGACCATGGACAGAAAGGTTTCGCCACCAACGCCTGCTGGCGACTCGCCCATGGCTTCCAGAGCGCGGCGGGACTCGGTTTCGCAGGCGCGCAGACTGGTGGCGCCGAACTGACGCTGACAGGCCTGCTCCAGCTGCGCGTTCAGTTCGCGGTCTTCGCGGGCGAGACTTATGTACTGCGTGGCCTGCGCGACAAACGCCAGCAGCAGCGCCGCGCCCAGAAGCGACGCGGCCACGCGCCACGGCTTGAGCATACCCACCCAGTCGGACTTGCGCGCATACGCGCCCTGGAGCAGGTTGGTGCCAGGCTCTGCGGCGAGATTGCGCGCGAGCATCACGGTGACCCCGTCGGCCAGCAGGTTGAATTCAACTTCATAGCCCTGCTCGCGTACCGCCGTCAGCTCGTCCGAGCAGCGCGCGGCAACCGCCTGTTCCGCGTAGACGAGCACGCGCCTGGAATCCGGCGATTCGTCGCCTGTCTCGCTGAGTTGCAGCAGGTCTGCAATGGTGATGTCTTCGAGTACGAAAGGCGCTTGCCCCGAACGCCGGCCGGCAATGCAGCGATCTTCCGCTACCAGCGTCAGCGAGCCGGGTATTTCCGGCACGCCTTCCATGTCGGCGAAGACTGCATCGGCGGTCAGTCCGTTGGCGCCGAGCATGGCAATCCAGGCACCCATCCGCTCACGGGTTACAACGGAGACGTTGACACAGCCGTCGCCGTCGCGTCGACCGACGGCGAAGAACAGCCGATCCACGTCCTGCGCGAGCGCATCCTCCAGCGCAAAGGGCACCATCTGTCGCAGCCGCGATGGCTGCGCAGCCGGCAGCTCAGGCCTGGCTACGACGACATCGATTCCGGGGACGAGGACCACGACGCGACGTCCGCTGGCGCTCTCGGCAAGGTTGTCCAGCGAGTCGTGCGCCGCACTGGACACCAGCCTGCGCTCCTCGTCGAGCACGGCCCAGCTGCAGCTCTCGGCGTCGCTGGTGAGTCTTATGTAGAGTGTTTCCGTCACGCTAGTCCGTTCCCAGGCTGCGGAACAGCGGACGCGTCAGCCCGCTGTTGTCCCGTTGCAGTACCGACCGCAGCGTCACCTGCGATGTATCCAGCGTGACGGTGGCATTCAGCAGAAAATGACTGCTGACACCATCGATACGTTGCAGATCGTCTTCGTCCACGAGTCCCCCGAATATCGCATTGATATCGCCGAAAGCGTAGTCTCCGCGCTCCTCGACCAGAGACTGGGCAAGTCGCAAGTCTATATCATCGGAAAGCGACGCGAGCACCACGTCTGACGCGGTATTGACATTGATCTGTGTGCCGATGGGCAGGGCGGTGACGTAGGGCGCAAGGCGCTGGTATGTCTCCAGATCGAATCCGGCCACCGCCATCAGTTCGGTGGGGGTGGTGAGGGCTGAGTTGGCGGTGCGATACGGCGGGTTTTCATTCGCGTAGAAGGTGTCCTCGGCACCGCCAGGGAAGCGCTGCTCACTGTTGTAGTCGATCCAGTCCACCACGGCGCTGGCCAGGGCGGGGTCGATTTCCAGCGTCACGAGCAGACGCTCGAACTGGGCGATCGCCCGCGGATTCTCAAGACCGGTAGGCCCTATCAGATTGTTCAGATTGAACCGGCCCTGAAGGTCCTCCAGCCAGCCGACGATCGTACCGCCATCCACCGGTATGGGCGGCAGTTCGAAGGCCCATTCTTCACCCAGATGATCGCTGTCAGGCGATTCCTCCTGGTCCTGACGCAGAATGTCCGCGGCCCATGCTTCGGCAGCCAGTGCATACATCAGGCCCTGGTCGGCGCCCAGTGCGGCAGCCGTGCGGCGCTGGTCGAGCGTGCCCTGCCACATCAGGGCGGCGGCCAGCATGGTGCCGAGCGCCACCACCAGAATGGCTGTGATGATGGCGACGCCACGCTGTTGTCCAGGCAGGGCAGACGGAGCAGACCACGATCCGGCCGCGCAGCGGTTGCGGTTGTGCCTGGCAATGACAGCCGGTTGCCGCGAAGGACTCATACGCCGGTCTCCACCAGTCGCCAGATACGTCCCAGGCCCTCGACTTCCAGCAGCACTTCAATGGCAACAGGCCTCATGATCAGGCGCTGTGGATCGGGGGCATCGAGCGGTGGCCACTCTCGGTGCCATTGCCCGGTACCATCCAGAAACTGGATCTGGACATCCTCGACCCCCTGCAACAGATCCTGTCGCACCGGCGGGGTGGACATCGTGCGATCCATCGCCGGCCAGTAAAATCGCACCAGGGTGTCGACTTCCCAGTCATAGGCTACGCGCAGCACTGATCCGCGACTGAAGCCGGCCGGGTTGGTCCAGCCGCCACGGCTGAATTCCAGCGCGAACTGGGAGTTGGGGCTGGCGAGCACGGCGGGTTGGCGCGACTGTCCGGCTTCGTCGCGTGTCGGGCGCGGATGAATCTGCGCCAGATCCTGCATGACGACGCGCATCGCGAACTGCACTTCACGCCAGCGATCGGTCCGTTCCCGCGCCGCGCTTTGCACTTCGATGACCTGGGTCAGACCGACCATGGCCATGACGCCGATGATGGCGAGAATGGCTACGGCAACCAGCAGTTCGATCAGAGTGAAGCCGAGCTGCCGCATCAGCCTTCACCCGGTGCGGCAACCGGTGGCATCCATTGCACCGGCGGGAAATTGGGCGGGGCGGGGGGCTCGAGCATGCCCGATACCCGGTGCACCACCTGGTCGGGTTTGTCGGCGAGGTAGATGTCGACGTCCACGCGTCGAATGTTCTCAACCGGCGTTTCGGCCACCTCGGTGCGGATCAGCCACTGGCGTGAGGCGAATTCGACTTCATCGTCGTTCACACCGACATCCGGCCAGTCGCCTCGCACGCTGAGTTCGGTAATTCTGTTGGTGGCAATCCAGCTGGCGAGGGTCTTTTCCTCCATGTAGATTGCGCCGGCGACGTAGCGGTTGACCTGCGTGTGTACCGCCATCATGCCCAGTGAAACGATGACCAGTGCGATCATCACCTCGAGCAGCGTGAAGCCTCGGCAACTGGATGTTTCAGCGTCTGTCGAAGTCATGCTCGGCGGTTTCCATGGTGCCGTCCATCGCAACGTCCAGCGTCATCCGGCCGCCCATGAACTGGCGCTCCAGTGTGATCTGGAACGGGGTGACCTCGCCGCTGGACATCAGCACGATCTGCGGCTGTGGCGTTTCCATGAATTCGATCTCGGCGTCCGGACGCAGCACGACCTCGCGGCCCTCCAGTTCCAGCGACAGTTCCAGCCCTTCCGGCAATGTCCGCGGCCGCAGCAGTCGATCATTCGCCGGCATCAGCCAGGCCTGCTGGTTGTAGTCGAACAGATAGAAGCGGTAGCCGGACCTGGAGATCATCAGGCCATAGTCGCGGCTCTGCATCAGGCCTTCCTCGCGCACCAGCTCGGTGAGGCTGCTCAGTCGCTGCATTTCGCGTTCCATGTCGCGATCGGCGCCCAGCACGCCCACGGACAGAACGGCAGCACCCACGAGGAGCCCGATGATCGTAACGACGATCAGCAGCTCGAGCAGAGTGAATCCGCGGGAGCCCGCGGGCAGCTGCCTAGTCCAGATCCCAGTTACCGATGACTGCATTGATGCCTTCGCCGCCGTCGCGCCCATCGGCACCGAACGAATACAGGTCGTACTCGCCATGGCGGCCGGGGTGAGCGTACTGATAGGGGTTGTTCCAGGGGTCAACCGGAAGACGTTGCAGGTACTGGCGTCCCCCGTCGCGATTGCCGGTGACAAGCACCTGCAAGCCTTCATCGGTCGTGGGGTAGCGGTAGTTGTCCATGCGGAACATGGCCAACTGCGTTTCCAGTGTCTGCAGATCGGACTTGGCACGATTGATGGCTGCCGTATCCGTATAGCCGCTAAGGTTGGGAACCACGATCGCGGCCAGCAGGCCGATGATGACCACCACGACCATGATCTCGATCAGCGTGAAACCGCGCTGTACGACGCCTCGCGGCTGGCTTGCATGGGAAAGGACTTTGCGCGACATTGCCATTGTCTCCTCGTTGCCGGTCCCCCGGCGACAGCCCGGGACAGAACCCGCCCAAGATATCATATTTCCCGGTCACGCAACGTCGTAACGCGTTGCGCCGGGGCCATTATCCGGCTCACCCGCCGTTGGCGCGGGCTCGCCCGACGCCGCTATAATGCGGCCTCCATTATCCTGCCCGGTTAGACATGAATTCCACCTCAATTACTGCATGGTCCGGCATATCGGACCGCTCCGCGCTGGTAACCGGCGCGACACGCGGCATCGGCGGGGCGATCGCCGATGCACTGGCCGCCCAGGGCGCGCGGGTGGTCGGCACGGCCACGACGGCGGAGGGGGCTGCGGCCATTACGGCGCGTTTGCGGCAGGCCGGTGGCGGTGGGCGCGGCGCGGTGCTCGATGTCTCTGATCCGGCCTCGGTGCAGGCACTGATGGACGACCTGGCCGCCCATGAAGGGCATCCGCAGATTCTGGTCAACAATGCCGGTGTGACGCGCGACAACCTGCTGATGCGGATGCGCGATGAAGAGTGGGACACGGTGCTGGCGACGAACCTCACCTCGGTTTTCCGGCTGTCCAGGGCATGCCTGCGCAGCATGATGAAGGCCCGGCATGGTCGTATCGTGAACATTGCTTCCGTTGTCGGGCTTACCGGCAACCCCGGCCAGACGAACTACGCTGCCTCCAAGGCGGGCATACTCGGATTCACCAAGTCGCTGGCCCGGGAAGTGGCTTCGCGCGGCATCACTGTGAACGCCATTGCGCCGGGTTTTATCGAGACGGACATGACACGGGCGCTGGACCAGAATCAGGTCGATGCGCTGCGTGCGCAGATTCCGACGGGGCGGTTGGGCACGCCGCATGACATCGCGGCCGCCGCGCTGTTTCTGGCCTCGGATTCTGCCGCCTACATCACCGGTGAGACCCTCAATGTCAACGGCGGAATGTTCATGCCATGACCGGATCAGAGGGGTGACCGGGGATGGCCGGACCGGATGGAGGCGCGACGGTCGGCTATCGCGGGCATTCTTGTAGAATGACCCGAATGATTCCAATACAATACGCGCCACGCTGGCCGGACCGATTGGTCTGGCCTGTCAATTCATAAGGGGTATCACGCAAATGAGCAGTGTCGAAGAGCAAGTCAGAGGAATCATTGCTGAGCAGCTCGGCCTCAAAGCCGACGAAATCAAGAACGATGCCTCGTTCGTCGACGACCTGGGTGCTGACTCTTTGGACACCGTTGAACTGGTCATGGCGCTGGAAGAAGAGTTCGAGACAGAAATCCCGGACGAAGACGCTGAAAAGATCACCACCGTCCAGCAGGCCATTGACTACATTCTGGCCAAGCAGAGCGAATCCTGAGTCATTTCGATCAGGAGTCCGGCAGACTTTCACGTCGGATTTCCCAACAGTTCATCTTGTTGAGGTATAAACCGTGTCGAGACGACGGGTCGTCGTAACCGGTTTGGGTCTGATCTCTCCGGTGGGTAACACCGTAGATCTGGCCTGGCGCAACGTTTGTGAAGGCGTGAGCGGTATCGGTGCACTGGACAATTTCGACTCCAGTGCGCTGACCACCCGCATTGCCGGACTGATCCGCGACTTCGATGTCGCGGATTACATGGAACAGAAAGAAGCGCGCAAGGTCGATCTGTTCATGCACTACGGCATCGCGTCCGCCCGGCAGGCGATCGCCGATTCTGGCATCGAGGTCAGCGAAGGTACGGCACACCGTTACGGCGTCGCGATGGGGACCGGCATCGGCGGTATCCAGACCATCGAGACCAATCACGAAAAGCTGATGACCGCCGGTCCCAGGCGTATTACGCCGTTCTTCGTGCCGGGCACGATCAGCAACATGGTTTCCGGTCACGTCTCGATCATGTACGGCATGACCGGCCCCAACCTTGCCATCGTCACTGCATGCACCACGTCCACACATTGCATCGGTCTGGCCGGGCGACTGATTCAATGCGGCGATGCCGACGTCATGGTTGCCGGTGGCGCCGAGCACGCGGCCACGCCGCTTGGCATGGCCGGATTCTGTGCCGCCCGCGCGCTGTCTACGCGCAACGACGATCCCACACGCGCCAGCCGCCCGTGGGATCGCGATCGTGACGGCTTTGTGCTCAGTGATGGCGCTGGGGCCGTCGTTCTCGAGGAGTACGAGCACGCGAAGGCGCGCGGCGCCACGATTTACGCCGAACTCATCGGCTTCGGCATGAGCTCGGATGCTTACCACATCACCGCGCCACCGGAGCGGGGGCAGGGTGCTGAACTGTGCATGCGCAACGCACTGGCCGATGCCGGCATAGCGCCCGAAGACGTCGACTATCTGAACGCTCATGGTACTTCCACACCGCTCGGTGATCTGGCCGAAACCGTGGCGATCAGGAATGCTTTCGGCAGCGCTGCCGGGCAGCTCGCGGTCAGCTCCACCAAGTCCACCACCGGTCACATGATTGGTGCCGCCGGCGTTGCCGAAGCCATCTTCACCATTCTCGCCCTTCGCGATCAGGTGATCCCGCCGACGATCAATCTGGAGAATCAGGATCCACAGTGCGACCTGGACTACACACCCAATACCGCACGCGAAGCGAAACTCGAAGTGGGGCTGTCGAACTCGTTCGGCTTCGGCGGCACCAACGGCACCGTGATTTTCAAACGCCCGGGGTGAAGCCGGCGCGAACGTCCGCAAGCGTGGT
The DNA here is from genome assembly GCA_050485545.1 of Gammaproteobacteria bacterium. Classification (GTDB taxonomy): domain Bacteria; phylum Pseudomonadota; class Gammaproteobacteria; order Steroidobacterales; family Rariloculaceae; genus JBJHBP01. The sequence continues at coordinate 29,639 of JBJHBP010000013.1, forward strand.
TCACGGTCCTTCGCGATGACCCGGCGCGCACCCGTATGGCTGGTCAACGGTGAGGCCACGGGACTTGCCCCCACCGATCGGGGGCTGGCTTACGGCGACGGTCTGTTCGAGACCATGGCCGCCTGGAACGGCCAGGTCCGGCGACTGGACCTGCACATGCAGCGGCTTGCCGAAGGCTGTCGGCGACTGCGAATCCCGCTGGACAGGGACGGGATTGAACAGGAAATTCTGTCCTGCTGCCCGCCGCAGGGGCGACACGTCATCAAGCTCATTGTGACCCGGGGATCCGGTCTGCGCGGCTACCGGATTCCGCAACCCCAGATTCCAACGAGAATAATCGGTATTACCGACTGGCCCGACTATCCGCTGTCGCACTACACTCAGGGCGTGCGGGTCGCGAGCCTGGATTTGCGTCTGGGGCGCAGTACTGCACTGGCGGGCATGAAGCACCTGGGTCGACTCGAGCAGGTGCTGGCCCAGCAGGAGCTGTCGAAAAAAAATGCGGAGGAGGGCCTGTTGCTGGACGAACGGGGACTGGTGGTGAGTGGTGTTGCCTGCAATCTGTTCGTGGTACGCGATGGCGGCCTGGTAACGCCCGATCTCTCACACAGCGGGGTATGCGGCGTGATGCGTCGTGCCGTGCTTGAGCAGGCACAGCGCCTGGGCATCCACACCACGACGACCGAACTGTATCCGGCCGAGGTGCAGGCTGCCGAAGAACTGTTTCTGACCAATGCCGTGTTCGGTATCTGGCCCGTTCGACAGCTCGACACACAGGCCTTCGAAACTGGCAGTGTGACGCGCACGCTGATGCGCGAGTCGGGCTGCGTTGATGAAGACGGGAAGCCGAGTAACTGACATGCCCGACCGCTCTGCAATTCGTCCGATCCGTTCGCCGCGGACACCGGCGCCATGACGGTCATGCGCAGGATCGCATGGACGCTGGCTGCTGTCTCGCTGGCTGCGTTGGCTGGGGCGTCGATCACCGCCTGGACGCTATGGCGCGATCTGCATGCGCCGCTGGATCTGTCGTTGCAGGGCGAATGGCTGGAGGTCGCGCCTGGTACGGCATGGTCACGCGTGGCCGCCGATCTGGCCGATCGGGGGCTGCTGGAACACCCCCGGGCGCTGACGCTCTACGGCCGCCTGAGCGGCGATGCAGTCCGCATCAGGGCGGGTGAATACCATCTTCTGCCCGGTCTGACACCGGTGACGTTACTGGAGAAGCTCGTGCAGGGTGAGGTGTACCTGCACACAATCACCGTGGTCGAAGGATGGCGGTTCAGCGACATGCTGGTCGCACTCAGAGCGCACCCGGCGATCACTGCCAGCGAACTGTCCCCCGAAGAAATCATGACTGCGCTGGGCAAACCGGATGTGCATCCCGAGGGTCAGTTCTTCCCCGATACCTACCGGTTCGCCCGTGGCACAACCGATCTGGACCTGCTGCGCCAGGCACACGCTGCCCTGGAGCGGGTGCTGCAGCGGGCATGGGACAACCGCAGCGAGGATGCCACGTCGCTCAATCATCCCTACGAAGCGTTGACGCTGGCTTCCATCATCGAGAAGGAAACCGGACTGGCGTCGGAACGTCGTCAGATCTCCGGTGTGTTTCACCGCCGCCTGCAGCTGCGGATGCGACTTCAGACCGACCCGACGGTCATCTATGGGCTGGGTGATGAATTTCAGGACCGGCTGCGCAGTGCCGACCTCACCCGCGATACGCCCTACAACACCTACACCCGCTTCGGACTGCCACCCACGCCGATTGCGCTGGCAGGACGTGCCGCCATCGAGGCGGCCGTGAATCCCGAGGATGGGGAAGCACTGTATTTCGTGGCCACGGGGCTGCCCGATGGCAGCCACTATTTCTCGGCAACACTGGATGAGCACAATCGGGCAGTGCAGCGCTATCTGGAACGCCGACGCGGCATGACGCAATGAGGGCGGGCAGATTCATCACGCTGGAAGGTGTGGAAGGCGTGGGCAAGTCCACCCAGCTGGCATTCATTAGCGATTACCTGCAGGGAAGCGGCAGGCAGGTGCTCGTTACGCGAGAGCCCGGCGGCACGACACTGGGTGAAAAGCTGCGTGAACTGCTGCTCAACGAGCACACCCAAACGCTCAGCGCCGATGCCGAAACCCTGCTCATGTTCGCCGCGCGCGCCCAGCATCTGGACACTGTGATCCGCCCGGCACTGGCACGAGGCGTCTGGGTGGTCTGCGATCGATTCACCGATGCAACCCATGCCTACCAGGGCGCCGGCAGGGGAGTGAACGAGACGCTGCTGACGTGTCTCGTCACTTCCGTGCAGCGTGGTCTGGAGCCGGATCTGACGCTGCTGCTGGACGCGCCGGCCGAAACAGGACTTGCCCGGATCGGCGATCGGGCGCTCGACCGCTTCGAGAAGGAGGGGATCGACTTCCTCAACCGCGTGCGTGATGGCTACCTGAAACTGGCTGCGCGCCATCCGCAGCGCATTCGCATCATCGATGCCCGGCCGACGGCGCAGCAGGTGCAGCGCGAGATCGTCGCGTGCCTTGATGCACTGCTGGATTCAGCGGCACCGGTGACGCCATGAGTGAGGTTTCGGAAGCGCCCGCATCAGCGTACCGCACGGCGACCACGCGCCTGTGTCCCTGGCTGCGCGACTCGCTGCGATCCATGACGCGAGCTCATGCGTCACGGGGGCTGGGTCATGCTTGGCTGATCGCGGGGCCGCCGGGCACCGGGAAGCTGAATCTCGCCATGGTCCTTGCGCACCATCTGCTGAGCGACGGCAAGGCCTCAGCGCCGCAGGAGCTGTCCTGCGAACAGGCCGGTGTGTTCGCCGAGCTGCGCAAATCGCCGGCCGATACGCATCCGGATCTGCGACTGACGTTTCCACTGGACGACAAACGCACCATCAGCGTCGACCAGATCCGCGATGCAAGCGCCGCGCTGTCGCTCAAGAGCATGCGCGGTGGTGCGAAGGTCATGATTCTGGAACCGGCCGAGGCCATGACCACGGCGGCCGCCAATGCGCTGTTGAAGACGCTGGAGGAGCCCACGCAGCAGACTTGGATCGTGCTGATCAGCCATCAGCCAGGCCGTCTGCCAGCCACAATCCGCAGCCGCTGTCAGCAGCTGCCCATTGCGCGTCCGGCGGTAGAAGTCGCCGTACGCTGGCTGGGAGGGTCTGCGCCTGAACGGGTGCTGGCGCTGGCTGGTGGCAGCCCGCTAATGGCCGGGGAGTGGTATGACGATGAAATATCACGATTTATCAATTCATTAGAAGGCGATATTGAAGAAATTTCTAGCATGAAGTCGGACCCGCTGACGGTGGCGAAGCGGTGGCTGGACGCCGATGGGGAGCGTGCCCTGCGGTGGTTGATACGCCGTCTGCATGCTGCGATTCGCGACCGCGTGGTGCCGGGTTCGACCCAGGTCACAGACGAGTCGGCGGACAGGTTGCATAATCTCTGGTCGGCGCTGACACTGCGCAGTCTGCTGGATCAGCTCGACACTGCGGAAACGCTGCTGGGCCGCTTCGGCAGTGGAATGAATCTGGAGCTGTCACTGGGCGTGCTGTTGCAGGGGCTGTCGCCGGCAAGTCGGCGTTCATCGGATATCAGGACGAGAGAGGCAACGTGAGTAAACCCGGTCTGCTGACTCTGACCATCAAGGACAAGAGTGCGCTGTACCTTGCTTACATGCCGTTCATCAAGAACGGCGGCCTGTTCATTCCTACCAATTCCAGCTACAAGCTGGGTGACGAAGTCTTCATGCTCCTGAATCTGATGGGTGAGGAAGAGAAGATTCCCGTCGCCGGGCGTGTCATCTGGATCACACCAAAAGGCGCTCAGGGCAAGCGGACCGCGGGTATCGGCGTGCAGTTCAGCGAGCAGGATCAGGGCAATACCCAGAAGCGCATCGAGAACTATCTGGCCGGCGCACTGGGTGGCGACAAACCAACGCATACGCTGTAGTCAATCGCTGCTCAGCAGGTCAGCCGTCGCCAGACCGACAGCGGCGCGGGCAGGGCGCTACAGCTTGGAACGATTCATTCCACCCTTGAGCACGTAGGCCTCGAAGCCGCGCTCGTTCAGAATGAATGCACCAGCGGAACTGCGGCTGCCGGTGTCGCAGCACACTACATACTTTACTGATGGATCCAGCGTCTTGAGTTTCAGACGTATGAAATACAGCGGCACATTGATGGCGCCGCTGTAGTGGTAAGCCTCGAATTCGCTGGGCAGGCGGACATCCAGCCAGTGTCCACCCTCGGCGATGAGCTTGTCGGCCTGTTCCTTGTCCAGCCAATCCAGCATGGGCTCATTGAGCAGGGTATGGAAATCTTCTTTCCCCAGACGCATCAGTGATCCGTCGGTCTCCATGGTGACGGTCGCGTTGCGCTTGGCCTGGGAAATCAGGGCTTCCTCGCCGAAAGTGTCGCCTACTTCCAGTTCCGCCAGGCGGATGCCTTCCTTGTTGAGCGGCGTTTCCCGGGTAACCACGCAACGACCGCGTGTGATCACGTAGAAATAGTCGCCCTCGTCGCCCTGCTTGATGATGACGTCATCCGCCTTGCAGTTCACCTGCTGCAGGCGCATGAAAATCGCCTGGATATTGGCGGGAGGGATCTTGTGGAAGGCCTTGGTTCGGAGCAGCGTCGTCATCCAATCGTCTGATGAATCGGTTTCGGAGCGCAGCTCGCTGACCTCGTAGGAACCGGTCTGGTCCCAGGTGAGCATGACGTCGAGCAGGTCGCTGTCGATGGAGATGAACTCCACATCGTTGACGGCAATCGCCGTGTATTCGCGTGGCAGCACCGGCGCAAGCGGATTACGTGCGTTGTCACTGCCACCAACGATGCGGGCTGCGACGTTGCCTTCCTTGCGCAGTTCCACCGTGCCCGACAGTACATAGACGGAGCGCTTTTCAGAGTCGCCTTCGCGGAACAGGGACTGTCCGGCCTGAGCCTCTCTGACGCGGGTCTTGGTCACCAGGGCATGCAGGTTGTCCTTTTTCAGCGCGTCCAGCGGCGAAAGGGACCTGAGCTGATGAATATCTACCTGTTTGCTCATCAGATTGGGGCGGGGAACTCGTGGTTTGCGGGATTCGGAATCGGCGCGAAGTCTAGCATAGCCGTGGCGGCGCAAATGTCGAAGCTGTCACGACTGGGACGTCAGGCGGCGCCAGCCATCGCGGGGGCGGAAGCGCGGCCCGAATCGATGGGCAAGGTCCTCCAGTCTGGCGACGACGTCATTGAAGCCCCTGTCCCGGGCGTAGCGAATCGGGCCTCCCGTATGAGGCGCGAAACCTGTCCCGAACACGACGCCGGAATCCAGCAGGTCCGCGTCCTCGATGATCCCTTCGTCCAGGCAGGCCACCGACTCGTTGACCAGTGCCAGGATCAGTCGGTCGGTCAGATCGGCATCCGGACGGGCGAAATCCTTGTCCTTGCGCGCCTTGCCGTCATCGTAGCGGTAGAAGCCGTGACCGGATTTCCGGCCCAGATCGCCGGCATCGACCTTTGCCCGCAGATTTGCCGGCACCTCGATGCCGAAGGCCTCACCAAGGATATCCGCCACGTTCAGGGCGACATCCAGTCCGACCTGGTCGGCCAGCTCCACCGGACCCATGGGCATTCCGAACCGCTTCGCCGCCGCATCGATGGTTTCCAGTGCGTAACCTTCATGATGCGCCTTCAATGCCTCGAGCATATAGGGCATCAGGACCCGGTTGACGACGAAGCCCGGCGCGCTGCGGCAGGGCAGGGGCAGCTTGCCGATCAGCGTGACGAACTGCATGGCTTTCTCCATGCATTCGTCGCTGGTCTGCGCACCGCGTATCACTTCCACCAGCGGCAGCTTGGCGACCGGATTGAAAAAGTGCAGTCCGACGAACCGATCAGGTCGATCGAGTGCGGTGGCGATGTCTTCCAGAACGATGCTGGAGGTATTGCTCGCAAGCACCGCATCCGCGTGCATACGGGGTTCCAGTGCCTGAAACAGCGAGCGCTTGGCATCCAGTTTTTCAACAATGGCTTCAAGGACCAGTTCGGCATCGGCTATCGATTTTCCGTCAGGATCCGCTACCAGACGTTGCGTCGCCTGCTCGGCTTCCCCGGGGCCGCGCAGGCGGCGAGCGAACAGTTTGCGGGCACGTTCCTGCGCCGGCCGGACCAGGTCGGCGGTCCGGTCCTGCAGCGAAACCTGAAGTCCACGCAATGCGCACCAGGCAGCGATATCGCCACCCATGACCCCGGCGCCGATCACATGCACGCGTTCCACGGCAGCGGCTTTCGGTGCCAGGTTGCGCAACCGTTCACGCAACAGGAAGATCCGCACCAGATTCCGGCAGGTGTCGGAAACGAGGAGGCGGCCTATCGACCGGGCCTCTTCGCGATAGGCGTGCTCGCCGACCCCGCCATGGCGCACCCAGAGGTCGATCAGTGCATACGGTGCCGGATAGTGTTCGGGCCTCGCCCGGCGGGCGACCCTGGCGCGGATCCTGCGCGCCAGCAGCTGCCGCAACGGCGCCAGATTCAGCGGCCGCAGGTACCAGGAAGCCCGGCGCTGTGTGGGTTGCTCACGGAGCATGGCGGTCGCCGTGGCATCGAGACGTTCGGCCGAAGCGACGCGATCCACAAGTCCCATGTCCAGCGCATCCATCGGTGAGACCGATCGGCCGGTCAGCATCAGATCCAGTGCGCGGGGTGCACCGAGCAGAGCGATGGTTCTGACGGTGCCACCAAAGCCGGGATGAATACCCAACTGCACCTCGGGCAAGCCCAGGGTAGGACGATGACCTTCAACTGCCACCCGATAGCGACAGGCCAGTGCGAGCTCCAGGCCGCCGCCCAGTACGAAGCCGTTGATCGCGGCTACGGTCGGGCAGGGCAGGGACTCCAGTCGAGCCAGTACGGCCTGACCATCGGCAGCCACGGCGGCGCCCTGTTCGGCGCTGCTCAGCTGCTGAAACTCCTTGACGTCCGCACCGAAGATGAAGCCGCTGGACTTCGCCGAGCGCACCACGACGCCGTCTGGCGGTTGAGCGTGCAGGGATTCGAGGATGGCGGCCAACTCCTGCATCACGTCATGTGACAGTGTGTTGGCGCTGGCTTCCGCCTTGTCCAGTGTCAGCCAGCAGATGCCGTCTGTGTCATCGGCGACGTGCCAGTGAGCGTATGTCCCTTCGCGCGGCGCTGCCGTGGTCATCAGGCGGCTACCCGTGAAACGTCACGCACGTCGAAGTCCACCACGAGAGGCAGGTGATCGGAGAGTTGCACGCGCGGAATCGCGAATTTCCTGATATTTATGCCTTCACCGTAGAGTACAAAGTCCAGCTCCTTGCGCGGCGCATGACTGGGATAGGAGGGCAGGCTGCGCGTGTTGGCACTTTTCAGGCCGGCGGCCTTCATGAACAGGTAAATTTCGTGCTCCCCCCAGAACGTGTTGAAATCACCCGCGATCAGCACCGGCTTGGTCGATGCGGTCACCAGATCGTGCAGATGGCGGAGCTGGGTCTGGCGATGTCGATACTTCAGGGACAGATGAACCAGAAAAACGGCGCAATCCTCCAGTTCCAGTTCAATAATCAGCCGCTTGATGCCCTTATCGAAATAGTGAAACCGTTCACCGTGCACACTGGGCGCGGCTAGGAAGGCGTTGGCCTGCTTGCGTACAATCGGAAGGTGGTTGTTCAGCGACGACTCGCCGTACTTGCACTGGTAGACGGAGTAGTGGCCCAGTGCGTTGGCGATCACCTCCGCCTGATTGACCCGGCGCGTGCGAATTGACCCGGTGTCGACTTCGACCAGACCGACGATGTCCGGGACCTGCTCCTTGATGAATCGGGTGATTCGTTCCAGGTTGCCCTGGTTGCCCAGCAGATAGCCCATACCCGGCAATGGCCAATGCACGCCTGAACCCAGGCCGACGCCGTAACGAATGTTGTACAGCAGCAAGCGCATGGGTCTAGTGTACCGGACGCAGGCTTGTGAATTAACGACATTTTCCCGGGCACCGGCGTGCGGGCACTCGCGCAGGAAAGCGGCGCCGGTCGTTGCAAAAAGGCAGGTGCCGGGGTAGTGTTTTAAGGCTGTATCATCACAGAATCGTTGCGCCCCATGTCGGAAAAGAACCCGATCCGCATCTACGTGACTCACACGTTTTCAGACTGCCCTGACTACCACCGGGTATTCGAGTACCTGGAAAGTTCACCAAATTTCTTTTACGTGAACTGCAGCGTTCCTGATCATCCGCCTCAGGCCAGCGGCAAGGAAGCCATCAGGGACGAGTTGCGCACGCAGATCAAGGCGGCGGAGGTCGTTGTCATACTCGGTTCCCTGTACGCGGGCAATCGCGAATGGATCGACTACCAGATGGACGTGGCCCAGGCATTCGATCTTCCGCTGGTGGCACTGGCACCGTTCGGTGGTGCCGCGCCACTGCCAGAGCCTATCGCCGCGCGTGCCGACGAGAAGGTCGAATGGAACGAGCGGGAAATCGTCGATGCACTGCGCCGCCAGGCCCGGCACGAAGAAACGACACGCTGGGATGTGATCGAGTTCGACATGCCGTGACAGGCGATCGTCCGACTGAAAATCGCAAAGCGCCCAGGATAGTGATCGCACATCGCGGTGCGAGCGGTTATCTGCCAGAGCACACGCTGGAGGCCAAGGCGCTGGCATACGGGCAGGGTGCCGACTACCTCGAGCAGGACGTGGTTGCCACACGCGATGGCACGCTGATTGTACTGCACGACATCGACCTGGAACCGGTTACCGACGTCGCCTTGCGTTTCCCGAATCGCAGCAGGGCGGATGGTCACTACTACGCGATCGACTTCGATATCGACGAAATCCGCCAGCTGAGAGTGACTGGCCGGCGGTCGCCGGGCGGCCCCGTGGAGCGCACCGGGGAATGTTACCGGATCGCTACGCTGGAGGAAGAACTGCTGCTCGTGACTCGCCTGAATCAGACCACTGGCAGGCAGGTTGGCATCTATCCGGAGATCAAGCAGCCGCAGTGGCATCGTGCCCACGGCATGGACCTCACGCGCATGCTTGTGGAGGAGCTGGCTGAGGCCGGTTACAGGCGTCGCAGTGATCCGGTATTCGTGCAGAGCTTTGATGTCATGGAGCTGCGCCGGATACGTGATGAGCTGGGTTGCTCGCTACCCCTGATACAGCTGGTTGACGAATCGACCGACTATGATCGACTGCTCACGCGCAACGGTCTGGTCGAACTGGCCGGCTATGTTCAGGGGCTGGGACCTGCCTATCGACAGCTGGTGGGAAGCCCGGTGAGCCGTCGTGGACCCGTTCCCGCCGATCTGGTTCACCATGCGCATGAGGCAGGTCTGCTGCTGCACCCCTATACCTTCAAGCGTGACGGATTGCCCGAATACGCGCAGAGCCTGGAGCAGCTGCTGACAGTGTTCTTCAGTGATATCGGCGTTGATGGAGTTTTCTGCGATTATCCCGACGTGGCAGTGAGGATCAGGGATGGACTGCCTGCAGCGGTTGCCGTCACGGGCGAGAAGTCATGAAGCCGCAGAACGCTGCCATGAACTGCGTCAGCTCGTCGGCGCGATCCTTGTCGCTGAGTCCACCTTCCGCACTGAACGCACTGCCCGCACGTGCCAGACGTATTGGTGGCCCGAAATACGGTTGCATGCGCAGTGCGCGCAGTACCGGCAGCCACGCGGTCTGACTGAGAACCGTTCCGAAGCCACCCGCGGATGCACCGATCAGACCGACCGGCTTTTGACCGAACACCTTGGGGATGTCTGCCGGCGGCCTTGAAAGCCAGTCGATTGAATTCTTGAATACACCCGGGATTGAAGCATTGTATTCCGGGGTTGCCAGCAACAGGCCGTCGGCCCCGGCAATCCGATCTTTGAGACGCTGCACGGCGGCGGGTATGCCGCTGCTGGATTCCAGGTCTGCGTCATAGAGCGGGATGCCATGCAGCGTCTGGATGTCGAGTCGACATTCGGCGGGTGCCGCGGCCGCCGCAGCCTTCAGCAAAGCGAGATTGAATGATCCCTTCCTGAGACTGCCACACAGTCCGACAATCGTCATTGTCGCCATGAATGCGGAGCCCTTCGGCGACTCATCGCCGCAACTGGCAGTTGGGCCGACCGACGGACTCCAGTGCGTCGTTGTAGGCAATGAGCGCAGGCGTCATCGAGCGAACGAGCTGGTTCATGCGCTGGTCGTCCGATGGGTGGCTGGCCAGAAGCATGGACTCACGGCGGCGGGAGTCACGATCGGCAACCATTGCACGCCACAGTTCAATACTTGCGCGCGGGTCGAAGCCGGCATTGGCCATGAACTGCAGTCCGACTACATCTGCTTCGATTTCCTGGCCTCGTGCATAAGGCAGGTTCATGCCCATCATCTTGCCCATCTCGATGTAGCTGGGATGCATGCCGGTTGCAGCGCCGGCGAGGATACCCAGGGCATCATTACGACCAGCGCGGCGGGCTCGCTGGATTACGTGATCCTCGGTAACGTGCGCGATTTCGTGGCCGATGACGGTGGCAAGCATGTCCTGGTTGGTGGCAACACGCAGCAAACCCGTAAAGACGCCGATCCTGCCGCCCGGCAGGGCGAACGCATTCAGCGCGTCGTCTTCGAACACGACAATTTCCCAATCAATATCGTCGAATTCAGGCGGAAGGTGGGCGATGACTCGATTGGTCACGCAGTAAACGAAGTCGTTGAGATGCTGCTCCAGCGAAATCGGCATCTCGCGCTTGGTCATCATCCATTGCAGACGCGCCTGCCGGTTGATTTCCCGCTCACTGGCACCGAAAAGCTGCGCCTGGGCGACAAACGTTCCGAGCAGCAAACCTCCGGCAACACTCAACGCCAGCAGCGATCGACCGACGCGGTAGCCGAAGCCGGTTGTGCGAGCGGTGGTTGGGCGCATGGCTAATCTCCTGCTGATTCGATCCTGTGCGCGGAAGCACGCAGCATTTTACGCGCATCCGGGTAATGAGCCAGGCCCACAGCCTGGCCTGAACATCATAAGGTTAGACGGCACCGGGGCGATGTGGTTCGATTTCACGCCGCCACGGGAACCATATCACGAGCAGGGGACAGGAAAGGAGGGCCGGCGCGTGCCGATCCGTGGCTTGTTCTCGAGCCGATTCCCGGAAAAGCAATCGGCCTGCAGCGGACCTTGGGTTACCAGGAAGTCGTTCGATTGGGCAGCAGGAGGCGCGGGTTCATGGTGAGCTGCAGGAATACCACGCCGGAAAGGCTGGCATCGCGTTGATTGATGCGATTGACCGCCATAGGCGGCATATAGGTGACGTTAACCGCCATTCTTGAGCTTCCGACCGTCAAGGTCGGCAGAATGCCGGGAAACGGCTGATTGTTGTTGTAGTCGGTGCGCGTCATGACGAAACCGACCATACCAAGGTCGACGTACATGTCTGAGCCGATGTTCTTCAGTGAAAACCGCCGCTTGATGCCACCGCCGGCCATGTAGGACATCTCTTTGGCGCTGTCGATGAAGCCGTTGCCGACTACCAGCGGCACCCAGCGTGGATTGACATCGAATTCACGCTCGAAGCCAAGACCCCAGTTTTCCTCGTTCCATTCTTCGCTGGCGTTGAGGTGCACCGCGCGGCCGTTAAATACGACATTCCAGTCGTTGGCCATCGCCGTAGGCGCGTTACCAGCCCACAGTGCCGCTAAGGTCATGCCGGCACCGATCAGGAAGCGAATGCGTCTGGATGCTTTCATGCCAGATAAACAAGCAATCGCCGTGCCATACCTGTTTAGTTCGCAGAATCAATGAGATAACGGTTTTACCTAATCGTGCTTGTAAAGCGAACCGACAGGCTGCCAGCAATCTGGCGTGGCCGGTGGCAGGAGAAGTGACTTCGCATAATCTATAGTGTGGGTGGGCATTTTGACCTCTTTGTACCGAAAAAAGGGGAGCGAACCAAGCCACCTGCGGTGGCTGCGCTGGTCGCGACGACGCCTTCGGCGTCCTGGAAGAGGGCCGACAGGGGCAGAAGCGGCTCATCTTCGGGGCTCCTGGCCGCTCTTGCGCCGGCTGGATGTCACCGGCTTACGAGCCGCGGTGTCCGCCGACGCGCTCGCGATGCTCGCTTTCTGGCGGACACCTCCGCTCGCCGGCCCTGAGACACGCTGAGGCGTTGGGAGCGGATCGTTCACCCCGAATTGAAGCCGTTGCCTGGCTTGGGCGGCGCCATTGGACGAATCCGGCAGTTTGCCGCCTTGCGGTCGATCAAACTTCGGGTGCTTGCCCCTGAGCGCTATTTCCTGCGCAAAGGCCGCTTCCAAGCGCGCTGCCAGACCGGTCCACTGCGCCCAGCGTTCGCCTGCCAGCGGAAAGCCCCACCGGGTGAGCCAGCGCAATCCCTTGATGGCGAAATACCAGCGCCACGTCTGGATGAAGCCACTCATCGGCGGATCCTGCGAGCGGCCATTCTGGGGGCGCGAGTCCACCCCGTTGGACTAAGTGGCGGTGTTACAGAGCGCCGCCACTTGTAGCAGCCAGTCGCGGCAGCGGGTCCTGTGACAGGTCGGCCAGCTTCGATCGCAAGCGGAAAAGCTCCCGTTCGAGCTCGGCCCTGAGTGCATGCAGATATGGCAACGCGAGCACTTCGCCGGCTGAGTAGCCGTGCCCAGTGAAGCCAGGCGGGAACAATAATCCGCCGTCCATTTGCCAGTTGTCCCAACCGGGCCAAGGCAGGTAGCCAGCTCGCACGGCGAGCAGACGCTGTGCGGTGAAACTGGGCCGGCGGTCCAGACGCCAACGCCTGAACGTGTGTGACGAGACGCCGCAGTATTCCGCAGCTTGATCGACGGTGAAGCGGCACAGCAGCTGGACGGGTGAGATGGTGGGCAATTTGCCCGCGTAAGCGTCCTGCAGGATTTCGCTTGCCGCGTTCATTGGCAAGGCCTCTGGCCGGGAAACCTCCAGTCAGTGACTTCGCATAATCTATAGTGTGGGTGGGCATTTTGACCTCTTTGTACCGAAAAAAGGGGAGCGAACCAAGCCACCTGCGGTGGCTGCGCTGGTCGCGACGACGCCTTCGGCGTCCTGGAAGAGGGCCGACAGGGGCAGAAGCGGCTCATCTTCGGGGCTCCTGGCCGCTCTTGCGCCGGCTGGATGTCACCGGCTTACGAGCCGCGGTGTCCGCCGACGCGCTCGCGATGCTCGCTTTCTGGCGGACACCTCCGCTCGCCGGCCCTGAGACACGCTGAGGCGTTGGGAGCGGATCGTTCACCCCGAATTGAAGCCGTTGCCTGGCTTGGGCGGCGCCATTGGACGAATCCGGCAGTTTGCCGCCTTGCGGTCGATCAAACTTCGGGTGCTTGCCCCTGAGCGCTATTTCCTGCGCAAAGGCCGCTTCCAAGCGCGCTGCCAGACCGGTCCACTGCGCCCAGCGTTCGCCTGCCAGCGGAAAGCCCCACCGGGTGAGCCAGCGCAATCCCTTGATGGCGAAATACCAGCGCCACGTCTGGATGAAGCCACTCATCGGCGGATCCTGCGAGCGGCCATTCTGGGGGCGCGAGTCCACCCCGTTGGACTAAGTGGCGGTGTTACAGAGCGCCGCCACTTGTAGCAGCCAGTCGCGGCAGCGGGTCCTGTGACAGGTCGGCCAGCTTCGATCGCAAGCGGAAAAGCTCCCGTTCGAGCTCGGCCCTGAGTGCATGCAGATATGGCAACGCGAGCACTTCGCCGGCTGAGTAGCCGTGCCCAGTGAAGCCAGGCGGGAACAATAATCCGCCGTCCATTTGCCAGTTGTCCCAACCGGGCCAAGGCAGGTAGCCAGCTCGCACGGCGAGCAGACGCTGTGCGGTGAAACTGGGCCGGCGGTCCAGACGCCAACGCCTGAACGTGTGTGACGAGACGCCGCAGTATTCCGCAGCTTGATCGACGGTGAAGCGGCACAGCAGCTGGACGGGTGAGATGGTGGGCAATTTGCCCGCGTAAGCGTCCTGCAGGATTTCGCTTGCCGCGTTCATTGGCAAGGCCTCTGGCCGGGAAACCTCCAGTCAGTGACTTCGCATAATCTATATTATGACAATTTTATGGATAGGTCACGGACGACTCGGTGATCAGGAATCAGGAATCGAGAATCGGCATTATGCCGGGAACGGACGCCCGCGATCGGGCGCCCTTTCAGTCTGCAAGCGCTTGTGTCCGGGCTTTGCGATACGTCAGGGCTTTCTGAAGTGCATGATGCCCCAGGCCAGATAGCCCTTGCTGCCGGCATCTATCCAGTGCGCCAGACCCGCGATCATCCGCTCCATGTAGGCGTCTGACACCGTGCCCCCGAGGCGCTGCCGGCTGGCCTTGAGTACTTCGCGCACGCGGCCGTAATGGCGAACCAGCTGATGCGTCAGATCGACTGTTTCGACTTCCTCCCAGCCCAGCCGCCTGGCTTCGGCACGGTAAAAGGCGAATGATCCCAGGGTATCCAGATGGATCCGCTCCAGAACCGGCCCGAGCACGCCCGGCGGACAGTCGTCGGCCTGCATGGGATCTGTCAGGATGATCTCGCCGCCGGGCCTGAGCACCCGTTCGATTTCATCCATCACGCGCTCGCGGCTGCCGGAATGCAGAATCGAGTCCTGCGACCACGCGACCTCGAAGCTTTGGTCTGCCGCGGGAATCTCTTCGAAGCTGGCGTCGTGCACCTCGATGAGCTCAGACAGCCCTGCTGCCGCAGTCAGTTCACGATTGCGGCGATTCTGAGCCTCACTGAGATTCACGCAGCTGACATGGCAGCCGAATTCGGATGCCAGCCAGCGCGCGGCGCCACCATAGCCGGCACCCAGGTCGACGACACGGCTTCCTTTCAGGTTCGACAGCTGCTGCGCCATTGTGCGCACCGTCCGTGCCGATGCGGTGGCGATGTCTTCGGTTTCGGACTCATACAGCCCGATATGAATATCCTCTCCGCCCCAGACATGGAAATAGAAATTGTCTGCATCATCGCTGTTGTAATACTCGCGCGCTGTTTGCACGACATCGGAATACTGCGCACTCATCGGCCTGTCGCCTTCACTTCTGGCGGGACCTGCTTTTCGGATGGCACGTACTTCTTTTCGGCAACGTGGATGAAGAAATCCGGCTCTGATTCCCGATAGGTTTCCTTGAAGTCGCCGAACGTTGTGATGGTCTGAAAGCCAACATCCCGCATCAATCGCTGCATGTAGGCCTTGCGAAGCGGAAACATATTCAGGTGATAGGTTGACCCATCAGCAAAGCTGTAACGGAATCGTGCCAGCGTCTCATCCACGTACTCCGGAGAAGCCGATACATCCTCTCCGCAGTAGTAGTAGTTGTGGGTGGGCTGCACCTGACTGTCGAGCAGCGAATCGTAGTTGCGCTGATCCAGAATCAGCATGCCTTCATGACGCAGGGTGGCGTAATACTCGGCCAGCGCCTTGCGACGGTCGTTTTCATCGTGCAGATGTGTGAAGGAATTACCCAGGCAGATAACGGCGTCATAAAGGTCATGGACATCGCGGTTCAACCACCGCCAGTCGGCCTGGTTGGTACGCAGTATGTACCCGTGCCGGTGCGCATTTTCGAAGGCCTTGGCTAGCATGGTTGCGCTGCCGTCGACACTCGTGACTTCGAATCCTGCTTTCAGGAGCTGTACCGAGTGGTACCCGGTACCGGTTGCCACGTCGAGCACCTTCTTCGCGCCGTGCTCGCGCAGCTTTTCGATGAAGAACTCCCCTTCCGCTTCTGCGCGGCGTTCCCAGTCGATCAGATCATCCCATTTCTCGACGAACGACTTGGCGTATTCTTCCTTATAATGGCCCGTATCACGGACTTTTAGTGGATCTTCACCGTAACCCTGAACGTCGTTTGCGGTGCTGCTCATTGGTGGCACCTCCCTGTTTTTGTGAATGGAGATAGCGTATTCCTTGTTTGTCTGGAATCGTTGGAACTCGGCCAGGAAATGGCCAGCCGAGAAGTCTAGCAAAATAGCTGCGCTCTCTCAATCAACTGGCACATATCCCATTATCTGGTAACACCCGGTCATTGCTTTATATGCACCTCGCTGAGCATCTGCCATGAGCGCACTGGTTCGTTTTGAAGGCCTGTCAATTTCATTCGGCGATCAACGCGTCCTGATACACGCTGAGTTCGCGATCGACGAAGGCGAGAAGATCTGTCTGATCGGACGAAACGGCGCGGGCAAGTCCACAACGCTGAAACTGATTACCGGCGTCCAGGAACCCGACGAGGGCCTGGTGACGTATCGTGGCGGCTTGCGAATGAGCGTCCTGAATCAGCAGCTGGCCGATGGCAGTGCGGACAAGGTGCGCGATGTCGTCGCACGTGGGATGGCCGCACAGATCGAGCTGATCCGGCACTATCAGGTATGCGCGGAAACGCAGCCCAGGGAGCGGAGCGCACTGAAGGAACTCGAGGAACTCGAGCGCCGCATTGAGGCTGGCGGTGGCTGGTCAGTTGACACGCAGGTGGATCGGATCATCACGCAGCTGCAGCTGCCTGCCGACATGCGCATGGATCAGCTTTCGGGGGGCTGGCGTCGCCGTGTGGCGCTGGCCGAAGCCATGGTTGGCAACCCGGAGCTGCTGCTTCTGGATGAGCCCACCAATCATCTGGATATTTCAACCATCGAGTGGCTCGAGAATGAGATTCGCCGCTTTCCCGGCGCTGTGCTGTTCGTCACCCACGATCGCAGCTTCGTGGAAGGCATCGCCACCCGTATCGTAGACATCGACCGCGGCGTGATCCGCAGCTGGCCCGGCGCCTATCGCGATTATCTGCGGCGCAAGGCAGAAGCCGATCTTGCGGAAGCCCGACAGCATCAGCTGTTTGATCGCAAGCTGGCCGAGGAGGAAGTGTGGATCCGTCAGGGCATCAAGGCTCGCGGCACTCGCAACGAGGGCCGGGTGCGCGCACTGGAAAGCATGCGTGAAGAGCGCGCGGCGAGGGTTTCGCGCCCGCGTGACCCGAAGGTGCACATCAATCAGTCTACGGAGCTCACGGGCCGCAAGGTGATCGATGCGAGAAACGTCTCTCACGGTTATGACGGCAAACTCCTGCTGGATGGCTTTTCGCTGCGCGTGATGCGTGGCGAGCGCATAGGCATCATCGGCAACAATGGTGTCGGCAAGAGCACGCTGCTGCAGATACTTCTCGGGGCGCTGACACCGGATCATGGCAGCGTCAAGTTGGGTACGAATCTTGAGATCGCGTATTTCGACCAGCTGCGTCGCGAACTTGACGATACGAAAACCGTTGCCGATATCGTCGGCGAGGGACGCGATTACATCAGCATCAATGGACACAAGAAGCATGTTGTCGGCTATCTCACCGACTTCCTGTTCAGCGCCAAGCGGGCCATGACCCGGATTTCGGCGCTGTCCGGTGGCGAGCGCAACCGCGTCATTCTGGCAAAGCTCTTCACCCGGGCAGCGAATCTGCTGGTGCTGGACGAGCCCACCAACGACCTCGATGTGGAGACGCTGGAAGCACTGGAAGCGCGGCTGGTCGACTATGACGGGACACTGATCGTCGTCAGTCACGACCGCTATTTTCTGGATGCCGTGGTGACGAGTGTCCTCGTGTTCGAGGGCGACTGTGTCGTTCGTCGCTATGAGGGCGGTTACAGCGACTGGGCCGGACGTCTCCATGAACTGGAGAACCCCGACCGCGAAGCAGCAGCATCGAAGGGCCGGTCACAGCCGCCTGCGCGCGACAAGCCGCAACCTCGCAAGCTGTCCTACAAGTTGCAACGCGAGCTCGATCAGCTACCCGATCAGATAGAGACGCTGGAAAGGGACGTTGCGCAGCTGCGGGCAGCGGTCAGCGAGCCGTGGTTTTATCAGCAGGAACGTACCGACGTTGAAGCCGAGCTTGAGCGACTGTCAAGGCTTGAGCAGGCGCTGGATCATGCGGTGGAACGTTGGGCGGAGCTGGAAACGCAGTCCGCCGAACTCACCGTTCGCGAGTGAATCGCGCAGCTATTCAACCCTGCGGTCGATGGTGACGTGAACGACGTCATCATCACCACGACTGAACGACGCCTGACCGAAGTAGTCCCCTGCCCGTTCCGTGGCATCGCCGGATGCCGACAGCCGGGCGACGATGGTCAGTTCATCAAAGTCCGCCAGTGAACGGCCGGGCAGCATCGCGTCGGCATCGCTGAGTACGAACTCATCGGGCAGCTCGCCGATTGGACGGCGGATCGCCGCCAGCGGTGGACGCTCGCCGGGAATCCGCACAAACACGAACAGGGCGCCGCTGGTGGTGAAATCGCTGAGCGGTACGCCCTCCCCGAGATTGACGCTCACCTGAATGCGGGCAGCAGCGGCGGCATCCTCGCCATCGGGTATGCCGTCTCCAGACGGAGCCAACTGTGTCGGCTGATCGCCACCGGGCAATACCGCCAGCAGCGCCTGCAGCTGCTGCACAACATCGTCCGGAGGATTGAAGGCGAGCAGGCGCATCCAGCGTTCGCGCGCCAGATCAGGTCGCCCGGTTTCCACCGCAGCCAGGCCTCCCCACCAGAGTGCCGTCGGATTGCTGGGTTCCACCGCCAGCACTTCCTCGAACAGGCGACCGGCCTGCCCCTGCAACGCATCGGGATCGGTGAGGACCAGTGTCTCGCCGTAGTAGAGCTTCAGGTCATTGTCCGGTTCCGGGGTGCGTTGCCATGCTTCGCGGAACGCCTGCCGCGCAGCCTGATACTGACCCAGCGCATGGTAGCTGCGGCCGAGCAGCTGCCAGCCGTGCACGTCGTCCGGGTTGGCCTGCAGTCGCTGCGCCAGTTGCGCAACCATTGCAGCCGGTCCGTCGCGAACATCCAGCGCCGCATCAGGCTCCCAGGTGGTAACGCTGAAATAGAGCCCGACCGTCAGCGGTACGATGGCGATGCTCACAACCAGCGCTGCAGTCGACCATTGGCCCTGCTCGCGCCTGGCACGCCACAGCGGTACCACGAGAATGGCCAGAGCAACTGCTGCCAGCAGCGCCGACAACACCCAGAAAGTGGCCGACGTCATCGATTGTCTGCCCGAAGCCGGCGGTCTTCGTCGGGATCATCGGTACCGCCCTCTCCGTCGAACGGCTCGTCCGTCAGACTTTGACCTGCGCGCGCACGCACGATGCGCACAAAGACGATGCCGCCGATGATCAGCAGCAGGAACGGTGTGCTCCACAGCAGCCAGGTATTGGGCTGCAGCGGCGGTCTGAAAAGCACGAAGTTGCCGTAGCGTGCCACGAGGAAATCCGAGATCTCGCGGTCCGTCGCGCCCTCTTCCATCAGACTGCGGATTTCGCGGCGCAGATCGGAAGCCAGGGGCGCATTGGAATCAGCGATGGATTCGTTCTGGCAGACCAGACATCGCACTTCGCGAATCAGCGCCCGGTAACGCTGGTTCATTGCCGGGTCGTCGAATACTTCGTCGGTATCGAATGCGAACGCGGGCATCGCCAGCATCGCCAGCATCGTAAAGAGCGTCGCAACGAGGATCAGTCGTTTCATCGGTGCTCCAGCCCGCTGGTTGCCATGCTGTTGCACGGGTAACTGCCACAGGCCCGCTCGATGCGTGGCACGAACTCGCGGTTCCAGATCTCCTGCGTCAACGGCGCAATGTGCTTGTAGAGCACCGTGCCATCAGCGTCGAGCAGGAAGGTCTCGGGCGCACCATAGACACCCCAGTCGATAGCCACCTGTCCGATTTCGTCGAATCCTGATGCCACGTAGGGATCGCCCAGATTCTGCAACCAGCTCAGCGCGGCAGCGCGATCGTCCTTCCAGTTCAGACCGTAGACCGGCACGCCGCTGGTACGGGCGACATCCACGAGAAACCCATGCTCCTGGCGGCAACCCACGCACCAGGTGGCCCAGACGTTGAACAGCGAGAACCGACCTCGCATATCGGCGGTGCTCAGCGTGGCCTGTGGATCCTTCAGTCGCGGCAGTGTGAATTCCGGCGCCGGCTTGCCGATCAGCGGTGAAGGCACGTAGCCCGGATTGAGCGTCAGGCCGCGAGCGAAAAAACCGATCAGCACCGCCAGCACCACGAGTGGAACGAGATATCGCCACATAGTCAGCTTCCTCCTGCCGCGGGCTTCATCGCTGCCGAAGCGGAGGCCGCGGCGCTCCGTTGCCCCGAGGCGGTGGCCTGTCCGCGAACCGCTACCCGGTAGCGACGGTCGGTCAACGCCAGCAGTCCACCGAAGGCCATTACCAGCGTGCCAAGCCAGATGAATCGCACCATCGGCTTCACCTGAATGCGCAGACTCCACGCACCGGCGCCGAGCGGTTCGCCCATCGCGATGAATACGTCGCGGTCGAGTCGTGGATGAATCGATGCCTGCGTCATCGGATTGGTCTGTACGTGATACACGCGCTTCTGCGGCGTCAACAGCGTCAGCAGGCGGCCATCCCGGCGCAGCTCGAATTCGCCTTCGATGGCATCGTAATTGGGCCCTGTCACATCGCGCGTGCCGCGGAAGATGAACTCGTAGCCACCCACTTCCATTCGATCTCCGGGCGCGGCGCCGATGTCCGTCTCGACGTCGTAGGCGGAGACGACGGTTGCGCCGAGCAGGAACAGTCCCACGCCCAGGTGCGCGATGCACATGCCCCAATGACCACGGGTCAGCGGCATCGAGGCATCCTTTCGCCACCATCGCATGACCGGGTCGTAGAGCGAAGTCAGGCACACCCAGATGCCGATACTGACTGCAATCAGCGTCAGCAGCGACGTGCCTCCCCATATCAGCCAGGGCAGCGTGAACCCAAGCACAAGTGAAATGATGGCCGGCCACATCAGGCGCCGGCCGAGCTGGTCGGCACGCATGGTCTTCCACGTTGTATGCATGCCCAACCCGACCAGGACGAGCAGCGGCAGGGTCGGGATCAGGAACGTGAAATCGAAGAATGGCGGACCGACAGAAATCCGGCCAAGTCCCAGTGCATCGAGGAACAGCGGGTACAGGGTGCCGACCAGCACGGCCAGTGTAGCCACCACGAGCAGAATGTTGTTGGCGAGCAGGAAGGCTTCACGGGACATCAGCTGAAAGCCGCCGTCGGCTTTCAGCTGCGGCGCGCGCAGCGCGTACAGCAGCAGCGCTCCGCCACAGATGGCACCCATCAGCAGCAGGATGAACAGTCCGCGTGCCGGATCGGTAGCAAAGGCATGCACCGATATCAGCACGCCGGAACGCACCAGGAAGGTTCCCAGCAGACTCAGAGAAAACGCAGCGATGGCGAGCAGGATCGTCCAGCTCTTGAAGATCCCACGCCGTTCGGTGACGGCCAGCGAATGAATCAGGGCCGTGGCAATCAGCCAGGGCATGAACGACGCGTTTTCCACCGGGTCCCAGAACCACCAGCCACCCCAGCCCAGCTCGTAGTAGGCCCACCAGCTGCCCAGCGAGATGCCCAGGGTCAGGAACGCCCAGGCCGCGATCGTCCATGGTCGGGTCCACTTTGCCCATTCGCGTGTCAGCCTTCCGCTGAGCAGCGCAGCCACCGCGAACGCGAATGGCACCGACAGTCCCACATAGCCCATGAACAGCATCGGCGGATGGATGACCATGGCCGGGTCCTGCAGCAGCGGGTTCAGGTCGTTACCATCCCAGGCAGGCGGGACCAGACGATCGAACGGATTGGATGTGAACAGCGTGAACGCGAGCACGCCCGCGCTGACGATGCCCAGCACACCCAGCACACGGCTGGTGAACTCTGCCGGCTGCGAATGACTCCGCCACGCCACCAGCAGCGTCCACAGCGCCAGCATCAGGCTCCACAGCAGCAGCGACCCCTCATGCCCGCCCCATACGCCGGCGACCTTGTAGGCGGTCGGCAATGCCGTATTGGAGTTCATTGCGACGTACAGCACGCTGAAGTCGTCCTGCAGGAATGCGTGTGTGAGCACCAGGTAGGCAATGCCGACGAACACGAACTGTCCGGCTGCCGCCGGCCGCGCCATCGCCATCCAGGCGGGCCGCCCCAGGGCTGCGCCTGCCAGCGGCAGCACCGCCTGGATCAGGCACAACGACAGCGCCAGCAGCAGCGCAAACTGACCCAGCTCCGGAATCACGGCTGTTCGCCGCGCGCACGTTCCAGCGCTTCGGCAACCTCGACAGGCATGTAGTTCTCATCGTGGCGGGCGAGCACTTCCTCGGCGACGAATCCGCCTGAACCGTCGAGACGTCCACGTGCGACGACACCCTGGTTCTCGAGAAACAGATCGGGAAGTACCCCGGTATAGGAAACCGGGACCGAATGCGCAAAGTCGGTGACAACGAAATTGACGGTCATGCTGCCGGGCTCGCGCTGGATGCTGCCTTCCTGCACCACGCCGCCAAGCCGAAAGCCGCGTTCCAGGGGCGCTTCACCCGCCACGATCTGCGACGGGCTGAAGAAGAACAGCAGATTTTCCTGGAAGGCACGCAGCGCCAGGGCGGTGGATGTCACCACCCCCACCAGTACCAGCGTGATCAGCAGCAGTCGTCGTCGTCTTGTAGGTGTCATTGCACCCGCCTTACTGTGGGTCTGGACCTTGGAGTCTCTTCCCTGCTACGGGAAGCGGCGTGCCGCAACGCCGACCGGCGCAGTCGCCGGGCCGCCCAGATGTTGAATGCCAGCACCGACAGTGTAATACCGTAGGCCGTCCAAACGTAGCCCGCATACCCGCCCATGGCGAGAAACTCGATCATTGTAACGCTCCTGAGGCCTGTTCGCGGAGCCAGCGGGCATCCTGTTCCCGTGTCACGATCTCCGCCTGGAGCCTCGTCAGCATCAGCCAGAAGAACAGCAGCTTGAAGCCCACCAGCATGACCAGAAACGGCCACAACATGTCGAACGTGATGGCCGGCGAGCCGATACGGGCAATGGTCGGCCCCTGATGCAGCGTTGTCCACCACTCCACGGAGAAGTGAATGATGGGGATGTTGACGACGCCGACCACTGCGAGAATGGCGCTGGCACGGTCGGCCTTGTCGCGATCATCGAAGGCCGCATGCAGCGCCAGGTAACCCAGGTAAAGAAACAGCAGCACGAGCCATGACACCAGCCGCGCATCCCCCCACTGCCAGTAGGTGCCCCACATCGGTTTGCCCCAGATGGCGCCGGTGACCAGCCCCAGAGCTGTGAACCAGGCTCCCACGGGCGCAATGCTGCGGGCCACGGCGAACGAGATTTTCAGTCGCCAGACGAAGCCGATGGCAGCAGCCGTCGCCATGATCACATAGGCCATCATCGCCAGGTATACGCTGGGTACGTGCACATAGAAGATGCGAAACCCATCCCCTTGCAGGTAGTCGGCCGGCGCCAGCACCAGACCGCTGAAGGCTGCAACGGGAATCAGCAGCGCTGCGGACCAGGCAAACCACGGACGCATCCGCTCCGCCAGCCCGAACACATAAGGCGGCGAACCGAAACGATGAAACCAGCGCGGCAGACGCATCCCCAACTCCTTTACTCCAGCCCTACCCTGAGCGCGGCCGCGGCAGCCAGGGGGCCAAGCGACAAAGCAAGCACCATCAGTGCCGCGAGCAGATACAGCGGCGCTGCCGAGGCCTCACCCGTCGCGGCAAGATCCGTCGCACGCGCGCCGAAGATCAGCAGCGGACTGGTCAGCGGCAGCACCAGCAGGCCGATCAGCGAGCCACTGTTACGAAGACTCACCGTCAATGCCGCACCAATCGCCACCCACACACTGAGCACCGGTGTTGCCAGCAGCAGCGCGAGCAGCAGCACCGGGATCGCAGCGAGCGGCACGCCGAACGCTAACGCGACAAACGGGGCCAGCGCAATCAGCGGCAGGCTGCTTACCAGCCAATGCGCAAAGATCTTCGCAGACACCAGCACCCCAAGCGGAACGGGACTCATGACCAGCTGCTCCATGCTGCCGTCTTCCGTGTCGGCGCGAAACAGCCCGTCCAGGGCCAGCAGGGATGCCAGCAGCGTTGAGACCCACAATACACCGATGCCCATCGTACTCACCCCGGAGGCCTCCGGTGCCAGGGCGAGCCGGAACAGCACTGCTACGATGACAAAGAAGACCAGCGGCTGGGCCACCTCCCCCCAGCGGCGGGCGGACAACCGCAGGTCGCGCGACAGTACTGTCATGAACGCTTTCATCGCAGCCCGTCAGTCACAGCATCACCATCAAAGGTCGATCGCGATCGTGGCCATGCCGATCAGTTCGTCGGACTGGTGTGTGGCCACCAGTGCCATGCCGCCCTGCTGCAGGTGAGCCGACATCCATTCGCGCAGCAGCAGCAGGCCCTGTGCATCGAGGCTGGTGGTGGGCTCATCCAGTATCCACAACCTCGACTCGCTGAGTCTCAGCGCCGCCAGCCCGACGCGGCGCCGCTGGCCGGCGGACAGCAGGCGTGCCCGCCGGGAGCCGGCCTTGTCCAGTTTCAGTGACGTCAGCAGCGTCTCTGCCGTTCCGGTGCGGCCCCACAGTGCCGCATGAACGGTCAGATTCTCGTGCACGGTGAAGTCCTTTTTCAGGCCATCCAGGTGGCCACGGAATGCGATATCGCCGCGCTGCTCCGCTGGCAGTTGATGGACATCGATGCCGTTCCACAGCAGACGCCCCCCGGTTGGCGGTGTCAGCCCCGCTACGGCACGCAGCAGCGTTGTCTTGCCCGTGCCGTTCGCGCCGGTCACCAGAGCCATCTGGCCCTGATGCAGCTCGAAGTCCAGGCCTTCGAACAGACACTGGCCGCCTCGCCACAGCGAGAGCTGTTCAGCCGCGAGCAACGCCTGAGGATTGGTCAATGCAGTTTCCCGACGATCGCAAGCGGCGCATTGTGCCCCACTGCGGCGCCAATACAAGCGACGGCTGCACCGGAGTCAGAATGCACCATCGTTGCCGGCTTGCCGCAGCGGGGCGCGGTACCGTTACTATGCGGTACCGTTACTATAGGCTGCACCATCCATCGCGCATCGTTGCGTGCCCGGCGCGCTGGCCAGGGGTTTCCAGGTGCACCCGCCCAGGTCCGGGTGGCGAAACAGGTAGACGCAGCGGACTTAAAATCCGCTGGCCGCAAGGCCGTGCCGGTTCGAGTCCGGCCCCGGACACCATATATTTCAATAGTTTATTTATCATATCTAATGTGATTTCTCTATTTGACGTGCTTCGACGCGGCAAGTGTGACCTGGATACTTCCGCGCATGCCATCGCGTGATTACGCTGGCACATTCCTCTGTTCAACCGGCAGACAAATCCGGAATCCGGAGCCATCCATTGGACCCGTTCATGCGCGCCGCCATCGCCGAAGCCCGAGCTGGCCAGTCCGAAGGCGGGATACCGATCGGCTCGGTACTCGTCCACCAGAACCGGATCGTCGGTCGTGGACACAATCGCCGTGTGCAATCGGCCAGTGCGGTGCTGCACGCGGAGATGGATGCGCTCGAGAACGCTGGCCGGCTCAGCGCGACCGTCTATCGCGACTGCACCCTCTACACAACGCTGTCGCCCTGCGCGATGTGCAGCGGCGCGATCCTGCTGTACGGCATACCGCGGGTTGTGATCGGCGAGCATCGCACGTTTCTGGGTGAGGAAGACCTGCTGCGTTCGCGCGGCGTTCACATCACGCTGCTCGACGATGCGGAGTGCGTCGGGATCATGCGCGATTTCATCGCCGCGCAGCCTGCACTCTGGGGTGAAGATATCGGCCAGGTGCGCACCACCGTGCAAGCCGTTCATCCGGCATCAGCGCCATGAAGATCTATCGGCGCACGCCAACTTCTCTGCCGTTTCTCCGCCTGTGCAGTTACCTGTGGCTGATCTGTGCAGCCGGGCTGGCTGCGCCGCAGGCGGTGCTGGCTGACGACGGCCTCGCTTCGGTTCGCGTCCAGCTGAAGTGGTTTCATCAATTCCAGTTCGCTGGATACTATGCCGCGCTGGACCAGGGCTACTTTCGTGACGCCGGACTCGACGTCACGCTGATCGAAGGAGGTCCCGACGTCAATCCCACCGATGTGGTTCTGGAAGGCGGCGCCGAATTCGGCGTTGGCACATCCGGGCTGCTGGTATCGCGCAGTATGGGCAGGCCCGTGGTCGCGGTTGCAGCCATTTTCCAGCATTCACCGTACATACTGATTGCGCGCGATTCGCCCGACATCACGACCGTGAGTGATCTCGCTGGGCGTCGCGTCATGGTCGAGCCCTATGCCGAGGAACTGATCGCCTACCTCAACCACGAAGGTGTGCACATCGACGACATCATCCAGGTACCGCACTCGGGCAACCCGCTGGTACTGAATGACGGTGATATTGACGCGATGACAGCCTACACGACCACAGAGCCCTTCCAGCTCGATCAGGCCGGTATTGCCTGGCAGAAGTTCGATCCCAAGGTGGCCGGCATCGATTTCTACGGCGACACGCTGTTCACGACCGAATCCTGGGCGAGGGACAACGAAGCGCTGGTGGTTGCATTTCGTGACGCGCTCATCGAGGGCTGGCGCTACGCGCTGCGTAACCAGGATGCGGCCATTGAGCTGATTCATCGCCGCTTCGGCTCATCGCTGTCGCTGGAACACGAGCGCTTCGCGGCAGACGAAATCAGGCGCCTGCTGATCCCGGACCTGATTGATATCGGCTATATGAGCCGCCCGCGATGGCAAAGCATAGCCGACGAATTCGCCGCCGCCGGATTGCTGCAGCAGCCGGTGGATCTGGATCGATTCCTGTTCTCACCCACCTTGCAGGCGGACTGGAGCTGGGTTTACGGAGCACTGCTGCTGGCTGCTGCAATGATCGGACTGGTGACGGTCGCGCTGGCCAAGTTCTACACGCTGAACCGCAATCTGCGCGCCGAGATCAGGGCACGCCGGGTACTGGAACAGGAACTCACGACGCTGGTTGTCACCGATGCCGGCACCGGGCTGCTGAACAGACGCGGCTTCATGGATGCCGCCACCACCCTGTTCGAGCGTCCGAATGGTTCCAAAGCCGAACGTGCGCTGCTGGTACTGGACCTCGACGATTTCAAGAACGTCAACGACAGCCACGGTCATGCGGCTGGCGACCGGGTCCTGAAGGAATTTGCCGACCTCTGTTCGCGACTGGTACGGGACAACGATGTACTCGGACGCCTCGGAGGCGAAGAGTTCGCGCTGCTGCTGCCGGACACCAGTCGGGAAGGCGCATTGCGAATCGCTGAGCGCATCCGTGCCACCACCGAGGCGCGGGTCATACACCTGGACCGCGACGTCCTGCTCAACGCTACCGTCAGCATCGGGCTGGCGGTACACCAGCCCGGCGAAGCGCTGGATGCAACGATGTCGCGGGCGGATGGCGCGATGTATGAAGCCAAGTGTCTGGGCCGCAACCGTGTGGTGGAGGCGGCGGCGATCAATCAGACAGGACGACTGAGACTGCAGCGCGACCGCGCACGAGACCGGCGCATGCGCGTAGAAAAGGCGTCATGAATACATAGTCGCCAAGGCGTGGTCGTTCAGGCGCCGGTTGGCGCACGCGTAACGCGCAGCCAGCCGATCAGACTGAGAATGCCGAGCGAGATCAGGATCAGCGCCATACCCGCGGACTCCCCCGCCGTCGGCACTTCGCCGAAGTACAGCCATGCCACAACCAGCGCGAAAACCGGCGAGCCCAGAGACGCCAGCCCGGTGGCGCCGGCGCTGAGGCGACTGAGCGCATAGATCCACAGCAGCCATGCCAGTGCGGTGGCGAACACCACGTTGTAGGCCAGCGCGACAGAGAAAGACACAGTCCAGTTCACCGACGGATCGCTGCCGAAGGCGACCGCGAGCGCTATCAGCGCCACGGCACCAGCGGTGGTCTGCCAGGCCGAGATATTCAACAGTTCGCCGCTGTCCAGGGCCATACGCTTGACCAGAATGTTGCTGCCGGCCCAGCTCAATGCCGCGCCCAGCGACCAGAGGACGTCAGCCGTTGCCAACGCGTTCTGCCATGGACTGAGAATGCCGATCAGCCCTGCAGCAGCGAGCGCCACGACGAGCCACTGCACGAATCGCAGTCGCTCACCCAGCAGCGCACTGGCCAGCAGCAGCGTCCAGAAAGGCATCGTGTAGGCCAGCACCGCGCTCTTGCCCGCTGCGCCGGTCTGCAGCGCGACAGCCACCATGCCGACGAATCCAGTGGTCTGCAGCAGCCCCAGCCCCACCAGCGACCAACCGCGCGTGGGACGCAGCGGTTTGCGCAACAGGCACAGCACGAGGAACAGCGCCACGGCCGCCAGCACCGAACGCATGGCCGCAAAGGTCAGCGGTGCGGCATCCATCAGGGCGATTTTCATCACGACCCAGTTGCCGCCCCAGATCGCGGTCAACGCGGCCAGGGCAATGGCGGGTCCGGTAACGTGACGATTGAAAGGCATGGCAACCATTGGAGGCTAGGACCGGAATCGAACCGGTGTACGCGGCTTTGCAGGCCGCTGCATCACCACTCTGCCACCTAGCCGTTGCGATGCCCGCGTGCGCGGGAGCGCAATGTATCACAGCTCGCGGGCCTGCGTCCCTATGCGATGAATGGCACGAGCGGCTTACGCTCAGGCAACGAAATAGCCCGTCAGCTGATAGCCGATCAGTGAGAATCCGGCAGCCATCAGCCCCACATTGGCCGCGTAGGAATAGCGCGAAAATCCGGACGTGCTGCGCCAGAGGTTGAATACCACCAGCATCACGGCCAGGGCGATCAGCTGGCCCAGCTCCACGCCGACATTGAAGGCCACCATGTTGGCGATCAGGCCTTCCGGGGCGATGTCGAAATCCTTCAGGGCGGCGGCGAGCCCAAAGCCGTGAAACAGACCGAATATCAGCACGGCCAGTCGCGTATCCGGCTCGAAACCAAGGCGACGAAACCCGCCAACGTTCTCGAAGCCCTTGTACACTACCGACAGCCCTATGATGGCGTCCACAATGTAGACATTCATGTGGTAGCCGCCAATGACGCCGAACAGCAGTGTCGTGCTGTGCCCGACAGCAAACAGCGTGACGTACAGCGCGACATCCCGCAGCCTGCGCAAAAAGAAGATGACGCCGGCCAGAAACAGCAGATGGTCGAAACCCGTGACCATGTGCTTTGCGCCCAGATAGACATACGGCCCGATCGCTACGCCCACATTGCGATTGATGAACGCCTCGTCTCCGCCACCAATGCCGTGGGCCAGGACAACACCGCAGACCAGTACACCGCCTGGCAGGACAGCCGCGGCGACAAGCAGCATGACCGGTCTGATGATGACTGTATTCACGGCCGGGGATTATACAGCGGTGCGAGCTTGAAGCGGATGCACAACATCCCCATTGTGGTTTCAACAGTGGCCGCCAGCGTACCGCGTATGCTGCAATAGCGGTCCGTCACCGATTGAGTGCCATGCAGTTCAAGGACTACTACAAGATTATTGGCGTTGCGCGTGATGCAAGCCAGGAAGACATCAAGCGCGCATACCGCAAGCTTGCGCGCAAGTTTCACCCGGATGTCAGCAAGGAACCGGACGCTGAAGAACGCTTCAAGGAGGTCGGTGAGGCCTACGAGGTGCTCAGCGATCCTGAGAAGCGCGCCGCGTACGACGCACTGGGTGCCGACTGGAAAGCCGGGCAAGGGTTTCGCCCGCCTCCGGACTGGGAATCCCACTTCGGCGGCGGCGCCCGACAGGGGCAGCGCCCATCCGGCTTTGGTGGTTCTGGTGAGTTCAGCGATTTCTTTGAGACACTCTTCGGCGGGGGCGGCTTTCACGGAGCACGCGGCTCGTTCCGCGCTGCTGGCGATGATCTGCGCGTTTCGGTCCCCGTCAGTCTCGCAGAGGCTTTCCAGGGCACCACGCGCGAACTCAGTCTGAGCAGCTCCCCCC
The DNA here is from genome assembly GCA_050485545.1 of Gammaproteobacteria bacterium. Taxonomy (GTDB): domain Bacteria; phylum Pseudomonadota; class Gammaproteobacteria; order Steroidobacterales; family Rariloculaceae; genus JBJHBP01. Next base: position 59,486 of record JBJHBP010000013.1, read on the forward strand.
GTCACGATGCGGGCGGCACGCAGCAGGCGACGCGCTCGCTGCGGGTGCGGATCCCCGCTGGTGTGACGGATGGCCAGCGTATCCGTCTGCAGGGCCAGGGAGGCCAGGGCATCGGCGGTGGCCCACCCGGCGATCTTTATGCGGTCATCCAGATCACACCGCACCCGTACTTCCGGCCTGAAGGCCGCGACATCCACCTCGAGGTGCCGGTCACGCCGTGGGAAGCGGCGCTGGGCGCTGTCGTCAAAGTGCCTACGCTCGGTGGCAACGTCGACCTCAGGGTTCCGCGCGGCTCGCGCTCCGGCCAGCGGTTGCGGCTCAAAGGCCGCGGCTTGCCCGGCGGCCCGCCCGGCGACCAGTTCGTCACGCTGCAGATCATGGCTCCGTCAGCCGACACACCGGAGGCAGAGGCGCTGTACCGGCGTATGGCCGAACTTTTCCAGGTGAATCCGCGTGAAGCCCTGGGTGTGTGACAATTCCTGTTGACAGGTGCAGGATCCGACGCGCGCGGGCGCGCTTTGGTGTTAGAATCACCCAATGACTTGAGGGAACTTCGAGGGTGGGAACACCGCCCCGAAGGGGATTAGCAGTTCAGGTTTTTCACCTATCTGTTTGATCAGAAAAGAAAAAACTGGGCGCCAGGTTGACGTGGCCCGTGGTCGTGCGCTGGCGTGAGTGTCCTTGCGGAGGTAAAGCATGCGAGTAGTCTATCCGGGGCTGATGTCGGCCCTACTGGTTTCCTGGTCCTTTGCCGCCATGGCACAGGACGACCCGGTAACACAGCTGGAAATCCCGGGCCAGATCGAAGAAGAGGCGTTGACGCCCCTGGAGGAGTATTCCCGTCTGCTTCGGCAGGTGGACAGCCTCATCATCTACAACTCCCTGCTGGATCGTCAAATCGCCAACCAGGACCGCGAAGTCGTCAGCATGCGCGGTGCCATGGAAGTGATCCCCGAACTGGAACGGCGGGCGCCGGCGCTGCTTACCGGGATGCTCGATGCCCTGGAACAGTTCGTGGCGCTCGACATGCCGTTCTATCAGGACGAGCGAGTCGAAAGGATAGAGAACCTGAAAGTACTGGTGGACCGTCCGGAAGTGCGGATTTCCGACAAGTACCGCCGCGTGCTCGAAGCCTGGCAGATCGAGATGGAGTACGGGCGCAATGTCAGCGCTTATGAAGGCCAGATCGAAATTGGCGGCACGATACGCGAGGTCTACTTCCTGCAGATGGGCCGCGTAGGGCTGATTTATCAGACGCCCGATCTCGAGCACACCGGTGCCTGGGATCAGGAATCGCGCAGCTGGCAGCCACTGGGTACCCGCTATCGCAATTCGGTCCGACAGGCGCTGCGCATGGCGCGTCAGCAGATCGCGCCGGACCTGGTCCTGATTCCGCTGCCTGCACCGGAAGGCTGACTCAGAGCCAGGCTCGCACACCGCGAAAGACAGGAACGACCGGGCAGCTTTCTGTCCGGTCGTTTTTTTTTATGACTGATACTTCACCTGATGCAGCCGTGAAGGCCAGTGAAGCGGTCGTCGCGGTGGTGCTCGACGGCAATCGCATGCTGGTGATTCGGCGCGGCCCCGCGGCGCGGCGACGCACCGGCTACTGGGGGCCGCCCAGCGGCATGATCGAGCCTGGAGAGTCCGCTGCCGAAGCGGTGGAGCGGGAACTGAAGGAAGAGGCGGGGCTCGATGCCAGGGCGGAACGGAAGGTTTGGGAATGCTTCACCGATGACGGGCTGATTCGCCTGCACTGGTGGCTTGCAAGCGTGCAATCAACCGAACTGCACCCTGCGCCCGGAGAAGTAGACGAGTTCCGCTGGGTCACCCCGCAGGCGTTCATCCGGCTTTCGCCCCGGTTCAGCGCTCATGACCAATTCGTCGCCGACATTCTGCCCGGACTTCTCTGCCGGGACTTCTCAGAGCGGCCATACCCAGATGATTGCGGGTAGCGCTACCACGACAACGATGACTTCCAGTGGCAGGCCCAGTCGCCAGTAGTCACCGAATCGAAAGCCTCCAGGTCCGAGAATCAGCGTGTTGTTCTGGTGACCGATTGGCGTGAGAAACGCGCACGAAGCCCCAATCGCCACTGCCATCAGAAACGGATCCGCATTGGCCCCAAGTTGCGAGGCCGCGCCTATCGCGATCGGGCACATAACAGCCGCAGTCGCGGCGTTATTCATGAAGTCACTGAGTGTCATGGTCACGATCAGGATCAATGCCAGCGCGACAAGGGCGTTACCCTGCGCCACGTTTTCCAGCAGCACGCGCGCCATCAGATCAGCGGCGCCGGAGCTCGCCATTGCCCCGGCGACGGGAATCAATGCTGCAAGCAGCACGATGACCGGCCAGTCAACAGCCTCGTAGATGCGCCTTGGCGGAATCACGCGTGTAGCCATCAGGATTACCACGCCCGTCGCGAAGGAAATTGCCGCCGGTAGCAGCCCGAATGCCGCCCCCGATACGGCAAGCAGCATCACACCAACAGCAATCACCGAGGCACGCTTGTCGGGAAGTCTCAGGGCGCGTTCGGCCAACGGCACACAGCCGAACTCGGACGCGAATTCATTGAGTGAGTCGGCGCTGCCCTGCATCAGCAGTACATCGCCCGCACGGATGTTCATGGTTCTGAGTCTGGAGAGGGAACGCGTGCCCTGCCTGGAGACTGCCAGCAGATTGATGGCGTAACGGGTGCGCAGGCGCAGGTCGGTTGCAGATCGGCCGATCATCGACGAGTCCGGCAATACGGCAAGTTCCACCAGCGCGATTTCTTCTGACTGGATCTTCCTGCGCTTGCTGTCCTTGTCCTGCTCCGGATTCGGACTGTCCGCTGAGTCGCCGGCGACTATTCTGCCCACAGTACCCAGCGCGGCCGATCGTCCCGGAGACCTCGGATTCTGCTGCGTGTCGGTATCCTTCTCCTCCACCTCTACGTCTTCTTCCGATTGCTCGGCCGGTACGTCCTCGACCAGTTTGAGCCCAAGGGTCGACAGCGCCGCCGTCAGAGCTTCAGGTTCGGCCTCGATAATCAGGATGTCCTCGGCACGCAGCTTGCGCGCCCTGCCCGGCCCGGGAATGCGCAGCTCGTCGCGCACCAGCCCGACGACCTGTGCATCAGCTTCCTCCAGAGCCGATTCGATATCGGCCAGTGACATACCAACGGCTTTGCTCTTTTCCGGAATCCGCGCTTCCGTCAGGTAGGCGCTGAGTTCGAATCCCTTGCCTTCCGTCTGCTCGCGAGTGGGAACCAGTCGCCAGCCAATCAACGTCACAAACAGCACGCCGGCCACCGCAACGATGATGCCTGCCGGCGTGAAATCGAACATGCCGAATCCCGGTGCTCCGGTCTGGGCACGAAAGCCCGCGACGATCAGGTTCGGCGGCGTACCGATCAGCGTCGTCATGCCGCCGAGGATTGACCCGAAAGCCATCGGCATCAGCACGCGACCGGGCGGGATCTCGAGACGATTGGCGATCTGGATCCCGATCGGCATCAGCAATGCCAATGCGCCGACATTGTTCATGAAGGCTGACAGTGCCGCGGCGAGTCCGGTGAATGCAGCGATACTGACCATCGGCCCGCTGCTGGCCGGCAGTATGCGCTGAGCCATGGCGTCGACGGCGCCGGATATCTGCAGGCCGCGACTGAGAATCAGCACGCAGGCTACCGTGACGACCGCCGGATGACCAAAGCCGTCGAAGGCCTGTGTGGCCGGCACCAGTCCTGCGATTACGCAGACCAGCAGCGAGCCTACCGCAACGAGGTCGTGACGCCATTGTCCCCACAGGAAGGCCGCGATCGTGGCGACCAGAATGCCCAGAATGATCGCCTGATCCGGAATCACCGATCGGATCGCAATGTCACGTCAGAGCTTTCGCCGCGCATCACAAACTCCAGCAATGGTGCTGTCAGTGAATGGTCCCCGGTTCCGACCGCAAAGCCTTCGGACAGATGAGAGTGTCCGACCAGGTGCAGACGTCGCATGGGCCGTTGTGTGGCCGCCCGTGCGCGGGCAAGCCTGTCGGCCTCCATCTGGAAGTACTCCGGATCGAGTTGCGCGTCGACAACCATCAGCGGTACCGGTGAGCGCGCCAGCGCCGCAAGCGATGAGCGCTCCGCATAGGTCGAGACGTCGTCACCGTAGTAGGCGGCCCACTGCGACTCCTCAGTCCCCAGGTCATAGAAGCCCGACAGCAGGATTGCCCCTGCAATGCCTGCATCTTCATCGCGTCGCGTCCGCCACGCGATGTAATCCGCCACATGTGCGGCGCCGGCCGAATGCCCCCAGAGATACACCTTTCCCGGATCGCCGCCGTAGTCGTCAATGTGCCCGCGCAGCCAGTCGACCACCGCGGCGACATCCTCGATGCCGGCAGGCCACATGAACTCCGGCGCGAGCCGGTAGTTGATGTTGACACCAACCAGACCGTTCTCGGCAGCCCAGAGCGGTACATTGTCGTAAAATGGCGATCCCTCGGTGCTTTTTGCGCCACGCGAAAAGCCGCCGCCATGCACAAACACCACCACCGGTCTCGCGCCGCGGTCCCGCGGCGAAAACACATCCAGCGCCTGCCGTTCATGGTCGCCATAGGGTACGTTCCTGGCCACATCCACGCCGCTGAAAGGCGCAATGCGATGCAGCGGCGCGTACAGCTCGCCGGTGCGTTGCGCTTCGATGCGCGGTCCTATCTCCAGAAGCTCGGTTGCAATATGCAGGGGGATCGTACCGGCAAGCATGGTGTCGTCCTGACTGGGCGTTGGTGAGGCGGCTGTGTTTCCGACCGATGCATGCCGGACTGGTGCCGGTCCTGCAAGGCGGCCGCTGACCGGGTTGGCATGGTGCCAGGGCAGCCATCGAATCAGGTCGTCCCGCATGCCCTTGTCGAGGTCGTACCCGTAGAGCTGCAGGCCGTTGCCGTTGCGGGCTACGTCGTGCTGCGCCTGAGCCGTTGCGGTCACGCCGCCTGTCGCCAGTATCATGAGCGCAGTTGCGAGCAGGCATCGTTTCAGGCCGCTTCTGATTCCCACAAGCCCTCGTTTCCCCATCAACCCTCGTTGCATGCGCGAGTCCTCGAGAAAGTCATCTTTGGCCGTGTCCGCCTGTAAAACAAGACCGGGACGGCCCAGATCCGCAAACCGGGCATGCCATCCTGTGCCCGGTCGCCAATGTGGAAGACGCGTGCCGGAACGCCTGTTGACGTCCGGCCCTCGTTTCATTGTAGTGGCTGCCCCGGCACGTTCAATCGTTCAGTGGATTGCCGGAACGGGACTGTTTCACGCTTGTCAGTGATGACAGCAGCGTTGATGAACCACGTCCATTACACTACCACGCCAACCACGGAACGGCGCTTCACGGAATCTCATGGACAAGAGCGGACTGAAAAAGTACGTACCTGACATGTCCTGGATGGACAACTATCGGGTGCTGCGGCCGTTGCACAAGCGGTTCGCCGATCCGGCCTTGTGGACGCTGAACCGTCGTTCCGTGTCACGCGGCGTGGCCCTGGGATTCTTCTTCGGCATCATGACACCCGTCGCCCAGATACTGTTCGCCGGCATTGCGGCCATCGTGCTCAGGGCGAACCTGCCGATAGCCGCCGTCAGCACGTTGATATCGAATCCCTTCACGTTCCCGGTCATTTTCATCTTCGCGTATCGCATCGGTTCGTCGCTGACAGGTGAAAGCGTGGAATCGGCCCGGGATGTCGTGATCACCGAGGAAGCAGCTCAGTTCGCCTACGATGTCAGTGGCTGGTTTCCCACGCTGTGGCACTGGATATCGTCGGTGGGGCCGCCGCTGATCCTGGGGCTGTTCACCATCGCGCTGTGCGCATCCCTGCTCGGCTTCGTGGTCGTGAACCTTGGCTGGCGCTGGATTTCGCGGATTCGCTACCAGGGCTGACTCCGCCCGGCCGGTTGGCGTAAACTGGGCAACTCAACTGCGGCGGTAGCCGCCGGAACAGGGAGTAATGGGAACGATGCGCCGATTCAGCCTACTGATCGTTACGACCGCCGCCACGCTTTGGCTGGCTCAAGCAGCTTTCGCACAGTCCCCATCTGACCAGGAACTCAATGAGTTTGCTCGGATTTTTGTTGCGCTGCAGGAAAACGCCCGGCCTCTCCAGGCGCGTGGCGCGGATTCACCGCCGGATGCATGGCGCGACCGCCGCGCCAGCGTCGACATCGTTGAAGAACACGGCTGGACGCTGGAACGCTACAATGCCGTGGCGCACGCCGTGAACTCAACGGACGACGTCTGGCAGCGCTTCCGTTCCCTCATGGAACAGCGCTCCTGCGCTGGCCTGTTGGCCAGCCCTCCGCGGGATTGCGACTGACGGCAAACCGATGCGGGCACTGGCAGATCAGTTGAAGCAGCTGTGCACAGGGAGGCGCGTCCCGCGCTTTCTGCTGTATCTGCTGGCACCGGTATTTCTTGCCGGATATACCGGTGGAATCGCGCACGGGTATGAGCACCTTGCCGACCAGCAGCCCGAACTCATCTGTCAGCTCTGCATCGCGGGCGACAAGTTCACACCCACCGTGGCATCCGTCGTTGCGATGCCGGATGCACATGTCATTGCGTTTCGTGCATCCAATGGCGGCCCGTGGCCGATTCTCTCCACCCGGCACAACCCGGGCACACCTCGCGATCCGCCCTCCACTGTCTGAACCCTCTTGTTTCTGATTCAGTGTGTGTCGGTCACCGTGCCGGCGCGTATGACAGTTTCTTTATGGAGTCTCAGCAGTGTTTACCTCACGAACCCTCGCTTGCGTCGGTGCGCTCGCCACCGGCGTACTTTCAATGTCCATCACCATGGCCCAGACGGGGCAAGGTGAAGCTACCGGTCCGGCCCGCGATCCTCTGGATGCGACCAGCCTGCGGCCGAATGCCTGGCAGCCACGCAGTGGCGAACAGGTCACTTCCGGCACCGCCTTCAATCCGGCGATTTCGGTGATCATCGACGGCATGTATTTCACTGACAACGTGCATGGCGAGAGCCAGGAGCTGATCGAGGAAATCGACGGTTTCGGCGCAGGCCACCAGCATAACGGCGATGGGCATGCGCATGGCGAACTGCAACGCGGATTCAACCTGCGTGAAGTCGAACTGGCATTCTCCGCCACCGTCGATCCGTATTTCGATGCCTTCGTGATGATGGTGTTCGATGGCGGCGAATTCGAGCTCGAAGAAGCGTATGTAACGACACGTGCGCTGCCAGCCGGTCTTCAGGTGAAGCTGGGCCGCTTTCTTTCCGATATCGGCTACGTCAACAAGCAGCACCCACACAGCTGGCTCTTCTACGATCGCCCGCTGGTGAATGAACTGCTGTTCGGCGATCACGGCTTGCAGGAAACCGGTGTGCAGCTGTCCTGGATGCCGCGCACGCCGTTCTATTCCCGCTTCGGCATCGAGCTGCTGCAGGGTGACAACGAGGGCGTCGCCAGCTACATCGGCGAGATGGACGACATCAACGGCACGGAGCGTGGATTCGGCGAAGAACCCGGCCCCCGCCTGTACACCAGTTTCGCCAAATTCGCACCGGATATGGGCTTCAACCACGCGCTGCAGTTCGGCCTGTTCTACGGCTACAGCTCGGTCTACCAGGCAGAGGATGAACACAGCACCCGATTCGAGGACTACGATGGCAACGCGCGCTTCTGGGGTACCGACTGGGTCTACAAGTACGATCCAGGTGGCCAGTACGGACGCGGCACCCTCGTCCTGCAGGCGGAGTACGCGCGCCGCAAGCGCAATATCGACCGTCAGGACATCTACTTCACCTGCCATCCGGCCGGCGTCGCATGCGATGCGCCCGGCAACCAGTTCCAGCCTGGCGACATCGTCAATGTCCAGTCGTTCATCCAGGAGCAGGACGGCTACTACGTCCAGGGGGTATACGGCATCGCACCGCGCTGGAATATGGGCGCACGCTACGAAAACGTTGGTGGCCGAAACTTCTCTGGCCGAGGCAGTGGCAACCACTACTCCGACTCCGAGCGCTGGGCGCTGCAGACAACGTGGCTGCCAACCGAGTTCTCGCGACTGCGACTGCAGTTCACGCGTGGCAATTTCGCCGTTGACGGTGAGCGCGAACGCTTCAATCAGGTCGTCCTGCAATGGCAGATGAGCCTTGGTGTCCACGGCGCTCACGCATTCTGATCAGGAGGTGATGCATGATCCGACGATGGACAATCGCTGTATGGCTGCTCTGTGTGTCGGCTGCGGCCGGCGCACAACTCGATGTCGTCGCGACCACTTCAAACATGGGCATGCTGTCCCGGACGGTGGGTGGTGATGCGGTTAACGTGACAGTGCTGGTGTCTCCCGACCGCGACGCTCACTATCTCGAGGCCCGTCCCTCGATGATGGCTGCCCTGCGCCGTGCCGATCTGCTCGTGGCCGTTGGCGCCGAACTTGAAGTCGGATGGCTGCCGGCCGCACTGAGGGGTGCAAACAACCCCTCGGTTCTGCCGGGTCGATCGGGTTATTTCGAAGGCGCGGCACATGTGCATCTGATCGAGACGGACGCGGTCGCGGACCGTGCCGGCGGCGACGTGCATCCCGCAGGCAACCCGCACTTCTACACCGACCCCGTACGACTTGCCGAAGCCGGCCGGGCACTGGCGCAACGCATGGGACAGCTCGACAGTGCGAATGCCGATCGCTACACGGCAAACGCCGAGCGATTCGCAGCTGAGGTGCAGTCCCGACTGGACGATTGGCAGGCACGTCTCGAAAACGCGCCCGGCGTTGTGGCTTACCACAAGGACGTCAATTACCTGTTCAGGCGATTCAACGTGCCGGAACTCGGATACGTGGAACCATTGCCCGGCATCCCGCCAACCGCCAGTCACCTCGCGGAGCTTGTACAGCGCCTGAGGGGGCAACGCGGTGTCGTAGCACACCTGCCGTTCCAGCCGGCCAGCGGACCGCGGTTCCTGGCAACCGAACTTGGATGGCAGGTGATTCGCCTGCCTAGCAATGTGGGCGTCCGTGCGACCTCGAATGACTACCTCGAGCTGATTGATCTCTGGGTCAACGCCATCGGCCGCATTCAGTGACATCGTCGCTGCCGCTGCTGGAACTGCGGGAGATTGTGGTCGGCTATCATGCACCGGTAGTCGGCCCCGTCGATCTGACCATTGCGCCCGGCGAGATCGTCGGGCTCAATGGTCCCAACGGCGCCGGAAAGTCCACCTTGCTGGGCGCCATCACGGGCACTGCCCGGATCTTCGCCGGAACCGTCCACAGGCACGGGCAACTGCGGATTGCACATCACAGGCAGCGACCGGAACGGCCTTCAGAACTGCCGCTGCGGGGGCGCGAACTGCTGGCATTGATGCAGGCCGATGCCTCCGGTGGTCCGAACTGGCTGACCGCACGCCTCGACCGTCCGGTCGATGAACTCAGCGGCGGTCAGTTCCAGTTTCTGCAGACCTGGGCATGTCTTCGCAGTCCGGCGAATCTGGTACTGCTTGATGAGCCGACCAACAACCTCGATGGTGCGGGTATTGCCCAGCTGTCCGCCTGGTTGCAGTCACTGCATCCGACACGCGCGGTCATGCTGGTCAGCCATGAATCCGACTTTCTTCGTCAACACTGCACGCGACTGGTAGAGCTGGCGCAGTGAACCTGCAACTGGTCGTCGATCCGCTGTTTCGAGTGCCGCTCATCGCCGGCCTGCTGCTGGCTGTGCTGCTGCCACTGATCGGGGCGTATCTGCGCATGCGTGGTGAGTGGCTTGCCGCCCTGGGCTATGCCCACGTAGCGGCCGCCGGCGCAATGGCCAGCGCTGTGCTCGTATGGCCGGCCACGCTGTGTGCGCTGATCGCGGCAGCGGCGGCGGCACTTGCCAAAGGGTTTGCGAAGCGCCCGGGAAACGACCTCTACGTGGCCATGGTCGTTGGCGGCTGGGCGGCCGGACTGCTCATAGCCGCCAACAGTCATCACGGGGAGGTTCTGGGTCAGACGCTGTTGCGCGGCCAGTTCTACTTCGTGGCAACCGGCCATCTGATCGCCATTGCAGCTGCGCTGCTGGCGTTTCTTGCGGCGCTGCGATGGCTGTCCCCAAGACTGCTGGTACAGCGCTTCTTCCCCGATCATTTCACTGCGAATCGTCAACCGGTGTGGACGCACGAGACCGCATTCGCGCTGCTTGTCGTCACGGCGCTGGTATTCGCAACCCTCACGCTGGGCTCGATGGCCGCATTTGCGTTGATGTTTGTGCCGCCATGGATTGCGTTCCGACTGGCGTCGGGCTGGTGGGCGTCACTGCTGTGGTCCGTGGCGATCGCCGTGACCGGCTACCTCGCAGCGTTCGTCGTTGCGATCGCGCTGGATCAGCCGTTCGGAGCGGTGCTCGTGGCGGTACTGCTGGCCATGGTCCCACTCAGGTTGTTCGCCACACTGACCCGAAGGTAAGCAAGGCTCCCGCGTCGCGTCAGGGCATCATGCGACGCGATGCGCGGGAGCGCTGTGCACTAACGTTTCCGAGCCCCAAGGTTTCCGACAGAACTTCAACCCGGCAGGCTCAGCCGATGCTGCAGGCCGCCTTTCAGCTCGTACCCGTGCCAACCGGCAGCTGCGCCTCGGGCACCCACCAGCCGTGCACCTGTCCGGGTGCGCGAATGGGCAGGTGAACGGTGGCGATAGGACCCTCATCAAGACGCTGGGCGTCGAGGATCAGCAGGTCGCCACGATTGCCATCGTCGGTACGGCTGGCAAGACCCAGAAGGTAGCCCTCCCCTTCAGCGGCAGTACGATTCTTCGGCGCAAAGCAACACTCGGCCAGCGACGTATTCGGCCCGGCATTGAACAGCGTTGCGGTGCGCGTGGAATGGTCGAAACGCGCATAACAGGCGTTTGCGCGCTGACCGGCCGCCGGCTCCGGGTCGGGGCACGGCAGGAAGCCGATGCGATAGGGCGTCGTGTTATAGCGGTCATCCTGGCGCGGCAGGGCACCGATGTGATTTTCGTACAGCGTTTCGATGCCGTATTCCGACGGACGCCGCCGCGCCAGGTTTGCCGACAGCCGCGTGATACGGCTGGATCCCAGCTGCGGATCCCAGCGTGAACCATCGCGCATGGGCATGAACGGAAACGGATTGGATCGCGACATCTCAACATCGACGTACACGCGATCGCCATCGGAAAACGCGCCCATCACATGGGTGGCGCTGCGATGCGGACCCTCGATCCATGTCATGTCGCTGCCGTCGCCGCCACGACGCATGACGCCAAAGTACGTGGGCTTGTCAAGGTCCCATGAATAGTGGATGCCACCGGCACGCATCTGTTCCTCATCCATGACCATTGGAATCACGTAAAACACGATGTGACGTTCGGTCACCGCGAAATCGTGCAGCAGGCCAACGTAGGGGACCTTCACCCAGGCCGTCCAGACGAGTTCGCCGTGCGGCGTGAACTCGAACACCGAGATGTCGTCGCTGCCATGACCACGCGCCTGATAGCCAAAGGCGATCATGTTGCCGGTTTCCGAGTCGATTTTCGGATGCGCGGTGAAGGTCTCGCTGGGCAGCTTGCCGCCGAAGGTGTAATTCGGTGCCACCGTTTCCAGGGTCAGCAGATCGAGTGCGGATGGTGGGCTGTCCTCCTTCAGGGCCAGCAGCAGATTGCGATGATTGATGATGTGTGTGTTCGCCGTGCTGCGACTGAGTCCCTGTACGCTCGGGTCGTCGGTGTACGGGTTGCGGTACATCGGGAACAGGCTGCGTCGCGCCTGATCCTGCGCAACGTAGCGCTCGTTCCGGACGAAGCGGCTGCGAAAATCGATCCGGCCGTTGCGTATCCGGAACATGCTGACGTGACCCTCGCCATCGAACGGGATATTGCGCGGATCGGGCGCGTACTGGAAATCGGGCCCGACACGGTAGAACGCTCCGTTCAGATCCGACGGTATCGTGCCGGACACTTCCAGATCACGAATGTCGGATTCGACGCGATACAGGCGAGGACCTGTCTGCTGCTGACGATAATCCGTCAAGGCCGCAGCCTGCTCCCCGCCCATGATCTGGGCAGCGGCGCTGTGCGGCACCAGAGTGGCGGCGCCCAGGCCGGCGGCAGTGCCGAATGCCGCGCCCATGAACCTGCGCCGGTCAAGTGTATTGCGTTCCCCCGACATGATGAATGCTCCTGATGAATACCATTACCCGAAGGATACCGAGCGCAGGCGGCGCATGCCATCCGTAATCCCGCGTATCGCCCGACCGCGGTCCTGCCTGGACGTCGCAGCGGCAGATCCGCGCAGCCAGACCCGATTCTATGACGCCGCCAGAGCGCCTATACTGCCGGCAGGCAGACAGGAGGCCACTCACCGCCATGAACCACAAACACAAGACAAGGCGGGCTCGTCCCGCGCCCTTTGCAGCTCTGGTCGCGCTGGCCGGCGCCGCACTGCTGACGGTCGGCACCCTCAGCGCGCAACAGAACGTGCCCTTTCAGAACAACATCCCGCTGGCGCCAGACGGACTGGCCGATCAGCCGTTACCGGATCTGCCCAGGGATCTCATCACCGGTGAAGGTCAGGACATTCGCGTCTCGCTGGTCGCCGACGGCCTGCTGTACCCGTGGTCACTGGCGTTTCTGCCCGACGGCACGATGCTGGTGACCGAACGTACCGGTCGGCTGCGCGCCATTCGCAACGACGTGCTGGATCCGGAACCGGTGGCCGGTGGACCGGAAGCTTTCTGGGCGGGTGTTTCCGGCCTTCCCGGCGCCGTTCATGGCTACATGGATCTCGCGCTGCATCCGGACTTCGCCAGCAACAGCCTGATCTATCTCACCTACACCAAGCCGATGGATGGTGGTTCCCGCCTGGCACTGGCCCGCGGCCGCTGGGATGGTCGAGCGCTCCGGGACGTTGAAGACGTCTTCGTCGCTGATCCGGGCGCTGGCGGGGGTTCCCGCATTGCCTTCGGGCACGATGGCACCCTGTTCATGACCACCAGTGGCGGCAACGCGCAGGACCCGAACAATCATGGCGGCAAGGTGCTGAGAATCAATGATGACGGTTCCGTTCCGGAGGACAATCCGTTTGTCGGGCGCCCCGGCCACAAACCGGAGGTCTATTCTCTGGGGCATCGCAATTCCCTTGGCCTGGCCATTCATCCGACCACCGGGCAGGTCTGGCAGAACGAGAACGGGCCCAATGGCGGCGATGAAATCAACATCATTCTGCCGGGCCGCAACTACGGCTGGCCCCATGTGAGCCTGGGACGTGCCTATCACGGCCCGTGGCAGAGCGCCGCCGGCATTACCCATGAGGGCTATGAACCGCCCATCGTGTACTGGACGCCGCCGATCGCCCCGTCCGGCATGGTCTTCTACACCGGAGACGCCCTGCCGAAATGGAAGGGCGACGTCTTCGTCGGCGCCCTGCGGTTCGGACAGATTCCAGGTACCGGCCATGTGCAGCGCATCCTCATCAATGAAGAGATGGAGGAGCTGCGCAGGGAGATGCTCCTGTTTGAATTCCGTCAGAGAATCAGGGATATACGACAAGGACCTGATGAACTGCTTTATGTTCTGACCGATGAGAACCCGGGCGCCGTCCTGCGTATCGGGCCAACTCCCTGAACGGCGCCTGAATCCGGCCCTGCACGCCCCGGTGCCGACAGTCCGCACAGGCCCGTCGGCACCGGGACCCGCCCGGGTGGCGAAATGTCCGGGAACGGGCCATGGGGGAGCGGGTCTGATAGTGTTGAGATACCGACTCGACATGGAGGGTTCCGAGTGTTCCGCGCAGGGAAACGCCGTACGCTGATGCACACTGGCGCCGCAGTCCTGATGGCGGTCACGCTGACCGCGCTCGCCAGCAGTGATTACCTGCTGCAGAAGGTCCGGAAGGACGCCGCCTCCGACGGGCCTGAAGCGGAGTTTCACATGGCCCGGATGATCTACCAGACCAGCGCCTGCGGCGGCTCTCGCGGCACCTGCAATCCGATGTGGGCAGTGGACTACCCGGAGGCCGAGGCGAATTTCCTGCCGGCCCTCCGGCGTATGACCACCCTGTCAGTGTCCGCCGACAGCAGGCATCTGGAGATCACAGACGATCGGATCTTCGATTACCCATGGCTGTTCATTCAGCAGGTAGCCCGCGGCAACTGGCGGCCTGGTTTCGAGGAGATTGCCCGCCTGCGTGAATACCTTTACCGCGGTGGCTTTCTGGTCGTCGACGACATCCATGGGGAACGCGAATGGCCGATGCTTGAGCGGGTGATGCACGCGGTGCTGCCCGAGCATCCCATCGTCGACATTGCTCACGACGACCCGTTGATGAGTATCGTCCATGAACTGGACATCTCCCTGGGGATACCGGGTGTGAGGCATGTACGCGGTGATCAGGTGCGGCTGCAGGGGCCGCCCAACTGGCGTGGCATCTACGATGATCATGGACGACTGATGGTTGCCATCAATCACAACGCCGATATGGGCGATGCCTGGGAGCATGCCGACGATCCGGCGTATCCCGCACCACTGACGGCGCTGGCCTACCGTTTTGGCGTCAATTACGTGATCTATGCGATGACCCGCTAAGCCCCTCAGCGGCAGATATCGACGACACAGATCGACTCCAGCGTACGCCCTTCCGGCGGCAGTTCCATGCCGCGATCGCTCATCAGGCGGCGGATCAGGGCAGCGGTTTCTTCCTGCGGTGAGGCCGACTGCACGCCAACGCGCACCAGACCCTCCGCGTAGTCCAGTGCATTCCAGGTCACGCCGGCAAGCAGATGCGTACTGTCCCTGCTGCCTATGTCGCGAATCGTCAGATCGGCGCCGTGATCGACCAGCAGCTGCACAACTTCCGGGGCACCCTTGTGCGCAGCACCCATCAGCGCGGTGCGACCATCCAGACTGTCACGGGCGTTGACGTCGGCGCCCAGCTCAAGCAGGAATGCGACCGCCTCAAGCGTCTCTGACGGCGACCACTCGTGTGTGACACCGTGCACCCAGCCAACCCCCGCGGCCACCATTAACGGCGTGATGCCATGCAGCGTCGGAATGTCGGGATCGGCGCCATGCTCGAGCAGCCGTCGCATCAGTGTCAGGTCGCCAGACTGGGCGGCGCGCAGAAATGGTGTGGCACCGTCTTCGAAAAGCCACTGCTGCGTAAACACCGTGCGCGTCTCGGTGCTGGAGCGCATGCGCAGATTGGGGTCGGCCCCGGCGTCCAGCAGCAGCTGTATGAAGGCCAGGTGATCCATGTCGGGGACGCGCACCGGATAATCACCCGCCTCGATGTTGCGGTTGTCCGTGGCGATATACAGCGGTGTCCAGCCGCCGGCGTTGGCGAGGTCAGGGTCCGCACCCTGCTCCAGCAGCCATGCTCCAAGACCGTAATATCGGTTGTGCGTCGCGGCGAGCAGGGCAGTCCAGCCATCCGCCGTGGTCTGATTGACGTCCGCGCCGGCTTCAACCAGTACCTGCGCCACCTGCAGATGGCCATGGCGGGCCGCAAAGATCAGAGGCGGCAAGGCTCCCCAGCGATCGCCACCGCGATTGCGCGCGGGATCGGGCACCAGTTCCGGGCCGATGGCCTCGAGGGCGGCAGCAATGCTCTCCGGTGTCCGTGCGTAAGATACGCCAAGTGCCTCATCGGCGGCCTCGAACTCGAACTCTTCCGCAGCGCCGCGTGCGCCGGTGCCGTCGATGAACTCACGGATACGTTCCCGCGCCGGGGGCGCCATGTAGGGCCCACGCCCACGCGCAGTTGTCGCGGACTGTGCGCCGACATCGGCGCCGTTTGCGATCAGCGTTGCGGCTGCATCCGGATTCCCGTAGGACGCCGCCCACATCAATGCGGTCGTGCCGCGCAGCGATTCGCGGGCATCGATCTCCGCCCCATGAGCCAGCAGCAGCTCGATGGCATCCTTGCTGCCGGTCCGGGCTGCCATCATCAGCGCCGTCTCGCCATTGCGCAAAGGCAGATTCGGCTCGCCGCCCGCCTCGAGCATCAGGCGCAGTGTGTGTGAATTGCCGCTGACAGCCGCCAGGATCAGCGGTGTCATGCCCTGAAGGTTGGCCGTATCCGGGTCGGCGCCGGCATTCAGGAGCTGACGGACGGCCTCCTGATCGTCACGGTAGGCCGCCCAGTGCAGAGCGGTACTGCCGTCAGGCTGAGCCTCGGAAACGGATGCCTCGCTGCGCAGAAGTGCGGCGAGGCGGTCAGTGTCGCCTTCCATGACGGCGCTGACCAGCGGTGGTGAAGCCAGCGCGCTTGCGGTCGTCACGCATGTCCCGAGAACGAATGCGACACAGGCGCACAGGGCGCTCAGCAGTACCGGACGGGCACGTTCGCATGGCCAGGGCTTGCATAGCGAAGCTGACCGCCCGTACGGCTGTCCCGAGCGCTGTCTTCGGTGACGTAGTCCTGTCTGGCTCATCATTCCCCCTGTCAGGTGCCACGTTAGTCCATGGTCCGGCCGCCGACAAGCCTGGGCCGATCGCTTCATCGGTCCGGCCGAGCGACCGTCAGGCGGCGGCTTCCTCGCGTATCACTTCCAGGAACAGTTCTCCGTATGCCCTGAGCTTGCGTTCCCCGACACCGGACAGCTCAGCCAGGGCCGTCAGCGTCTGCGGGCGACGTTCAACCATGGCCGCCAGCGTTGCATCATGGAAGACGACGTAGGGCGGCACGCCCTGCTCGCGGGCGATTCGGGTCCGCTCGGCACGCAGCGCATCCCAGAGGTTGCGATCCGCCTCACCGGCCAACGCCGGCGCGGCGGCCGTTGTCGCAGCGCGCGATGCCGATTTGCCGCGAGCGCTGCGCTTCTCCGGTTCGTCGAATCGCATATGCAACGACGCCTCGCCTCGCAGTACCGGGCGGCAGGCGTCCGTGAGCTGCAACCCTCCAAAGCCGTCAGTGGTGACATTCAGGTGACCGCTGGCAATCAGCTGGCGGAATACCCCGCGCCACGCCTCATCGCTCAGCTCCCTGCCAATGCCGAACGTGCTCTGCCGATCATGCCCGAACCGCCGGATGCGCTCGTCATCCTTGCCGCGCAGCACATCGATCAGGTAGTTCACACCGAATCGCTGCCCCGTGCGATGCACGCAGGACAGTGCCTTCTGTGCTGCGATGGTGGCATCACGCGTCTGTGGCGGTTCCAGGCACACGTCACAGTTGCCACAGGGTTCGGGCAGCGTCTCGCCCAGATAGGCCAGCAGCGCCTGTCGCCGGCACGTGGTGAGTTCGCAGATTCCCAGCATCGCATTGAGCTTGTGCTGTTCGATCCGCTTGTGGGCATCCGCCGCCTCGGACCGTGCCATCATCTGGCGCAGCAATATCACGTCCTGCAGGCCATAGCTCATCCATGCATCAGCCGGCAGACCATCCCGCCCTGCCCTGCCGGTTTCCTGGTAGTAGGCCTCGATGCTGCGAGGCAGGCTCAGGTGGGCGACGAACCGGACATTGGGCTTGTCGATACCCATCCCGAACGCAATGGTTGCCACCATCACCATCCCTTCTTCGTTGATGAAACGGCTCTGATGTTCATTGCGCTGCGACGCACTGAGACCGGCGTGATAGGCCAATGCCTCGATGCCGTTACTGCACAGCCAGGCTGCCGTCTCTTCAACCTTCTTTCGCGACAGGCAATAGACGATGCCCGCCTCACCCGGATGCTCGCGTCGAATGAAGTCAAGCAATGCGCCGCGGTTATTGCGACTGGCGTGACGAATGCGATAGCGCACATTGGGCCTGTCGAAACTGCTGACGAATATGCGTGCATCCTTCAGCGCCAGTCGGGCGTGAATCTCAGCGCGTGTGTGCGCTTCTGCCGTCGCCGTCAATGCCAGACGCGGCACACCGGGAAAGCGTTCAGCCAGCGTTGCCAGTTGCAGGTATTCCGGGCGGAAGTCGTGGCCCCACTGCGACACGCAATGCGCCTCGTCGATGGCGAACAGCGCCAGCGGAATTGATGCCAGCTGATCCAGCATATGGTCCATCAGCAGGCGCTCAGGCGCGACGTAGAGAAGGTCCAGCTCACCACCAGCCAGCTGCCTGCGTACTTCCCGGCTCTGCTCCGCGGTCTGTGATGAGTTGAGGAGCGCCGCACGCACGCCGAACTGGGTGAGCGCGGCGACCTGGTCCGCCATCAGCGCGATCAAGGGTGAGACCACCACTGCGGTTCCGGTTCTGACCAGCGCAGGAATCTGATAGCACAGCGACTTCCCGCCGCCGGTGGGCATCAGGACCAGCGCGTCATGTCCTGCCAGCACACAGTCAATGACTTCGCGCTGCAGGCCCCGAAACCCGTCATAGCCAAAGACGCTGCGCAGCAGCTCCAGTGGCCGATCGTGGCCGCCCTCAGGCGTCATGCTGAACGGCGATTCTGTTGCGGCCACCGGATTTCGCGGCGTACAGCGCTCTGTCGGCCGCTGCGATCAGTGCCTGCGCCGCGTGCTGCGGCGCAAGCACATCGTCCGCACCATCCGATTCGGCGAGCCCGATGGAGACGGTCACCGGCACCGATGCCGGCAGCGCACGGCCAGCAAACGGTTCTGCCGCAACGGCCGCGCGTATGCGGTCGGCCACGATCCGGCCGGATTCCAGTGTGGTGCGGGGCATCAGTATTACAAACTCCTCTCCGCCATAGCGGGCGGAAATGTCACTTCCCCTCACTTCCCCGGCGATCCTGTCCGCCACTTCGCGCAGCACTTCGTCGCCGGCCGCGTGACCATGATTGTCATTGACCTGTTTGAAGTGATCCACATCCACAAGCATACAGGCCAGCTTTGTCCTGTTGCGGCGACTGCGCGCGATTTCTTCGTCGAGTCGCGCATCGAGATATCGTCGGTTGTTCCAGCCGGTAAGCACATCCGTAAACCCCTGCCGCACCAGAAGCGCCCGGTTCGTCGCGTTCTCCAGACAGAAAGCTGCAATGATGCCAAGGTGATGCAGAAAATCCGTGCCGTGTTCCGAGGTGAAACGACCTGATTCCCGACTTCCGAAGCACAGGCACCCGACCAGTGACGACTGCCTCGACAACGGCAGCACGGCGATGCTGCCAAGTCTCGTGTCCGGACCGAACAGGGCCGTGTGCATGGCCGCGTCGTGGCGACCCAGCCAGGGTTGTGTACGGGTACGCATCATGGCAGGCAGCGCATCAGTGGTGTCGATGAACCGCACACTGTCGAGCTGATCGGGGTTCACGCCGGCGTTGCCGAGCAGATGACGGATTTCATGTTCCGGATCCATGAGATGCAGACGGCAGAATTGCAGACCGTAGCTGCGTTGCAGACCCAGGGTGAGCTCGCTCAGCAGAGTCGGCAGGTCCTGGGCCTCCAGCAACGACATTTCGCGTTGTTGTGAGCGTCGCCAGGTTTCCTCGTTGGTGCGGGCTTCCTGCTTGAGCTTCGCGATACGTCGCCGCAACTCGACGAGCTCCACATCGCTGTCCTTCAACGGACGTTCCTCCGTCTCCCGCTGTGGCTGGCGGGTTGGCTCAGCGAGTCATCGCATAAATGACGTAGTTCACGCCGAATCGGTAGGCCGTCGCCGTCATTTCGGCAGGATAGTAAGGATCATCCGCATGTTCCCACGCGTCGCCCATGTCGACATTGTGGTTGATGACGACCATGAGGCGACCATGATTGTCGCGAATGCCACGCCAGTTCGGCGGGACCGAATTTGCCTGCCAGCCCCGAAGATGGCGCTCGCCCGGAATCCGAATGGTGAGGTCCAGTTCGTAGAACAGGTTCGCTACCTGGTCGTCCTGCGACAGGTTCTCAATCGGTCGGCCGGGCAGCACGCGGCTGATGACCTGCTGGAACATCGACCATTCACCGTCACCATGAAAGTCATCCACCACAAGGAATCCGCCACGATACAGATACTCGCGCAGGCGCAGGATGTCCTGTTCGCTGGGTCGCCAATTGCCTGCGCCCACCTGTTGAACGAACAGCCATGGATGGTCGAAGATCCGGTCATCGCTGAGCGGCAGGTGAATGCTGTCTTCAGCCACCGACAGGTTGGTCATGCGACGCAGTGCCGGCAGGAAGTTGCCTTCCGCCTCGGGATAGTCCACTGCCCACATCGGATTGGCGAAGCCGCGCGAACCGGCTCTGGCCGACGTGTCGTAAATCATGCGCGCCATGTGGAACTCTGCCTGCGGCCACTCGGGGGCGTTTTCGCGCCAGCTGCTCCAGCCATACTGTCCGACTGCGCCCACAACGAGCAGCAGCACCATCGCCATGAACAAGCGCTTTGCCGAACGACGGGTGGTGGGCGTATCAGACATCGAATGCACTCCTCGGCTCGCTACCGATGAGGCTACCAGAGTTGCGCGCCGGCAGCGAACAGGCGTGGCTCAGTTGGGGAAATTCTCCACATGCCAGCCGCCGCCCAGTGCCTGGAACAGCGACAATGTGGCATTGAGCTGCTGAAGCTTGTTGTCCAGCACCGCGTTGCGCTGGGAGAACAGCTGGTTCTGCGAAGTGAGAATGGTCTGAAAATCGGTGGACCCGGCTTCATAACGTACCTGGGCTATACGGAACGACTCTTCCGCCGCTTCCAGGTTTCTCGCCGCTACCTGCCCCTGGGCTGCCAGCAACTGAATATTGTTGAGCTGCACTTCAATCTCGTTGAAAGCGGCCAGTACCGCACGGCGGTAACTGTTGAGGCTGTTTTCCAGAGTAATGCGAGACTGCTCCACATTGCGCCGCCGCTGACCATTGTCCAGCAGGGTCTGTACGATGTTGGCGCTGATGCCCATTACGGTATCGGGCGACGATACCAGCGTGGACAGCGATGCGCTGCTGGCACTGTTGTTGCTGGTCAGGGAGATGTTGGGCAGGAAGCTCGCCCGCACGATCGCCACGTTGGCATTCGCGCTGCGTACCGAGGCCTCGGCCTGTATCAGGTCCGGGCGCCGCACCAGCAGTTCCGACGGAATGCCCGGCTGTACCCTGGGTACCTCGATGTGCTGCAGAGTGTCCCCTTCGATATTGAAACCCTGGACACTGCGACCCAGCAGCAACGCAAGCGACGAACGTGCAGCCAGATCGTTCTGCGCCAGGCTGCTGAGATTGGTGCGTTCGCGCTCGATGGCGATCTGCTGCTGCAGAAGGTCGATCGGCACCGATACACCGGCTTCCAGTCGCGCCCTGGCGATGTGCGCAATTTCTTCGGCGTTGGCGAGATTCTGCTGTGCCGCCCGAACACGATCACGGATCAGCAGGAGCTGAAAGTAGGTGGAAGTGGTCGTGCTCAGCGTATTCAGCGCCGTGCTGACCGTCTGCGCCACACGCGAATCGTAATCCGCCAGCGAGCGGTTGTAATTGGCCGGCCGACTGAGAATGCCGCTGTAGGTCGCCGAAGCGGACAACTGATAAGGCCCGCCGGACGTTGTGGTCGATGAGCCCAGATCACCCGTGTCGCGGCGCTGCACGGAACCGGAGGTGCCTATCGTCACCTGCGGCGACGGAAAAAGGTTGAATCCGGCTTCCTGAAGCGTGATCTGCGCGGCGCGCAGGTTCCGTTCGTTATTGGCCAGATCCAGGTTGTTGGCCTTCACCTCTTCGATCAGATTCGACAGAACCGGATCATTAAAGGAATTCCACCAGTCGGTCTCCGGCCATACATTGGCTTCGTCCACGACAGGGCCATGCCAGGCCGCCGGCACATCGCTGTCCGGCAGCGGTGGCGGCGCTGTCATCAGACAGGCCGAAATCAGCGTGGTCGATGCAATGGCGGCCGCCGGCGCGCGCAATCGCGCAATACCCTTACTCATTCGACAGAGCCTCTACAGGATCAAGACGTGAAGCCTTATTGGCGGGCGCGAAGCCAAAGATCAGACCGATCGTAGCCGCGCAGGAGAACGCAGCCACCATGGGCCACGTGGTGAAGTAAACATCCTGGCCGAAGAACTTCAGCGCCTGGCCGGCGCCGAGTCCACAAAGAACGCCGATGATACCGCCAAGGGCGGTGACCACCACCGCCTCACACAGAAACTGGGCCCGGATATCACTCTGCCGCGCTCCCGTCGCCATGCGCACGCCGATCTCGCGCGTTCTTTCGGTGACAGACACCAGCATGATATTCATCACACCGATACCGCCCACCAGCAGCGAAATCGCTGCCACCGAGCCCAACAACATCGTGAACTGCTGCTGGGTAGCCGTGACCGTCTCCAGCAGCTCGGTGCTGTTGAAGATTCTAAAGTCCTGATTGCCGCGATGCGCGACCAGGAAGTTCGTCAGCACCTCCTCGGTCTGGTGGATGCGACTGATATCCTGCACCGCCACCGTGATCTGACGCGCGTACTGCTCACCGAACAGCCGCATTGCGCCGGATTTCAGTGGTACGAAAATGCTGTCATCCTGGTCGCCGCCGCCGAGTCCCGCCGACCCACCCTTGCGCGTCAGCAAGCCGATCACCTGGAAAGGCACGTTGCGAATCAGGATATATTCCCCGATCGGATCGTCGCCGTCCGGAAACAGTTCTTCGGCAGCCGTGGCGCCCAGCACCGCCACCGGCCGATACCTGTCGCTGTCCTCACGGGTGTAGAACACGCCCCGAGCCAAAGGCCAGTTGCGCGCCTCCGGGAAAGTTGCCGACGTGGCGGTCACCTGCGTCTGATGATCGGCCCGACCATGGCGCACGGTGTAATTGCCTTGCAGTTCCGGCAACGCGTACAGCACATTCGGCACATTGGCCAGAATTGCATCCGCGTCTTCAAAACGCAGCGTCGACGGCATATTGCGACGCTGGTTCTGCGCCCGTGCCGGCTGCACCTGCAGAATATTGGTGCCAATAGCGCTGATTCGGTCGACAACCTCCTGACGGGCAGCTTCTCCGATGGCCAGCATAGTGATCACGGCGGCCACGCCGATAACGATGCCGAGCAGTGTCAGCACCGTACGGAAAATATTGGCATGCAGCGATCGCAGGGCCATGCGTACCGCCTCGCCCATGCCGCCCAGCATCGAAGCTGCCCGGCGACTGAGAAAGAGCTGCCGCAGTTTTTCGTTCTGTGACGGATCGATGGCGCCGTCCTTGGGGCCGGTGTCCTTGATGACTTCCCCGTCACTGAATTCGATGACGCGATCGGCGTGCGCGGCGACAGCTGCATCGTGCGTAATCAGGATGACGGTATGCCCCTTGCGCGCCAGTTCCTCAAGCAGCGCCATCACCTCAACGCCGCTCTGTGAGTCAAGTGCTCCGGTGGGCTCATCGGCGAGAATGACCTTGCCACCATTCATCAGCGCACGCGCGATGGACACCCGCTGCTGCTGACCGCCGGACAGCTGATTGGGCCGGTGATCCATGCGCTCGCCAAGTCCGAGCGAGGTGAGCAGCGCTTCGGCGCGCTCGGCGCGGTCGTGCGCCGGCATGCCCGCATAGATACCAGGCACGGCGACATTCTCGAGCGCCGTTTCGGTGGCCAGCAGATTGTAGCTCTGGAACACGAAACCGAAGGCCTCGCGCCGCAGCCATGCCAGACCATCCGCGTCGAAGGAATCAATGTCCCGGCCGCCGAAGCGATACGTGCCGCTGGTCGGACGGTCCAGACACCCGAGTATGTTCATCAGCGTCGATTTGCCCGACCCGGACTGGCCCATCACGGCAAGAAACTCGCCCGGATAGATCTTCAGGCTGATGTCTTTCAGTGCGCGCACCTCGACACCGCCGCCCGTCACGTAGGTGCGACAGACATTGCGCAGCTCGATCAGCGGTACTGCGACATCCCGGCTGAGCAGCGTCGGCTCTTCCCGCCCATCAGCCGGCGCCGCCATGGCATCGGCACCCAGCGCAATCGTGCTCACATCAGAACCCTCTGAAACCGCCAGGAAGGCCGCCGCCGGGGAAGCCGCCGGGGAAGCCGCCGCCGGGGAAGCCACCCTGCTGCTGGCGGTTATTCTGGTTTCCCTGCTGCTGATTGGCCTGCGTTGAACCACCCTGAATAATGCCGGCCACAACATACTCACCGGGCGCCAGGCCCGACAGCACTTCTGCAGACACGCGGCTCATCAGGCCGATCATGACTTCGCGGGTTTCGAACTGGTCATCGCCCAGGGCAACCTGCACGGTAGCCCTGCGCGGCTGCGGCGGTGCCCCGGGTTCACCGGCAGGTCTTGCGGCGGTGCGGTCTGCACCACCACGAGCATTGCCCTGCTGGGCGAAATTACCGCCACCCTGACCACCACCCTGGGCGCGCGCGCCTCCACCGCCAGCTGCGCCGCCGGGAAACGCACCGCCCATGGAGGCCATTCGCTGTTCGATTTCGGCGCGCGACTGGCCTGTACGGGCAGCGATCTGATCGAGCATCTGCGCCCGAACCGCCGGGTCATTGAAGTCGCCCATGTCCGGTCGGCCCATACCGCCGGCCGCGGACATCGGCGACGGACCGCCATCATCGAATGACAGGGCACCAATCGGTACCGTCACGACGTTACGGGCCGCGGATGTCACGAAGTGGACCTGTGTGGTCATGCCAGGCAGCAGCGCGCCGTCCTGGTTGTCGACGTCGAACAGTGCCGTGTACATCACGACGTTATTTTCAACGCGCGCCGTAGGGAGGATCTGATGCAGCGTGCTGGTCCAGCGACGAGACCCGCCGCCCAGTGTCGTGAAATACACTTCCATGCCGATGTAGAGTTCGCTGATGTCGGCCTCCGACACCCGCGTCTCCACGCGCATGGTGGACAGATCGGCGAGCCGCAGCACGGTGGGCGCGCTCTGCGATGCATTCAGCGTCACACCTTCATTCATTTCCACCGCCACGACCGTGCCGGAAATCGGCGCCATGATCCGCGTGTATTCGAGCTGGGTTTCGTCGCTGGCGAGGCTGGCTTCGCTCTGCTCGATCTGCTTCATCAGCTGGGTCAGGCTGGCTTCGGCGTTGATCAGGTTGTTCATGGCCGAGTCATACTCGGCCTGGCTGGTCGCACGCTCGGCTCTGAGCTGCGTCTGCCGGGCGGCATTGGTTCGGGCCAGCGCCAGCGCGGATTCGCGCGCCTCGATCTGCGCATACTGGCCGTCGATGCTGGCGCGACTGGCCCGCACGCGGTTTTCCTGTACACGCGCGTCGATCTCCGCAAGCAGATCGCCAGCTTCCACGTCGTCGCCGATATCCACAAAAAGTCGCTGCAGCTGACCCGACACCTGGGCACCCACCGCCAGCACATGGCGCGGCTCGAGGTTGCCGGAGGAGACCACCATGTTCTCGACGTCGCCGATCTCCACCGCAACGATCAGCGGACGATCCTGCGGGCCGACGTCTCGCGTCTGGTACCAGTAGTAGCCACCAGCGGATCCGAGCGCCAGCAACACGACAAACAGTGGCCAGCGACGCGACGATCTGCGTGTCCGGGCGGACGTCGTAGAACGGCTGCCCTCTGCGGTTTCATCACTATTTTTACGGGGTTCCGTGGACATAACTTTCCCAATCCTGAATGGTAAAGCGACCTGACTGTCCGGTTAGAGTCGCGACAGGATGGGAAGTTAGCGCAGTCGTGCGCTCAGGTCTCTATAGAAGTACCAAGAATTACCGTGTTTTCGCGGTTTTCCGCGAACGATTGACGTTACACCGACGATTCAGGCTGACGGAGGGCGTTTCACGGATGATTCCGGTTGCAGGGTGTGCGGTGACCTGGCTACCCGGTGGACCTGCTCCATAGTCATGGAGAGTCAGAACATTCTCAG
Source organism: Gammaproteobacteria bacterium (assembly GCA_050485545.1). Taxonomy (GTDB): domain Bacteria; phylum Pseudomonadota; class Gammaproteobacteria; order Steroidobacterales; family Rariloculaceae; genus JBJHBP01. The sequence goes on from JBJHBP010000013.1 coordinate 85,160, forward strand.
AACATATCCATCATGCGCTGCCGCTCTTCCGCTTCCCGCGCTTCCCGGTCGAGGCGCATCTGCTCATCGATGGCCTGCATCTCGCGGGCGATTTCAATCTCGGTTCGCAAGATCTCTTCCCGCTGACTGGCATCCGCCTCGTTGACCGGTCCCCGGCAGATCTCGCGGCGGATTCGCGACCCGACCACCGTCTCCAGAGAACAGACAGGAACGAAGGTTTCGTCGATTCGGGCCGTGGGTGCGAGATTGACTTCCGCCGCCGAACGCCCTGCCCCGGATGACGGGGATGATGATGAGAGCTGAGCCATGACCGCCACCGCCGCCCCGTCATCGGCGTTCCTGGAGGAATCTTCCAGGCCTCCGCCCCCCGCACAGCCGGCAAGGACCAGGCCGGTCGAGGTGATCATGATTCTCCGGATCGGGGCCGATCTCAAGGGAAGACTCCTGTTATGAAGCAGGCACTCCGAGGATAACAAACACCGGGGCCGTATCCAAATCCCGCGGCAGTCTCGCTGTTCGGCCCGTACCGCAAATCACAACCCCGGACACTGAAGGTGGCTACAACGCCGGGAGAGGCTATCGAGCGGCTGCTGTAGCGTGCCTTCCGACGGGCGGTCGTGGCCGCTCAGCAATGCGGCACAGCCGCCCTTGCGGCTGCTGCAGGACAACGATGAATATTCGCGTAGACATGCACGTTAACAATGCTACACTGCGCAGCGGCTAGGGCCGGCTCCGTAATGGGCACCCGGGCCGACCTTAAACCAAAAATTATGCCTGCTCTGGAGGGACTACCATGGCAAGAGTTTTTTTGTTGGCATCTGCCAGCCTGCTGCTCGCAGCACCTGCTTTCGGTCAAGCCGTTGATGACGGAACCGGAACAGCCTACATCATGGCTCAAAGTGGCGAACTGCGTTACAAGCAGAAGAATGTCGGTGAGATAACGTTCAAGGACACCACATCGGTCAATACGCTTGTTGGTGGCTACAACGTGCATCGCTACTTTGCCGTCGAGGGTGCGTACGCCAAGACCCGTAACCTCAGCTTCGAAGATTCAATCGAGATGAGTGCAAACTACTGGAGTGTTCGTGCTGTGGGTCGCATCCCGCTGACGGAAATGGCACCCGGTGGTTCGGTCATCGCAGGCTTCGCCCACAACCGCTTCAGCAGCAGTGCCAGCGCGCCGGGCCTCGTTCTGGCCGACAAGAGCAGCCACAACTCCCTGCTGGTTGGCGGACAGATCAACGCCCAGAACATGCAGTTCCGCCTGACCTATGAGGACTTCCGTATCTCCGGCGCTGATGCGACGCAGTGGAATCTCGGAGTGGGCTACCGCTTCTGATTGATCCCCCTACGGGATTCAATCTTTCATAAAAACCCGCCTTGAGAATTCTCAAGGCGGGTTTTTTGGTTTTTGGGCACAAATCGTTGATTCAGGTGTGGCGCTGTTGCATCCGTCTTGTGTATATTCCCGTGCTTACCGGAGTCTCAGGTTACAGAGCCATGAATCGTGAAACGCCAATGAACCCAATGAAATGCTGGCTTCTGGCGGCAGTCGCCCTCAGTGCCGTGGCAGCACCTGGTGTTGTTTTAGCACAACCCTCGCCCGCTGATGAGCAGGTTGACGAGATCGTGGTCACCGGGCAGCGGAGCCTGCGTGTGTTGCGGCGCGATGCCGGACTGGCCACGGAGAACTTCTATGAACTGCTCAACGAAAGATTGAACAACGACGAATTCAAGGTCACCTGCCGCAGCGAGCGCAACGCAGGCTCCCTGATTACGCGGCGCGTCTGCAGAACCGCGTACCAGTCCTCGGAAATTGCGCGTCAGGGCCAGGAGGCTTTCAATTCGATGGGGGAAGATGACGACGGCAACCTGCTGTTCAGCGGCACGTTCTATGATCCATCTCCTGTGGTGATGCAGAAGAATGCGGAATTTCGAAATGCCGTGCTGCAGGCCGTGAATTCCGACCCCGAGCTCAATCAGGCCGTGCACCGTCTGATCGCGCTGCGTGAAGCCGTGCTGTCTGCTGAAAGCGGGGGACGACGCCAGTCAGACTGATCCGCATGCACGACGCAGGAGGACGTATCCGCCCACAGGTGAGTGTCCCGGCCGGGGCACGTGGTCAGTTCATGCCCAGTGCGCGCAGCAGCGACGCTTCATCCCATATTTCGATGCCAAGTCTGCGCGCCTTCTCCAGCTTGCTGCCCGCGCTTTCCCCGGCGATCACCAGATCGGTGTTGCCGGATACCGAACCTGCGACGCGCGCACCGCGGGCTTCGAGGCGTTCGGTGAGTTCACCACGTGTGAAAGCGGCGAGGCTGCCGGTAAGCACCACCACCTTGCCGGCAAACAGTTCGTCCTCGGCAGCATCCACTGGCGGATCACCTGCGAGCGACACACCGGCCTGCTGTAATGAATCCAGCGTCTCGCGGCCGACCCTGGATTGCAGCCAGCCGTAGACCCCCTGCGCAATCTTGCCGCCGCGCAGGGCGCTGGCGATGGTCTCATCGTCGGCTTCGCGCAATGCCTTGAGATCCGGGAATGCTTCGGCCAGTCGCTGCGCACGCTCGATCGCCTGTGCGCCGGCCCTGCCCTGCAGCAGCAGGGTGGCGCAGACGTCGTATGTCCAGGCACCCGCGCTCAGGGCAGACAGGCGGCGCCGCAACGTCGCATCCTGCAACAGCTCGTACAGTGCTGTGACCAATCGTTCTTCCAACGCCTGCGGCTTTTTTGCCCCGCCGGCAACAGCGCCGACCAGCGCCTGATGATCGGCATCCAGCAGCGCCTCCGGGGTTGGACAGGCCTCGAACAGACCTGTCGCCCGACGCTGCATGGCCTGCTGGGAACGGTAGGGTTCGAGCAGCAACGACAGGTATATGCGATATATGTCATCGCCGAACAGCGCCTGCAGCGACTGTTCAGGTGCCTCCTGCACCGCCGCCTTCAGTTCCTGCACAACACTGATCAGCGCGTCATCCTCCGTCGCGCTGCTGCGTGACAATGCCGCGGCGATATCGGCTTCTGCCGCAGAGATCAGGGCGTCGGCGTCCGGGAAGGCCGCAGCCAGCAGACGTGCATTCGTCGAACCAAGGTATCGGATACCCAGGCCGGCAAGCACCCTGGCCAGCCCGCGCTGGCGCGCTTCCTCGATCGACGCGATCAGATTGTCCACCAGTTTCTCAGGCCCCTGCGCCTGCGCACTGACATCAGGACGGCGCAATGCTTCGCGCAGCGCCTCGCGCTTCCCCGGCAGCCTGAACACGTCGGCGAAGCTCTGCACCAGCCCAGCGTCGATCAACTGGTCGACCAGCCTGTCACCAAGTCCATCAATATCCATCTGGCCGCGGCCCACGAACCACTTCAGTTTCTCGCGGAACTGCGCCGGGCACTGAGGGTTGGTACAGAACAGCTTCGGGCCTTCGCGCTGCACCGCACGCTCACAGGCCGGGCATTGTTCCGGTGCCATTACCGGTACCGCATTGGCCGGGCGTTTGTCCGCAACCGCCGCAACGATCTGCGGAATGATCTCACCGGCCTTTTCGACCACCACCGTATCGCCGCAGTGCAGGTCCCTGCGCTGGATTTCCACGATATTGTGCAGAGACGCATGCTGCACGGTGGTCCCGGCCAGAAACACGGGGTCCATGGTTGCGCGCGGGGTCAGCGTTCCGCCTTTGCCAACCTGCCAGTCCACGCGCCTGAGAATCGTGGTCCCTCGTTCGGCAGGGTACTTGTAGGCAATGCACCAGCGAGGTGCCCTGCTGGTTGCGCCCAGTTGCCGTTGCAGGTCGAACCGATCCACGCGCACGACCATGCCGTCTACACCGAAACCCAGCGTCGTCCTGATGCTGTCGAAGTGCTCGATGGCTGCGATCACCGCTTCCAGCGTGCCGCACTGCGTTACATGGTTGCTCACCGGTATGCCACAGCCTGCAATGGCGCGTAGGAATGCGGAGAAGGAATCGATGTCGGGCCAGCCCCGGACTTCACCGCGACCATGGGCAAGAAACGCCAGTCGCCTGTGACGCACCGTGCGTGCGTCGAGCATCTTCAGGGTTCCCGCGGCCGCATTGCGGGCATTCGCAAAAGGCTGCCAGCCGGCGGTCTCACGCTCTTCGGCGCTGATCGCAGGCGGGTGGTTCTCGTCACCGCCATAGAGATTCATTGCCTCGAACAGCTCCGTTGCCGCTTCGCGCAGCGCACCAGACCACTCACCTGCCCTTTCGTGCAGCGCTTCGACCCGCGCCGCCGGCAGCCGGCATTCATGATGCCGCACTGAGGTCGTCAGCCGTCGCAGACGCTGCAGCTGGACGCTCTCATGTGATGCTGCCCTGCGCGCCTTCTGATCGGCGTCGACAATCGCATCGGCAAGATTCTGCTGTACCGCCACATTGAGACGCTCGAACGACTCATAGGGCATGAAGATTTCGCCACGGACCTCGAGCAGCTCGGGCGCTCCGTCGAGGCGACGGGGTATCGCGGCGATCTCGTGTACCTGAGTGGTCACGTCATCGCCCTGCACACCGTCACCGCGCGTGACAGCCTGCACCAGCACACCATGCTCGTAGCGCAGGCTGATTGCCACGCCGTCCACCTTGGGATCGCAGACCATGGCAACGTCGGTGGGCGATGCGGTGCCTGGCGATGGCTCAGCATCGCCCTGCTGTTCACTGATGCCTTTCGCCAGTCGCTCGTACCAGGCCGTCAGATCCTGAACCGCATAGGTGTTCTGGATCGACAGCATCGGGACGGCATGACGAACGGTACGGAACCCCCGGCCTGGAGAGCCGGCCACGCGCTGCGACGGACTGTCTTCATCGATGAACTGCGGGTGGTCGGCTTCCAGCTGTTCCAGCTCCGCCAGCAACGCGTCGTAGTCCCTGTCGGTCATCAGGGGCTGCGCCTGATCGTAGTACGCGCGGTCGGCTTCGCGTATGCGCTCGCGCAGCACGACCATCCGTCGCTTCACATCATCGCTGTCGGTACGGGTCATCGTGACGGCTGATCGGTGATGGCAGGTCGAGTGGGCCTAACTTTCGGCAAACGACATACCGGGAGGATTGACCAGCAGCACATCCGTCGAGGAGCGGCGCAGGAATCGTTCCGCCGTGCTGCCGATCAGCAGTCGCTTCAGCCCGCTGCGCGACAGTGCGCCCATGACGATCAGCGTTGCATGATCCTCCGACGCCAGTCTGTTCAGAACGGATTCGGGCCGGCCCGCCAGAACGCTGGCTTCCAGATCCTGTATGCCGGCCTCGTCAAGCACCGACTGCATGGCGCTGCGAACCGACGCTTCAAACGCGTCCTGGGCATCGCTCTCGGCCAGCCCCGCATCCGCGCCCATGCCCAATGCCGTCAGCGGCACATAGCAGTGGACCACCTGCAGCGAGGCGCCGAACAGCTGACTCATTGCATGCGCGTGCCGCAGTATCGCCTGATCCAGAGCGCCCGGTTTGGCATGCGCATGCAGTGGATCCACCGCTGCAATCACCCTTCGATAGGCACAGGTCGGCGGTTGGCGGGCAACCAGTACCGGAACCGGGCACATGGCCACGACGCGCCAGTCCTGTTCAGCGGATTCGCCTGAGCGATGCATGCTGTCCGTAATCACCAGATCGACATCACGCTCCAGGACACGGCGTGCGACGCTGCGATCAACCCGCTCCCCCCACTGCGCCGTGGCCTCGACCCTGACTCCATCAACGCGCAGACGTTCAGCCAGACGCCCGAGCCGTCCGCTCCGCTCGGCGACGATGCGATCACGAACCGGGTCGTGAACCGCCTCCATTCCCCGATAAGGCGCCAGTGCCGGCTCGCAGACCACGTCATACAGCTCCAGGCTGGCGCCCGTCGAGCGCGCAATCGCAATGGCGCGTGAAGCCGCGGCGGATGTATGCGAGGTGCCATCGCCACCGCCCGGCCCGGACTCCGTGCCGGATGCCTGATCCGACGACGCCCTGGCCAGCAACAGCAGCTTTTGATAGCGCTCGGTCATGCCCGTTGCACAGGTGTCAGCGAATCCCGTCGAACACGACATCCCCACCCTTGATGGTCATGACCACGTTGAGCAGGGCGGTGATATCGGTCGCGGGGTCACCGTCCACCATCACAATGTCGGCCAGTTTGCCCGGTTCCAGGGTGCCCAGTTCCTCGTCCTGAAGCGCCGCGACGGCGGCACCGCGGGTCAGGATCGACACGATGTCGCGCGGTGAAAAGGTCAGCGACAGCGCGCGCAGCTCATCGTGCAGTGACTGGCGCGGCGGCCAGGTGGTGTCGGTACCGAATCCGTAGGCGACGAGTCCGGCTTCCCACAGCAGTCGCGCGTTGACCGGCCCCTGCCCGGCACTGGACAGCGTCTCCCAGGGAAACGGCAGCCCGTCGCGAAACAGCGCGGTATTGTCGGGACCGAAGTGCGGCACGAACACCGCCAGCGTCGACATCATCGGAATGCCGGCATCGACGATGCGTCTGAGCGCATGCGGATCCTCGTCGAGACGACCGATGTGCGGGGTATGGACCAGCGAGGCCGGTGCCGCTTCAATGGCGGCCAGGGTATCGCGGACACTGACGGCATGTGTCAGGGTCGGCAGCCCGTGCCGCGCTCCCTCTTCAACCACCAGCTTCAGGGTGTCGATCTCCGGGCCACCCGGTGTCGTGACAATGACCGTCTTCAGATAGTCGTAGCCCTGGCGGGCGGCATTCTCGATCGCAGCCATCGTCGTTTCGCGTGGAATGGCCGGCGCCGCTTCACGCGGCGGCGCGCCACGGGAGGGATCGGAGCGCGCGGGATCTCCACCGCCAGGACCGCCACCGCCCATCTGACCGGCCAGCGGGATGAACGCCGCGGCGAACAGCCGTGGACCCTGCAGATCACCTGCGTTCACACGGCGCCGCGCTTCCAGCAGCTGCGGTGCATCGATGTTGGAGACGACCGTCGTGAAGCCGGCGTCCAGAAATGCCTGGAGCTCTGAAGCCGCGCGTTCAGACAGCCACTGGTCGGGATTCCCCTCGACCAGATGACGATGTGCATCGATGAACCCCGGCATCACGGTGCGGCCCTGCGCATCGATCGTGCGACCGGACGACGATGCCGGGCTGCCCGCCGACACACTGGCGATTCTGCCGTCGCGCACCACCACGGTACCGCGATCGATCGCAACGCCGGTGCCATCGAGAATGCGCGCGTTGACGATCTGCATGTCCTGCGCCTGAACCTGGGCGGTCAGGAGAGCAGTCACCGTGATGGCGGTGCTGAGCAGGAATCTGGCTGGGTAAATCTGTTTCATGGGCACTACGTTTATTCTGATTCTCTGGATGGGACAGGTCGCGCGGCAAGCATCAGCAACCTGTTCTGGAAGTGTACGCAGCCGCGGCGGTCATCGCCACGAACCTCCGTGACACAGGCTCTGGCGACAGAAGAATACTGAATATTTTCTCTTTTAAATACAATCGTATAATTCACATTTATTATGTAGTTTCAAACTTAATTGTCACCGCTGCTGCTCGGTTCCATTGCTCGCCGGTACTCTATTGCTCGCCGGTATGGCAACTCACCTCCATTTTCCCCATGGTTGTCGACACGAAGTCCCTGCCCTCGCGTACGCGTTTCGCGTAGTCGTGGGCGGCATCGTGGTCGATGTTGTCCGCGGCGATCAGCGCACCAGGGTTCAGCTTCGGCAGCAGCAGCTCAAGCATGGGCAGATACATGCCCTTCCAGCCGTCGAGAAACACGAATTCCAGCGGCGCGTTGATGGTCGCCTGCGTCTCCCGTGCATCGCCTTCCAGGACGGTCACAACGCCGTCCAGTCCTGCTTCCCTTAATGTTTCCCGCAGTGCCCGACACTTCTCGGGATGCACCTCGGTGGTCACCAGCCGTCCGCCGTTGTCGCGCAAGGCCGCAGCCAGATAGACCGTGCTCACGCCGAAGGACGAACCGAACTCGAAGGCGTGTCCGGCGCGGCTGCCACGCGCCAGCAGATAGAGCAGACGGCCCTCATCTTCCGACACCGACAGGTACAGTTCGCCCATCCGGATCAGTTCGCCGTCATCCGATCGCTGGCCGGCGCGCGCGGCGCGCCGCTGCGTATCGGCTCGCGCCTCCTGGTGCAACCGCCGCAGGCAGTCGCTCACCTGGTCATCGTGCAGAGAGTTGCGTGGCTGGTCCATGGCAGAAGCACCCGTTCCATGAGCTGCGGCCCGCTAGCGTACCACTGAAGCTCACCGGCGCTTCAACCGCTCAGCCACCTGCGATTGCGCCCACAATCCGCAACGGTTCAGTGCCGCTCGCCACCACGTCCGGCAATGCCGCGTCCGGTGGATCATGCGTGATGTCGCGTGCGCAGACGAAGTATCGGATCAGCGGCCTGCGCCTGCCGGTGGCGTGGTCACGCAGCGTTCCCCGCAGCATGGGATAGCGGCCTTCCAGCGAGTCAAGAACAGAACTGACCGAAACGGGTCCGTTCACATTCACCGTGACCGCACCATTGACCTTGGCCAGTGTGCGCAGATGCGCTGGCAGCAGTACACGGACCATCGCACGGATCATCGCAGCGTCTGCACCTCGACCGAGAGCACGGCCGGCAGATCGCGAACGATCGGCGTCCATGATTCACCGCCATCGGGCGACGCGTAGACCTGCCCGCCGGTGGTGCCGAAATACACGCCACATGGATCCATCCGGTCTACAGCCATTGCGTCCCGCAATACGTTGACGAAGCAGTTCTGCTGCGGCAATCCCTGCGTCAGCGGTTCCCACTCGTGCCCGCCGGTGCGGCTGCGAAAAACGCGCAGACGGCCGTCCGGCGGAAAGTGTTCGGCATCACTCTTGATGGGCACTACGTACACAGTGTCCGGATCATGCGCGTGCACTTCGATGGGAAAGCCGAAGTCCGAAGGCAGATTGCCGCTGACCTCATACCAGCTGTCCCCGGCATCGTCGCTGCGCATCACGTCCCAGTGCTTTTGCATGTAAAGCGTATCCGGTCGGGCCGGATGCAGCGCGATCCGGTGCACGCAATGACCGGTTTCAGCCTCGGGATCTGGAATGTACTGCGACACCAGGCCGCGATTGATGGGCTTCCAGGATTCGCCACCGTCATCGGTTCGAAACGCACCGGCCGCTGAGATGGCGACGTAGATTCGCTGGTGATTCGATGGGTCGATGACGACGGTATGCAGGCACATGCCACCGGCGCCCGGCTGCCAGCTCGGCCCGCTGCCATGGCCACGCAGTGCGGGCAGCTCCTGCCAGGAAGCGCCGGCATCGGTGCTGCGAAACAGCGCGGCGTCCTCGACGCCTGCGTACACGGTGTCGGGATCGGTCAACGACGGCTCCAGATGCCACACGCGTGCAAACTCCCATGGGTGCTGCGTGCCGTCGTACCACTGATGCGTGGTCAGCGGCCGACCGCCGTCGGAGTCCGTGTCGTATACGAACCGGTTGCTTTCGCCCTGCGGCATCGGCGGCCCTTCGCTGCCCGCAGCGACAGCCTCACCTGCCACTGAAGCGCCACTGTCGTCGGCTTCGCCACCTGTGGCGCCACCGCCCGCCCCGGGCTGCTCCCAGCTTCTGCCACCATCACTGGATCGCTGGATGACCTGTCCAAACCAGCTGCTGGTCTGCGAGGCCCAGATCCGGTCCGGGTCCACGGGCGAGCCCTTGACGTGGTAGATCTCCCAGCCGGCAAACAGCGGCCCTTCGACCGACCAGCGCTGCCGTTTGCCGTCTGAGGTAAGAATGAACGCACCCTTGCGCGTGCCGACCAGTACGCGTATCGCTGTCACCTGCTTCTCCCTGGCTGCCTTGCTGAAGTGGTATGAATCACTACTGCATGGTCGAACCAGGAAGATCGGATTCGACACCACGGGTCGCGGGGTCGCGGGGTCGCGGCGCAGGTCGGGAGGCCCTCAGTTTCCTACATAGCGCGCATACAACCCTCTGGCGATGCCAGCGTCGGACGTGCCGTGAATGATCGCGCGGCCATCGGGAAATACGCTCAGCGTATAGGCGCCGTCGCTGTCATGCAGCTGCGCGCGCAGCAGGTGCTCACTGCTGCGAACCTGCGCGTGCAGCTGCAGTCGCCGTGCCAGCGCCGGCAGATCGATGGCCCTGTCACGCTGCCCATCAGTAATCTGTACGGCGTCACGTCCGCACAGAGTAGCGGCGCCCGCGCCCCGCCCCTCATCCAGAAACTCGAAGCGACGCTGACCGCAGCAGATGCAGTCGCCCTGGCCGGCCGCATTGCCCACCTGCAGGGCGGCAACATCATTGCTCCACAGATCGACCGTCAGCAGCGTGCGTGACACGCGATGAAAATTGCCGCTGAGTACCTTCAACGCCTCCGCCGCCTGATACGCGGCAACGATCATCGTTGCTGCACCGAGTACACCGGCCGTATCGCAGGTCGGCTGACTGCCCGGCGGCGGTGGCTCCTCGAACAGGCATCGCAGACAGGGCGTCGACAGCGATCCGCTCTCGCCCTGCTCCCAGGGTGCATCGCGTGCCGGCGTGCGCGGCAGGACGGTGAACACGATTCCGGACGTGACCACCGCACCGCCATGGATATACGGGCGGCCGTACTTCACTGCCCAGTCGTTCGCCAGATACCGGGTATCGAAATTGTCGAGACCATCCACGACGATGTCGGCATCGGCTGCGTAGCGCGCAATATTGCCGGCGTTGATGTCGTCGACAACGGCCGTTACGGTCACCTCGGAGTTCACCTGTGCCAGCCGTCGCCTGGCGGCCTCGGCCTTGGGCATGGCCTCGGCCACGTCCCGTTCATCGAAAAGCGTCTGTCGTTGCAGATTCGTCAGTTCCACGAAGTCGCGATCGGCAACGATCAGATGGCCGACGCCGGCCCGGGCCAGCAGCTCCGCGCTGACCGAGCCCAGCGCACCGCAGCCGAGAATCAGCGCGGTCGACTCTCCGAGTTGACGCTGCCCGGCCTCACCGATGTCCGCCAGCAGCATCTGGCGGTGATAACGTTGCAGATTACGGCTCACTTGTCGCAAAGCTCCTGGCAGCACTGCCAAGGTTCCTGAACCCTGGTCGATCGGGACCGCAGGGATTCTACCCGTGCCGGCGAACGCGGGTGATCACACATTGCCACGCGGCGCCCGGCGCGCAGTGCCTGGCCTGAATCCGACTCCCTGCCCATCATGGTGATTCAATCACCTATAATGCCCCCAATCCAACAAACTAACGGCTGACAGCGTCGATACAACGGTCCACCGACCGCCTCACAGGCGGTTCCACAACCGCCCGTAACCGACGTTTACCGCCATAAATAAGGTGCCCATGAAAAAGTTTTCCGATTCCATCAGCTATCAGGTTCGCGGCAGAATCGGCCTGATTGTCATCGACAAACCGCCGGTCAACGCAATCGACTATTCGATACGTACGGGCCTGGTCGCGGCATTCAATCATGTATCAGGCGATGATGCGGTCGACATCGTACTGCTCACATGCACCGGCCGTACCTACATGGCAGGCGCGGATATCTCCGAGTTCGACGGCGAGCTGAAAGGCCCGCATCTGATCGACGTTCTCCAGACCATCGAGGACTGCCCGAAGCCGGTTGCCACGCTGATCTTCGGTACCGCCCTGGGCGGCGGGCTGGAAACTGCGCTGGCCTGCCACTACCGCGCGGCCGTGGCCACCGCCAGGGTCGGCCTGCCGGAACTGAGCCTTGGCGTCATTCCCGGTGCTGGCGGAACGCAGCGCATGCCACGCCTGATCGGCGCGCGCGCGACGCTGGACCTGATTCTGGGTATTCGCCCGATCAGCGCCGAGGAGGCCATGGCAGCGGGGATCATCGATGAAATCATCGACGGCGATCCGGATGAGGCAGGGTTGCAGTATGCGCAGTCGCTGCTCGCACGCGGCGTCGGCCCGCGACGTACCCGCGATCTGCCGGTGGACACCAGCGGATTCGACGATGCAGGCATTGCCGCGGCACTTGAGAAACATGCCAGGCTGCTGAAGGGACGCACAACACAGCATCTGCTGATCGAGGCACTGAAGGCCGCAGCCACACAGCCGTTTGCCGACGGCATGAAGGTGGAACGACAACTTGGCGACCGGTCGATCAAGACACCGGAATCCGAGGCACTGCGCCATCTGTTCTTCGCCGATCGCCTGGTCGCGAAGATTCCCGGCCTGCCGAAAAGCCGTCAGGCGCCGGAGCTGGCAAAGGTCGCTGTCGTCGGCGCCGGCACCATGGGCAGCGGCATCGCCACCTCGTTCGCCAATGCGGGCCTGGACGTGGTGCTGATCGACGCCGACGAGCAGGGGCTGGAACGCGGCATTGGACTCGTGCAGTCGAACTACGATACCGCGATCAAGCGCGGCATCATGACGGCCGACAAGGCTGCGGCGAACCGCGCCCGAATCACCACGGCTGTCGGTACTGACGCCGCCGCGGGCGTCGATCTGGTGGTCGAGGCGGTGTTCGAAGACATGGAACTGAAGACCCGTGTGCTTGGCGAGCTGGACAAGGTGATTCCGCCGCATGCCGTGCTGGCATCCAACACGTCCACCCTGTCGGTCACGCAGCTTGGCCGCTCGACTTCGCGTCCGGACAAGGTCGTTGGGTTACACTTCTTCAGCCCGGCGCATGTCATGAAGCTGCTGGAAATCGTTCGTGGTGATGACACCTCCCCGGAAACGCTGGTGACGGCCCTGGATGTTGCAAAGAAACTGCGCAAGATCGGGGTAGTGGCGGGCGACGGCTACGGCTTCATCGGCAATCGCATGATGCTGGATGGCTACTGGCGCGAGAACGAGCAGCTGCTGCTCGAAGGCGCCACACCCGAACAGGTGGATCGCGTCATCGAGGACTGGGGATTCGCGATGGGTCCGAACAAGGTCAACGACATGGGCGGTATCGACGTGGGCACCAGGGCACGCCAGCAGCTGTTGCAACGCGAGAGCCGCCCGGCGCCCTACTTCGCGGTCTCCGATGCGCTCACGCCGCTGGGCCGACTCGGGCAGAAGACCGGCAAGGGCGTGTATCGCTACGAGAAGGGCGACCGTACCCCGCACCCTGATGCGGAAGTCACGGCACTGATCGAGAAGCTGGCCGCCGAGTTCGGCATTACACGACGCGAAATCTCCGATGCCGAAATCGAGGAACGCTGCGTGCTGTCACTGATCAATGTCGGTGCCATGGTGCTTGAGGAAGGCATTGCCTACCGCGCGTCGGATATCGACGTGGTCTGGGCGAACGGTTACGGGTTTCCACGTCACCGTGGCGGCCCGATGTTCCATGCTGATGCACTGGGCCTGAAGGCTGTACTGGAACGCATCAGGCACTACCACGCCGCGCATGGTCACTACTGGAAGCCGGCGCGGCTGCTCGAGGTACTGGCCGAAAAAGGTTCGTCGTTCGCGCAATGGGACAAGGACCGGCCGCGATGAGTCTGAAGGGCAAGGCGTATATCGTCGGCGCCTACGAACATCCGCTGCGCGACGCAGGCGACAGGACCGTCGCGCGGCTCCATGCGGAGGTCGCCAAAGGTGCCCTGGATGACGCGGGCCTGAGCATCAGCGACGTCGACGGCTATTTCTGTGCCGGCGACATTCCCGGCTGGACGGCACCCGGTACCGGCCCGTTTTCGATCGTTGAATACCTGGGCCTGAATCTCACCCACCTGGACAGCACCGAAAGCTGGGGTTCGGCCTACATCAACCATGTCGAACATGCGGTACGGGCGATCGCCGACGGGCGCTGCAGGGTGGCATTGATCACGCTGGCCGGACGCCCGCGCGCCGACCGGTCACGCCCGGACACCATGCACACCAAGGTCTACGACACCGCTGAATTCGAGTTCGAGGCACCCTACTCACCTCTGGTAACAAACGTGTACGGCATGTGCGCGGCCAGACACATGTACCAGTATGGCACCACGTCCGAACAGCTGGCGTGGATCAAGGTGGCCGCCAGTCATCACGCCCAGCACAATCCGCACGCGATGTTGCCCAAGGTGGTCACTGTCGATGACGTGATCAATTCGCCCATCATTTCCGATCCCCTGCACCGACTGGACTGCTGCGTGGTGTCCGACGGTGGTGGCGCGCTGGTCGTCGTGCACCCGGACATCGCCAGAAGCCTGAATCGACCGCTGGTCACGCCAATTGGTGCCGGCTATCACGTACGTCATCTCAATGGCGGCTACTTCGACCTGCTGTCATCCGGCGGCGTGCGCTCCGGCAAGCTGGCTTTCGAACAGGCCGGCGTCAGGCCCTCGGACATCCGCTACGCATCGCTGTACGACAGCTTCACGATCACGGTGCTGGTGCAGCTGGAGAATCTCGGCTTCTGTGAACCGGGTGAAGGCGGTCGCTTCGTGGCCGACGGCGGACTGATCTCGGGCGTCGGCAGACTGCCGGTGAACACCGACGGTGGAGGCCTGTGCAACAACCATCCGGCCAATCGCGGCGGCATGACCAAGATCATCGAGGCGGTGCGGCAGCTTCGCGGCGAGGCGCATCCGGCCGTGCAGGTGCCCGATTGCAGCCTGGCGCTGGCACACGGTACCGGCGGCCAGCTGGGAGGACGCCACGGCGCCGCCACGCTGATCATGGAACGCGAATGACGCCGAATCGCGAAACACCGCGAAAGGAATCGACCCGATGAGCGCAGAACGTACTATCCCCTCACCCACGCCCGGCCCGGATACGCAACATTTCTGGGATGCCGCGAACGATGGCGAATTCCTGCTCAGACATTGCGATGACTGTGGCCGGTCGCACTACTATCCGCGGCCGATCTGTCCGCTGTGCGGCAGCAGCAATACGCTGTGGAAGTCCAGCGCCGGCACAGGCACGATTTTCGCCTGCAGCGTGTTGCGCCGCACCGAGGTACCGTACTGTGTGGCGTACATCGAGCTGGACGAGGGCCCGGTGATTCTCAGCAATATCGTCGACACTGATCTGGATGCCATACGCATCGGCCAGCGTGTAAAAGTCGTGTTCAAGCCTTGCGAAGACGGCCGCCGGGTGCCGATGTTCACACCTTCATAGTCGCAGGCTCCGACATCCCACGTTCAGGCTTGGCGACAGTGTGAGAGCCGGGCTGCTGCGCGGCATCTCCCCTTTCTCGGGGCGTCCGCGGCCATGGATGGCCGCGGCCGAGGCGCACGGACGCTCTTCCGC